>CAWEYQ010000047.1:0-77556 GCA_963813265.1 uncultured Solirubrobacterales bacterium | reverse complement strand
CGAGGCGTGACGATGCTGACACAGACGCGCACCGATATCGCCGCCCTCATCCCCGGCCCGTCGGAGCTTCTGCCCGGCTGCCCGGACGCAATCATCGACCTGCAGACCAAAGCGGGCGTCGAGCTGGTCGGCGGGCGGTGGCGCTACGCCGACGCCCGCGTGAGCGAGATCGATTTCGTCGAGGTCGGCGCCACCCCGACGATCCGCTCGGTCCCGGCGTCGTGCCGAACCGGACATTCGATGTCAAGCCCCACGCGGAGAGCCCGGACTACGACGACTCCGGGTGGCGGACACTTGCGGCGGCAGAGACGCAGCTGCGCCTCAGCCAAGGACGCGTGTGCTTCAACTGGTACCGGATCGGGGTAACGATCCCGACCGCATCGGCGAGTTCGACCCGACCGACTCGAGCGTCGTGTTCGAGGTCGTGATCGACGACTGCGCCGAGGTCTGGGTCAACGGCAAGCTGCCGCACGCACTCGGAGACCCCGGAGGCCACGTCGCCGGCGGCTTCAACGCGCCCAACCGTGTGCTGCTGACCGACGATGCCCGACCGGGCCAGCACTTCCAGATCGCGGTGTTCGGGATCAATGGCCCGATCTCGGCATCGCCGCACAACTACATCTGGATGCGCACCGCGACGCTCGACTTCTACGCCGCCGAGCGGGCACACAGACGACGGAGGACCGCGGAACTCGAGATCGAGCGGGCCTAATGAGGACCTCGACTCGATCCTCCCGCCAGACGCGACGCTCGAGCGAGTCGCCGGCGGGTTCGTGTTCACCGAGGGTCCGGTCTGGAGCCCGTATGGAGCCCTGCTGTTCAGTTCGCCGAACACGAACGTGATCTATCGCTGGCATCCAGCCGGCCGCGTGTCTGTGTTCCGCTCGAAAAGCGGCTACAGCGGCGTTGACATCGGCCGCTTCACCCAACCCGGGTCAAACGGGCTCACCTTCGACCGCGATGGACGCCTGACGATTGGCCAGCACGGCAACCGGCGCGTGATCCGGGTGGAGCCCCATGGCAACACCACCGTCCTCGCAGACCGGTTCAATGGTCGCCGGCTGAACAGTCCGAACGACCTCGTCTACCGCTCCGACGGGACGCTGTTCTTCACCGACCCTCCGTTCGGGCTGCCAGGCGTGTTCGACGATCCGGACAAGGAGCTGCCGTTCAGCGGCGTGTTCTCAGTTCGCGACGGCCACGTGTCGCTGCTCACCGACGAGCTCGAGGGGCCGAACGGCCTCGCGTTCTCACCCGACGAGCGCTACCTGTATGTCGGCAACTGGGATCCCGACCTCAAGGTCGTGATGCGCTATGAGCTCGGCTCCGAGGACGAGGTGACCGGCTCGAGCGTGCTGTTCGACATGACCTCCGCCGATGGCGAGGACGCAATTGACGGCCTCAAGGTCGATCAGGCCGGCAACATCTACGCCGCGGCCCGGGAGGCATCTGGGTCATTTCTCCAAACGGGGACCATCTCGGAACGCTGCGCCTGCCGGAGTCGCCACACAACCTCGCCTGGGGCGACGCCGACGCTCAGACGCTGTACGTGACCGCGCTCACCAGCGTCTACCGCATCCGGCTTCAGACCCCAGGCGTCCGACCCCACGAACGACCGAGGAGGACCACGAACATGGCCGCCAAGCTCCAACCCGGGATGACCGTCCCCGACTTCGAGCTCCCCGACGAGAACGGCGAGCTGCACACGCTCTCGGAGCTCCAGAGCGATCAGCCGATGATCCTGCTGCTCGGGCGCGGCGAGCACTGCCCGCGCGAGCGCCAGCACCAGAAGGAGCTGATCAAGCTCTACGAATGGTGCACGGTCGGCTTCGCCAGCATGGTGACCGTGCTGCCGAACGATCAGCACGAGACCTACAAGCTCAAGATCTCGACACCGGCCGCATGGACCTACCTGTGTGACGAGAACCTCGACGTCCAGCGCACGCTCGGGATCGACGAGTACACCGACCCTCATCACGCCGCGACCGTCCCGCACACGCTGGTGCTCGCTCCGGGCCTGCTGATCGACAAGGCCTACGTTGGCTACTGGTTCTGGGGGCGGCCATCTGCCTATCGGCTGTGGGACGACCTCGCGGACCTCTTCCGCCGGATCAAGCCCGACTTCGACCCCACGCTCGACGATGTCCGGGCAGCGTGGGAGGCGAACACCGCGGTGGCTCACTAGATGGCCCGGACCAAGCGGGTGGAACTCGGGTCGGGCTCGCCTCGCGCCACGCCCCGCAGCCTGCACCTGCGCGGGGCGGCGCGAACAACCGACGGAGCGCTGCCGGCAGGTCACGCGGAGCCCTTCTGGCCTGCGCAGCTGACCGCGGCCGCGGCCCTGGTGCTCTACGTGACGCTCCCGCACTCCCTGATCATGGGACCGAAATGGCTGGTGCCCGGTGTCGAGGGCGTACTGCTGCTGGGCCTCGTGATCACCACACCGACGCGACACCACAATCAGTCGGCGCGTCTGCGCGCCCTGATCGTGGGTCTCGTCGGGCTCGTCAGTCTCACCACGCTGATCTCGCTGATCCTGCTGGCACGCTTCCTGCTCGACGGAAGCCACGCCCGCGGCCACGCACTCCTGTTCGCGGGCGCCGTCCTGTGGCTGACCAACGTCCTGATCTTCGCCATCTGGTACTGGGAGCTCGACCGTGGTGGGCCCGCACAGCGCCTGGCCCCGAACAACGCGACGACGGCACCCGACTTCCTGTTCCCACAACTGGCCCAGTCGCGACTCGTGCCCGGCTGGAGGCCAGGCTTCGTCGACTACCTCTACACGTCGTACACGAACGCGACCGCGTTCAGCCCGACCGACACGCTGCCGCTCAGTCCCCGCGCGAAGCTCCTGATGGCGACGCAGTCGCTGATCGCGCTGATCACGGTCCTGCTCGTGGTCGCACGCGCGGTCAACGTCCTGGGCTGAGGCCTGGGGTAGCGGCAGAGATGCGAGAAGTGGTGAGCGCCGCGGGACCGCCGGGCCGCAAGTGGCGGTGCCGGCGTTCCATACGTGCGAGCCGTTTTTGAGGGGAGCTGAAGCCGTGGGACGGGGCTCCCGCGGACTTCCGGTGCGCATGGGGTTGTAGTCGGCAAGCATCTCGATCAGCATCGGAGCGTCACGGTCGGTGTCGATCAGCACTCCAGTGCCCGGCTCGCCACGCCGGCGTGCCCGAACGTCGGTCACATCGGCCGGGTTGCACTCGTCAGTTGCTATGACGAACCGAACCGAAGGGATATGACCGTGACCGACGAGGACTTCCTCACCACCCAGTTCGAGCAGCACCGCACGCGTCTGCGGGCGATCGCCTACCGGATGCTCGGATCCGTCACGGAGGCCGACGACGCCGTGCAGGAGGCGTGGCTGCGGCTGAACCGGGTCGACGGGGAGGCCGTGGCGAATCTCGCAGGTTGGCTGACGACCGTCGTCGGTCGGATCGCGCTCGACATGCTGCGCGCGCGGGCATCCCGGCGCGAGGAGTCATTCGGCGAGGAGTCCTTCGGCGCGCACCTTCCCGAGCCGATCGTGTCCGTGGAGGACGACGGGGATCCGGCGCACCAGGCCGAGATGGCCGATGCGGTCGGGCTCGCGCTGCTCGTCGTGCTCGAGACGCTGTCGCCGGCCGAACGGCTGGCGTTCGTGCTTCACGACATGTTCGGCGTTTCGTTCGACGAGATTGCGCCGATTGTCGAGCGCTCGCCCGCCGCAGCGCGCCAGCTTGCGAGCCGCGCCCGGCGGCGGGTGCGCGGGGCCGCACCCGAGCCCGACGCCGATCCGCGCCGCCAGCGCGAGGTCGTCGCCGCGTTCCTGGCCGCCTCCCGGGCCGGGGACTTTGAGGCGCTGCTCGAGGTCCTTGATCCCGATGTCGTGTTCCGGATCGACGCTGGCGCCCGGATCGCGCTCGCGCGTGAGCCGGTCGTGGGCGCCCCGGACGTCGCCCGCGAGGTCATGGCCAGGGGGACGCCGTTCGCCCCCCTGGCACGGCAGGCGACCGTCAACGGGATGCCGGGCGCGGTTGTCGCCCAGCCGGGCCATGATCCGTTCGCAGTCGTGAGCTTCACGGTCCGAGGCGGGCGGATCGCCCGGATCGATCTTGTGCTCGATCCGGACCGGCGGCCGGCCCCGCCGGCCTGACCGGTGCGTCAGGCGCGCGTCTGGATCTGCTGGAGCGCCCAGCGGTTGCCATCCGGGTCGCTGACGAACACGAAGCGGCCCCACGGGAAGTCCTGAATCTCGCTGGGGCTGGCGCCTCGCTCGATCAGCTCACTCCGGGCGACCTCGACGTCGGCGACGACGAGCTGGAGGCCCTTGATCGATCCGGGCGCTCCCTCGACGACGCCGGTGCCGATCGTGATCGAGCAGGCGGAGCCGGGCGGGGTCAGCTGGATGAACCGGAGCTCGTCGTTGACCTGATGATCGTGGTCGGCGTTGAAGCCAAACGCGTCCGTATAGAACGCCTTGGCGCGGTCGACGTCGGAGACGGGGACGCCGACGAGTTCAAGCTTCATATCCATGCGGGCGGTCCTTTCGGGTCGTGCGAGGTGGGCGGTGATCTGGCCTGGTGTCGGTCCCGTGCCGTGGCCTCATTCTATCAGAACGGAGCGTTCCGTTCCATCGCCCGCCCGGTGAACTGGCATTCACGCCCGGGCCGGGTCGCCGACGGCGGAGCCGGGTTCGGAGCGCCGACACACCCCGCGGCCTCCGGACGTGAGACGACACCGAACGCCCTAACGGACGGTCAGGCGCGTATGCATCCCCCGCTGGAGATGCTGGGACAACGAGCAGTACAGCTCGTACCGGCCCTTGCCGAGCTTCCACTTCGCCGAGCGGATCGCGCCCGACTGCGTCAGGGTGACCGTCTGGGCCGAGCCCACCATCTGCCCGCGGGCGTTCAGCCGACGGATGCGCAGGTCGTGAGCGTCCTGGCCGCGGTTCCAGAGCTGCACGATCACCCGTCCGGCGGGCACCGAGCTCCGGGAGCCGTACATCGTCCACTCCTGCGCGTAGACGAGCATCCGCGCCGGCGGCTTCGGCTTCGGCTTGGTGGCGTGACGGGTAGCCGCCCCGGCGACGCCGGCGATCCACGCCACGAGGCACACGGCTGTGACCCCGAGTCGTCTCATCGCAGCAGTGGATAGCGCTTGAACCGCGACGCGTCGGGGATGACCGACGCGGCGTCGTGATGGAACCACTGCTCGAGCAGCGACGCGTAGACGCCGCGGAAGTCGACGTTCTCGATCAGGTTGCCGTTCTCGTCGAGCCGGGTCACGCCCGGGAACTCGCCGATCATTCTGCCGCTCGCGCGGGTGCCGATCAGCATCGAGACGCCGCCGGCGCCGTGATCGGTGCCCTTGGAGCCGTTCTCCTCGGCGCGGCGACCGAACTCAGACCACACATGGACGAGCACGCGATCGGCGATGCCGCGGGCCTCGAGGTCCGACTGGAACGCAAGCAGCGAATCAGCGACGAGCGACAGGGCCTTGTCGAACTGCGGCTCCTGAGCGGAGTGGGTGTCGAACTGGTCGTTGCCGGTGATCGCGACGCACCGGATCGGCAACCCGGCGGCGAGCATCGCGGCGAGCCCGGCAAGGCGGCCAGGGAAGTCGGAGTCCGGCGAGGTCGGGTACACGACCGGGCTGTGGTAGGCGGCGTTGCCGTTCTTGTCCCGGAACGGCGCGAGCGCGCGGCGCACGACGCCGACCTCGGAGGCCGCCTCGGCGACCTGGGCGATCGCCGGGTCGGCGGACCGGCGCTGGCGGTCCCCGAGACCCGCGGCGGAATCGAGCGTGTAGTCGAAGATGTTGCCCCAGACGCCCTCGAGCCACAGCGAGAAGTCCTCCGGCTTCTGGATCGCGGCGACCGGGTTGCGCGCCGTGGCGAGCGTCGGGTTCATCTCGCCGTCCATCGAGAGGCCCTGGAGCGGGTTCGTCGGATTGCCGGCCAGATCGAGGTAGCGCCCGAGCCAGCCGGTGACGACGCGCGTCTCGGTGACGCCGACCTCCCAGTAGTGCCGAGAGGTGAAGTGGGACATGTCCGGGCTCGTGTACCCAATGCCCGGGAACACGGTCATCTTGCCGGCGTCGTGGAGCTTGGCGAACGACGCCGCGGTCGGATGCCAGTGCAAGCGCGGATCCTCGCCGAACGGCACGCCATCACTCGGCGTGACGGCAAGGGTCGGGCGCAGTTTGCGGTAGGTGGGATCGTTGACCGGCGCGAGTACCGAGAGGGCGTCGATCCCGCCGGCGAGGAACACCGAGACGATCACCGGCGACGTCGGCCCGGCCGCCGCCGAGGCGATTCCGTCGCCGAGCACCCGGTTGGTGAGCCCGAGTCGCTCGGCGCCGTACACCGACAGCAACCCGCCGGCGGCGCCGAGCAGGAACCGGCGGCGGTCGAGGCCGGTCCCCGCCGGAACCGGCATCCGCGGATCCCACTCCCGCGGCGACGGCGGCCGGCCCGAGGCGACTCCGCGGCGCAGCGCCTCGGAGCGCGTGAAGCCGTCACAGCACGTGCGCGCCATCAGGAAGTCTGCCATTCCGGCGTCGTGGGGATGAGCGCGCGGAGCGCGTTCTGGCGGAGGATCCGGAACGTCTTCTGTTCCCAGTCGGCGGTGATCGTGTGTCCGGCGCGCCGGCTGAACGCGAGCAGGTTGTGCTTGGTCGCCGGCGAGAGCGGCGGGTTGTGCCAGTAGCGAAGCGCCGCGCTCACCGCCTGCGATGCAGTCTCGTGCACCGAGTACGGCGACTTGTCCGGATCCAACTGCCGACCGTCGAGCGCGTAGGTGACGGCGGTAAATCGACCCGCCCACCGGGACGTGTCGAGCCAGTGCTTGTAGTCCCAGCCGGCGACGTTCGGAGGCATGAACAGCCGCTGACCGGTCAGCTCGCCGATCCAGGACCAGGAGTCGGTCGCCACCGTGCGTCCCTGCCCGCGCAGGAGCCCCGCGACGTAGACGACCGGCGGCGTCACCATGCGCGGCCCCTCGTAGAACAGCGGGTGGCGGAGGATCGCCTCGACGAGCGGGCGGATCTCAAAGCCGCTGCGCACATAGGTGCGCTCGAGCGCGCGGCGCACCCCGGCCGGGGGGTCGACCCCGACGAAGTAGCCCCACAGCTTTCCGACGACGAACGACGGGTGGAGCGGGTGATGCACGCAGAGCCGGCACGTGTCACGCCAGGTGAAGCGGCCGCGGTGGCCGAAGATCCGTTTTACGCCGGTGTCATGGAGCGAGCGATCGAACCGGAAGTTCGTCGGCCCGGCATCCTTCCAATCGTTCGTCCAGCCGGTGAGCGCGCGGGCCTGCTGGTGGACGTCGCGCTGGTTGTAGCCACGATCCGCGCCGAGGGTGAAGAGCTCCATCACCTCACGGGCGTAGTTCTCGTTCGGGCTCCACTTCGTGTTCTCGTTGTTGGAGAGAAACAGGAGCATCGCGGGGTCACGCGTGACCTCGACCAGCAGCTCGTGGAAGTTGCCGAGGGCGCGTGCGCGCATCATCTGGTTCTGGCCGATCATCAGCTTGGCGTTCGATTGCTCGACGGAAGTGGCGAACCAGCTGTGCCACACGAGCGTCATCCGCTCGATCAGCTGATGGTTGGAGCGGACCATTCGATCGAGCCACCAGCAGTGGTCATGTCCCCAGACGTTGATCGGGTCCAGCGGGTTGCCGTGATCGTCGTGCGGCGCGCGACCGACGAGCCGAGCACGGCCGTGGGGCCGGGTCAAGGAGGCGACCGCTCCCTCGAGGCCGAGCCGCTGCATGCGACGGACGTCTCCCGGACGTGGCCCGAACCCGGCGCGCCACAGCAGCCGTGTCGCGTGGCGCTCGGTGAAGCGCCCGCGATAGACCGCAATCGGGGAACGGGGCAGGGAAGCCATCGGTGGACGGAGGGGCAGAGCTCGTCGGGACGGGGCAGGTCTCCCTCCGAGCTATCGGCGCGACTCTAGCCCCAGTTGAGGCGGATCGCCGTGTCGGGCGTCGGTTCTGCACGGGCTGGCAGGCCAGTTCCACTACCCCGCGTGCCGCGCGAATCCGGATGATGACCGGGGCCCGACCTCCTCTCAGCCGTCCACCCAGTTTTCGCTGCGTTCCCAGAGCTCACCGGCGAGCGCGGGCGTCGCGGCGGGCCCAGGCTCCTTGCGCGCCGAGTCCTCGTAGTAGTGCCCGGTCTCGGTCGCGAGCTCCGGGGCGGTGGCGCAGTACAGACTCGTCTGGGCGCCCTGCTCGGTCGATCGCATCCGGAGCTTCATCAGCGGTCGGACCGGCCATGGGACTTTCCGCCAGATGTCCGAGGCGATCACGCCGGGGTGCAGGGAATAGGTCGTCACACCTGAGCCGTCGAGGCGACGGGACAGCTCCTGGGAGTGCAGAACGTTGGCGAGCTTGGAAACCGCGTACTCCGGAAAGCCAGTGCGGTTCCGGGTCGGTTGGCGGACGGCCTCGAAGTCGATCCCCTTGGCGCTGAAGTGGGCGTCGCTCGCGACGGTGACGATCCGGGCGGGGGCGCTCGCCCGCAGCCGCTCGAGCAACAGCTCGGTGAGGAGAAACGGGCCGATGTGGTTGGTCCCGAACGCGAGCTCGAAGCCGCTGTCGGTCATGCCGCGCTGCCCAGCCAGACCGGCGTTGTTGATGAGCACGTGGAGCGGCTCGCCGGAGACGAGGAACGCGTCCGCGCATGACCGGACCGAGGACAGCGAACCAAGATCGAGCTCCACGTAGTGAAGTGCGCTGTTCTGGGTCTTCTCGATGATGTCTCCCATCACTGCGCGGGTCTTCTCCTCCGAGCGGCCCGCGAGCCAGATCCGTCCGCCGCGGGCAGCGAGCGTGCGGACGGTCGCCAGGCCGATCCCGGTGTTCGCGCCGGTGACGAGGAAATTGCGGCCGTCGAGGTCTCCCATCAGCCCAGGATTCCACATCGAAGTGCGGAGCGCCGACGCCTTGAGCCCGAGTCCGCTTGACCGGCACAGATTCCCGCGCACCCGACGTCCAGCCGCCGCGTGGGAGATCGTGCCGCTGAGAGCAGCTCGATCGCCCGAACCCCTCGATCGCAGACGACGCGCGGGAACTCGTGCCGGTCCGGGACGGCCGGGCCCGCATGCCGGTCGGGGACGGCTGGGCCCACGTGCCGGTCTGGGACGGCACCGCACGGGACCCTGCCCCGCAACACGTTCAACGCGAAGTCGGACTACGTCGCCACGCCGCTGCCGCACGCCGGTCGCGCGGCGATGATCGCCGCCGTCGAGGCCACCGCCGCCTCTCCCTACTCTTGGAACCGTGGCGAAGCGTGACGATGCCGTTGAACTCGACGTCGAGGGCCGGACCGTCCGCGTCTCGAGTCCCGACCGCGTGTACTTCTCGGCGCGGGGCGAGACGAAGCTCGACCTCGCGCGGTACTACCTGAGCGTCGGCGACGGAATCGTCCGCGCCCTGCGTGAGCGGCCGTGCATGCTGCACCGCTTCCCGAGTGGTGTCGACGGCGACAAGGTCCATCAGAAGCGCATCCCGAGCGGCGCGCCGGACTGGCTGGAGACGGTGCGGGTCACGTTCCCCCGCTACAACCGGCACGCGGACGAACTGTGCGTGACCGAGCTCGGAAGCGTCATCTGGGCGGTGCAGATGGCGACCGTCGAGTTTCACCCGTGGAACTCGCGCCGGGCCGACGTCGAGGCACCGGACGAGTGGCGGATCGACCTCGATCCAATGCCGGAGTGCCCGCCGGCCGCCGTGCGACGGGTCGCCCATGTCGCCCACGAGGTGCTCGAGGAATTGGGAGCGGTCGGCTGGCCGAAGACCTCGGGCGGCTCAGGGATGCACGTCTACGTCCGGATCGAGCCGCGCTGGGGCTTCGGCGACGTGCGCCGCGCCGCGCTCGCGTTCGCCCGTGAGGTGGAGCGGCGCATCCCGCAGGACGCGACGACAACGTGGTGGCGCAAGGACCGCCCGCCGGACAAGGTGTTCGTTGACTTCAATCAGAACGCTCGCGACCACACGATCGCGAGCGCCTACTCGGTCCGCGGAGTGCCCGAGGGGACCGTCTCGACTCCGATCCGCTGGGATGAGGTCGATGAGGTCGAACCGGGTGATTGCACGATCGCCACGGTGCCGGGACGATTCGCCGAGCTCGGCGACCTTCACGCCGGAATCGACGACGCCGTGTTCGCGATCGACCCACTGCTCGAGTGGGCCGACCGCGACGACCGGGACGCAGGCGGCGATCAGCGGTCGTAGTTGGCGATCACCCGCAGCGACAATCCGGTGAGAATCACGCCGAGCGCGACGATCACCCCAAGGCAGACCGCGATCTTGCCGGCGTCCCAGCCGTCGATCACGAGCGACCGGAGCCCGACGATCACGTAGCTCACCGGGTTGATACGGGCGAGCGTCTCCATCACCGAGGACAGTCGATCGAACGGGACGAAGTTCGGCGTGAGAAACAGCAGCGGGAAGAACAGCAGGAAGCTCGACTGCGTCGCCTGCACGTTGCGGGTGCGCAACGCGACGAGGATCCCAAAGCCGGCGTACGCCACCCCGAACAGCGCCGAGAGCAGGATGATCACGAGCGCGCCGAGCGGACCGCTCTCGATCCTTGCGCCGAGCGCGATCCCGACGAGCAGCACGAGCGCCGAGGTCATGATCCCGCGAGCGAGGTCCGCGGCCAGCCGGCCGAAGATCAGCGACGAGCGGCGGATCGGCGCCACCAGCAGTTTGTCGAAGTACCCGAGATCGATCTCGGTGACGAGCGCGAGGCCGGACGTAGCCGTCGCGACGGCGAACATCAGCGACACCGGCAGCTGGAACGCGACGTAGCCCTGGCCGTTGAGAAACGGGGTCGAGCTCGGGAACGTCTTTGAGACCTGCCCGATGTTGACGACGAGAAAGAACAGCGGAATGAACAGCGTCGGGATCGTCGCCTCCGGGTAGCGAGCGATCTCCCGCACCGCTCGGCGACCGAGCAACACCACCTCGGTCATCGCGTCACCTCCGACTGCCCGCGCTCAGCGCCCTCAAGCCGGCGCCCGGTCGCGCGCAGGAACACGTCGTCAAGGCTCGGTCGGGAGACCGAGATCGCCCCGATCGTGACGTCCTCACCCTCGAACCGGCGCACGATCTCGGCGATCGAGCCCGGCCCGTCCTCGACGTACAGCGCCAGCGCATTCGTCTCCTCGACGATCCGTTCGAGGCCGGGAAGGCCCGTGAACGCCGCCTCTGTGACGGCGCGGGCAGCGCCTTCCAGCGAGACGGTCACGACGTCGTGGCCCATCTCCGCCTTGAGCTGCGTCGGGGTCCCCTCGGCGACGATCTCGCCGTCGTCGATGATCGCGATCCGGTCACACAGCTGGTCGGCCTCCTCGAGGTACTGCGTCGTCAGGAAGACGGTCGCGCCGCCCGTGTTGATCCGGCGCACCTCGTCCCAGATGGTCATGCGGGACGCCGGATCCAGGCCCGTTGTCGGCTCGTCGAGGAACAGGACGTCCGGCGCGTGGACGAGCGCGGTCGCGAGGTCAAGTCGGCGCTTCATGCCGCCGGAGTACGTCTTCGTCCGCCGTTCGGCCGCGTCGGTGAGACCGACGAGCTCGAGCAGCTCCTCGGCGCGCTCGCGGGAGCGCTTGCCGGTGATCCCGTAGAGCCCGCATTGGAGCTCAAGCAGCTCGCGCCCGGTCTGGACGGGGTCAAGCCCGATCTCCTGGAGCGCAACGCCGATCCGCCGCCGCACCTCGCTGGCCTCTGACACGACATCGAGTCCCGCGACGCGCGCCTCGCCCGAGGTCGGCGGCAGCAGCGTGCACAGCATCCGCACGGTCGTGGTCTTGCCGGCGCCGTTCGGCCCGAGGAACCCGAACACCTCGCCGGAGCGGACGGTCAAATCGATGCCCCGGACAGCATCGATCCCGCCCTTGAAGGTCCGGCGCAAGGAGCTGGCCGCGATCGCCGCGCCGGTGGCGTCGCTGCTGTTGGACCCTGTCTGCATCTCGGCGGATGCCGCCACGTCGCTCACACATCCCTCCCAATTCAGTGGTGTCTGGGGCACAGACCACGGCGAGCGCAAGAACTCATCGCTGCCCGCCCATCTCCGAGGCTACCCCGTTAGTGTCAGCCGCATGATCAGCTTCGACGCATATGCCCGGCGGGTCGGTGTGGGCACTGATCCGTCGGTGACCGAGCTCCATCGAGCCCACGTGTTCGCGATCCCGTTCGAGAACCTCGACCCCCATCGCGGCGTGCCAGTGTCGCTCGAGCCGGAGGCGCTCGAGCGCAAGCTCGTGGCCGACCGACGGGGTGGCTACTGCTTTGAACAAAACCTGCTTCTCGCCGCCGCGTTGCAGGCGATCGGCTGCCAGGTCGAACCGATGCTCGCGCGGGTGCGCATCGGCGCACCACCCGGATCCGTCCGGCCGCGGACGCATCTTGTGCTGCGCGTCCGAAAGGACGGGGAGGAGTGGCTCGCCGATGTCGGCTTCGGATTGGGCACCCTGATCGAGCCGATCGGGTTCGGTCCCGGGCTGGAGAGCGAGCAGTACGGCTGGCACTTCCGGCTCGTCGAGGACGGACGCGAGCTCGTGCTGCAGACCGTGCTCGGCGACGACTGGGTCGACGTGTTCGGCTTCATCCCGGAGCCCATCCCGCTCGTCGACATCGAGACGAGCAACTGGTTCACGGCGACATCGCCGCGGTCGCCGTTTGTCACCGGCCTCGTCGCGGCGGCCCAGCGTCCGGATGGAACACGTGTCGCGCTGAGCGACTGGGGCGAGCTGTCGTTGACCGTGCGCACGCCCGCATCAACCGACGTCACGCCGGTGCAGCGAGAGGAGATCCCACGCCTGCTCGCCGAGCAGTTCGGCCTGCCAGGGTTCCTGCTCGGCCTCGACGGACGGGTCGTTCCGGCGGATTAACTGACGGACAACCGCGGCTGATTACGGACGGAAACCTCCGGTCGGGCCTGGAAACTCATTCCCGTGACCCAGATCCCGAGATGTGCAATCTGCAACGACGCGATCGGCATCTATGAGCCGCTGGTCGTGCTCAGCGAGTTCCGCGTGTCGCGGACCGCGCTCGCCGTCGAGCCGTCCGCGGCGGATGACGCCGATGGCGTCTTCCACGGGGACTGCGTGCCGACGCTCCGCGTCACGGGCCCGGCGTCCCATCGTGCGACGTCATCTCATCGTTGATGAGCGCGCGCCGGGTGCGCGGGGCTTGTGAGCGGAACGCGTTGATGTACGCGGCGAAGTCCCAGGTGGACAGGAACTTGGCCGCCGCATCCTGCCCTGACCGATAGAGCCGCTGCTTGAGGTCGGCGTCGTCGTCGATGCTGAACTGGGTCGTCTTCACGCCGATCGTGTCAATCGGAATCGTGCGCGCGTAGTTCGCCTGCTCGACGTACAGCCGGTCGTGGGCCTCCATCATCGTGCGGCCGATCGACATCAGGAAATTGATGATCGAACCGGACTCGCGGTCCGGTGTGTCGGGCGACGGTCCCGCGATCAGCGGATCACGCTGATTGGGAGCCACGAGCAACATCCCAAATGTCGGCCACCGCGGAACCTGGCCCGGCGGGGAATCGAACAGCCAGATCGGGAAGTTCGACAGCAGGCCGCCGTCGACGATGACGTGCTCGTCATCCCGGTTTGTGGGATTGCGGTGGACGACGGGGTCAAAGAACATCGGGATCGACATGCTCATCCGCACCGCGGTGGCGATCTCGAGCTCGTCGGGATCGATCCCGAGCTGCGCACGGGCGTCCCGCGGCAGCACGAGCATCCGCTCCTTCGTCAGATCGGAGGCGATCACCTGAAGGCGGTAGTGCGGCTGGGACGGGTCCGCGCTCTCGGCGATCGAGTCATGCAGCTGACCGAACCGAGTGATCCCCTTGTGCTCGAGGTGCTCGCGCATCCAGCCCTCAAAGAACGACCCCGGGTGAAGTCCCTTATGGCGGAGCATCTCGATCCCCTGACTGAGTGGCCAGTGGCCGCCGTCGGCGAACGCCCGGTAGCGCATCTCCTCGAGCACGAGCTGACGGAGCTCATCGCCGGTGTACCCCGCGGCAACGAGCGCGGCGGTGATCGCACCCGCCGAGGTTCCAGCGACGCGCTGCGGCTGAAACCCCTGTGCGTCGAGGTACGCGTACGCGCCGGCGAGGCCGATGCCCTTCACGCCGCCGCCCTCGAACACGAGGTCGACGCGCTTCTCGTCAGCTGCCGGCGATTCCGGCGTCGTGGACGCCGATGCTGGCTGCGGGTCAGCGCTCATGAGGTCTCCCAGACGTCGTTGCTGCGGTGATGGCCGCAGCGAACCATCTCACCTCAGCGACGGACGGTGATATTTCTCACATGCGGCACCGGCGTCCCGTACCGGGCGATCAGCCCGCGATAGACGCCGAAGGCCGGCTTCGCCGAGTAGTCGGCACGGAGCAGACCATCGAACGCGAAGATCGGGCGGGTGGTGCCCGCCGGCGGTGCCGGGATCGAGTCCCGGAGGTTGAACCAGCGGTAGTCGGTGATGTGGAAGGTCGCCGAGAACGCCTGGGCCGCGCGCACGAGTTCACCCAGCGCGGCCGCCTGAGCGCGGTCGCTGAGCGAGCCCGTCGGCACACCGTTTTCGGTGATCCACAACGGGATCCGCGCACCGAGCCGGGCCCGCGGCATCAGGCCGCGCCTTAGCGTGCCGGCGGCCTGCGCGAACTCCTTGGGGTAGCTGTCGCCGGGCGCCAACACCGGCGGCACGATGGTCCCGGGATAGAAATCGAGTCCGACGAAGTCGACCGCCCGCCGGAACGACCGCCCGCCGTGCGCGCCGAGGTAGGTGAAGAACGCCGGGTCGTCTCCGAAACGGTACGCGTAGGTGAACCCGAATCGGAGCTGCCCGAAGTGCTTGCGGTCGGCCTCCGCGCGCGCGGTCTGGATTCCCTCGATGAGCGCGTCGATCGCTCGCGGGTATGCACCGTCGGAGGTGTTCGGCGAGATCGCGACGTTGACCTCGTTGGTGATCGTCATCGCGATCACTCCCCGGTTGCGGCCGAACGTGTCGACAACGCGTCGGACGTACCCGCGCCAGGCGCGGAGATTCCCTGCCTGCACGGGTGCGGGGTGGTAGCGGACCTGGATCTCGACCTCAAACCCGGCGTGCGTGTCGGCGTTCGCCGCCTTGACGAAGCGCTTGATCCCCCGCTCGCCGTCGGAGAAGAACAACCGGTTGAGGCGGAGAACAAGCGCCCTGCCCGGCGGTCGCAGTCGACGCAGCGCGCGGAGGTCGGCAAGCGGGTTGTCCGCGACCGACGTCTGCTGGCCGGCGCCGACGCTGCCGGCGATGCCCGGATCGACCCCGAACCGCAGCCGCGGCGATGACCGCGCGTCAGGGCTGCCCTGGCTGGTGCACGCGACGACGGCGAGCGTGGCGAGCCCTGCCCGCCACCTCACGGCGTGTACAGCGCGGACCGATCGATCCCGGCGATCGAGGTCTGGCCGGTGAGGCCGAGGGCGACATCGATGTCGGCCTTCATGACGCTCAGCACGTGGCGCACCCCGGGCTCGCCGCGAGCGGCGACGGCCCACGCCCACGCCCGTCCAATCAGCACCGCCCGCGCCCCGAGCGCGATCATCTTGACGACGTCGAGGCCAGTGCGCACGCCGCCGTCGACGAGCACCTCGGCACGGTCGCCGATCGTCTCGGCGATGGCGGGCAACGCGCGGGCGGTCGACGGCACAGCGTCGAGCTGACGACCGCCGTGGTTGGAGACGATCACGCCGTCGACGCCGACCTCGACGGCGCGCCGGGCGTCCTCGGGGTCAAGCACGCCTTTGACGACGAGCCGGCCGTCCCAGTGCTCGCGGACCCAGGCGATGTCGTCCCACGTGACGCTCGGATCGAACTGCGCGTCGACCCAGCTGCGGAACGCGTCGGGGCTGCGGGCGCCCGGCACTGCGTTCTCGAGGTTCCCGAAGGTCAACGGCTTGCCCTTGATCGGGACGTCGTGTACCCACCGCGGGTGACTGACGAGATCGAGACCTCGTGCGAGCTTCGCCCAGGTCGGCACATTGCCGCCCATGGCGTTGCGGATGTCCCGATGCCGAGCACCGACGACCGCAAGATCGACCGTGAGCACGAGTACCGGGGCCTTCACCGCCCGGGCCCGCGCCATGAGATCCTCGGCATAGCCGCGGTCGCGCATCACGTACAGCTGGAACCATGGCGGGGTCGACATCGCACCGGCGACCTCCTCGATGCCACAGATCGAGACCGTCGACTCGATGAACGGCACCCCGGCCGCCTCGGCGGCGCGCGCCGCCTGAACCTCCGCCCGACGGGCGAACATCCCGCCGAGACCGACCGGCGCGAGGATGATCGGCAGGGCGAGCTGCTGGCCGAGCACCTCGACCGACGGGTCACGGTGTGAGACGTCGCGCATGACGATCTGGCGGAGCAGCAGGCGCTCGAGATCGTCGACGTTTGACCGCAGCGTCGCCTCCTCGTAGGCGCCGCCGTCGATGTAGTCGAACAGCTGACGCGGCAATTTGCGCCGGGCGAGCTCGCGGTAGTCGAGCACGGTCGCCGGCGCGAGACCGAGCGGACGATCAGGGCGTAGTCGCACGCCGCGAGCGTAACGGACGCCGGCCGGCGCGAGTCGGTGAGACCAATCAGAGACTGTCGTGGTGCCGCCGGCGCAGTAGGGTCAGGGTCGCAATGTTTGGGCGAGGTCGGAAGGACAACGAGGATCCATTCGCCGCGCTGAAGGACGGCGGGACGTATCAGAGCACGCCGTCGACGCTGCCGGAGCTCGGACTCGGGGGCGACGCGCCGTCGGTTTCGCCGTCTTCCGCGCAGGCGCCGGCTTCCACGCAGCAGCCGCCGGGCTCGGTCACAGCGTCGCCGGTGAGCTACTCCTCACCACCCCCCAGCACGATCACCCCGTCGAGCCGTCGCCTCGGGAGGGCTTCGGTCGGCTATAGCCCAGGGGCGCGGTCCGGACGGCGGCTCGGCACGGTCGTGTTCGTGCTGATCCTGGTCGGATCGATCGTCGCCAGCGTCAGTCACACCTCGCACACCGTCAAGATCCCATCGTTCAACTTCAACACCGGGAGTGTCGTGACACCGGGCTCCGGGACGTCGGGGACCGGCGTCCCGGCCACTCCGGCGCCGCGACCGGTGTCGTACCTGACGCCTCACGGGCTCCGCGTCGGACTCGCCCGCCTGGAGCGGCTCGCCCACGGCGCCAAGCACCTGACCCTGCTGCGGGTCGACGCCAAGTCGCTGAGCGCGTACGCGACCCGGTCGAACGGCGCCATCAGCCACGTCTTCATCAGCCCGGGAGTGACGTCCGTGAGCTCGGCGACGTATTCCGGCGAGCGGCCCGTGCCCGTGTCTCAGATCAAGCCGAACGTGCTCGGTGCGCTGCTCACACAGATGCACCGCCGCTTCCACGTGCCGCTGAGACGGATCGACTATGCGGTTGTCAGCTCGCCTTCTGGCGAGGCGCCTCAGTGGGTCATCTTCGTCAAGAACGCGTCCCACCAGGGCTACCTCGCGCCGCTCGGCGGCGGCACGATCAAGCCGATTTAGTGGGCTCCACCCAGGCGAGGGCTTAAGCTCACGTCGCGTGAGGCTTGACGAGCTGATCGCGCGTGACGGTGCCGTGTGCGTGTGGTGCGGCCGCGAGCCGTGGCGCCGGGATCTCACGGCCGAGCATCTGCTGCCTCGATCGCAGGGTGGGCGAGGGCTCCCGGAGAACCTCGCCGTCGCGTGCCGCAGCTGCAACAAGCGACGGCGGTCCAAGGGCATCGTGGCGTACGTCCGCGAGCGTGCGCGGGACGGCGACGCGCCCCGCGCCGATCTCCTTGAGCAGGCGCTGAGACGGCTCAGCGGCTCGGCCAGCCGTCCTCATGCGGACTACGGGCGCCGGCAACTGACGCTGCTCGCGCGCCGACCTTCCGCGCCTGTGGAGTCATGACAAGCGCCTGAGCCCACCCCGCTCAGAGCTCGTGTTCGACGACCTCGGCGACCTCCGCGACGTCGTGCTCAACGGCCCGCCCAAGCTGGCGCAGCTCCCGGAGCCGCGGGACCTTGCTCGACCGGCCCGTGCGCAGAGCGACGAGTCCGAGGGTGAAGAAGCAGAGCGCACCGGCGGCCGTCGTCCAGTCTGCCGTCTCCGCGCTCAGCAGCCTGTGCGTCGATGGGTCGCCAAAAGCCGCGATCGCCGAGACGCCGAACAGGACGCAGCCGAGCCCGTTGACCAATGGCTCCCACCAGTCGCGGTGGCGCCGCGCGAGCCGCCAGCCGTGACGGGGCGAAGACACGTAGAGGCACCCGGCAGAGATGAGGAAGCACACGGACCCGAGCACGTTCGGGAGCCAGACGAGCCCGTTGTAGTGCGGCGAGGAGACATCGACCTGCAGTCCGGCGAGCGTCATCACGTTGAACAGGACGGTCCCGACGGACTGGATCCATGCCGTACGCCATGCCCAGGTGCCGTCACCGGCACGACCCCGCTCGGGCCAGGCGAGCGCGCACTGCGCCAGACCGCCGACCGTGAACAGGATCGAGCCGAGGAAGTAGGTGACCGCGTCCCGGTGAGATCCGACCCGCTCGGCGTAGGTGTTGAGCGGGGCGAGCGCGAAGCCGATCGAGCCGACGGCGAAGCTCGCGCCCATGACGCGCGTGACGGTCAGCGCACGGTGGTCGGCGGGCTCAGACAGACTCGGACTCGCTGAGGCGAGCCGCGCGCAACGCGCGGGCGGCGGGGGCATCAAGGCGGTCGAGGAGCCCGTCGAGACGATCCCCCGCAAGCTCGTTGAGCTTCCCGGCCAACTCCGCCGCCGAGATCGGCCGCGCGGGGGAACCGATCGGACTCGCGACCCGGGCGCGTTCCTCACCGTGGTGACGGAGCACGGCGCCGAATTCCGGCAGCGACGCATCGACGGTGACCGTGACTCGCATCGCTGTCTCGCACGCCTCCGGGTCGAGGCTGGCGAAGTCCCGCAAGCGCAGTGGGCCGTGCCGCAGACCGAGCGCGACGCAATACGGAATCGAGAACTTGCCCTCCAGCGGATCGCTCACGCGATCGAGGTGAGCGGCCTGGCGCGCGACGGGGTGTACGGCAACCTCGATCGGCCCCTCGGCGAGCTCGTACCCCTGCTCACGTGCCTCGAGCACGGCCTCAATCGGTGAGTGCGTGCCGAGACAGCTCGGGTAGCGCTTGATCCAGTTGCGTTCGATCGCGGGAGCGGGTGCGGCCCCGCCGCCGGGCGAGCGAACCCGCGCGCCGAGCACGCCCTCAAACCCGAGCGTGCCGCTGACCGCCCGCTCGCTGACGAGCGCACCGCCTCGCGCGAGCCGCGCGGCCTGAACGCCATGGGCGGCGGCGAGACCAACCTGGATCGCCTTGCCGTCCGAGCCGAACGCACCCCGCGTGCCGCCCGCGCGCAGGAGCGCGAGCCGCAGCGCCTGCTCGCGCTGCTCTTCAGACAGACCGAGCAACCGGGCCGCCGCCACGGCGGCACCGATCGGTCCGCAGACGGCCGTCGGGTGCCACCCGCCCGCGTAGAGCGCCGGATGGCTCGCGGCCGCGCAGGCGGCCATGGCCTCGAACGCGTGGGCGTAGGCCCCGAGGGCATCACCGAGCGTCGCGCCGAGATCGGCGGCGACGAGGAGTGCCGCCGGCGCGCACGTGGCGCTCACGTGGGCCACGCCGGCCGAGAACGTGTCGTCGAAATCGTGAACGTGCCCCGCCGTCGCGGCGAACGCCACCCGCGCCAGCAGGTCATCGCCGCTCTGACGCACCGCCCGCGCGGCGCGCTCGTCAACCCCAGCGCACGCGCACGCCAACCAGTCGCTCATGGCCACGGCGTAGGCCGAGTCACGAGCCGGGGCGTCGGGCGTCGTCGCGATCGCGGCCATCGCCAGAAGCGTATTCCGTCCGCGGAGCGTTCGACGGGTCTTCACTTCTCGTACTTAGGGTACCCTAATTAGGTAGCCCTAATTTGTGCTACGGTGCCGACCGTGACAGACAGGGTCACAGACAGGGCTAAGCGGTCCTCGCAGCGAAACTTCTACCTCTGGGTGGCGGTCGTTCTCGCCGTCGGCGTCGCCACGGTGATCCTCGCCTGGCACAGCGGCGGCGGCACACCGGATCCGACCGACCCCGGGACCCACATGAGCCGTACCTCAGCGGTCGTCAACAGTGCGGTTCTCGTGTTCCGTGAAGGCCTCGAGACGATCCTCGTGCTCGCCGCGGTGCTCGCGAGCTTCCTCGGCGCGAACTCGGTCTACCGTCGCCCGGTTGCAATCGGCGGAGCGATCGGGGTCGCCGCGACGATCGGAACGTGGTTTGCCGCCGTGTGGATCATCGGGCTGTTCGGCGGCACGGGTCTGTCGCTGCAGGCGGCGACGGGGCTTCCCGCGATCATCGTCCTGCTGATCGTGATGAACTGGTTCTTCCACCGGGTCTACTGGACCGGCTGGATCTCCCACCATCACAAGCGTCGGCGCGGGCTGCTGAGCGGCAGCGGGACGGGTGAGACCGCAATGCGGCGCGCCCTGCTCGGTTTTGCCCTGCTCGGGTTCACGTCGATCTACCGCGAGGGCTTCGAGACCGTGCTGTTCCTCCAGAACCTGCGGGTCACGTTCGGCTCGAGCGTCGTGCTCGAGGGCGTCGTGCTCGGCAGCCTGTTCACGGCCGCGGTCGGCGTCCTCACGTTCGCGCTGCACCAGCGGCTGCCGTACAAGAAGCTGCTGATCATCACCGGCGGGATGCTGCTTGTCGTGCTGTTCGTCATGGTCGGCGAAGAGGTCAACGAGATGCAGCTCGCCGGCTGGATCGGGACGACGCCGATCGGGATCTCACTCCCCGGCTGGACCGGTCAGTGGTTCTCCGTGTTTCCCAACGTCGAGACGATCGTCGCCCAGTTCGGCGCGGTGCTGCTCGTCGTCGGGTCCTACCTGGGGGCGCAGTATCTGCGCGTCTGGCGCCCACGGCGGCGTCAGGAACGCGTCGCGCGGTTTGCCGAGGAACCGCCGGAGCGGCCGACCGGGGCGCCGGGGACCGCCCCGGTCCGGCTGGGCTACTGAACAATCGGCTGGTTACGGCTTGAGCTTGCGGCCGCTGCGGAACAGCCAGGCGCTCCAGGCGACGGTCAGCCCGGCGAGCACGGCGGTGATTCCCAGCGCGACCCCGACCGGCACGTCGCCTGAGCCGAGAAACCCGTAGCGAACCGCCTGCACGAGATAGAAGATCGGGTTGGCGTGGGAGATCTCGCGCCAAGGCGAGGGCAGCACCGAGACGGAGTAGAAGACGCCGCCGAGGAAGCTGAGCGGAACGATGACGATGTTCTGGACGAAGCCGGCGTGGTCCCAGGTCTTGGCGTAGATGCCGACGACGACGCCGAGGGAGGCGAACAGTGTCAGGCCGAGCGCGACGCCGGTGATCAGCACCAGCGGCTCGCGCACCGGCACGTGCGTGATCGGCAGCGCCAGAAGCAGCAGCGAGATCCCGATCAGCAGCGCGCGGACGACGCCGCCGAGCGACAGGCCGAGGTTGATCTCCCAGTTGCGCATCGGCGAGGCGAGCACGTCGTTCAGGTAGCGATCGAAGCGCGACTGGAACACCGAGGAGGAGTTGTTCGCGTATGCCGCCTGGACCATCGCCATCGTGATCAGGCCGGGGACGATGAACACGCGGTAGTCGAATCCCTCGACGTGACGAATCCGGCCGCTGAGCGACAGGCCGAAGACGAGGATGAAGAGGAACGACGCGACCACGGGGGCGGCGACGGTCTGCGTCCACAGCTTGAGCACGCGGAGGATCTCGCGACCGGCGAGCGCGCCGAGACCGCGGCGGCGGACGAGCAGGGCCTGGAGGGCGGTTGTCCCGCTGGCGGGGCCAACCGTGTCGGCGCTCACGCCGCCATCGCTCTCACATACACGTCAGCGAG
Organism: uncultured Solirubrobacterales bacterium; assembly: GCA_963813265.1. Lineage (GTDB taxonomy): Bacteria > Actinomycetota > Thermoleophilia > Solirubrobacterales > Solirubrobacteraceae > Palsa-465. The sequence goes on along the minus strand of CAWEYQ010000047.1, from coordinate 55,640 downwards.
CGAGTCGGCCGCAAACGCCTCAAGCAGACGAGCCGGACTATCCCGCGCAACGAGACGACCGGAGCGGATCAGGGCGATGTCCTGGCAGAGCTCCTCCGCCTCCTCGAGGTAGTGCGTCGTGAGCAGGATCGTCGTGCCCTGCTCGTGGAGGCGGCGGATGTACCGCCACAGCTCGATTCGCAGCTCGAAGTCGACCCCGGCGGTCGGCTCGTCCAGGATCACGAGTCGCGGCTCGTGCATGAGCGCGCGCGCGAGCAGCAGTCGGCGGCGCATGCCACCGGAGAGCATCGGCGCGCGCACCCCGGCCTTCGCCCGGAGATCGAACACGTCCATCATTTCCCGTGCCCGGCGGCGGGCATCCTGCCGGCTCATGCCGTAGTAGCCGCCGTGGTACACGAGCGTCTCCTCGACGTCGAGGAACCGGTCAAGGTTGACGTCCTGCTCGGAGAGCCCCATCATCCGCCGCGCCTCCGGATCATCGTGGCGACGCCCGAAGATCGCGATCTCGCCCGAGCTCACTCGGATGAGGTTGCAGACCGCGCTGATGAGCGTCGTCTTGCCCGCACCGTTCGGCCCGAGCAGCCCGAAGAATTCGCCATCCGGGATCTCCAGATCGAGCGCGTCGAGGGCGAGCAGGCCGCTGTCATAGCGCTTGGTCAGGGCGCGAATCGAGAGGGCGGGGGGCGAAGTCATGACCTACCGAGGGTAGTCAGACCCGCTGGACGGCCAATACCGCGGTGTCATCACGCTGCGGCCCCTGCCCAAACGCGGTGAGCGCCTCCTCGATCCGCCGGACGGCATCGGTGGCGTCGGACGAGTCCTGTAGCGCCGCCGCGAGTCGCCCCTCTCCGAAGCGCTCCGTCTCGCCATAGGTGTCGATGACGCCATCGGTGTAGAGGACGAGCAGGTCACCCGGCTCGAGACGGACGGTCCTCGTCTCCCAGCCGCCCCGTTCGTCGAATCCGAGCAGCTGCGCCTGTGCACCGACGACGTGCTGCCCGGCGCCATGCAGGTGATAAGCGGGTGGATGCCCGGCAAGCAGGATGTCGGCGGTGACATCGTCACCATCGGTGCGCAGCACGGCGCAGCACAGGCTCACGAGCGAGAGCTGCCGGTGCTCGAGCAGCGCCGCGTTGAGCTGCTCCACGGCGGCGACGGGGTCGCCGAGGAGCCGGGCCGCCGTCCGCAGCGTGTACCGCGACAGCGACGTCAGTGCCGCCGCTTCGGCCCCGTGCCCGGTGACGTCCCCGACGACGACGAGCCAGCCACCACCGAACGAAAAGGCGTCGTAGAAGTCGCCACCGACCTCGTTGTCCTCGCCTGCCGGGCGGTAGAGGCTGGCCAGAGTGAAGCCGGGCACATCCGGCAGTTCGGGCGGGAGCAGGCTGTGCTGGAGCGTGGCCGCGACGCGTGAGCGCTCGGTGTAGAGGCGGGCGTTCTCAACCGCCATCGCCGCCCGGCGGGCGAGCTCTTCGGCGACGGCCAGGTCGTCGGCGTCGAACGTGCGCCCGGACTCGGCCATCACCAGGGTCAGCGCCCCGAACGGCGGCTGGCCGGGTACCGCGAGCGGCACGACGATCACCGAGCGCATTCCGACCTCGCGCGCCAGCCGCCGCTGATCCTCAGTCGCGTCCACGAGCTCCAGGAACTCCTTGGTGACCTCCCTGACCATCTGCGGCTCGCCGGTCCGGATCACCGCCGCAGCGCCCGTCGGGTTGTCAAGCCGGGTCGGGTAGCGCTCGCCCCAGACCCGCGCGAGCGCCGCCTTCTCAGGCTCGGAGTGCGCGACCGCGACCTGCCGCAGGAGCTCGCCCGAGCCGACAATCGAGACGCCGCACCAGTCTGCGAGCAGAGGCACCGCGAGCTGAGCGACGCGCTGGAGGGTCTGCTCGTAGTCGAGCGAGGAGGCGAGCTCGCGGCCGGCATCGCCGAGCAGTCGCTGGGCGAACTCGGCGCGCTTGCCTTCGGTGACGTCCTCGATCGTGTTGACCACAAGCGACAGCCGCTCGTCCGCCTCAAAGACCGGCATCGCCTGGTGAAGCAACCAGCGGACGCGTCCCGTGCCCCGCCGGATGCTGCGCACGATGATCGGCGCCGGCCGCTCACCCCGCAGCGCTCGCGACGAGGGCAGGTCCTCGAGACTGAGGCGGCCGCCCTGCTCGTCGTAGGCGTCGAACAGATCCATCAGCTGGTCAGAGCTGGTCGCGAAGAACTCCTCGACCGAGCCGACGCCAAGCATCTGCGCCGCGGCGCCGTTGGCGAACACCATGCGTCCGTTCACGTCGCGGACGATGACGCCGGCCGCAAGGTTGGCGAGCGTCGCCTCGAGCTGGCGTTCAAGCCCACTGACGGTCTCCGACAAACCGGCATTGTCAAGCGCGAGGCCGATCCGGCTCGCGAGCGCCTCGGCAAACCGCAGGTCGTCCGTGGAGAAGCGGCGCTCAGGAGTGCGCGTGCTGCACGCGAGCACACCGAGCGTCCGACCCCGCGCGGTGAGCGGCAGGTACATCGTCTCGCGCAGGTGGAGCGAACGGAGCATCGCGAGGTCGCTCGCGCTCGTTGCGATCGTCCGCAGGTCATCGTCTGTGATCGGTGCCAGCAGCTGGCTCTCGCCGCTGGCGATCGTCCGCAGCACGCCGACGCCGGCATCGCCGGTCTGATGGCGCGCCAGCAGCGCCGCCTCGATCTTGGTGTCACGAGGTCGCTCGACCCGGGCGCCAAGCCGGCGCATCTCACCGGTCGCGCCGCCGACGTCGAGCGTCGCGACCTCCGCGAACGCCGGCACGATGATGTCGAGGAGTCGCTGCACCGTCTCCCCGAGGAGCCGCGTGCCATCAGTCACCTCGCCGACGGCCGCCAGCAGCTCAAAGCGCTGCGCGTCGGGGAACGGGCTCACTCTCCGCCTCGCCTACTCGGTCGGACCGCCTGAACCCGTTCTATCGGCATCGTGCTCGTGGCACCCTAGCGCCCCCGACCAATCGATCAACGCCCGAATCCGCCGAACCCCGAGGGATTGGCTTTTGGGGGACGGGGGGTGTTACGCAGAAGCCAATCCTGCCGGGTGGAGCCGGTGGACGGCGGTATCGTCGCGGCACATGACGGACGTCCCTGCACCATCGCCTGAACCGCCCTCGCCGCCGCCGGCGACGGCCGGTCGCAGCCCGCGGCTGTCCCCAGCCGCGATTGAGCTGCGCAAGGAGGCGTACACGATGGGCCTGTACCTGGCGATCTGCCTGCTCGGGGCGCTGATCGCGCTGCCCACGAATCAGGAGGATGAGGCGGAGGTGATCGCGATCATCTGGGGCGTGACCATCGGCCTCGCGCTCGCGCACTGGTTCGCGTTCCGGGTGTCGGCGACGCTGGTGAGCGGCGGCCGGGTTCATCGCCACGACCTCAACGCGGCCAGCGCCCAGCTCGCCGGCGCCGCGATCGTCGCCCTCCTCGCATCGATCCCGGTGCTCGTCATGCCGAAGTCCGCCGAGCTCGAGTCGGCCGAGCTGACGCTCTCGGCGTTCATCGGGCTCGTCGGGTACACGGTCGCTCGCAGCGGAGGCGCGGGTCGTGTGCGGTCAGTCGTCTACGCGGCGATCGTGCTCGTTGCGGCCGTGGCGATCGCGATTGTCAGGAACGTGCTCGCGGGTCACTGACGGCGCGCGACCGCGGCGTCGCGCTGCGGGTCATGCGCGGAGCGATGGATCAGCTGTCGCTCTGTCACCGCGGCTGATCAGAGTCGCCGGCCCGGAGCGCCTCAGCGCTGGCCCGAAGCTCGGCAGGGGCGTTCATCGCCGGGTGGCGTGCGGCCTGCTCGAGGTCCTTTGCCGCCGCCGCAACGGCGTCAAAGCTTGTCAACCGCGTGCGGGCGTCCTCCACCTGGCGTTCGACGTCTGAGAACAACGTCCTGATCGAGCCGGCGTCCGGGACGCTCGCGAGCTCGATCCGGCCGTTGAGCGCGAGCCGGCTGAGCCGGTCGATTCCGGTGGACACCTCACCCACGTGGTCAAGCACGCTCGTCAGCTGGTTGGAGACGGTGGTGAGCGCCGCGAACGTGCGCTCGCTTCCGCGCTCGAGCGCGTCGGCGAGGCGCACCATGCTCAGGTCAGATCCGTGCTGGATCTCGTCCGCGTCGACGATCTCGTGTGCGAACAGCGCGATCATCTCGGCCTGGAGCGTGCTGAGCGACAGCTCGTAGGTCATGTCCTCGATCTCACGGACGGCGGCGCCGGCACGCTGCGCGACCGTGGCCACGAGCGGCGACGTTGCCTGCGACTGAGCGGTCAGCAGACGAGCGACCGCGTCGAGCGCGGCGCCCTGCTCGCCGAGACGGCTGGCGCCGATCTGAGCGTTGAGCGCGAACAGCCTCACGTCATCGCCCATCGCCTTCAAGTAGTGGGACTGCTCGCCGAGCGAATGGCCGATTTCGGCGTAGCGGGAGAGGTCATTGACCATGCCCATCAGGAACACGCTGAACGTGCGGTATTGCTCGAGGACCCGGCCGATCGCGTCACAGGAGCGGTGCGGCGTGCGCTGGAGGGCGTCCCAATGTGACTGGTCGACCTGAGCGGCCCGGCGGATGACCTCGCCCGGCACAGCGGCGTGCATGAACGCTCGGTAGTCCTCGTAGCCGGCCTCCTTGAGCATCTCGCCAAGGCGCTCCGTCGATGCCGCGATCGAGGGTTTGCGCTGGCGCACATCTCCGCCTTCGATCTCGTTCTCCAGGGCGGACAGCTCGGCGTAGATGCGCTTGGCCAGTTCGAAGTGCTCGCCGGACGGTGCGAGCCGCACCGACAGGTAGCCGTCGCTGATCGGCACGACGCTCGCCAGCACCCAGTAATACGCGTCATCCGCGGTCCGGTTCTTGACGTACGCGGCGAGCGGCTGTCCGGCCGAGATCGTGTCCCACAGGAGCTGGAACACCGCCCGCGGCATGTCGGGGTGGCGGACGATGTTGTGCGCCTTGCCGATCATCTCGTCAAGCGGATAGCCGCTGGCGCGGCTGAAGACATCGTTGCCCGACGTGATCACGCCCTTGACGTTCGTCGTCGAGAAGAACAGCTCATGGGCCTTCAGCGGCCGCTCCACGTTGCGGGCAGCGCTCTTGGCCTTGGCGGCGCGGGCGCGCGGGGCCTGCGGCGCCTCCGCTGGGCCCTGTTCCTGCGTCTCTGGCGGCTCCTGCGTCTGGGGCAGGTCCTGCGTCTGGGGCTGCTCATGCTCGGGCGCGGCGGCCGGTTCCGCGACCTGAGTCTCGGGGGCGACAAGCGTGTCGGTCATGTGCGGGAGCCTCCTCTGAGCGGTCCATCCAGAAATGGAGAACCCCAAACGGCTGAAGCCCTCAGGTTCATATCGGCGCTGTCACAGTCTCGGCTCGGGGGCAAAGTGCGTGATCGGCACCGTGCTTTCCCCGGATCCAGCCCGCCTCCGCCGGATCCTCTGGCGTCTGGTCTAACGGCCGGCGATCAGGTTCGCGACAGCGGCGAGCTTCGTGGTGCGACCGGTGCGCTCCTCCCGACGATCCGCTTCGCCGTACAGGTGAAAGACCGACCGCGCGCCGATGTAGCGGAGTGGTTCGGGCTCCCAGTTGCGCGGCGGAGACCCGACCCACGGAAGCCGCGCGAGTTCGGTGTCACGCCCGAGGACCAGGTCACACATCGTCCGCGCGGCGAGGTGCGCCGCCGCCACCCCCTCACCGGCATAGCCGCCGGCGAAGCCGAGGCCGGTCGCCTGATTCAGCTCGACGGTGGGGCACCAGTCCCGGGACACGCCGAGGACGCCGTGCCACGCCCGCGCGATGGCGACGTCGGAGACCGCCGGGAACAGCGAGCGCAGGCGCTCCCGCAGCTGGCGGATCGTCTGCGGAGGCACGGGGCCCTCACGGTCGGTCCGTGACCCGAAGCGGTACGGGACGCCGCGGCCGCCGATCGCGATCCGGCCGTCAGCCGTGCGCTGTGAGTACGTGTACAGGTAGGAGCCGTCGAGCATCGTCTCGGCACCGTCCCAGCGGAGCTCATGCCAGAGCGTCTCCGGCAACGGCTCGGTCACGATCATCGAGCTGTTCATCGGGAGCACCCTTCGCCGACGCCCGGGCAGATTGACGGTGTAGGCCTCGGTGGCGAGGATCACGTGCCGTGCCCGCACCTGCCCGCTGGGCACCCGCGCGATGCCGCGCTCGACATTCACCACCCGCGTGCCCTCGTAGATGGCGGCGCCAGCCCGCTCGGCCGCGTCGGCGACGCCGGCCACGAGCTTGCCCGGCTGAACCCGCGCACAGTGCTCCGTGAACAGCGCCCCGACCCCCCGGTCCACCGCCACGCGAGCCTGCAGATCAGCGCCACTCAGCAACCGCAGCGCGGCGTCGGCACCGGCCCACGCCCGCTCATGCTCGAGTTCCTCACGCAGGCGCGCGAGCTGGAGCTCGCTCTGCGCCACGATCAGCGATCCGCCCTGGTGCCAGTCGCAGTCGATCAGCTCCCGCTCGATCGTCTCGCCCATTACCGGCAGCGTCGCGCGGATCGCACGGGCCATCGCCACCGGCGCGTCGCGGCCGCCTCGTTTGCGCCACGCCTCCACGCTGCCGGACACGTCGCCCTGCACCCAGCCGCCGTTGCGTCCCGAGGCCCCGAACCCAGCGGTCTCGGCCTCGAGCACGACGACGGCGAGCGATGGATCGGCGCGGCGCAGCTCGTACGCGAGCCACACGCCCGTGAATCCGCCTCCGACGATGCAGACGTCCGCGTCGTGCGGTCCGGTGAGAGTCGGTCGGCGTGCCCCGGGCTCGAGTTGATCAAGCCAGAAGGAGGGTGTCATCGCATGCTTACCCGGCTTCCAGGCTAGCGCTCCGGACGCTGTGCGCAGGTCACGGATGACGCGATTACGTGCGCGTGAGCCGGCGCGCGCGATCGAGGATCAGGCGGATGACGTTTGTCGTCAGATCGGGATCGTTGTTCTGCACGTTGTGATCGCTCCCCGTGGCGAAGATATGCGGGGTCTGTGGCTCGAGCACTACGAGCCGGTCCTGCATCTTCGGCCAGGCCCGCTCCAGGGCCCGGGCGAAGTCCTTCGGCAGGCCCGGCACGGCAAACGGTTCGGTCTTACTGATGACCGCGAGCCCGATCCGCGGCAGCGGCTTGGCCTGGCGGACAGCACGGAACGCTCCGGTGACATCAAGGGTCTCCCACCCGGGGAGGTTCTGAAGCGGCCCTCCCGGGAAGTTGACGAGGCGGGCGTAGCGCAGCCAGAACGATCCGAGCAGCGGCTGCATCGCCGGGCCAAGCGTGTCGACGAGGACGATGCCCGCCACATCCGTCCGATACCGCTGCGCGTAGTAGAGGTTGATGAGCCCTCCAACCGAATGCCCAGCGAACACGTACGGAGGCCGGAGGCCGACGCGATGCAGGAGCGCATGAAGATCTCCCGCCATCCCCCCGATCGTCCGCGGCATGCGCACGGGCGTGCTCCGGGTCGTCACGGTTCCCTGCGGGATGCGGATCGTGCCCGGCCGGTCGTAGATGCAGACGTGCGTGAAGCGGGCGACGCCCTGGAACACGGGTGGGGAGGACGCACCGGGAACGCGGTCTGCGCGAGCGTCCACGTGTCCGACGATTCGTGCAGGCCCGCGTCAAGCACCACAGTCGGGCTCCCCCGACCAGCGCATCGGAGATACAGCTCGCGGGCACCCCCGATGCCGATCCGACCCGCGAAGGTGCCCTGCTTGACTGCCCACAGCGGCGTCGATCCCCGGCGACGCCGCGCCTACAAGCGCGGCCGCCGCCGCGGCGAGCACCCTGCGCGACCTTGCTCGCCCGCGTCGGCTCACGGCGGTCGAGCGTATGTGGCAGCGGCGGGACGGTCAAGAGCCCGGGGTCGTCATGTGCCGCCACATCGACGAACCGGGTAAACCACTACGCGCATGCTCAGCTCGCTGACTCTCGCGGCCGCCGCTGCGCCCGCCCATCTCCCCGGCGTCCTCCACTCGCTCGAGGAGCCGCTCAAGGACTACGGCTACCTCGCGATCGCTGGGTTCGTGTTCCTGGAGGACTTCGGCGTGCCCGTCCCCGGGGAAACGATCCTCGTGGTGGGCGCGATCTACGCCGGGACCGGCCGACTCTCGATCCTGCTCGTGGCGCTCCTCGGATTCCTTGCCGCGACGCTCGGTGACAACGTCGGCTTCGCCATCGGTCACTTCGGCGGTCGTCCGCTGGTCGAGCGCTACGGCCGGTACATCCTGCTCACGCCGCAACGGCTCGACCGCGCGACCGCGTTCTTCGAGCGTCACGGCGGCAAGATCGTCATGCTCGCGCGGTTCATCGAGGGGCTGCGGCAGGCGAACGGGATCATCGCGGGGATCAGCGGTATGCACTGGGCCAAGTTCCTCGTCTTCAACGCGCTTGGCGCCGCGCTGTGGGTCGCCGTATGGACGAGCATCGGCTACTTCTCCGGCAACCACATCACGTCGATCTACGACGCCGCGAGCCGCTACAGCGTCTACCTGGCGATCGCGGCGGGAGTTCTCGTCATCGTCCTCGTCACACGACACCTGTGGCGGCGGCGAACCGCGGACGCCGGCAAGACCGCGTAGCCGTCAGCTGCCGGAGAGCTCGGCGGCGCGCTCACGCCAGCGGGCAAGGTTCGGCGTGTGACCGCAGGCATCGAGGTAGTCAAGGTCCCACTGCAGTGGTGGCAGGGCGTCAAGATCGCGGGCGGCGTCAGCCTCCTCGACGAGTGCATTCGCGACGTACAACGCATCGACGCTGCGCCAGGGGGCGTTGTGGAGCCGGCCGGTGCAGTGACGCGCAACCGGCTCGGTGATCGTCGCGGGGAGACCCCACAACGACAGCAGGTGCGCACCGATCTCAGCATGCGTGGCACCGAAGCGCTCGAGCGAAAGCTCGGAGAGGTGGCGGTTTGACTCGCGCGCGTCCGAGAGCATCCGCGCGAAGTCCTTCTGGCTTTGCCCAGCGAGCACCAGGAGCCCGACGTCGTGGAGCAGTCCGGCGGTGAACGCCTCATCCCGTGCCGGCTGAGTGCCGACGATCTCGGCGGCGAGCCGTGCGACGGCCGAGCTGTGACGATGGAGGCCTTCGACATCGAACCCGCGGATCGGGGCGGCGATCGCGAACGCACTGAACGCCTCGGCCTGAAGCACCAGCGCGCGCAGGACGTCGACGCCGAGGTAGGCCACCGCGGCGGGAACGTTGCTCACGGGCGATCTCCGGCCGAAGTAGGCCGAGTTGGCGAGCTGGAGCACCTTCGCCGCGATCGCGATGTCGCCCTCGACCACCCGCGCGGCGTCGGCGGCGCTCGCGGTTCCAGACTGAAGCACGCGGGTCAGCTCGGCGTAGACGCGCGGTACCGCCGGGAGCTCCGAGGCGCCGAGCGCACGCCGGGTGAGCTCGACCTCCTGCATGATGTCCTGGAGGGCGCACGCCTGCTCGATGAGCGGGCCGAGCTCGCCGGCGGCGCACGGCTTCGCGATGATCCGATGAGCGACCGCCGCCGCCCGGGCGACGAGCGTCATCTCGCCGTGTCCGGAGAGCACGATCCGGATCGTGGTCGGCCAGCCGTCCTTGACCGCGGCGAGCAGCTTCGCGCCGTCGGTCCCCGGCATCCGGAGATCCGAGACGACCGCATTCTGCGGCTGCTCGGCGAGGAGAGCAAGCGCCTCGTCGCTGCTCTCAACGAAGCTCATCGACCACTCGCGGCGACGGGAGCGGAACGCGTCGCGGAGGCCGTCGAGCAACTGGCGATCGTCGTCGACGAAGAGGATGCGCCGCTTCGGTCTTGCGTCTGGCGAAGGAGGCGCAGACAGGCTCATTCCGGCGCACTCGTCGCGAAGATGCGCAGCGGCTCGCGGACAGCCCCCGAGCCGATATTCGTGAGTCTCTCGATGATCTGCTCGCTGACGGGGTGTCCACGGGCGACCAGCAGCCTGCCGTCGACACTGACGACATCGGAGGCGAGGGTGGCCCCGACGGCAAGATCGTCGAGGCGGACCTCCCGAATCGCCGGCGCCGCGCGACCCACTCCGATGACATTCGCCAACGTCGTCAGGAACTCGGGAGGGTAGCTGCGGCGACTCGCCATCGCGCCCAGTGCCACCGGCTTGGTCACGCCTTGTGATTCAAGCGAGTCGTAGTCGCGGGCGATCCGGAGAATCTGCGCCGCTCGCCCGACGGGATCCACCGCGTCCGGATGAGCGTGGGTGTCGTAGCTGCCATCGAGAATCTCCAGAACACCGTCAAGTCGTGGGATCTTGCCAATCAGGCCGCGCGAGACGGCTGGGACTCGCTGGACCATGGCGGCCTCGTGCTCGGTGAGCGCCAGGCCCGAGTAAAGCTTGTCGGCGGTCGCCTGCGGAAGGATGACGGCACCAACCTGTGCGAGCATCGCCGCCACCTCGACCTCCCACACGGCCGGGACGCCGAGAGCGTAGGCGAGTTGTCCGGCGAGCCGTTTCACACGCCTGCCGCGCCCGAAGGCCGCCGGGTTCGTGAGCGCCAGGACGTCACCGAGCGCCTCGACGCTGCCACGAACGGTCTGTTCCAGGACGAGCCGCTCGGCCACGTGAAGCTGGTGATATCCCAGTGCTGCCGCGCACGCGCGGAGCAGTTCGTCCGAGTCGCAGGGCTTCGTCAGGTAGCGAAACAGGCGGGCTCCGTTGACGGCCTTGATCGCGTCTTCGAGGTCGGCGTGTCCCGTCAGCAGCATCCGCACCGCATCGGGAGCGATCATGCGCGCCCGTCGCAGGAATTCAGCGCCCGACATGACCGGCATTCGCATGTCGGAGAGCACGATGGCGTAGCCGTCGGGTTCGTCGAGCAACGCGCGGAGCCCATCGGCTCCGCTCGTCGCTGTCCGGACGTCGAAGCTGCGACGCAGGACACCTCGCAGGCCGTCGAGCACGTAGGGCTCGTCGTCGACGCACAGGACGCGAGGGTGCGGAGCGGCAGCGCTGTGCAGGGTCGGCCCGGTGTCGATCACGGCTGCTTTCCATCGATCGCGGGCTGAGTCTCGGAGATCGGGAGGCGAATCGTGAACGTGGTCCCCTCCCCGAGGACGCTCGTGCACCGGAGTGAGCCGTTGTGCCGCTCGATCGTCGTCCGTGCGAGGGCCAGGCCCTGGCCGGTGCCTTTTCCCACCTCCTTGGTCGTGAAGAACGGCTCGTAGATCCGCTCGCGAATCTCGTCCGGAATCCCCGGGCCGTCATCGGCGATGGCGATCACGACGTGGGCGTCCTCCACCTTCGTCGACAGCGAGATGTGGCCGATCTCCCCGCTGTCTCGGACCTTCTCGTCGATCGCCTGGGCCGCGTTGATGACCAGGTTGAGGAGCAGCTGGTTGATCTCGCCGATGTTGCAGGTGACGAGCGGGAGGTCACCCAGGTCCGTCGTGACCTCGGCGACGTACTTGTATTCGTTGCGGCACACCGCCAGCGTGGTCTCGAGGGCGTCGTTGAGATCGGCCGGCGCCGCCTCGGTTGCCGACGCATGCGAGAACCGCTTCATCGCCTGGACGATCGTCCGGACCCGCCCGATCCCCTCAGTGGTGCGGGCGAATGCCTTCGGGACACTTTCGATCAGGTAATCGACGTCCACGTCCGTTTCAGCCTTGAGCATCACCGCGCGTCGCTGCTCGACCGGGGTGTCGATCGGTCCGAACAACCCCTCTCGATAGAGGCCGGTGAGCATGAGGAGGTCCTCGACGGCCTGCTCGAGGAAGGTCACGGAGTCACCGACGAACTGCAGCGGCGTGTTGATCTCATGCGCGATGCCCGCCGCCAGCTGCCCGACCGCCTCAAGCCGTTGCGACACGCGACGGTCCATCTCGAGTCGTTCGCGTTCGCGATCAAGCTCCACGCGCTGTGTCACGTCAAGTGAGATCACCAGGACGGCGGCGTCGTCGCTCTCGTCGAGTCGCACCACCCGCGACTCGAGGCATCGCCAGGAGCCGTCGATGGAGCGGACCCGCCGAGCGAAACCGATTGGGTGGCCCGGCCGGGCCTCGTGCAAGGCACGGCACAGAGCGGCAGCGTCGTCCGGGTGGGTGGCGAACGTAATGCCCCGGCCGACCACTTCGTCGGGCGCGTACCCGACCCACCGTTCCACCGAGGGACTCGCGTAGACGATCCGGTCCGCACTGTCGACGACGACGACCATCTCCTCGACCTGCGCGAGCAGCGTGCGCCACCGTTCCTCGCTGTCGCGGAGGCGGACGTCGGCGAGCTTGCGCTTGGTCACATCGATGCCGATCGTGACGGTACCCACCACCACCCCGTCGCGGTGGTCGCGCAATGGGACGATCGAGGTCGACATCCACGCCCGATGACCGTCCGGAAAGCTGATCAGCTCCTCGCGGTCGACGACGGCCTCACCACTGACGATGATCGCCTGCTCCTCGTCATAGAGCCGGTGTGCTCGATCGGCGGAAAGGACGTCGAAATCGGTCTTCCCAATCGCCTCCTCAGCGGCGGCGAGGTTGACGGCTGCGGCCTGCGCGTCAGACATCCGCAGACACCGCCCTTTGCGGTCTCTGAAGCACACGTGCAGCGGCGTACGTCTCAGGAACGCGTTGAGGAGCTGGCGCTCAACGACGAGTTCCTCCTCGGCCAGCGTGCGCCGGGTGATGTCCTGGATCTGCGCGATCTGATACCGCCTGCCGTCCGCCAACTCGTCGAATCCCGACGCCCGGATCGAGACCCAGACGACGTGGCCGTCGCGGCCGATGTACCGCTTCTTCAGCTCGGCCGCGTCCTTGACACGACTCCGGAGGCTTTCGAACTCCACCTCGCCGTGCGACCGATCCTCCGGGTGGGTGAACTCCGAGAACGAGCGACCTTCCAACTCCTCACGGGCGTACCCGAGCATCTCGCACAGGGCTGGGTTGACCGCGACCCATCGACCGTTCTCGTCGACCAGGGCCATCCCCAGGTCGGTGGCGGCAAACATCGCTCGCAGGAGGCGAGCATGGCTTTCCGCACGGCGCCGTGCCGTCCTCAGTCCACTGCAGGCGGCGAGAAGGCCTCGGCCGGCGAGCAGCACGGAATCCCGTGACTGCTCACGGTCGGGGGATCGAAACGACCGGTACCAGGTCATCTACGAGTACGGTCGGGTGACCAGCCCGCAGCCTGGAGCGAAGGTCTCGCGGATCCGGCTTGGGGTTTATCCGCGGTGCGCGCAAGCGCGACCGTCAGCAGAAACCGCCGGTTTTTACTGGTCGAAACCGCCGGTTGTTGCTGATCGGGTGTTAGCGTTGGCTCCGGGTTGAAGGCGGCGCTGATCTACGACAACGGCGGGCCCGAGGTGCTTCGGTATGAGGAGGTGCCCGAGCCCGAGTGCCCGGACGGCTGCGTCGTCGTCGACGCCGAGGCGATCAGCATCGAGGGCGGCGATGTCCTCGCGCGGGCGCGCGGGGATTTGCCGACGACCCCCCACGTCGTCGGCTATCTGAGCGCCGGCACCGTGAGCGAGGTCGGCGCCGGCGTCGACGGACTTGCGGTCGGCGACCGGGTCGTCGCACTGAACGCCGCCGGGTCACACGCTGCCCGGCGTGCCGTCCCCGCACTCACCACCTGGACGGTCCCCGCCGGGCTCGATGCCGCCCGCGCGGCGTGTGTGCCGGTCGCTTTCGGCACGGCGTATGAGTGCCTGTTCACGGCGGGGCATCTCGCGGAAGGCCAGGCCGTCCTGGTCCACGCGGGGGCGGGTGGGGTCGGCATGGCCGCGATCCAGCTCGCCAAACACGCCGGCGCGACCGTGATCACGACCGCGTCCAGCGACGAGAAGCTTGAGCGGCTGGGCGCGCTCGGCCTCGACCATGGGATCAACTACGCCACTGAGGACTTCGTCGAGCGCGTCACCGCGCTGACCGAGTCGCGCGGGGTGAACGTCGTGGTCGACTCGATCGGCGGCCAGAACCTGGTCGACAGCGTCGGCGTGCTCGCGTATCGCGGCACGCTCGTCAGCGTGGGCGTCGCCGCCCGCGCCGGGTCGACGATCGAGGCGCAATCCCTCTGGATGCGCAACAACGCCCTCCGCGGTGTCTACCTCGGCGGCGCGCTGCTATCGGAGCATGCCCGGGTCCATCCGATGATCGGCGAGCTCCTCGAGCGGGTCGCGGCCGGCGAGCTCCGAGTGGAGATCGACCGTTCCTATCCGCTCGCCGAGGCCGCCGCGGCTCACGCGTATGTCGAGAGCCGCGCGGCGTTCGGCCGCGTCGTGATGACGCCGTAGGACCCCCGATCAGCCGACGGTGTTGCCACCGCCGGCTCCGGGTTCGCTCGCCGACCGCAGGAGCGATCTGAGATCGCCGACTGGTCCGAGGTGCGCGAGCTTGTCGGGGTTGACGATCGAGCTGATGCCCCGGACCTCACCATCGGCGATGTCGAGCGCCACGACGGCGATCAACCGCTGCTGTGCGTCGAGGTAGAGCGCGCCCGGGCCGCCGTTGACCTCAGCGAGTCTTAGTGACACGCCGGGATGGACGCCGCCGCGACGGACCCAGCTGACCAGCGCGTGCGCGACACGGCTGCGCCCGCGCAGCGACCGTGCGAGCGCCGGAGCCTTCCCGCCGCCGTCGCCGGTCAGCTCCACGTCGTGCGCCAGCATCGCCTCGAGTGCCGCGAGATCGCCTTGTTCGGCGGCCGCGAAGAACCGTCGCGTCAGCTCGTCGCGCTGCTCGCGCGACGTCCGGAAGCGGGGCCGGCGCTGCTCGACGTGGCGCCTGGCACGAGTCGCGAGTTGCCGGACGGCCTCCTCACTCTTGCCGACGATCGCCGCGATCTCCGCGAACGGGTAGTCGAACACGTCGTGCAGCAGGAGCACGGCCCGCTGCTCGGGCGAGAGACTCTCCAACAGCACGAGCATCGCCACGGACAACGAGTCTGCGGTCTCGGCGTGCTGCGCCGGGTCGTCGTGACCGTCGGTGATGATCGGCTCCGGCAGCCATTCGCCCACATAGCGCTCGCGGCGGGCGCGGGCGGAACGCAGCTCGTTGATGGCGAGCCGCGTGGTCACGGTGGCAACGAACGCTCGCGGCGAGGCGAGCCGCTGGCCGCCTTCCAGCGCGTCGTGCACTCTCAGTAGCGCCTCCTGTACCACGTCCTCGGCCTCGGAGACGCTGCCGAGCATCCGGTACGCGATCGCGAACGCGCCCGGGCGCAGGTCGTCAAGCAGCTGCTCACGCTCGGTCATGCCGTCGCGAATCCCTGTCGCCAGCTCGGATGCGCCGGCCGCCAGGCAAGCTCCCGCTTGGCCTTCGCGTTCGACGCGCCGCGGACCTCGGTCATCATCACCACGCCGTACTCCCCGGCGACCAGCCGCCCGATGAATCGCGGCACCCGCATCGGCCGTTTGACGCCGAGCTGTTGCGCCAGCGCGGGCAGCCAATCGGCGACCGGGGCGGGGTCATCATCAACGACGTTGTAGATACCGCGGCTGCCGTGCTCGAGCGCTGCCACCGTCGCCTCCGCCGCATCGGCGACGTGGATGAACGACCACACGCCGGCACCGTCGCCGACGACCGGGAACTTGCGTTTGCGCACCAGCTCGAACTGCTCCTCCCCCGGGGCCATCGATGTGCCCGGCCCGTAGAACCAGCCGTAGCGCAGCACAATCCCCTCCGTCCACCGCGCTCCGAGCACTCTCCCCTCGAGGTGACGGATCGCCGCCAGGTTCGCCTCCGTCTCTCGCGCAGGTGCGCGGTCGTACGAGTCCTCCTCGCTCTTGACCGGTCCACCGATGCGCCCGTAGGCGGCGATGTGGCTCTGCGCTACGAACCGCCGCACGCCCACGGCCTGCCCGGCCGAGAGCAGGTGATCGGTGCCGTCGGTCCGGAGGCGGTTGGTCGGCGCGAAATCGCGCTCCATGTGACGCGTGTCAATCGCCCCGATCGCGGTCAGCTGATGGACGATCACGTCCGGCTTCGCCGCCGCCACGACCTCCGCGACCTGGTCGGGGTCAAGCGCATCCGCGACCACCGGCACCGCACCGAGCTCAGAGAGCATCGCCCGCTTTGACTCGCTACGAGTCATGCCATGCACCTCATGACCCGCGGCAACCAGACGCGGCACCAGCTGCCGTCCGATCGCTCCCGACGCACCTGCCACAAACACCCGCATCGTCAACTCCTTGCTCAATGGTTCCATACAACCCTCAAGACAAGGCAGCAGCGCCGGATGTGACGCGAACTTACGTGTCCCGCTGACCTAGGTGTTGCTCGTCACAGCGGGCGTGCTGAGAATCGCCAGCAGGTCTCCCACGTTCCGCTCGTGGACGAGCGCGTCAGGGAGTGAGACCGTGCGGCGAATCGCGTACTGGTTGCGGCGGCCGTTACGCGCGCGATCGACGTAGCCAGCGTCGACAAGTTCGTCGACGATGCGGTGGGCGGCGCGTTCCGTGATCCCAACGCGATCGCCGATCTCGCGCAGGCGGACGCCGGGATCCTCGGCGATGCACAGCAGAACGCGGGCATGGTTGGTGAGGAACGACCACGTTGGCGTTTCGTGCGAGGACACCTTTTCTAGAATATCGTTTCTAGACTCGAGTTTCAGGTATAGTCGGCTTCGAGCCGGACGAACGGGGCGCGGCACGCCCCATGACAGATCGAGGATCGCAAATGGAAGACGACGCGATTCGTGCTTTGGTTACCCGCCTGGCCCGTCCGCACGGGTCCGGTGGCCAGGTCATTGAGCGGGCCGCAATCCTGGCCGCGGGTGCCGACTCTCCGGAAGTCATCGACTGGATCTTTGCCCACGCCGGCGAAGCCGAGGCGATGGTTTCCACCGCGCCGAGCCGCGGGCTCCACGGCGCTCGATTCACTGATGCGGCGGAATCGCCGCGAGCCCCACAGCGCTTCGTGCTCCCGGCCGGCGTTCTCTGACCCGACCTTCAATCCCTGACATCAAATTCATGTATGATGGGTCAGGAGTTCTTCCGCTGCTGGCTGGGTCGTACGCGAGCGCCGGATGCGCGCGCGGGGCAGGCCTGAATTACCAACGGAATCATGGAGGCAGCGATGGCAGCGACGAACAAGGTCACGGTGTCCGTGCAGCCCGCGGTTAGGCGCCCAACGTCTGCCGAGCGGCACGCGGCCCAGGCCGCGGAGCTGGCCGCTCATCAGGCGAAGCTCAAGCAGGAAGCGGCGGAGCGTCGGCAGAAGCAGATTGACGACGCGGCGTCGGCGCCGCCGAGCGAGCCCACGGGCGTAAAGCGCCGACTGCGCTGATCGCACAAGCTCGTCGTGGATCTCGCCCAGCGTGACCTGCGGGCCTCAGGGCTTCGCAGGAAGGTCGCGATCAGCGCCGTCGGCGCGGTCGTCGTCACCGGCGCGCTGGCGGTCGAGCTGATCGGACGGGGAGGCCAGTTCACAGCTGCGCTTGCCACGGCGCCGGTGTGGGTCCTCTCGGTCACGATCCTGCTTCAAGGCGTGTCCCTCCTCGCTCGCACGGAGGCCTGGAACACCTGCGTGAAGGCCACCGGCGCGACCGTCACCCGCCGGGTGCTGTACCGCGCCGCCGGGTTCGGCTACCTCCTCAGCCTGCTCAACGGTTCGCTCGGCCTGGCGGCTCGGATCGCCTCGCTGCGTCGTGCGGCTCCAGAAGCGAGCCCGCGCGTCCCGGCGCTGCTCGCCGCCGAGGTTCCGATCATCAGCGTCGAGCTGCTGTTGACCGCGGTCTTCTCATTCACCCTGATCGGCCCTCTCGGGACCCCCTGGTGGGTGCCACTGATCGCCGTCCTGGTCGCGGCCGCGGTGATGACCGGTCTGCGTCGCGTCTCAGCGCGCCGACAACTTGGACTCTGGAAGGGCTTGGCCGTGATGCGCCGCGGGCGAGGCCGCATGATCGCCCTCGTCCTGCTCGCGGTTGGCGCTCAGGTGGCCCGCAACTGGCTGGTGCTGTGGGGCGTTGGCGTGCACGTCTCCCCGTTCGACGCGATCGCGCTGCTGATCACGATGTTCACGCTCGGCCAGTTGCCGATCGGACCGAGCCTCGGGGCCGCGGCGACCGTCCTGATCCTCGGCAGTCACGGCGTGGCCGCCGCTGCCGCGGCCGGCGTGTTGCTCACGGCGACGGCGACGATTGGGTCTCTCTGCTACGCGGGCTGGGCCGGACTTGACTTGCTGGTCGCGCGCCGGTCCCCGCGCCTCCCGGGCCGGGCGAGGCCGCTCTCGCGCCGCTGCTGCCCTGAGTCGGCGTCGGTCGATCACCGGTCGGCCCATTTGATCTCGCCGCTCGGGCTGACCTCAAACCAGCGGCGGCGTGTCATCGCCTGGTCGCGCACCTCGAGGCGAGTCGTGCCGTTGTCGTCCGCGCCTCGAAGCAGCCTGACGGCGGCGGCGACGGTCTGGGTGTCCGCGCCGAGCTCGGCGGCGGGCGTCGTCAACAGAGCACGCTCGAGAGCCGTCTCGGCGCGGTGGGTGTCCCCCAACCCGCGCGCGTCCTGAAACGCCTTGAGCGCGTGACGCAGCTCGCCTCCATCGTTCGCTGACATCTCGCCCTCCTATTGCCGGTGTCCACCCAGCGTACCGGGGCGCGGCGCGCGGGTCGCTCCCGTGTGGCCGGTGCCCGCCTCGGTGCCGCCGGCCTCAGGCAGCCCCGTCCGCTTGACCGTCCGTATCGACGGCGAGGCGTCCCGGGCTGCCCACGGTCCGGCGTCGGCGTGCGGGCGTACGTGTTCACGTTCGGCTGATCCGCGTCAGTCAACCGCGATGCAGGTCGCGCCGATCTCGAGATTCGGGATCGACGCCGAACGTCCACTTGTTTGTACTCGTGGGTTCGGCGGTTTCGATCTTGATCAGACTCGAACTCTTCGCGGCACCTCCGCCGAGGATGTTGCGCTCGCCAGCACGTCGGCGAGCTGGCGCCGAGAGGTGATGTTGACGAGCGTCTCGTCGCCGGCGCGATTTGTCACCGTTTCGGCCCGGGGCATTAACTCGCCAAATCACACCGAGACGACGAATCCGGGCGAGTTACTGTCGCCCGTCCACGGTCCCGTTCGTCTTCTCGTCCTGTCTACTTGCGGGCGAGCCGGCTGGCGGACCGCGGTGTTGGGACGTTCGTCGCTCCGACGCGGGGCAGGAGTTCTTCGACCGCATCGGCCGCCGCCGAGGCACCCCCGGCGCGGGCGAACGCCTGGGCGATGCGCTCGGCGCCAGGCCGTTTGGTGATCGCGGTCCTGACGGCGGCGCGCAGCCGTTGCGGGTTCAGTCGCTTGTGATGCAGGCGCACACCGGCGTCTGAAGACTCGACGCGCCGGGCGACGTCGAACTGGTCACGGGAGAACGGCACGACGCACACCGGGACACGGCTGGCGAGCGCCTTGACGGTAATCCCATGGCCTCCGTGCGACACGACGCATGCGGCCCGCTCGAGGATCGGGCCGTGCGGCAGGAACCGCTCGACGTGGGCGTTGGCCGGCGCGGCGAATACCGCCGGGTCCTGGGCCCCGGTGCTCACCGCCACCGCGACGTTTTCGCTCGCCAGCGCCTCGAGGGCGGTGGCGATGAGCGTGTCATCCCGCTGATAGACGGTCGAGGCCGTAACGAGCACGATCGGACGCGTCTCACCGCTCAACCAGGCGGGCGGCTCGGCCGCCGGCTCCCAGCGCCCCGGTCCAACCAGCCGCACCTCCGACGGCCAGTCAGTGCGGTGGTATTCGAAGGGCTCGGCGGTGAACGCGATGAACCGGTCAGCCTTCAGGTACTGCTCGTCGAACGTGTGGAGCGGCGGCAGACCGAGCCCCTCTCTCAGCTGGTTCAGCGGCGGAAGCTGCGGAGCCACGAGGTGGTCGGCCAGCTTCCACCACAGCCGGTCGCGGGCTCTCCCGAGCGGTCCACGGGCGGGAGGGAGTCCGAATCCGTGCGGAGGCGCGTCGGCTGAGCGAAACGGCGGCGGATAGGGGCAGTACAGAGCCCACGGCAGCCCCGATGCCTCGGCGGCGTACATGGCGCCCTCGCAGTTGATGTCCACGATCAGCGCGTCCGGGCGCAGCTCGGCAATCGCGTTGCGCAGGTCGGGGATCTCGAGCTCCGCGCACGCCGCGAATGCGCGCAACAGCCTCCTCAGCGAATCGACCTGCGTGCGCCCACGCCAATCGTCGATCTCGATCTGCTCGATGCGCGGATCGACCGCGGCGGTGTGCAATCCGAGCTCGCCGAGTGGCGCGACATCGGACCCGCGAGTGCGCACGTGCACGTCATGGCCGCGACGCCGAAGCTCAAGCAGCATCTCGACCGTCGGAAACACGTGCCCCGAGGCTGGGGAGTGGTAGACAAGCAGTCGCGCCATCACGACGCCCCCGTGGTTGCGGTGATCATCTCGATCACGATTTGCTCGGCCGTCACGCGCTCGAGCGCCATTTCGCGACGCAGCAGCTTCCAGACCAGAATGTCGGTCGCCACCACCAGCTTGACGAGTCGACGCTCACGCGGAGCGCCCTGAACGACCTCGAGCATCGGCGCGAACGTTCGCTCCACCCACGCCCGATGCCACGCCCGCCCGGCCTCGGTCATCTCGCGGATCGCCGGAATCCGATCCTCCTCGGCCAGCAACCGAAGGCTCGCATCGCCGTGGAGCTCATACGAGTCGTAGATGAGGCGCACCGCCTCCTGCACGTCACCGACGCGCGCGCGGTCGCGGCGCGCGCCCTCCGGGCCGATCGCCCAGCGCCATGCAGCGACGAACAACACGTCCTTGGTCCCGAAGCGCAGGTGGATCGTCTGGACTGTCACTCCCGCGTCACGGGCGATATCGACAAGCCGAACCTGCTCATAGGGCCGCTCGGCGAAATGCCGCCAGGCCGAGGCGAGGATCCGCTCTTGGGTAGCGGCGGCCGCCTCGGCCCGGGCCACCATTCGATACGGCCTTTTGGGGGCGTCCGCCACCATTTCGCTTGGTCCAGCATAAAGTGAATCTGGGTCTCCAGTCAAGTCGAACGTCCGGCGGCACTCCCGCAGGTCGTGCTCTCAGACCCGATGCCGGTCGGACTCCGACTTGACGGCGCCCGTGGGTCTCGCGGGACTTGCAGCTCACGGGTCCAACTCGAGCACTGCGCCCTCGGCCCGCTCGCTCCGCCCCGGAGCCGTGTCGGTCGGCCCTGCGGGCACGCGCAACCCGGGCGAGTCAAGACCGGACAGGATGCCGTCGGGCGACCGGCGGTGTGTGCTGGAACCTCGGGACGATGCGTCATCGTCGATCCGTCGCCTGCGCCTCTCGGCCACGGTGCTGCGCCGGCGCGACAGCACCTCGAGGAACAGCCGCGGCGCTCCTCGGTCAGACGGCTCGCCGGGGCGGCGGGCGCCCGCGATACCGGCGGGCGCCCGCATGACTGATCGCGTCAGCCTCGCCCGTTATGCGCGGGCGGGCTCGTGAGCGACACGGGGAAGCCACGACAGTCGCCGCGGCAGGTACCAGTTGGCGTCGCCGAGCAGCTTCATCGTGGCGGGTAGGAGAACCGCGCGGATGAGGGTTGCGTCGAGCAGGATCGCCACCGCGAGGCCGACGCCGAGCTGCTTGAACTCGAGCGCGCCGAGCGAGCCGAAGATGGCGAACACCGCGACCATCACGACCGCTGCGCTGGTGACCGGGCCGGCGGTCGACTTGATCCCGTGGGCGATCGCCTGGTCGGTCCTCAGTCCTCGGTCGTAACCCTCGCGGATTCGGCTGAGGATGAACACGTGGTAGTCCATCGAGAGCCCGAACAGGATCACGAACAGGAACAGCGGCAGCCACGAGGTGATCGCGCCGGTCGACTTGAAGTCGAGCAGGTTCTGGGCCCACGTGTGCTGGAAGACGAGCACGAGCACGCCGTAGGCAGCGCCCACCGACAGCAGGTTGAGCACGATCGCGGTGATCGGGATGACGATCGAGCGGAACGTGACCAGCAGCAGCAGGAACGCCATCGTCAGCACGAAGCCGAACACGAGCGGCAGATGCGACTTCATCGAGTCGTTGAAGTCCTTGGAGCCGGCCGTGTTGCCGCCCACCTGCACCTGTGTACCCGGCACCGCGCCAATCGTCCCGGGGATCACCTGCGAGCGCAGCGAGTCGAGCGCCCGGTAGGACAACGCGTCGCTGCCCTTGCCGCTCAGCGGCATCGACACGACCGCCACGTCGTGAGCTGGGTTGGTCTCGACTGTAAACGGCTGATGGATCAGCCCCGTGCCGAGCGCGTGCCGCTCGAGTTGCGCGATCCCGCTCTGGACTTGCGGCGAGTTCACGTCGCGGGCCTCAATTACCACCGACGCAGGCATCGGCCCGCCGGGGAAGGCGGCCTCGATGCGATTGAGGGTCTGCACGATCGGGAGTCCCTTCGGCAGACCCTGCAGCCCCGGCGACGCGGTGTGCAGGCCAAAGGCGGGGATGGCCAGCGCCACCACGGCGCCGCCGACGAGCAGCAGCGCGACACCCGGTGCCCGCAGGACGCGATCGACCACGGCGCCCCATACCCGTGGCTCGGCACCGCTCTCGCGGCGACGCGCAACGAACGGGACCCGGGCCGCCATCACCCGGTCACCCAGCTTCGAGAGCAGGGCGGGGAGAACGGTCAGCGAGCCGAGCATCGCCACGGCGACCACGAGGATCGTGCCGGTGGCCATCGAGGCGAACGTCTTGTCCCCGGCGAGGTACATCCCGGCCATGGCGGTCATCACGGTCAGGCCGGAGACGAGCACCGATCGGCCTGAGGTGGCTGCGGCCGCTTGGAGCGCGGCATGCTCATCACGGCCTGCCGCACGTTCCTCGCGCTCCCGCCGCATGTAGAACAGGGAGTAGTCGACGCCGACGGCCATCCCGATCAGCAGCACGACTTCGGAGACGGAGGGGTCGACCGCGGCGATGTGGCTGACCGCCGCCACCAGTCCGAGCGTCGCGCCAACGCCGGTGATGGCCAGCAGCACCGGGATGCCGGCCGCGACCAGCGCACCGAACGCGAGGATCAGGATGATGAGCGTGATCGGGAGCGACAGCGATCGTGCCTTGGCGAAGTCGTCGCTGAAGCTCTTGTTGAGCGCCTTCGTGGAGCTGGCGTCGCCGGCCTGCGCAATCTGGAACTGCGGATGGGCCTGCTGAGCCGCGGCGGTGGCCGCGAGCGAGGCGCCGACGCGTTTGTCGGCGTTGTCGCCGTTGCCGGTGATCTCGAACTGCACGAGCGCGGAATGGCCATCGCGCGAGATCGCTCCACGATCACCCGGACTGAGTGGCGAGCGGACGTTCTGGACGGTAGGCACGACGGAGAGCCGTCCGACCACGTCGCGAATCGCAGCGGCGAACTGAGCGTCGTGCGCGGTTAGGGCGCTGCTCTGGATCAGCACCTGCTCGTTCGCGCGCTGGGGGAACTTGTCGTGCAGGATCTGCTGAGCGCGACCGGACTCGCCGACGCCGTTACTGTTCTGGGAGATCTGCTTGGTGCCGATCGCAGACCCGAGCGCGACGGCGGCGATCACGAAGGCCAGCCACCCGAGGATCGCCGTGCGGCGATGCTGGGCGCTCCAGCGCCCAGCCCGCGCAGCGATATTGCTGCGTTGCATTTCAGTGCCTCCAAATCTGAGGGGTGTCACTCACCTCGTCAATGTCGCAACGGCGTGCCGGCATGAACATCCGGCCTGCTGGCGTCTGTGGGAGCGGCCAGCCGCCCACCCGGGGTACGGCTAACCCCACTGTGCCGCCCCTCGCCATCCGCGACAATCGCACCATGGGCGGGACGGTGCTGATCGTCGATGACCATCCGAGTTTTCGCAGCAGCGCCCGTCGCGTGCTCGAGGACGCCGGCTATGAGGTGATCGGTGAGGCGCCCGACGGCGCGTCCGGGATCGCCGCCGCGCGCCAGCTTCGTCCGGCCCTGGTGCTGCTCGACGTTCAGCTTCCTGACTTCGACGGCTTCGAGGTATCGCGCCGGCTGACCCTCGATCCCGCTACCGCTCCCGCCGTCGTGCTCACATCGAGCCGCGACGCGAGTGACTTCGCCGGCCTGGTGGCCCATTCCGGCGCGCTCGGATTCGTCGCCAAGGACGAGCTATCGGCTCAGGCTCTGGAGGCGCTCATGCGATGACTGGGTTGCGGCGCGCTCTCATCACGATCGCCGCCGTGGCATTCCTGCTCGGGCTGGCGACGATCCCACTGGCCCTGAACCGGACCGCCCACATGCACCCGCGGGGCCTGTTCCTGGCCTCACAGCTCGTGATCGGGTGGTCGTTCGTCGGCACTGGACTGTTCATGTGGTGGCGCCGTCCCGAGAACCGCCTCGGCGTGCTGATGTCCGCCGTCGGGCTCACCTGGCTGCTGAGCGGCCTCACCGCCTCCACCAATGGCTGGCTGTTCCTTCTCGGACAGACGGTGGCCGCGTTGCCGTATGGCTTCCTCGTGCAGATGCTCCTCTCGTTCCCTGACGGTCGGCTCCATTCTCGGCTGGAATACGCGGTCGTGACGGCGGTGTGGTTCGACGTCACTCTGATGGAGTGGCTGCCCCTGCCGTTCCTGCAGTTCCCGCGGGCGTCGGGGTGCCGCGGCTGCCCGAGCAACCCCGCTTTGATCGCCGACCACCTCGGGGTGGCACAGGCCGTCGCCGACGTTCAGGTCGCGATCGCCATCCTGATCGCCGCCGGGCTAATGGTCGCGCTGGTCAAACGCTGGCGTGCGCTCCCCGCCACCCAGCGCCGCGCCCTGCGAGCTGTGCTGTGGACGGGCGCGCTCGCGCTGATCGTCCTGATCGCTGCGCTGGCGGCCAAGGTGAGTGGCACCCCGACGCCGCTCGCCAGCACGATCTACCTCGCCGGTCTGCTGCCTCTCGCTCTGGTGCCGTATTCGTTTCTCGCGGGGCTGATGCAGTCACGCTTCACACGCGCGGCCGCGGTGAGCGAGCTCGTCGCCCAGCTGAGCGCCGGCACCGCCCGACATCGCGACCTCTGCGACGCCCTCGCCCAGGCGTTCGGGGATCCGTCGCTGACCGTCGTGTACTGGCTGCCTGAGCGTGGCCTCTACGTCGACACCGTCGGTCGTCCGGTGACGCTGCCCGAGCCGGGCGGGGTCCAGACCTGGACGCCGATCGATCGAGACGGCGCGCCACTGGCGGCGATCGTCCACGATGCCTCGCTGGCCGACGAGCGGCGGCTGCTCGAGACCGCCGGGGCCGCTGCCGGATTGGCGATGGAGAACGAGCGCCTCCACGCCGAGCTTCGAGCCCGAGTCGACGAGCTCGAACGCTCGCGCGAGCGCCTGATCGAGGCCGGGCTGGCCGAGCGGCGCAAGCTCGAGCGCGACCTCCACGACGGCGCGCAGCAACGGCTGGTGGCGCTTGCACTCAGCCTCCGACTCGCTCGCGATCGGCTTGACCGCGACCCGGAACCAGCGCGTGAGCTGCTCAACGAGGCGATGCGGGAGCTCGAATCTGCCACCGGTGAGCTGCGCGAACTCGCCCGGGGCATCCATCCTGCCGTCCTGTCGGACCGGGGTCTGACCGTCGCGGTGAAGGCGTTAGCCGGCCGACTGGCGGTACCGGTTGAGCTCGTCTCGAGTCCATCCGAGCGGCTGCCGCCACGGGTCGAGGTCGCCAGCTATTACGTCGTCGCCGAGGCGCTCACGAACGTCGCGCGCTACTCGCACGCCCACTCTGCAGAGGTGCGGATCACCAGGGTCAACGGCTTCCTCTCAGTGGAGGTGTCTGACGACGGTGTGGGCGGGGCGGATCCGCGACGGGGCTCCGGACTGCGCGGTCTGGCCGATCGGGTCTCCGCGCTGGACGGGAGCCTTGAGGTCAACAGCCCGCAGGGACGGGGCACGACGGTGCGAGCGAGGATCCCGTGCGGATAGTGCTCGCTGAGGATTCCGTCCTGTTGCGCGAGGGGATGGCGCGGCTGCTCGAGGACTGTGGGTTTGACGTGGTTGGCCGCGCCGCCGACGCCGAGGAGCTGCTGCGCAAGGTCCGCGCTCACCGGCCGGACGTTGCGATTGTTGACATCCGGATGCCTCCGACCCACACCGACGAGGGTCTGCGCGCGGCTCTGGCGATCCGCTCAGAGCTCCCGGCCACCGCCGTGCTGGTGCTCTCCTCGTATGTCGAGGAGCAGTACGCGCTCGACCTGCTGTCCGACAGCGCTGCCGGGGTCGGCTACCTGCTCAAGGATCGGGTCGCCGACGTCGACCGGTTCGTCGACTCGATCAGGCGGGTCGCCGAGGGTGGCTCGGCGCTCGATCCCGAGGTCGTATCCCAGATGTTCGGCCGCCGACGCGCCACCGATCCACTCGCGGAGCTAACCCCCCGTGAGCGCGAGGTGCTCGGGCTGATGGCCGAAGGCCGCTCCAACCGCGCGATTGCCGCTGACCTCGTGATCAGCGAACGCGCCGTGGAGAAACACGTCACGAGCATTTTCGGCAAGCTTGCCTTGCCCGCCACGGCCGATGATCACCGGCGCGTCCTGGCGGTCCTCGCCTACCTGAAGTCCTGATATGGGCGGGTTTGGGTGTGCCGCAGGACCATGGTTCGTCGTGGGGAGCCGCTGTCTCGCATCGAGCGTGGCCCGCTGGGGGGCGGGTTGCTCAAAGGACTGTCGCGGGTTCCCCGCGCGTTCCGGGCCGCCACCGACCCAGCTGACGGGATGTCGTTGGTGTCGTGCCTGGGGTTCACTCGGTTCGGGTGATCGCCCAGACGAACCCGGCGAGCTCGCGGGCGGTCGCGACCGCGACGATCGTGCGCCGCTTTCCGCGGGCTTCGAGGGGGTCCAGGTGCGGTGCAGCCGCTTCTGCGCCGTCCGCGCGACCGCGATCGCTTCCTGGGGCTGATCGGCCTGGCGCTCGGTGAGCGCTTTGCCGAGGTTCGGCCGGGAGCGGTCGTGCCACGCCGCCTCGACCAGCAGCCGGCGGGCGTGGGCGGATCCGGTCTTGGTGATCGATCCAAGCCGACGCTGCTGACCGGTCGTCGACTCGCACGGCACGAGGCCGACATAGCTCATCAACTGCTCCGCTCTGGCGAATCGGGCGAAGTCGCCGATCGCCAACGCGTGGCGGCTCTTGGACGCAGATTACGACCACCACCGCATGCCCGAGGCTGAGCGTGAAAGGCGGGACGATCTCGGCGCGGACCCGCCGGCCGGAGCGGGCCGCGCCTTCTCCCATTAGGCCCGACTGGGAAGCGGCGACCCGGCCGCTCAGAGCCGCCTCGTATTCGTCACGAGCGGCACAGTGGGTTTTCACTAGGCATTGACCCAGCGACGAAGCAGTCCGCTGAGCCGCTCCTGGTCGTCCAAGCGGGCGTGAAGCCGCGTTTGAGCGAGAACGCGCGGATGCCGACTGATCGGGCACGGCCGCCTGATGCGTTTGACCTGTTACTTGGCCGAGGCAAGGCGCGGGAAGAACTGCCCCGTGATGCTTCTGAGGAAGGCGATGATCTGTGTCGCCGATGGGGGCGATGCTGGGTCGGTCAGCTCGGGCGGGATCGTGATCCCGGCCTGCTTGGCGTGGTCCAGCAGTCCGCCGCCCATCGCGTGGCCGAGGGTGCTGAGCGTGCTGCTCATCAGCTCCTCGTCCATCTGGAAGGCGGGCACCGGGCGTGGCTGCACGTCCGGCCAGCTGGCGGGGTCGCGCGGGCTCTCGCGGGAGAGCAGGTGATCGAACGTGCGGGCGGCGGCGTCGCGGGCGGTGAACGCGTCGCCGAGGTCCCACACCTTGCGGAGCGTGGCGAGCATCGACGTGTGCCGGTACTCGTCGTTGATCACGATCCCCTCATCCACCCACGGGGAGACGATGATCGCCGGCACCCGGTAGCCGGAGCGGTCAAATGTGAAGTCCAATTGTCCCGCGGGTGCGCTCGGGTCCGGCGGCGGCACGGGTCCTGGGGGGACGTGGTCGTAGGTGCCGCCTGGCTCGTCCCACCCAATGAAGAACATCGTGTTGTACGCGTTGGAGCCCTCAGGGGCAGCGGCCGAGCGGATCGCCGTATAGATGCGGGCCAGGAACGCCTCGCCACCCAGGATCGACGACGGCGGGTCGATGGGGAGTTCGACACCCGGGCCAAGCGCCCGGCTGACGGCTGGGTGGTAGTCGTTGTGCCCCATGATCAGGTTCGGCTCGATCATGCTGAAGTCCGGCAGGCTGCCGTTGGCCACGTCATCCTCGAACTCGGAGAACGGCACGAAGTGCGTCGCGAGGCGATCCTGCAACCGCGACATGTGAATCAGGGCAGCGGCCGACAACGACATTGGCTCCTGCACGTACACCTTCCACGTGCGCCCGTGCGCCTCGAGCCGCTCGAACAGCGTCTCAGCGCTGTTGTGCTGGATGAAGTTCGACGCCGGCTTGTTGATCACGAAGCCCGACGAGGTCGCGGCAGTCCAGAACGACCGGTTCATCAACGTCTGCGAGGGAACCTCGCAGAACCAGTGATCGAAGACGCCGAAGCCCTTCGCGAGCCCGTTGAGCACGGGCACCTGCTCCGGCGTGTAGCCGGTCATGATCTGCGCATACTCCTCGTAGGTCGGCTGCCGGCCCATCTCCGCGGTGAACGTGCTGATGTAGTCGGTGACGAAACCATCCATCGTCGGCACCGCCCCGGGCTCGGGTGCGTTCCACGGCGCGGCGACCTGCTCGCTGAGCTTGAAGCGGTTGTGCTCATCGAGAACGTTGAACAGCTGGGTGTTGGTGTGGAAGTACTCCTCACCGGAGTCCGGGTTCGGGGCATCCATGTCCGTCGCCACCGTGTACGGGACCGTCTTGCGCTCGGCACCGTGCTCAGCCCACGCAGGGATCGGGTTGCTCAGGCCCTTGCCGATCACACCCTCGAAGGTCTTGCCGTCCTCTGGGCCGTACAGATGGCCCAGGAGATTGTCGGTCGACCTGTTCTCGAACAGCACCAGCACGACATGGTCCATCGCGTGACTTCGATCAGCAGTCAATGTGACCTCATTCCGTTCGCAGACCTCGCGTCGCGGGCACACAGCCAGCAAGACCTGGCGACATGACGCTACACCGCCACGGGCCGACCGCGTCATCCGATCGGGATGACTCGCGACGCTGCTTCCCCAGCTTCCCGTTCGATCGACCGATGAAAGTCAAGTGGTTGATGGCGGTATTTGCGGGCTGCGGTGTCTCCTTGGTCTTGTCAGCGGGCAGGGTCGGGCGTAGCGTTTGTGCGATCGCGGCGATGAACGACGCTGCGCAGATGAGGTTCACACCGGGGACGGTCATCAGCCGCCGGATCTCCGGCCACGACAGCGCCTGCTTCGCGATCAGCTTCTCCGCCGCCGCGATCTCCGCGTCGAGAAACCTCGACGTCCCGCATTCCGGCGTCGACGGACTCGCGCTCCTCCGAAGCCAGCTCCAGAGCGGCGAGCCACCGGCGGCCCTTCACACCGAACAGGCCCGAGCACGGCGGCTTGGCCTGCAGCCGCCGCTGCAACGAGGCATGGATCTCGTTCTTTGACCGCGAGCGGGCCCGGACGAGCTGGACGCGGCGCGCGAGGCGACGGCGAAGGATCCGGCAGCGCTCATCGGGCATCCACACCGCCTCAAGCTCCCCCCTTCCACAACAACGTTGCCAGGGTGCGCGCGTCCTCGCACGCCTCGCGGAGCTGTCATTCCAACTAGCCGGCACGTCAGTTTGCGCGCTCTTCATGATCTCCTTCGCAGCCGACGGCGGAGCACGCCGCGTCGGTCGGCACCGATTCCCGACCTCTCCGAATTGGATGATGCCCTGTGGAGGCGGTCCTGGCTTTCCTCTTTGCTCATACAGATCGGCATGGTCAGCGCGCGAGCTGCCCGATCTTGTCGTCGACGGTCGCGACCGCCACGACGTACGCGACATGCGTTCCGAGGCTGGTCGCCATCACGTCCTTCGGCCAGCGCCAGGGCGGCGGCGTTCGGCCCAGCAACGGAAACAGCGTCAGCGTCGCGCTCATCAGCGTCGCGCCGAACAGTGTGCTCGCCAAGGGTTCGGAGAACCTGCGGTGCAGGATGCCGCGCCAGAGCCCGAACGCCGAGCCGTAGCCCCAGCGCAGCGCCAGCCCGAGCTCGTTTTCCTCTCGGTCGGTCACGCGGGGCAGGTGCATGATTGAGGCGACGATCTGCCCGGGCACGAGCGAGTCGTCGTAATCGAGCTGGCCGCGGTGTCCCCGCCGGAGTCGCCGCTCGCTCGCATACGCGAGCGTCAATGCAAGCGTTCCAGCACCACCGGCCAGGACGCTGCGGATCGGCATCCGGCTGACAGCTTTCCCAATCTGTTGTCGGACGTCGGGCATCTGCATCCACTCCCATTGTTATTCAGCGCTCCGTCACGGTCGCTGCACGAGACACTTGCCGGATGGGTGGGCACGCCTGCGTTTGAGCGAGCAGGATCGCGCGCCGAGCCCACCCGTAGGGCGCCGTCGATCCCGAGGCGGAGCGAGGATCGGCGAGCTGGTCCGCCAGGTCGGCGAGCTTGACAACACGAGCCAGAGCACCCGCTGGGCCGAGTGCATCAGCGATCCGTTGGACGTAGAAGCGATAGTCGGCGCGTTCGGGGCGGGTAAGAAACACCAGCGCACTGAGCTCAACGGGGCTTACCCCGCGGGCGCGCAGTTGGGCGATAGTGAGATCCGTACGCTCCAGGACATCGTGCAGCCATGCAGTAACCCGCGCCTGCTTAGGGACCGTGGCGGCCACGCGCCGGACGTGCTCGAATACGGGGTGGCCAGCCGCGGTCCGCTGGCCCTCGTGAACGGTCTTGGCGATCGCCCGTGCGGCGCGTTCAGTCATGGCTTGCCCCGGCATCGATCATGAGATCGCGCGGGCGAGAGTCGGGGCTGGCGGCCTGACCGGCCAGGGCAACGTCACGGCCACAACGGTGCCTCGCCCCGGCGCTGAGATGATCCTGACCGTGCCCCCCGCCGACGCGACGCGGTCGCGAATATTTGTCAGGCCGGCGCCCTTGCGCCCGCGTACCGTGTGAAACCCGCCGCCGTCATCCGCAATCCGGACGGCGAGTCTTCCGTCGCGGTAGCACAGCGCCAGAGTCACGCGCGCGGACCGGCATGCGTGTTTGGCGACGTTTTGGAGCGCCTCCAGGCAGACAAAGTACACGGCCTCCTCCGCGTCGGCGCTGCTCCGCGGCGCGGACCCTCTCAGGCTGACCGTCATGGGTGCGAGCGCCGCCTGCTCGCGGATCGCTTCCATCAGACCAGCCGCAGCGAGCAGCGGCGGACGGTTCCCGTGCGCGATTTCGCGGATCGCATCGAGCGTCGCCTGCGCACGCGCGCCCAACGCAGACAGCATGGCGGCGAGTTCAGGTGGGGTCTGGTTGTCGTCCTCGGCGAGCGAGAGCCCAACGATCAGCGACACCAGTTCGTTCTGGACACCATCGTGCAGGTCGGCGACCAGGCGCCGTCGCTCCTGGGCGGCGGCAGACACGCGCGCCCTCGACATCCGCCGCTCCTTGATGCGGCGCGGCTCGGTGCGCTCCACCGGCCGTCTCCGCGCGCGCCGGTTATGACCGCGATTCGCTCGCATAGTGCTAGTCCGGACCAGCCGTCTCATCGCAGTCAAACGCGGAGTCCACGTCAAACCCCACGGCTCGAGCCAGTAGGGGTGCGGCCGCTACGACTCGCGCGCTTCCGACCGTCTCGGCTATCGCGAACAGGACATCGATGATCTCCTCGACGGTCGTGCCAGCTGCCAGCGCACATTCGACGATCGACTGGTACGACGCGCATGTCCCACCGCCGGCGATCAGCGCGGCGAGGCGAAACAGCGGGCGCAACTGCTCGTCGCGTCGCGCGTGTTCGGTAACGACGTCGCTTTGCGCCTGCAGCAAGGCGATGAGCCGGTCGTCACCCACCGCGAGCCTGCGAAGTGTCTGCTCGTAGTCGGTCAATGCGCAGTGAAGTAGAACGTTCCAGACGTCCGCGCGCATCGCCTTGACGGGATGAAGTCGCGGCGTGCTCCCCGGCCGCCACGCATCGTCGCGGCAGAGCCGCAAGGCGGTGGGGCGCCGCGGGCTTGACTTTGGCGTCGTTGACCGCAGGCTGGAGCTCTGGACGTGGAACATCTGAGAGCCCGACCCGACCTACCGGCCAGGCTCCCGACCCGTCACGGTTAGGCTTGCGTCGGCTCCTCTTCGCGGAACACGATGAGGCCGTGCAGGATGTAGATGCACAGCGCAAAGATGGCCAGTGACCACGATGGGTGTGGCCTGACCCCGGAGGATCGGTCCGACCCTTGTGAGAGTTTCTCGCGCCCTGGATCATGGGCGAGGAAGGAACTTCACGATGCAGCGACGCAGGCACACGCCGGAGCAGATCATCCGCAAGTTGCGTGAGGCCGAGCGGATGCTCGGCGAGGGCAAGACGATTCCGGAGGCGGCGAAGGAGCTGGGGATCTCCGAGCAGACCTATCACCGGTGGCGCAATCAGTACGGCGGGATGAAGGGTGATGACGCGAAGCGGCTCAAGGAGCTCGAGCGTGAGAACGCGCGGTTGAAGCGGATCGTCGCTGACCAGTTGCTGGAGAACCAGGCGCTGAAGGAGATCGCCAAGGGAAACTGGTGAGCCCGGCCCGGCGGCGTCAGGCGGTCGCGATGTTGCGCGATCGCCTGGGGCTGTCCGAGCGTCGGGCGTGCCGGTATGTGGGGCAGCATCGCTCCACGCAGCGTCACGAGCCCGTTCGGGCCGAGGACGATCAGGCGCTGCGGGCTGAGCTGCGCAGGTTCTCGGCTGAGCGACCGCGGTGGGGGTACCGCCGCGCGCACCATCGCCTGCGCGAGGAGGGCTGGGAGGTGAACCGCAAGCGGGTGCAGCGGCTGTGGCGCGAGGAGGGGCTGCGGGTGCCGCAGCGGCGGCGCAAGCGCCGCCGGCTCGGGGACTCGACCGTCCCGGCCGAGCGGTTGCGGGCTGAGCACCCCAACCACGTGTGGGCGTTCGACTTCCAGTTCGACCAGACTGCCGACGGGCGGGCGTTGAAGTTGCTGAACATCGTCGATGAGTTCACTCGCGAGGCGCTGGTGATGCTGGTGGCGCGCAGCATCGATGCCGACATGGTCGTCGCGACACTCGAGCGGCTGGTCGCCGAGCGCGGCGCTCCGGAGCTGCTGAGGTGTGACAACGGGCCGGAGATGACCGCACACGCGCTCAAGGACTGGTGTCGCTTCTCGAAGACCGGGACGGCGTACATCGAGCCCGGCTCGCCGTGGCAGAACCCGTTCGTCGAGAGCTTCCACTCCCGGGTCCGGGACGAGCTCTTGGACGTCGAGGAGTTCGCCTGCCTGGCCGAGGCGCGCGTGGTGATCGGCGACTGGCGTGAGGACTACAACTCGCACCGACCGCACTCCGCGCTCGGGATGCGTACTCCGGCCGTGTTCGCCGCCGAATGGGCGGCCGACACCATGTCGCTGGCGGCGTGACCGACCGCGGGGGTGTCGGGCGGCGCGCCCGCGGCCATCGCCGCTCCGGCACTCGCTCCGCTCGCGCCTGTGCGACGACGACCGCGGGAACTCACCCGCCCAGGTATATCCGTCCGGGGAAGGCGCTACCTTCCCCGCCGTCACATCCACCACCCTCTCACTCGTGGTGGACCGACAAACGGGGTCCGGCCAGGTGGGTTCCGCCGATCGACAGCAGCGACTCGAGCGCACCGATGCTCGCGGCGAAGATGCCAATTACCCGGCCGTAGCCTCCACCGCCAAACAGCGGGACCCCGGCGGTGAGCTGGATGATGCCAACGATGATCGTGATCCACCCCCAAGGTATGGAGGCTTGAGAACACGTATTGCGTGTTGGCAAGGAAGTGAGCGTTCCCCACGGCACCGATGCCGTAGATGATGTTGAGCGTACCCGCGATCAGCAACAGCACCGCCACGAACACAGCCCGGCGGTCCGCACGTGTTAGAGTCGCCCCTAGCGCGGTTCGCGGAATTTCGGTCAATGAGCGATCCCGCGAATAGCGGCGGTAAGACGGAACAGTTACTCCGTCGACAAGGTTGGCGGCCAGATCTTGATCCGAATCTCTTGAGACCGGTGCAGCAAGTGTCTTCGCCGCATGTTCGCTTAGATCACATTTCCATCGCGCTGAGCAGGCCAGCGTTGAGGACTGCCGGTGCGGCGACGACGATCCGCGCCGGGGCAGGTTCGCAGCACGGCGGCCTGAGCCGGCGAGCGACCTGCGGTCTGGTGAAGGTTGCGTCTCGGTGGTCTCTCGCCCCGTCCGTATGGAGGATTCGGTTGCTCGCTCCGATGAGGTGGACTGGCGCACAGACGTGAGCGCTCGACGCATGGGCGGTGAAATGGCCACGCCAACCGTTGCTCGTTCGCTCGCCCGCGTTCGCGGCGAGGAGGCGAGATTGCCGGTGCTCGAGACAAAGCTGATCGCGCCGCCGGTACGTCCAGGCACGGTGGTCCGGGCTGAGCTGTTGGAGCGCCTGACTAACGTGACCGGGTCGTCGGTCGTCGGCATCTTCGCACCAGCTGGCTACGGTAAGACGACTCTTTTGGCGCAGTTGTTAGCGCGTGAGCAGCGACACGTGGCTTGGGTCTCTTTGGATGAGGGTGACAGCGATCCTGTGGTGCTGCTGTCACACGTTGCCGTCGCGGTCGACCGGGTCTGGCCGCTGACGCCGGCGGTGTTCGCGTTGCTGGAATCGCCCGGACCGTTCGAGCCCAGCGCGATGCATCGCGTGTGCTCGGAGTTGAGCACGCTACCTGAGCATGTATTGATTCTCGATGACGTTCAGTTGGTCTCCGGACCGTACAGCCGTGACGCGATCGGGGCGCTCGCGCTTCAGGTCGGTCAGGGCTCTCAGATCGTGTTGGCCGGGCGCGACTCCGAGGGCCTGCCGATCGCGCGGCTGCGGGCCTCGGGGCGGCTGCTGGAGATCGGCGCCACCGATCTCGCCCTGGACGACGCCGAGACTCGCGCGGTACTCGAGCAGTCCCGTGTGAGCATTGCTCCTGATGAAGCGGCGCTGCTCGCGCAGCGCACTGAGGGTTGGGCGATCGCTGTGTATCTCGCCGCGCAATCGGTCAGTGCCGGCGGGACGATCGGCGGTGCGTTGGCCTTCTTCAGCGGCGGGGACCGATTCGTCGTCGACTATGTGCGCGCGGAGTTTCTCGCCGGCCTCGCGCCGGCGGACGTTCGCTTCTTGACCGAGACCGCGATTCTCGACCGGCTATGTGGCTCGCTGTGCGACGCGGTATTGAACACCGCCGGCTCCGCACGCAAGCTGGAGGAGCTCGAGCGGGCAAATCTCAACGTCGTGCCGCTTGACCGGACCCGCGAGTGGTACCGCTACCACCACCTGTTTCGCGATGCGTTGCGATCAGAGCTGGCGCATCGAGAGCCCCAAGCCGTGCCCGCGCTGCATCGCCGCGCCGCCGCCTGGCTTGAAGCCAACGGCGAGCCGATCGCGGCGGTCGATCACGCGTTGGCCGGCGGCGATCTCGAGCACGCCGAGCGCCTGATCGCACCGCTGGTGCTTGCCCTGGAGAACACCGGGCGCGGCGCGACAACGCGGCGGTGGCTTGACGCGCTTGGCCCCGAGACAATCGAGGGCCTGCCCGCGTTGGCGTTGGCCGCTGGCTGGTTTGCCACGCTCGGGGGGGACAGCTCTGATGCGCGGCGATGGCTTGCGATCGCCGAGCGGCGATCAGACGAAGGGTTTCCGGCGCTTGGGGCAGCGTCGACTGCGTCCGCGGTCGCGTTGTTGCGTGGCGCGATGTGCCCGGCTGGGATACAGCAGATGCGAGCCGACGCCGAGGTCGCCGTTGAGAGCGAGGGTCCGTGGAGCCCGTGGCACCTTACCGCGGTCGTCGCGCTCGGCTTTTCGCACGTCTTGGTTGGAGATGACGTCCGCGCCGAGGAGGTGTTAGCCGATCTCGTCCGAGACGCCCGCCGCGCCGAGGACGCCACAACTTCGTCCGTGGCGATGGCACAGCTGGCCCTGTACGCACTTGAACGGGGAGAGTTGATCGACGCCGAAGCGCTGTCGCGCGAAGCTCACGAGCGAGCGGGCCGGGCGACGCTCGCGGCTGCGAGCGCGTTCGCGCTCGTCGCCAGGGCCCGGGTCGCCCAGCGTCGGGGCGACGCGCGCAGGCTGGCTGAGTACGTCGCGGGCGTACAAGTACAGCGGCCTAAG
The DNA here is from genome assembly GCA_963813265.1 of uncultured Solirubrobacterales bacterium. Taxonomy (GTDB): domain Bacteria; phylum Actinomycetota; class Thermoleophilia; order Solirubrobacterales; family Solirubrobacteraceae; genus Palsa-465. The sequence goes on along the minus strand of CAWEYQ010000047.1, from coordinate 19,569 downwards.
CTGACAGCAGCGATCCCGTGGCTCTCAGCGCTGACGCTGCTCCAGCTCACCCGCATCCACATCGCCTCCGGCGACTCAGCCGGCGCTCGCGCGATCCTGCGCGACATCAATGACCTCCTCCGCGAGCGGCCCGATCTGGGGATCGTCACCGACGAGGCAAAGCGCCTGTCCGAGCAGATCCGAACGCTCCCGACGACCATCGCGGGCGCGACAACGCTAACCCCCGCCGAACTGCGGGTGCTGCCGCTGCTACCCACCCACCTGTCGTTCCCAGAGATCGGCACGCGACTGTTCCTCTCGCGTCACACCATCAAGACCCAAGCAATCGCGATCTACCGCAAGCTCGACGTATCCTCGCGCGGCGAGGCCGTGGCCCGCGCGCGGGAGATCGGACTCCTCGACGAGTTCGTGCCTGACACCGCCACCGGCCCGACGCCGCAGTAACGCGCCTGGCCATGGCGGCCGCAGCCAGGTAGCAACAAAGATCACCGATCAGCAACGCTCGCGGGGACGCAGCCTGAGTTGTGGCGCTTTGCGCCGACGGCCCTCAGCTCGGCCGGACTTCGGCGATCGCCGCGCACACACGTTTCGCGCTGCACTCCACGACTTCATCCCGCCTGGGCGATGCGCGCGGGCGCTCGGAGGGCTGTACTAGCGGTCGGCGAGCATCGTCCAATACGAGTTCGCAAGTTATGCCAATTCAGGACCCTCGACTCTCCCGATGTACGCTCGGCCTCGGGCGCAGCACCTGGTGATGATGGAGTTCGGCGACCGCGCGCAGTTCGACGATCCGAAGCAAACGCGCGCGTCCGACGGCTCGCACTCCGATCCGGCCACAAGCTGATGTGCCTGATCGGCGAGGGACCCCAGCGAAGCTTGAGCGATCAGGGCGCCCTCCGTCCGATCGTGCGGTCGCATGACGCGGCGGAGCGATTCGCCGGCCTGCCGATCGCGCAGGCGGCGCTCGCATTCGCCTCGGCGCGGCACGCCGGTCAGTACCGGGAGATCGACCGCGCGCCGTTCATCGCGCATCCGATCGAGGTGGGTTGGCTCCTGCGCTGCGATGGCCAGCCAGACGAAGTCGTCGCAGCTGGCCTGCTCCACGATCTGCTGGAGAAGACCCCGACGACCAGCGCAGAGCTCCAACTGCGGTTCGGAGCCCGCATCGCGTGGGTCGTAGAAACCGTTTCCGACGATCCATCGATTGCTGACTACGGCTCCCGCAAGCGCGAACTGCGCGATCGCGTGGCGCGGGCCGGCCGAGACACCGTCACGATCTTCGTCGCCGACAAGATCTCCAAGGCACGAGAGCTCGCGCAGCTGTCCCCATCACGACTTCACGAGCCCGAGGCCCGCGTCAAGCTCGCCCACTACGCCGCGAGCCTCAGGATGCTGCGCCGAGTGGGCGGGACCGTTGCCCTCGTCGACCGTCTCGACGCTGAGCTCACCCGGCTTGTCACGTCGAGCGTTGTTTGATGGCGACGCACCCGAGCCAGAGCGACTGCTGCAGCCCGTCGCGCGGTACCGACGGCGCCGTGAACGTGCCGAGCGTGACGGCCGTTTGGCAGCGCTCCGGCCTTGACCGGCGGCATGATCGTGCTGCCGGGACGGTCCTCAGAAGCCGCTCTGCGCAGTGATCCGGCTGGCCCTGACGGCGTCGCTGAGCGCTCGGTGGTCGCGGTCGTTCTGATCGCCATACGCCTTTGAGAACTCAAGGATTGCCCGGGGCAGGAGGCGTTTTCAATGGCCGTCGGACCTGTTCAGCTGATCGTCGTCGGCTTCAAACACCCCGATTTCATGGCGAGATCATCGCCGAGCTAGAGCGGCTGCATGACGAAGACACCGTCCGCGTGATCGATGCGCGCGCGGTCCATAGGACGCGGATAGCGAGATCGAGGTGCAGCATCTCAGCAGCCTCAGCAAGGATGAGGCGATTGAGCTCGGCAGCAAAGTCGGTGCCCTGATCGGTCCTGGGATCGAGGGCGAGCAAGGCGCCGAGCTGGGCGGGAGACGGCGGCCGACGGCGTAGGCGTCTTCTCTGATGAGCAAGGCATGAAATGTGCTCAAGGAGATCCCGAACGACTCGGCCGCGGCGCTCCGGCCGCGTGAGAAGCGGCCGAGCAAGCGTCGCTGAGGGACGGACGTCCGAGCGCGCGATCCCCAGCGTCTGAAAGGCCGACGCCGAGAAGAACGAACGCGACGACCGTGAGCTGGGCGCGGCGGTCAAGTCCGGCAGGATCACCCCTCAGAACGGCTTCTGAGGACTCCGGCGATCAGAGCTTCATCCAATCGGGACGATGCAGACGCCCGCATGTGATGCTCGAATCGGAACATCGAACTGAAGCGTGAGCTGCCGATCGTCGGGGTGCTGAGCTCGTACCGACGCGGTTGGATCGTCCGCGACGCGCTGGCCGCGGTGACGATCTGCGCGGTCTTGGTTCCGCAGGCGCTCGCGTACGGGCAGCTCGCCGGGCTCTCGCCGGTCGCAGGCCTCTACGCCGCGCTTGCTCCCCTGGTCCTGTATCCGCTGTTCGCAAGCTCGCGGCAGCTGATGGTCGGCCCCGAGTCTGGCCTGGCGATTCTTACCGCGCTCTCGCTGGCCCCACTGGCCGCCGAGGGCTCGGCGCGGTTCGCGGTGCTCGCGGCGATGCTCGCGCTGCTCACGGGCGCGCTGCTGATCCTCTCCGGGTTGGCGCGGCTCGGGTTCCTCGCTGACTTCTTCTCGCGGCCGGTGCTGCTCGGGTTCATCAACGGGGTTGCCGTGATCATCATCGTCAGCCAGTTGCCGCAGTTGCTCGGGGTCACGGTCGAAGCCGACAGCACGCTCGGAACGCTCTGGCGCGTTGTCACTCACATCGGCGACGCGCAATGGCGCACGATCGCGCTCGGGGCGGCCATCCTGATCGTGCTGGCCCTCATGCGACGGTTCGCGCCTCGGTTCCCCGGCGCGCTGGCCGCGCTATTTCTCGGCGCCGTCGCCGTTTCCCTGCTCAAGCTTGAATCCAAAGGCGTTGCGATCATCGGAGCGGTCCCGGCCGGCCTCCCCGGATTCTCCGTGCCAAAGCTGTCACTCGGGGACATCGGCACGCTGGTCCCGCTCGCCGGAGGACTCGCGTTCGTCGGCTTTGCGCAATCGATCCTCACCGCTCGCGCGTTCGCCGAGCGCCACGGGGAGATGCTCGACGCCAACCAGGAACTCGTGGCGCTCGGAGCGGGGAATATCGGCGCGGGTCTGCTCCACGGTTTCCCCTCGTCCTCGAGCCAGTCGCGCACCGCGGTGGCTGAGACCGCCGGGATGCGAACGCAGCTGGCACAGATCGGAGCCGGGCTGCTGGTCCTCGGCTTTCTGCTGTGGCTCACAGGACTGCTGCACGATGTGCCCAAGGTCGCGCTGGCTGCAATCGTCACCTTCGCTTCGGTCGGGCTGTTCGACGTCCGGGCAATGACCCGGCTCTACCGCCAGGACCGGCTCGAGTTCGGCGTCGCGATCGGTACCTTCAGTGCGGTCGTCGCGGTCGGAATCCTCGTCGGGATCCTTACAGCAGTGTTCCTGTCGCTGGCACTGCTGATCGCGCGGATATCGCGCCCGCGACACGCCGTTCTCGGCGCGGTCGACGACGGCGGCGGCTTCCAAGAGCTCCCGGCGGGTGACCACTCAGAGGCGGCTCCCGGCGTGGTGGTCTATCGCTTCGATGCGCCACTGTTCTTCGCGAACGCCGACTACTTCGTCGACCATGCCATCAAGGTGTTCGACCGCGCTGGCCCGGAGCGGTTCGTTCTCGATTTCGAGGCTGTGACGCTCGTCGATGTGACCGCGGCGCGCGCGCTCAAGCGACTGCTCAGCGAGGTCGAGTCGCGCGACGCCGAGCTGTCCGTCGCGCGAGCGTCGCGTGCCGTGCACCAGCAAATGGACGAAGCCGGGCTCGTCGAAGCGATCAGCGAATCGCGCTTCTACCCCTCTGTCAGGACGGCCGTTCGTGGCACCAACACCCGCCGCCGCCGATCATCGCGACCTCCGGTGGGCGACGGAACCTGAAGGAGACTCATCGAGGGCCGTCCGGGGTTCGTTGCGTGGCTCGGGCGCCGGGCCGATCGGAGGATCAGGCGCTGTGCCGTCTGCGGCAGGCGGCTGCGTCGGGCGCGCGACGGCCGCCGGGAGCGAAGACCGCCGTGAGCAGCCGACGACGCCGAGGGCGATCAGCACCCATCCCCACCACGGCAACGCCGCCGCCGGACCCCGTCGCGTTACGGGTGAGTGGCTCATCGATCGGCGGCCTCGAGGTGTGGAGTTCATCCCAACTGGGCGATGAAGCGCGGTCCGGGCCGTCGTAGGGTGCCGAGCGCGCTTTGAATCTCGAAGCCTGAGCGAGAGTGGAGTGGCCGATGTCGTTGAGTGATGCGAGTCCGACTGGGCCGCGCGTTCTGTTCGTCTTTTTCACGTACACACAGCAGAGCCTCAAGGTGGCCGAGGCGATGGCGGAGGTGCTGCGCGAGCCGGGGCTGTGATGTGCGTCTGGCCGGGATCGAGTTGACGGACTCGCGGTACGCGGAGCGGTTCACGCGGTTTCCGTTGCGGCATGCCTATCTCGACATCTTCGGGATGATGCCCGCGCAGTTGCGCGGCGCGACCGGGGAGATCCGGATCCCCGACGCCGCAAGTGATGGCGACTACGACCTCGTCGTCATCGGCTCGCCGACGTGGTGGATAAAGACGAGCGTGCCGATTCGCTCGTGGCTGAAGTCCGACGCGGCGGGCGGACGTGCTCAACGGCAAGCACTTCGCCGCGTACGTGGTGTGCCGGCGGTACTGGGGCTTCAACCTCAGAGCGGTGAAGAAGCTCGGCACCGAGCGGGGCGGCGACTACGTGGACGGCATTCATTTCTCGTTCGCCGGCGGCCAGGTTCGGTCGCTGCTGTCGCTGATCAGCTACTTCGGCAAGGGCGAGGATCGGGAGCGCTATCTCGGCGTGAAGATCCCTCCGACCAATCTCAAGCCGGACTACCTCGAGCAGGCGCAGGCGTTCGCGACCGGATTGGCGGACCGCCTCGTCGGCCATGCCCCAGAGCGGGTCAGAGCGCTCGATCGGGGCGCAGAACGAGCACGGGACAGACACGACGAAGGTGAGCGACACATGAGTGACGAGACGATTGACCGCACGCACTTGCCGATCCGCCGTCCGGCGTTCAGCGGCGATCGCGAACCAGACGCTCGGCGGTTCGCAGCCGGGCTGGGAGCAGATCGGCCATGTGAAGCCGCCGGAGGGCGCTCCGAACGTGTTGGTCGTGCTGATCGACGACGCCGGGTTCGGCAACCCGAGTACGTTCGGCGGCCCGATCGATACGCCGAATTACGATCGGATGGCTGCCGAGGGGTTGCGGTACAACCGTTTCCACGTGACGGCGATGTGCTCGCCGACGAGGGCGGCGCTGCTGACGGGGCGTAACCATCACGCGGTCGGCATGGGCGGGATCCCGGAGTTCTCCGGCGGTTTCCCGGGCTATTCGGCGATGTTGCCGAAGGACGCGGCGCCGTTCCCGAAGGTCCTGAAGGAGAACGGGTACTCGACGGCGGCAGTCGGCAAGTGGCACCTGACACCGGAGAAGGAGCAGGGTCCCGGCCGGTCCGTTTGACCACTGGCCGAACGCCTGGGGGTTCGATTACTACTGGGGCTTCCTGGCTCCCGAGGCCGGTCAGTTCGACACGATGATCGCCGAGAACCAGAAGTTCATCGGCGTTCAGGAGGGCAAGGACGGCAAGCCGTTCTACTTCCCCGAGGCGATGACCGACCAGGCGATCGATTGGCTGCACGGCGTCCGTGGCCACGACTCCGAGAAGCCGTGGTGTCTGTACTACTCGACCGGTTGCAGTCATGCGCCCCATCACGTCTGGAAGGAGTGGTCGGAGAAGTACAAGGGTCGGTTCGATCAGGGCTGGGACAAGCTGCGGGAGGAGACGTTCGAGCGCCAGAAGAAGCTCGGGGTGGTCCCGGCCGACGCGTCCTGACGCCGCGCGACGAGCTGATGCCCGCCTGGGACTCGCTGGATGAGAACAGCAAGCGGCTGTTCGCGCGCCAGATGGAGGTGTATGCGGGCTATTCGGAGAACGCCGACCATCACGTCGGCCGGCTGCTGGACTCGATCGAGGAGATGGGCGAGCTCGATGACACGATCGTGATCTGGATCTGGGGGGACAACGGCGCGAGCCTGGAAGGCACCCCGACCGGCACGTTCAACGAGGGAACGATGGTCAACGGCCTGCCGCTGACCAACGAAGAGCAGATGCAGCTCGCGCTGAAGTGGGGCGGGCTGGAGGCGTGGGGCACCGAGATGATGTACCCGCACTACTCCACCGCCTGGGCGTGGGCGGGGAACACGCCGTTTGCATGGGGCAAGCAGGTCGCCTCGCATCTCGGCGGCACGCGCAACCCGCTCGTCGTCCGCTGCCCGCAGCGGATCAAGGACAACGGCGGCCTGCGCTCGCAGTTCACGCACGTCACCGACATCGGTCCGATGATCCTCGACATGGTCGGGATCCCGCAGCCGACGCATGTCGATGGGATCGAGCAGCAGCCGATGACCGGCGTGAGCTTCGCCGACTCGCTCGAGGACTCGAACGCTCCCGAGCGCCACACGCAGCAGTACTTCGAGAACTTCGGGAACCGGGCGATGTACAAGGACGGCTGGTGGCTGTCGATGAGGATGCCTCGGGTGCCGTGGCGGCTGGACCCCGAGCTGTTGAAGAAGTTCGCGCCCGGGGTCTGGAAGCCGGACGAGGACCCGGTCGAGCTGTACTACCTGCCCGACGACTTCTCCCAAGCGAACGACCTGTCAGCGAGCCACCCGGAGAAGGTCAAAGAGCTACAGACGCTGTTCTGGGAAGAGGCCGAGAAGTACAACATCAAGCCGCTGCTCGCAGGATTCTCCCCGTTCTTCGGGATCCTGCCGCCGCTCGGCTCGAACACGACCGTCACCTACCACGGCGACGTGCAGAACATCGCCCCCGGGGCGGTCCCGCGGGTCTACAACCACTCCTACACGATCAGCGCCGACCTCCACATCCCCGACGGTGGTGCCGAGGGGTGATCGTCGCCGACGCGAGCCATCTCGGAGGCTTCTCCCTGTTCGTCCAGGACGGGAAGCTGAAGCACACCTACGCGTTCCTGGGGGTGTTCGAGTACCACCAGGAGTCCGAAGCGGCAGTTGCCGACGGGAGACGTGAACGTCGAGCTGACCTTCGCAGCGGACGAGGCAAAGCCCGCCACCCCGGGTGAGGTCACGCTGTTCGTCAACGGCGAGCCGGTCGGGAGCGGCCGGCTGGATCACACCGTGCCGTTCGGCTTCAGCGGCTACGCCGGCATGGACATCGGACGGGACAACGGCCTGGTCGTCGACCGAAGCTACGCCGACAAGGCGCCGTTCGCGTTCACCGGAACCGTCAAGAAGGTGGTCTTCGACGTCGCCCCGCACCTCGACGACAAGGACGAACATGCCCTCCACGAGCACGCCTCGCAGGCAGACACCGTCCGCGGGATCAGGGCGTAGGCGCGCGAAGGAGAGAATCATGAGCGACACCGAGTTCGACGTCGTCATCGCGGCGTACCTGATCCCCGACCTGGCCCAGAAGGAGTTCGACGCGCTCGTGAAGCTCGTCGAGGACGAGCAGCTCGAGGTGGAGGGCGTGGTGCTCGTCACCGTCGACGCCGACGGCACCGTCGCGGTCAAGGAAACCGGCGACCACCTCGGCCGCAAGGGCCTGGAGATCGGCGGCGGGGTCGGGCTGGTCGTGGGACTGTTCGCACCGCCGCTGCTCGCAGCGACGGTCGTCGGCGGCGCCGTCGGTGGCGTGATCGGCAAGTTCGCCAGACACCGGGTCGAGAGCGGGCTGGAGGAGAAGATGGGCGCCGCGCTACCCCCGGGCTCGGCCGGGATCGTCGCGATCTACGACCGCGCCAAGACCGACACCGTCAATACGACGCTCGCCAACGCGGTGAGGAAATCGGTCGCGCAGGTCGACGGCGGCGGCGCCAAAGAGCTCAAAGCCGCCCTCGCGGAGGCGCAGGCCGGCATGGGCGGCTGAGCGAGACCGGCCAAGGATCGTGACCCCCTCGTCCTGGCGATTCTTGACACCTAGCGTGCACAGGCTGCGACGTCCGTCCCGGCACGACAGGAGCGCGCGCGGTGGGTAAGGCGATCGGCGAGATCCTCCCGTACGCGCTCGGCGCGGCGATCAGCGTCGTGCCGATCATCGCGATCATCCTGATGCTCGTCACGCCCAAGGCGAAAACGAACGGCACGTCGTTCGCGGCCGGCTTCGTCTTGGGCCTGGCGGTGATCTGCACCGTCGCGGTGGCGCTCGCCGGCGGCAGCGACTTCTCCTCCAGCAGCGGACCGACCAAGACCGTCAGCATCATCAAGCTGCTGCTCGGGCTGCTGTTGCTGTTCGGCGCCGTCCGCCAGTGGCGGGCTCGCCCCAAAGCCGGGCGAAGCTCCGAAGATGCCGAAGTGGCTCGAATCGATCGACCAGTTCACGCCACCGCGGTCGTTCGGTATCGGCGCAGCCCTGTCGGCGATCAACCCGAAGAACCTCGCGATGTCACTGGCCGCCGGGCTGTCGATCGCTCAGGCCGGTGCTCTCGACCGCTCAAGATGCGGGCACAATCCTCATCTACGTGCTGCTCACGGGCGCCACGATCCTCGGTCCGCTCGTCGTCTACTTCGCGATGGGCCGGCGCGCTACCGAGATTCTTGGAGGCTGGCGCACCCGGCTGGCCGATAACAACGCCACCGTGATGTCTGTGTTGCTGCTCGTCTTCGCGGTCGTGCTGGTCGGGCAGGGAATCAGCGGACTGTCCGGCTAGGGCGAGCACAGTGCGCCCACCGGGCGCCCACCGCGCCGCACAGGCCCAGTCGTCGCCGTCCGGACCATTTCGACCCACACTGGCCCCCACTCCTGGCCGGGCTGATGCTCCCGTTTCACCCGTTCGGGATGGTGCTCCGACAGCGCGTCTCGTGAAAGATCGTGAGATGGGAAACGTCATTCTGCTGGCCCTCGCCGCCGCGGTGTATCCCGCCCTCCTGACAGGGGTCATCGTTCTTCTCGCTCGTGACAAGCCGGCACAGGCGCTGGCCGCATTCATGGCGGGCGGCATGCTCATCAGCCTCACCGCGGGATTGATCATCGTGTTCGCACTGGATGGCGCGGTCTCGACGAGCAACCAGAAATCGGCGAGCCCAACGGTCGACCTCGTCGCCGGGATCCTCTCGCTCATCCTCGCCATCGTCCTTTGGAAGCGCGAACGTGGCCGACGCGAACCTCGCCGCGAGACGCCTACAAAGAACAAGGACGGCCCTTCGTGGACGCAGCGAACCCTCGGGAGCGGATCGGTGTGGGCAGCGTTCGCGGCTGGGCTGATCCTCAACGTGCCGGGCATCTGGTACTTGGACGCCCTTAAGGACATCGCCAAAGCAACGAGGGGACAGCAGCCACGATCCTCTGGATCCTCGTGTTCATCGTGATCATGTTCGCGCTCGCGGAGCTTCCGTTGATCGGGTATGCGCTCGACCCAGATCGCACGCGGGTGCGGGTGCAGCGGTTCCAGGGCTGGTTGAGCGAGAACGGCAGGATCGTCGCGAGGTGGGCCGCGACGCTCATCGGGGTCTACCTCACGATCACCGGCATTGCTGGCCTCGCTTGATCGGTGGTGTCACGAGCCAGCAACCACAGTCGCGTTCCGGGCGCCGTTCCTCGAAAGGGTCGGCGCAGCCGAGGCCGACCGTTGGTTGCTGGAGCATGTCCGGATTCATCGCGGCGCCGCTGATCGACTATCCGCTTGCCGCCGAACACGTCACTGTCCTCAGCGTGTCACTCCCTGATCCCCAACCAGCGAGCCGACACCCTGACTCGACTGCGGGCCGGACACTCGCGGACACTCCCATTCGAACTGATGGGAGAAGGCGCGGCCCGCTCCGGCCGGCGGGTCCGCGCCGAGATCGTCCCGCCTTTCACGCTCAGCCTCGGGCACGCGGTGGTGGTCGTAATCTGCGTCCAAGAGCCGCCACGCGTTGGCGAAGCAGAATCGCCGGCGGTCACGTCGGCCGTGGCCAAAGGCGGCCGCCGGCGATCCGCGGCGCCCTCTCCGACAGCCGGGTCGAGGGCCTCGTCCGGCTGGTTTGCCCGGTCGACCGTCCCAGCAGCTTGTGAAACGGCTCGGTGTTCCAGCGTCCGCTGCGCGGGAGTACTCCCCCGGCGGAAGACGACCCATCCGGGCCCGTCTCCCGCCGGGAGTGGATGAACCCCCAGGACTCACGAAGCTCGCTCAAACAGAACGCCGTCCTCCTGGCGGTGCCACGCGAAGGCTTCGGCCGACAGGAGCAAGATCGCGTGGCGCCACACCGACTCAGCTACGAGCCGCGACCCGCGAGCTTCCAGAACGCTTCCATGAAACGGATAGGCGACGGATGAAACAGCTACGTCGCCTTGATCGCCCGTGTTTACGGGCCACTGACCAGTGGAGCCAGCCGGGATCGAACCGGCGACCTCCTGCTTGCAAAGCCGCACCGGTAGGGCCAGCCAGTCGCGACGACTCGTGTCGATCCTCGCTGTTTGCGGCGGTTTCAACGGTTTCGGTGTGAACGCTCGTGGACGCGTCATGAACGAACGTCCAGGGACGTTTGGGCCACTATTGGGCCACGGCTGACGACCGATACCCGCGCGCGTTCGCGCTGCGTGCAGTGTCCGAATCGCCGGACAGAATCGATGCGTGGCCGAACGTCTCTACCGCAGCATGAAGACGGCCAGTGATGGCAAACCGGCATCTGAACGGACGGCGCGAGCGCTCGGCGTCCGGTCGGGGATCGACATCGCGGTCGGCGCCGACGGTCTCGTTGTCGGCGGCGAGGGTGGGATGTCGGTCGCGCCCGATTCACCGGAGAACCTTCCAGCCCGCCGGCGCCCGCCTGAGCATGGCGGTACCGGGAAGGACCCGATCTGGGAGCTCGACGTCACCGAGCTCGGCGACGAGCTGGTGTACCGCGAAGACCCGCTGATGCCCGGCGTCCACGGGTTCGTGGAGCCAGCCTCCACGACGACCTTCGTCGCGTACGAGTCGGCGCTGCTCGCGACCCGTCGAGCGTGGCGTCTACCATGAAAGTGCAATGGCTGTCACCGACGAATTCCGTGCTGCGTTCGCGTCCGAGAACCACCTCGATGGCCTCCGACGCGCCGCCGAGCGGGAGCTTCAGGCGGGCACGCCGCGCGAGCAGGTCGTCGCACGGCTTGACGCGCTCCGCTCTGGCTTGAGCGATAGCGACGAGGACGTCGTGCTCGAAGTCCTGGACTTCGTGACCGGCTGGTGTAGCCCGCACGTGCGGCTATAGCCGGCGCGGCCGCCTCGGCGAGTCGAATCGCGGGCCACTTCGGCTCGGTGGGGTTTCTAGACCGGACTCGACCACCCACACCTGGAGCCGAGCGCGTCGGCCTACGAGAACCCAGACCTGCTCGGTCCGACGGCGCTCCACCAAAGCGAGCGTGAGGCCGTCGATGTCAATGACCAGCAACCTCGAGAGCCGCAATCGGACCACCCGACAGTGCTGCTTGAAGACCCCAAGCGACACTCGGCCTTGTGGCCGGTCTGCTTACCGCAAGGCGATCTCGACTCGGGTCGTTGCCCCCGAGGTTTGCGTCGCGGTGAGCGTGGTCCGGCCTCGGCGTCCGGCAAGAATCGAGACGCCAGCGATGAGACCATCCTTCGCGCGCGCCCGTGCGTGGATCTTCAGTACGCCTGGGTGATCAATGCTGAGGCGGACCCCTGAACCACAGTCGTCAGTGAATTTCAGCAGGACCGGGGAGGAGGCAGTGGGACGGATCGGCAGGCGGAAACGACCAGGTTGCGCGTAAGTCAGCGTGACGGGCGCGAATGCCCCATAGGTCCATAGGCGATGGCCGCACACCATAAATGCGTCGGGCAGAGGCCCAGAGGTCGCCCCACCGCACCCAGCGATCGCGAGTGTCGCACCGAACGAGAGAAGAACGGCGAGCGCCCTTTGCATCAAGGGGCTTGACAGGGCAGCCAATGCGCTTCCACGGTATCTCATTCACCCTGCTCCGTTGATCGAAAGGCGATCGTCACGGTCAGTCGCGGTCGGACCGACGACTGGTCGGGATAGTGGAAGAATGGCCGCGGGAGATCCGCTTCGACGTGGGAGGCCGTGAAATGCGAATCGTGCGCAACCACCGGGTCGCGACTGTCGTGACGGTGCTCGGGATCACGGCGGCGGCGGTACTCGCGGCCGTCATTGCTGGGAATGCCGCTTCGACGGCTCGCGCCAAGGGGGCGCTCCACACCTACGCGGCGTGCCCGACCCGTGACCGCCAGGCGCTGTCGAGCGCCACTGCCGGCGCCGCGATGGCGCTGGTTCCGCCTAGTGCACGGACGGTACTGCTCTGCCGCTACAGCGGGCTTGGGCATGCGCCGCGCAGCGCAACGTCTCTCGCACTGATCGCACAGCACATGTTGGATAGCTCGAAGGCCACAGTCGAGCTCGCGAGCACGTTCAACTCGTTGCCCGTCGTCACCGGTACGTTCCACTGCCCGGGCGACCGCGGAGCGGCGATCGTTGCGTTTTTCCGGTACGGCACGGCGGCGAAGGCGGACGACCCGGTCACCGTCCATCTCGGCGGATGCTCGACGGTCACCAACGGCCAGCTCACGCGCGTCGCCGGACCGACATCGGCCGAGCGCGCGCTGCTTCGCGCGCTCACGTTCCAGACCCGAGCCGCTGCGTACGAGGTCCGCCCGTACCGACTGCTCACGCACTGCGGAATCACGTGGGCCCGGATTCGCGGAACCTTCTGGAAAGCCGATCACCCACTCTCCGACGTGCACGGAAATCCACCGGCCGGCTGGGAGAACCCGTACCAAGCAGGAACGCTCAGGTTCACCAGCGGCCGAACGGCCATCTTCACGTCGTCCGCCGGCAGCGTCTCATTCCACCGCACCACGCGAACACGGCCCGCAGTCATCTGTTCATGAGTCGCCCGCTGCGGCGTTGATCGAGTTCGAGCAGTCTTGGTGGCTCGTAGTGGGAGCGAAAGGGTTCGCTTGCGCGTTGGGTCGTGTATCACTCCCGAGGCTATGGGCATGACCGTGCGCGTCCCGAGCGGCGCGATGCTCTCGATGCTACAGCTCGGGCAACACGTATCCGTGGATGTCGACGCGTATCGCCGATCGGCTCCGCAGATCGGTGACGTCGTCCTGTTCTCCGGTCCCAGGGAGTAGAGACGACCTCGCCGCTGGGTGGGGCTGCGTGTGTCGAGCCGCGCCCGGGCCCCTCGACCCATCGGTACATCAAGCGGATCGTCGCCGGCCCGGAGGATGTGATCTCGATCCGACGCGGCCTGGTCGTGCGCGACGGAGCGACCGAGCGCGGCGACCGCCTGCTTCTGGAACACTGCGAGTGGTCACCTGATTGCGAGTTGCCGACGCCGGTCACCGTTCCCGAGGGGATGTTCTACCTGCTGGGCGACAACCGCGGCCAGTCTCACGACTGCCGCCACTGGGGCCCGATTCCCGCCGACTGGATCGTCGGACGGATCGACACTGCGAACCAGCCAACGCCGGAACCCGTCGCGAGCACACCGGAGCCTGCGCGCTCCGTGAATCCCACGCACGCGCGTGACCGGCTGCGCCCCACGGACGAGCGACCGGTCCTCACACGAGGCGAGCTCCATGGCCGCTGGTGGACACTGCATGCGGGCTACGAGCCCGAGCGCCCGGACGGCGGCGAGCTATCGGTCTACGTTGAGCTCTACAACGATCGTGGCGATCCGACCGAGGGCAGCGGAGCCGCTGGCTTCGACCTCGCGACCGACGATGCGCCAGTGCAGTTCATCCTCAGCCGGCGCGGACCCGGGTCATCGCTGTGCTACGTCGGCCAGACGACCAAGACCGCGAGCATGGTCGAACTGGTTCTCGCCGACGGCAGCATGGTGGAGGCCGAGCTCGTTGAAGCTGACATGCCGATTCGCCTGTGGGTCGCGTTCACCGACGGAACCGCTGTCGCGACCGCCGTTCGGGCCATGAGCGAACAGGGCGAGCTGGGCAGCGACGAGATCGAAGAGGCGTGACCAATCAACGGCACCATTCCTGGCTCCGGGACGACGACTGACGTGCGTTAGGTCTCACGGCGTCCTTCGACAGGCGGAAGGTCGCTACCGCTTGGATCGAGCGCCGGTAGCGGCGTCCCGAAGCTGGTAGTAGTCACGTGCCGGGACGTTCCTCCCGGGCGATTGTCGGAGGCGCCGTCGAAGGAGGACGATCGTCGTCCTCTTGTCTCGGCACACTCCCGCTCGTGCCCGAGCCTGACTCAGTCGACGTCGTCTACCTGCCATATCTCCCGCTACGCGTGCGCGTCACGGTCGGCGATTGGGAGCTGATCCCGCGAGCGGACCTCAACGTTGACGACTGCCTCGACGACCGTGCTCTCCAGCTCGCGGTCGGGCTCGCCGATGTGTACGTGCTGCCTGCGGGCTCAGGAACCCACGCCGGGGTGTTCGCCCGACCGCATGACGGGCGCGTGGGCGACACGCTCGACGATCCGCAGCGCGCGCATGATTTGCGCCGCGCGTGCACCGTCACAGTACTCAACGCCAACCCGTCCCCGCTGCTGGCAGAAGACGAGCGCGATCCGAACGCCGGTCACTGGATGCTGACGTCCGACAACGCCGTGCTGGTCGCTCACCGCATCGATCGGGAGTACGGATACACCAGCTCGATCACCGGCAGCAGGGTGTATCGCTGGTCCGTTGGTGTGTCCGTCATCGAAGACCCGGACCACCCTCAATTGCCGCGAGTGGTCATCGAGCCGCCCGGTGACGTGCGCATTGCCACCTTCCGCCGACAGCGGCTCGACGGCGAATACGCGACCGCAACGTGGGTGTCGATCCGGCGAGACGACGACGCCGCTCGTCGACTCGGACGCGCTATTGACTGGCTCGCGCTCGCGTGGCTGAACACCACGGGGATGACCGACGACGTGCGAATCCCCGCCCTACGCGCAGGCTTCGAGGTGCTCCTTGATTCCGAGGACGCCGTGGAGCTGGCGCGACGACTGACCGATCTGCTCGGCGACTCTTCCCCCATCCGACACCACACATGGCTGTCGGTCGAGGGCAACCAGCGATCAGCCAACGTGCGAGACGTCGGCCGGTGGTTCGTCGAGTTCTCGACCCTGCGGAACCAGCTCATGCACGGTCGCTCGCTCGGTCAGGAGAACTGGCTCTACGACGACCGTCGCCACGTCGATCTCGGCGAGCGCCAAGCGATCAAGCACACAGTCGCGAATGATGGGCACGCCGAGCTTCTCGAAGACTTGCTGTGGCGCGAAGCTCACCGCGCGTTCCGAGAGCAATGGCAAGCCCAGCAGATCGAACGCGACGACGAGGGCTGATACGCCCAGCCTGTACCTCCCTCTCTCTCTTACGCTGCGGGCACCCGCCGCGCGAGCGCATTACGCAAACAGCAGAAGAGCGCACACGCGTCGCGTCGCCGACGGGGCGACCTCTCGTCAGGGGACCATCAAGGTCACGACCGGCACCTGCTTATCGATCGAACCGGAAGGCGTCACGATCATCTGGCGCGGCAGGATGCCGCCGCAGGGAACGCACCGGTGAGGGCCTTCCTCGCCGACGTCGTGACCGCGAACCGAACCCACTGCGGACGGGCGACGACGAACCCGCCGTCGAACTGGCTCACTCCGTGGTTGAACGCCGGCGACCGGCACGCCTCGAAGCGGACAGCACGATCAAGCTCACCGATTCGGTACGCGCCGTCGTCGCGGAGCTTACGCGGGTCATAGATCAGTCCGACACTGGCCCACTCCGCCGCCGGGAGGCTGAGCGTGACCCTCGCGCCTGCGGCGAGGGTCACGCTCACGTCATACGCGCCATGTCGATCACCGACGCTGGGAGGCAGCGGCTGGCTCGCGTTGTAATCACGCAGTCTCGCGAAAGCTAGAGGCCCGAGGATCAGCGCATGGAGGCGCCAATCCGGTGCGAGACCACCGGATCCCACCATCGCACAGGTGCGAACCGCGACGGCCGAGCCCGGCGGCCCCGTCGCGTGTGACGACCCGCCACAGCCACTAGCGACGACTCGGGTCTCGCATATCAGGGTGACAAAGTGATGCGGCGAGAGGGTCGCCTGCGCCGTGCGTCGCTTCGCGGAAAATGCCGTCGCGCTGCGGCTCCGAGGCGTGATCAGCGCATCGAGCGAATCCGTGACGATGACCGTGGGGTTCCACCCGGAACTCACGCCCGCATAGCCCCGGCTTCTACTTCTCGATTGTGTGTTAGGGTCGGCGGGCCGGTTGCCGGCGACACGATTGCGCTTGGGGGCTTGAGGGATGCGGAGACTTCTGTTGTGTGGAAGCGTGTTGGGTGTGGGCGTGGCGTTGGCGCTCGCGTCGGTGGCGTTTGCCGCGGCGCCGGTTGCGGTGTGGCCGGGCGCGAGCGAGTTGGCTCTGCCGGCGAACGCGAACACGACCGCGGGACAGCAGAACGCCATGCTGAACTCGGTGGTGTGTCCGAGCGTGGGCCACTGCGTCGGAATCGGCGACTACAAGGACACGACGGGGAGCACCCAGGCGCTGCTCGCGACTCAGGCGGCGGGTGGGGCGTGGCAGGCGAGCGAGCTGCCCCTGCCCGCGAACGCGAACACGACCGCCGGCAGCCAGAACACCCAACTGCAGTCGGTGGTGTGTCCGAGCGCGGGCAACTGCGTCGCCACCGGCTTCTACACGGACACGACGGGGAGCACCCAGGCGCTGGTCGCGACGCAGTCGGCGGGTGGGGCGTGGCAGGCGAGCGAGCTGCCCCTGCCGGCGAATGCGAACACGACCGCCGGCCACCAGAGCGCCGTCCTGAGCTCGGTGGTGTGCGCGAGCGCGGGCAACTGCGCCGCCGTCGGCGGCTACACGGACATGACGGGTAGCGGCCAGGCGCTGGTTGCGACGCAGTCGGCGGGTGGGGCGTGGCAGGCGAGCGAGCTGACGCTGCCGGCGAACGCGAACACGACCGCCGGGGCCCAGGGCGCCGGCCTGAGCTCGGTGGTGTGCGCGAGCGCGGGCAACTGCGCCGCCGCCGGGCAGTACAAAGACACGACGGGGAGCACCCAGGCGCTGGTCGCGACGCAGTCGGCGGGTGGGGCGTGGCAGGCGAGCGAGCTGACCCTGCCGGCGAACGCGAACACGACCGCCGGCCACCAGAGCGCCATCCTGAACTCGGTGGTGTGCACGAGCGCGGGCAACTGCGTGGCCGTCGGCAACTACATCGACACCGGTACTCGGCGTCAGGCGATGGTCGCGACGCAGTCGGCCGGTGGGGCGTGGCAGGTGAGCGAGCTGACCCTGCCCGCGAACGCGAACACGACCGCCGGCGTCCAGAGCGCCTTCCTGAGATCGGTGGCGTGTCCGAGCGCGGGCAACTGCGCCGCCGCCGGGCTGTACAGAGACACGACGGGGAGCACCCAGGCGCTGGTCGCGACCCAGTCGGCTGGTGGGGCGTGGCAGGCGAGCGAGCTGACCCTGCCCGCGAACGCGAACACGACCGCCGGCCACCAGGACGCCGAGCTGAACTCGGTGGCGTGCGCGAGCGCGGGCAACTGCGCCGCCGCCGGCTTCTACGCAGACACGACGGGCAGTCAACGGGCGCTGGTCGCGGCGCAGTCGGCCGGTGGGGGGTGGCAGGCGAGCGAGCTGACCCTGCCGGGCAACGCGATCACCGTCGGCAACCAGGTCGACCTGAACTCGGTGGTGTGCCCGAGCGCGGGGTACTGCACCGTCGCCGGCTACTACAGGGACACGACGGGGAGCTTGCAGGCGCTGGTTGTGAGTTCGGTCGCCGCGCTCGGGGTGGGGACGTCGAGCTTGCCGTCGGGGGCGGACGGTTCGGCCTATAGCGCGCGGCTGTCAGCGACGGGCGGGGCGGGCGCCGGCACGTGGTCGCTCAGCTCGGGGTCACTGCCGGCCGGCCTCAGCCTGAATGCGTCAACCGGCGTGATCTCCGGTGTGCCGCGCGCGGTCGGGAGATCGAACTTCACCGTCAGCGTCAGCGATCCCGGACCGCCGGTCCAGCACGCGAGCGTGTCGCTCTCGATCGCGGTCGGCCCCGCACCGCCGGCGGCCATCAAGCAGGCCAAGACCAGCGGCTCGCTGCTCACCTTGACCCTCTTCTGCCGCGGATCGGCCGGCCAGAGGTGCAGCGGGACGCTGAAGCTGAGCGCGCGTGAGCATTTGACCGGACACAGGATCACCGCCGTCACCGCCAGCACGCCGAAGAAGCCGAAGCCGAAGAAGACGACTCAGGACCGTCACGCTCGCCAGCACCACCTACACGTTCACCGGCACGAGCAGAACGCTCAAGATCACGCTCAACAACACCGGCAAACACCTCCTCGCCACATACCACAAGCTCTCGGCCAAGCTCACCCTCACACCCACCGGCGCGAGGACCCCGGCCACGACCAAGACCCTCACGTTCAAAGCGCCACCAGCAAAACCCAAGCACCGCTGAGCACCCCCGGCGGCCCGCGCCAGCCAGCGCGCACCACCGACCGCGACCGCTCTCAACACCGCAGGGCGCACCCGCTATCAGCGACAAAGGCGTAAACCCCTGCATCGGCGGGAGACGTCCCGAGAGTAGGCCGCAACTCCGGACCGGATGATCACCCCAGTATGCGAGACCCCGGCGACGACTACCGCGACCACCGCCGCCGCTACGGTGCCAAAAACCACATCCCGCACCGTTCAGAAATTACTCGCCAGGTATCCCGCTCGGGATCTGGCGCACAGCTGCTGCTCGATCGGACCAGCAGCGAGTGGACAGCGCGTGCCCCGGGCGAAACAATCACCGCGATGCTGCGACCCGGCAGTGAGCGACGACGACTTGCCCGGACCCTCGGGACGGCGTACGCGGATGGGCTGCTGAGCCGAGAGACGTTCGCTCATCGCATTGACCAGCTCTTCGCGGCGCCCGTGATCGACCCGTTCCGATTCATCGGTGACCTTCGGCTCCGACGGCCTGAGCGGACACGTCCGCGGGCGTTCGTGACCGTGCGAGCGGCTGCGCGCCGCATCGTGTACGGCAGCGCAGCTGACGATGGGCCGGAGTCCACGCTGCTCGCGCTTGACTGGACCGGTGCGCAGACCGAGCTGCTGATCGGCCGGAGCTCATCGTGCGACGTCGTCCTTTCGGACCTCAGCGTTTCGCGTCACCACGTCCGTCTTTTCTACCGCGACGGCAAGTGGGTGTTGCATGATTTGAAATCGACCAACGGCACCTTGGTCAACGGAGCGCGAGTCGGCCGCTGTGAGGTTCGCCCTGGGGACCGCCTGGCCCTCGGCGATGAGCAGTTACGGATCGATCTGACGTGCCCCCGCTGGGCCTGCGAACTTACGTGATCTGGTTCCGGACGACGGAACCGAATCACGAACGTTCGGCGAGTGCGTCTGAAACTCTCTGTGTTCTACCGCCGCCCCCCGGCGGTGGGTCACGGAAGTTTGCGGGAACGGGCT
>CAWEYQ010000046.1:0-42489 GCA_963813265.1 uncultured Solirubrobacterales bacterium | reverse complement strand
GCCCATCGCTTCCGTGCACGGCTCGCGCCGGACTTCCGAGCTGCACCGCCAGCGCCGTCGTCTGCGCCGCATGGGCATCTGCCGCCGCGACCAGGGACAGGGACACCACGAACGCGAGGATCGGCGCAGCCGAGCGTCCCGATCGCGTCCGCCCACGGAAAGCGAGGCCACCCAACAAGGTCCGACGGATCCTATCCCGCCCCTGGCCCACGGGACGACCGTGATCGTCAGGCCGCGGGATGCGCCGTTTGCGTACGGCTACGTCGGCTGAGCCGGGACCTGGGCGCCGCGCCAGGCATCTCCAGACGTGTGCCGGGTTTACTGGTCCGTGGGTGGCGGCCCCATGAGTGGCCCGAGGACGTCACGTCCGCGCTTCACCGACCGCCGCATGCGTGGCGGTCGTCATCGCCTTCACGCCAGCGATGTCGACGCCCTCGAACGCAAGGTTGACGTAACCCGGCGCGAGGAGCTCGTCGGCAACGCTGACATCACGGCCGAAGGCCGCGTTCTCGATGAACCGCCGAACGACGAGCTTGTTCTCCTCGGTACCCATGTGCTCCGGCCTTCTCGCTTGGGATCTCAAGACCGACACCGTCGGTCCTGGGCGGGCGATCATATGGCGGCGGGACCCGCTGGACGGAACGTATTAAGGCAGCCCCGCCGGTGATTTCGTTCCAACCGGCTGCGAAGACGAACGATGGTGATCCGCCGCCACCCGTCGGCGGTCGAACGCCAGGCTTCAGGTGATTCCGTTGCGGGTCTCCGGCGCCACCCCGGCCCGATGAGGCGGTTGCCAGTCAGCTCGGTCATTTCGGGGCGCGCCGGGGCGCGGAGATGCTCGAGTAGGGATCGGTTGTCGGAGCGAACGTACTCCTCCGCGAGCCTGCCATCGTCATCCATCTCGAAGATGTTCATGAGGTCGAAGACGATCCGGCGACCGTTCGGCGGGATCGGCCCTTCAGGCGATTGCGTGAATTCGCGGACGAAGGTTCCCTCGATCCAGGTCTGGCAGGCGATCGTGTTGCCTTCTACGACAATGATCCCGCGCCGGATCGCGCGGTCTGCAAACGCGGCGCGCACTGACTCGAAGTAGGCCGACAGCCGGCCCGCGAACCGTCCTCATGGCGATGCCATCAGCCGCGAGACCGATTCACGATTGGGTCCGCGCCTGGCATCGCTTCTTCGCTCCGTTCCGACGATGGCACGCAGGCCGTCGAGTCTCCGTCCAACCGGTCTCCGCCCGCTCCCGCTGAGTCGCCGAGCGGGGCCGCGCGGACCTGGCTGCTGCCACAGCGCCCGGGTCGCCGAACGAGAAGCCGGGAACGACGCATTTCAGGCTCGATGACCCGGGGAGGCAACACCGATCAGCAACGCGAACACGTGCGCCGGGCGCGGTTGTCGGCGAGCGTGCCGACCAGGCCGACCGTCCAGCATGTCGGGCAGCCCCGCCACGCGACCGCGGTCAGCGGCAGCAGGGCGAGTGAGACCGGACCAACGACCGCGACCAGGACGCATGCGAGCACGGCGGCAGCCAGTCCGGCAGCACCCCTGAGCAGATGCTCGCGGACCGAGTTGCTCGCCAGCGCCGAGCGCTGCCTGCTGGCTACATCTTGCGTTCTCGTCATCTCACCATCCTTACGCCGCGACGAGGTGGACGGATCACCAGCTCACAATCTCGCTGCCACCACTGCCCGTGACGACACGCAGAGCGATCCTCATCACGGGCGAGCGCGCTCGGACTGTGGCCAATTCGCCCTTCCCGCTCGCCAGCCGACTACCGACCCATGCGATCGCGCGCACTGGCCGGGATGCGATTCAGCGCCGATTGAGCGTTCCGCGGGCCGGTGCCCCATCCGGGACTGTCAGCCCGGCGGCGGCGGTTGAAATCGAGGGCGACATGCTCTGGCTCACGGGCGATCATGGTCGGATCGCGCGCTCCAGCTCCTCGTGGCTCACCAGCGACGTGCTGCGAGAGGACGAGGTAGTCCCCAGCGCGGTGCAGAGCTTGCATCAGATCCAGCAGGAGATCGCCGAAGCAACAACCGAGCCTTGGCCCGCGATGTCTGGGCCGGACTATCGCGCCTTCCCCGAACCGGACGGAACCTTGGGTGGCGGCGGTCAGCGCGTGCGGCGGATGGGGCGGCGGCGACACGTCAACCTGCGCGCACAGCCGGGAGCAGAACGGCATCTGCCAGGGCGTGCTCGTTCGCGGGACCGGCACCAAGCGCGTCACGCTTCGGAACGTCGCGTTCTCCGTCGTGTTCCCTCGCAGCGAGACGCGAGCCCTCGCAGCGTCCAGGGCTTCAGAACCGACCCGCCGGGGCGCTACTGCATCGTGTGGGCCGACGAGCGCGGCCTGCCGTATGTCGAGTCGGTCGGGGAGGTGAGGACCCCGTGGCAGCCGCTCAGCGGACGACGCCCGCCGCCCGGCTGTCGGTCCGGCGAGGAGGGCATCCCGTGGAACCGCGCGGACAACATCATTGACAGCCCTCAGTTCCTCGCCGTCCCCGCGATCCTCGTCCCCGGCATGATTCTGCTTCTCATCCCGTTGGTCCGTGGCGACGTTTCCGAAGCCGGGCGGCCTCGCGCCGCCGGGCTCGCCCTGGCGGTCGCAGGCACTGTGCTCGCCGCCCTGCTGTGGCTGACGTAGTAAGCCTGGCTCTCTGAAATCGATCGTTGCGGAAGCGGAGAGGCTTGCCGCGCGATCTCTGACTGGTCCGTGCGCCCGAGGGCGAAACGGGAAGCGGCAATTGGACGGTGTCGCTATTCCAGACGCCGTTGATCGTCCACGTGGCGATCAATCGATTCGTTGAGGAGCACCCAGCCGTGCACTCGTAGAGTCGCTTTGGTCTGTGAGCGGCACGCGGCACGCTCGATGGCCGCGACGGAAGGTCGCCGACGCTTATCCCTTGGTGAGCTTATGGGAGCAGGCCATGGCCGTCTGCGGCCGGCCAGCGATCGCGGTGCTGTACGGCTCTTGCGATCGCGGCCAGGAGCGTGAACATGGCAAGACCGAGCACAGCGCCAGAGGCGATGTACGCCGGCCAGGGACCCATCGCGTTCAGTAGCGAGGCGTGGACGGGTTTGTTGGCCAGGTACATGTAGTTGCCGCCGGTGATGAGATCGCCAAGGGCGGCGATCGCCGTCCACACGAGCGTCAACCCGTACACGCGCCAGAGCGCGCCGGCGCGTGGATATCTGCGGCAGCCGAACACCAGCAGGCACGCGGCCACGATCGAGCCGACGTGGTAGACGAAATAGGTGAAGTACAAGACGCTCGGGAAGGTGGACCCGAGATCAGGGGTCAGGACGGCCTGCAATGACGCGGAGAACGTCAAGAAATAGACGAGCTCGATCAGCAGCTGCCCCTGTGTGAGCAACGCAAGGATCGCGCAGAGCGAGACTCCGTCGGTGAGCTGAAGCGGAAGGCTGTATCGGACCGTCCAGATGCCGTCCACCACCTCGGCGACGTTCTCGCCGGCCCAGCCAGCGAGGATCGCCGCCGCCAAGACCAGGCGCGCCCATCGAATCCAGCGGCCGGGATAGCGCCGCGGGAGCCACACAGCCAGGCCGGCGCCGACCAGGAGCGCGGCGAGCGCGGCAAGATGGGCGATCGAGAACTGACGCACGCACCACAAGTTTCATGCCCTCGACCGGCCACCACGCCAGCGCCGCACTCAACACTGGCCACAAACCGAACGCTGCTGGCTTTCGATCGGAACGGCGCCGGCTCTGCTCGCAACCTGAGCTCCGGGATCGATGCCATCGCCCTGATCGCCGGACCGTGGTAAGAGACCGGCACAAGTTCCCACGCGTCTCGGTGCGATGGGACCGATGGGCATATGTGCCGCTCACAGCGGCACGATCTCCCGCGCGCCCGCCCGCGGCGACACGAGCGGGCAATCGTGCCGGTTGGGCGCGCCGCGCGGTCGATCACACCCGCCGCGCAGACGAACAATGGCGATCCACCGCCGCCCCTCGGCGGTGAATCACCAACCTTCGCGTGCCAGCCTCGCTAATGCATCGGGCTGCAAGCGGGAGGCGACCGAAGAGTGCAGTGCGAGCTGCGCGTCGCGACAGACCGAGCTGGCTCGCGCGGTCAAGGACGACGCCGGCGGCGCAGGAAACCGGCGGTGGTACGGCGAGTAGCTGCTCACCGCGTCCCCGGCGGCGAGGACCTCATCCTCAAGCACCTTGTCCTCGACGTCAACGGGACAGTGACCGACCGCGGTGAGCCGATCACCCAAGTGATCAGCGCGCTGGAGCGCCTCCGCGAGCAGCTGCAGCTGCATCTCCTGACCGCGGACACGTTCGGCACACCCGGTGCGCTGGCGGCCAGCCTTGGCTGCGAGTTTCACAAGATCCACTCGGCGCAGGACAAGCACCGCTACCTCGAGTCGCTCGGAGCGGAGCGGTGCGTCGCGATAGGAACGGACGCAACGATCCAGGCACAGCGCAAGGTCATCGCCAGGGCGATAGCCGGCCGCCTCGATCGCCTCGACCAACGGCCTCATCGGCTCCTCATTCGAACTCAGCCCCGGCGCGAACCCGCCCTCGTCACCAACACCAGTCGCCAACCCCTTCGCCTTCAGGGTGCGATGCAACTGCTGATACACCTCGGCGCACATCACGACCGCCTGAGCGAACGAGTCGGCGCCGACCGGGGCGACCATGAACTCTTAGAAACCGGCGCCGATGGCCCAGTATTCACCCGCCGCCCACAATTCGGTGGGGCTTCGAAGTGTTCGTTGTCCGTGGGAAGTACCGATCAAGATGCGTGGTCGGTCGCCTTGCGTTCTCGCCACGCGCCCTAGAGCATTATCCGAGTCGAGTTGCGTGATGCTGCGCAACGCTCGGGCTTGCCTGTGATGCACTTCGGGTACGTCGCGGGCGGCCTCTCATTGCAGGTCGAGGGAGCCGGAATGCGTGAACTTCACATCGGGTCCGCGAAGGTGTGAGATTGCATGGGCGCCGTCCCGAATGGTCCCGGGCGGCAATCGGTCGCCAGCGCGATCCTGGCTGCTGCGTTTGACTGCGCGATGTTGATCGATCACGCCGGTCGCCTGCTCGAGTTCAATCGCGCAGCCGAACGGCGGTTCGGCTATCAGCGCCGCGAGGTGTTGGGCAGAGAGGTGGCAGGGCTGATCGCGCCGCCGCGCCGGCGAGACCGTGCGCGTCAAGCGGTATCGCGCTGTCTTGCGTCCGCTGAGGGCGAGATCCTCGACCCTCCTTTGGAGCTGATCGGGATGCGCTCGGACGGAAGCGAGTTCCCGATGAAGCTCACGATGATCCGCGTTCCCGGCAGCGAACCTCCGTGCGTCGCGGGTTACGTCCGGGACCTCACCGAGCGGCTCCGCACTGAGCGGGAGCTCATGGAGACGCTCGGTCGCGAGCGTGCCGCGCGCGCTGAGGCGGTCGTGCAGGGGCTGCGCTCCAAGCGACTGGTCGCTCAACTGTTATCCACCGAGGAGCACGAGCGCCGTCGGCTCGCGTGCTCGGTGCACGACGGGCCGCTTCAGGAGCTAGCCGCCGCACAGCTCGCGCTCGGACGATCCGCCCGGGCCGGCGCCCAATCGATTAGCACCGCGCAGGATGCTGTCTCGGATGCCATTGCGCAACTTCGGCAAGGACTGGTCGACCTCTACCCACCGGCGCTCGAGCGGCAGGGGCTCTCGGCGGCGCTGCGAGAACTTGCGGACAAGATCGGCCGGCGCAGTGGCCTGCGGATCTCGCTTGCGATCGGGGCGGACACGCTAGGCGCGCATGATCAGCTGATCTTCTCGCTGCTGCGCGAGCTTCTCTCCAACGCCGAACGTCACGCCCACGCCACGGAGGTCGCAATTCGCGTGCAGCGCCACGATGACGGGCTCACGCTCGAGGTCGAAGACAACGGGCTCGGCGTGTCCCCGGGGCGCCTTGAAGCAGCCCGACACCAAGGGCACATCGGACTTGCCTCGAGCATCGAGCGAGTCGAAGCGCTCGGGGGCAGCCTCTCGATCCGCGCCGACGCCGCACATGGCACGCATGTCCGGGCCACGCTCCCGGCCCGTCGGAGCACGGATCGAACGCGAGTCAGGACCGCACGCAGCCCCGACGCAACACATCACGAGCCAGAACGGCGATCGATCGCGCTTTGAGCGCGCACGAGCGGATCAACCAGCTCCTCGCAGGCGCGGGTGTCGCCCAGAGGGAGACGGGTCCAAGTGTTCGGGTGGCTCCAAAGGCAGGGCGGCTGCTCGTACTGGAGCTCGCGCTTGATCCGGAGCTGCTCGTCGTGTCCGTAACCGGCGCCGCTGCGGGCTGCTGGACGACGGGGCTGGACTGAACGGTCTGGGTCGAGGCCTGATTGGCCGTCGTGCCGCCGGCAGACGAAGTCGGCGGCGCGCGCTCGCGGACGCTGCCGCTCAGGAGCAGGCCGCCTACCGCAACGCCGAGGAGCAGGGTTGTGGGGCGCGGCCCGGGCCGGCCTGGCTCCCTCCCGGGGAGCTACGCGACGCTCCATGGCGGTCCTCGCTCGCGCCCGACGACGTGTGGGAGCGGTTCGACGACGCCGTTGAGTCCCTCAGCCGCGGGCGTACCGGGGTGAGCGTCGTCGCGATCGCACAAGCGTTCGGCCAGCTGTCCGCCGCGGCGTGGGACCTCGCGGACGCGGTCGAGCAGCGTCAGCGCCAGCGGACGACCCGGGCTGGCTAATCGCCGCGCGCGTCAGCAATTCCCGCGCAAGGCAGGTCGCTCGCCGGCGCGCAGTTGCCCGACGTCACTGGGATCTCTAGCCTTGTGATCGTCGCTGTGCAGCGAAGCGCGCCGTAGAACCCCGCCGACCCGTCGGGCAATCACCCATTCTGAGCGTCCGCTTTCCGGCGGGTCGGGTCGTTGCTGTGGTCGATCGGCTCCGTAGTTGCAGCGCCCATCGCGCGGCTGAGTACGCATCGGTATCTCCCGTCGCTGCCGATTCTGCTCGCATGGCCGCGACACGCGAGCGCGTCGAAGATCTGGAAGCGTTCAGCGCTTCGCTGAGCGATCCGGGGTTCTTCATCGAGATTCTGGACAGCCTCAGCGAACCTGTGTACATCGTCGACCGGTTCCGGACGATCCGCTTCTGGAGTCAGGCCTGCGAGCAGATCACCGGCTACCCGGCCGCCGAGGTTGTAGGTCGCCATTGCTATGAGGACATCCTTCGCCACGTTGACGAGAACGGACAACGGCTGTGCGTAGGGCTCTGCCCCCTCGCCCACACGATCCGCGACGGGAGGGCACGACACACCCGTGTCTGGCTGCACCACAAACGCGGTCACCGGGTGGCTGTCGAGGTCGGTGTCCGACCGATCCATGACCGCGACGGGCGGATCATCGGCGCGATTGAGACGTTCACCGACGGCTCCGTCTTGGCTGCGGCACAGGAGCGCGTCGCGGAGCTCGAGAAGCTCGCGATGGTTGACGCGCTCACCGGCGTGCCGAACCGGCGCTTTCTCGAGTTGACGATAACGAGCCGTCTCGCCGAGCTGCGCCGTCACGGCGCTCCCTTTGCGCTGGTGTTCGGCGACCTTGATCACTTCAAGCAGGTCAACGATCAGTATGGACACGCGGTGGGCGACAAGGTCCTCCAAATGACGGCGGCAACTCTCGCGGGAAACCTGCGCGTCAGCGACATCGTCGCTCGCTTCGGCGGCGAGGAATTCGTGCTCATTCTCGGCCACACGTGCGCGGAGGCCACGCTGCCCGTTTGCGAGCGACTACGCACGCTCGTTGCCGCGAGTTCGCTCGACATGGCCGACGGTTCGCTCAGCGTCACGATCTCGCTCGGAGTGACCGCCGCTCGAACGCAGGACTCTCCGGACACGTTGCTGCAACGCGCCGACTCGCTGCTGTACCTCAGCAAGCAGGAGGGACGCGACCGCACCACCACCGACATCGGCTGACATGTCGTTGGACGGAGGCAAGCGACGGGCCGTCCATCCTTCGCCGTGGTCGGGTGGGGTTCTCGTCGGGGTGTTGGTCGGGTACGTCGTTTTCTATGTGAGCTGGCAGCTGTTTGATTGGATTCCCGGCGACCGCGCGGTGGTCGGCGGCATCCTGCAGAACCCGACCGCAGCGATCGCTGTGGTGCTCGCATGGAAGGCATCGTGCCGACGTACCGGCTCGGACCACTTCGCGCTGGCGTGGCGTTTGATCGCCGTCGGGATTCTCGGGCAGATTGCTGGATCGGTCGCGACGATCGGCTATGCGCTCGCCGGGCAGGCCCCATACCCGTCCCTGGCCGACCCGCTGTTTCTGCTTTCTACCCGTGCGTGCTCGCCGGGCTTCTGCTGATGCCGACAACAGCGCGCCAGCGCTCAGAGTGGCTGCGTCTCGGGCTGGACCTCGCAGCCGCCGCGCTCGGCGGCGCAATGGTCATCTCCTACCTGGTACTCGGGCCAACGTTGCGCGCGGGTGGCCAGAGTCCGGTTCAGATGGCGTTCTCGGTTGCCTATCCGGTTGGCGACATGATCGTGATCGTAGGCGTGGCGTCGCTGCTGCTCCGGGGTGTATCGCGGGCGATGCGGAGCGCGCTCTGGTACCTCACCGCCGGCCTATGCCTGTTCGTCGTCGGCGACGTGATCTACGCCTACGTGACGCTCCACGGACTTTTCCAGAACGGCGACCTTCTGGATACGACCTACGTTGTCGCGTTCGCTCTGTTCGCGCTCGCCGCCGCACGCGCGCGCTCCGACACCAGCGGGTCGGTCGCGCAGACCCGGAGAGAACCGCGCGTGAGCTGGCCGCCGACTCTCGGCGCGGCCGCCGGCGTCGTCGTGCTGCTCACGTGGGGCTACGGTCAAGGCGTCGGCGCGTTCCTCAGCGTGGTCATACCGGCCGCGGCGCTCGCAGCGCTTGTGAGCGCCCGTCAGCTCCTCGCGCAACGGTCGCTCGTGGTCGCGCAGCACCAGTTGCAGTCGGCCCACGACGATCTCGAAAAGTCCTACGAGGCCGAGAAAGCCGCGGCGGCTGCCCGCGAGCGGATGGAGATCGAGCTGCGGCTAGCGCAAAAACTCGAGGCAATCGGCCAACTCGCCGCCGGCGTCGCGCATGAGATCAACACGCCGATCCAATACATCGGCGATTCGACGAGATTTCTCAAAGGCGCTGTCGACGAGCTACTGACCCTCACCGGCGTTTACCACGACCTGCTCGACAGCCGCGAACCAATCGACCGAGACGACCGACGACGACTCGCCCACGAAGCCGAAGAGAACAGCGATCTCGACTACCTGCAGGAACGAGTGCCGATCGCGTTCGAGCGCGCGCTCGACGGCATCGAGCGAGTCTCCACGATCGTAACCGCGATGCGCGCATTCGCTCACCCCTCGACCGACCGAGCACCAACAGACATCAACGACGCGATCCAAACGACACTGACCGTTGCTCGTAACGAGTACAAGTACGTCGCGGAAATCGAGCTCCACCTGGGAGATGTCCCGCTCGTAACCGCGAACGCCGGCGATCTGAACCAGGTGTTCCTGAACCTGATCGTCAACGCGGCCCACGCGATCGAATCGCGAGCGGACGATCCGCCGGGCAGCGCCACGATCGCGATCACTACGCGCTCCGACCGACGCAACGTTCTCGTCACTGTGAGCGACAGCGGCTGCGGCATTCCGGCAGACATCGCCGATCGCGTCTTCGACCCGTTCTTCACCACCAAACCCGTCGGTCGCGGTACAGGACAGGGACTCGCGATCGCCCACGCAATCATCGTTGAGCGACACCACGGCACCATTAGCTTCGAGCCGCGACCAGGCGGCGGCACAACATTCCAGGTCACACTCCCACTCGACGAGGCACCAGCTGAACACGACCAGCTCGACCAGGCGGCCTGACGCGGTGTGTCCGGAGATCTGGCGCTCCACCTCACTGACAGGACGCCTCCGGCCATCGCTGGTGGCGGGCGAAAGAGCAGTGTTTGATAGGCCCGTCCGAGTCGGTCGTGCGCTGAGATGTCCTCGGCTGAGCGGGATCGATCGCGCGGTTGATGGCCACTTCGTCCGCGGGAAGGTTCGTAGTCAGACGGGGTTGCGTTCACGCACATGATCGAGTACCTCCAGACGATGGTCGATGCGGCCGAGCGCATTGCGGCCGGCGATCTCACCGCCGAGATCACCCCGCGGTCAGACCGCGACGCGCTCGGGCACGCCTTCGAGACGATGATCAACAATCTCCGCGTGATGCTGGGTCGGCTGCATCAAACGGCAGGCAGCCTTGACCTGACATCCGCTCATATGGCCACGAGCTCTGAGGAGACGGGCAGGGCCACCGCAGAGATCTCGCAGGCGATCGACGATGTCGCAGACGGCGCTGAACGCCAGGCAGCCATGATCGAGACCGTCCGCACGGCCGCCGGGGAGGTCACCAGCGAGGCCGTGAGTGACGCGATCCGCGCACTGGCGGCCAAGTTCGGGCAGATCGGCGAGATCGTCGCCACCATCACCGCGATCGCCGAGCAGACCAACCTGCTCGCGCTCAACGCCGCGATCGAGGCCGCTCGCGCCGGTGAGCAGGGTCGCGGCTTCGCTGTTGTGGCCGAGGAGGTTCGCAAGCTCGCCGAGGAGTCGCAGACTGCCGCCAAGGAGATCACACAGCTGATCGGTGCGATCCAAGCGGAGACTCACAACGCGGTCCGGGTGGTGGATGACGGTGCCCGCAAGACGCTCGATGGCACGACCATCGTCGAGCGCACGCGGGATGCGTTCCTCGCGATCGGTGAGGCCGTCGAAGATATGGTCGGGCGGATCGATCGCACCGCCGGCGCCGCTCAGCAGGTCAGCACCGCCGCAAGTCGCATGCAGGAGAGCATCGGCCAAGTGGCGATGGTCGCCGAGGAATCGTCTGCGTCCACCCAAGAGGTGTCGGCGGCTACCCAGCAGACGAGCGCCACTACGCAGGAGGTCGCTGCCTCGGCCCACGAACTCTCCAGCAACGCCGCGGAGCTGAACCGTCTGGTCTCCGAGTTCAGACTCCCGGCGGACCCCGCCACCTGAGGCCATCGAATGATGCGTCAGCGTTAACCGTTGGCTGTCGCTCACGGACCGGCCAAACCGTGCGCCGCGCAGCGATGCGTAAAAGGCCGAAGATCAATCCGGATGACACCCGCTCGTGAATGCGGGCTGCGTGATCGAAAGGTAGGGCGAGATGGCAAGTGGCAGCTCATCGTTGCGGCGCGATCGCGATGGGTCGTGGTTGCGTCCGATTGCGATTGGCGCGTTCCGTGGCGTCGGCCAGCTCGGGGCTGTGAGCGGTCTGCTGATCGCCAGCGGACCCGTCGAGCCGCGTACCGCTGACGAGGAGTCTCGGTGACGGAACCGTCCTTGGGAGAACGGGCTGCGACTGCGCGCCCTCGCATCCTTTGCGTCGACGACGAGCCCAACGTGCTGGAGGGCCTAAAGGACGTTCTGCACCGCAGTTTTGACGTCAGAGTCGCTACGGGCGGAGCGTCTGCTCTCGAGATGTTGCGCGACGAGCCAGACGAGTACGCAATCATCATCTCCGACATGCGCATGCCGTTGATGTCCGGGACGGAGTTGCTTCGGCAGGCCAAGGGCATCGCGCCGGATGCGGCGCGGATCCTGTTGACGGGATATGCGGACTTGGATGCGGCGATCACCGCCGTCAACGACGCATCGCTGTTCCGGTATTTGACCAAGCCATGCCAGTCAGCCGAGCTCTTGCGCGCGTGTGCCGCGGCCCTCGGCCACCACCGCCACCGATCCGCGGAGCGGTCGGTGTTGGAGGAAACGTTGTTGCACGCCAGCGTCGATGCGCTGGTCGAGCTGCTCGCACTCTCGAACCCGGCAGCGTTTGGGCGAGGAAGCCGGGTAAAGCGCTGGCAGCGCGTCTTGCTCGGGCGCTCAAGCTTCCGAATGCCTGGGAGATCGAGGTGGCGGCAATGTTCTCGCAGGTGGGCGATCACACTTCCGCAGGCGACTGCAGACAAGCTAGACGCGGGCCAGCCACTCGACGAGATTGAGGAGGCGTTGGTCGAGCGCGTTCCCGACCTCACGCGTGACCTGATCGGCAAGATTCCTCGGCTTGATGGGGTGCTCGACATCCTCGACAAGAGCCGGCAGCCCACCGCCGTCGATACGGAGGATCTTGCCGCCGTGGGAGCACACGTGCTGCGGATCGCCCGCGACTATGACTCGCTTGAGTCCGAAGGTGCTATGACGGCCGTGGCGGTTGGAGCCATGCGAAGTCGAGCGACCTACGAACGTCGGTTTATCGACGTCCTCGCGAATGTTGTTGGTGTCGGACGTTCAACACCAGCCGTGCGTGAGGTTCATCTTGCTGACGTCCGCATTGGTATGACATTTGCGAGCGACGTCGTCTCGGTCAACGGAGCTGTCCTCGTTGCGCGGGGACAGCAGGTGTCCCGTCAGCTGCGTGAACGCCTAACCAACCTCGGGCCGGACGTTGTACGACAGCCGCTACGAACGTTCGCTTCCGAACCTGGAACGTGACCTAAGCGTGTTTCGGCGCAGCTGCATTCTCGGGCGATCGACAGACAGCGAACGCTTTCGACAAATCTCGGCACGAACGTCGGCGGTCGGGCTCGTGCCCCTCATCAACCGGCTCTGAGCTGCAGCCGCGGGCCGGGGATGATGAAAGTGCAGCGTTGGGGTACTCAGATCGGGGCTGGGCCGGGAAGGTCCTGAAGGTGGGTTTGCTGGTGAGACACGAGGATCTCAGGGAGTGGGATGGGTGAGCTGATGTGGTAGCCCTGCGCGTAGTCGACGCCGAGGCCTCGGATCATCCGTTTGGTGTCTTCGTTGGTGACGAATTCGGCGATGGTCTCTTTGCCCAGGCCTCGGGCGAGGTTGACGACTGCCTCGATGACGAGTTGGTCGATCCGTCCGGCGGTCGCGTTCTTGACGAATTCGCCGTCGATCTTGACGTAGTCGAATGGGAGGTGTTTGAGGTAGTAGAAGGAGCCGAAGCCGGCGCCGAAGTCGTCGAGTGCGAAGCGGCAGCCGTGGTCGCGGAGGTGTTGCGCGAAGGTCTGCGCGTGGGTGACGTTAGCGACGGCCGCCGTTTCGGTGACTTCAAAGATGAGGTGGGTCGGATCCCCGGTTGTGGCTCGCAGCCGGTCGTCGATCGTGCGCAGAAGTGTGGGATCGCCGAGGGATTTGCCCGAGATGTTGACCTCGAGGTGGAGTTGTGGGTGCAGTTCGATGAGATCGATCGCGCGGCTGGCGACCCATTCGTCGATTTTCGAGATCGAGCCGACGCGTTCGGCGATGTAGAGGAATGCGGCGGGCGGGATGAGGTCGCCATGTTCGTCAAGCATGCGGATCAGCAGTTCGTATTGACTGATGCGGTCGGTGCGCAGATCGAGAATCGGTTGGGCGACGAGCACGAAGCGGTCGTCTGTGAGCGCCTTGTCGATTCGGTTTGACCAGGTCAGGTGCGCCTTGGTGCGGCTGGTGCGGTGCTCGGAGGTCTCGTAGAACGCGTATTGGTCACGGCCAGCGTCCTTGGCGTCGTACATCGCAAGATCGGCGGCGATGAGGATGCTCTCGCCACTGGACGGTTGGTCGTCGGCGCCGAACATCGCGATGCCGAGTGATGTGGTGACCTTCCTGCGCTCACCTCCGAGCAATGACGTGTTCGTCCGGATCGCCGTGACGATCGCTTCGGCGACCTCGGCGGCCTCCGTGCGGTCGGCCTTGGGAAGCAGGACGGCGAACTCGTCGCCGCCCTGTCGCGCGAGCGTGTCCGACGTCCGCAGGCGGTGGCGGAGAAGGCCTGCGATCGAGACGATCAGCTCGTCGCCGGCGTTGTGCCCGAGCGTGTCGTTGACGGCCTTGAATTGGTCGAGGTCAAGGACGAGGAGAGCGCCTTCGGGTCCGTAGCGTTTGACGTGTTCGACGTGACGGTCGAGCTCGGCTTCGAACTTCCGACGGTTCAAAAGGCCGGTGAGAGGGTCGTGGTCGGCCATGAACTGCAGCTTGGACTCGAACCGTTTGCGGTCGGTGACATCAAGGAACTGGCAGAGCAGGCGCCCAGTGGTCTCCGAGTCGTCGGCAAGGCGGGTTGCGTGGACCGACACGTCCACGGCGGCTCCGGCGGAGGGGATGATCCGCATGTCGAGCGCCAGCTGCTCCGTCCTTCCCGCGGCAAGGGCTTGGATTCCCTCGATCCCAGTCTGGACGTCGCCTGGGTGCAGCAGCTTGCGTAGCTGCATGCCGATCAGGTCGTTGCGGGTGTAGCCGCAGATCGCCGCGAGCGCTGCGTTGGCCTGCTCAAGCACTCCGTCGGCGGAGGTCAGGGCCATCCCGATCGGGGCCTCGTCGAACGCGCGTCGGAGGCGCTCCTCGGCTTGCTGGAGGGCGATCTCTTGGCGTCTGTGCTCGGTGATGTCGCGCGCGACGGTCGAGGCACCGATGACCTCGGCGTGTGCGTTGCGGATCGGCGAGACGGTGAGTGAGACGTCGATCAGCTGCCCATCCTTGCGCCGGCGGATGCTCTCCACGTGCGAGACGCGCTCACCGGCTGCGACCGCCGTCAGGAGGTCTGCGGGCTCGTCGCTGTGTCCGGTGGGTGTGAGCATCGAGACGTGGCGGCCGATCGCCTCCGCGGCGCTGTAGCCGTAGATTCGCTCGGCGCCGTGATTCCAGCTGGTGATCGTCCCCTCGAGCGTCTTGCCGATGATCGCGTCATCGGAGGACTCAACGATCGCCGCAAGCTGTGCCGCTGTGCGCTCAGCGCGCTTTTGCTCAGTGATGTCCTGGGCGAGGCACGAGACCCCGATGATCGTTCCCGAGTGATCTCGGATCGGCGAGATCGTCACCGACGTCTCAACCCGGCGGCCGTCGCGCGTGATGTCCTCGCTCTCGAATCGCGCGACCTTGCCGCCGAGCGCGGCATCGATGTGCGCCCGGTCGTCTGCCCGCTCTGGCGGGTTGAGCATTGTGATCGGTTGCCCGATCGCTTGTTCAGGCAAATAGCCGTAGAGGTCCTGGGCGCCGGCGTTCCACGCTTCGACGCGCCCGGCTACGCCGACGCCGATGACTGCGTTCGGGGTCGAGTTGACGATCGCGGCCAGTCTCGCGGTGAGCTCGTCGGCGCGCTTCCGGTCGGTGACGTCACGGATCGCGCTGGACACGAGCACGCCGTCGTCGGTCTCGATCGGGTTGAGCGTGATCTCGGCTGGGAAGGCGCTCCCGTCCTTGCGACGGCCATAGAAGTGTCGAGCGCTGCCGACGTGCCGCGCCACCGGCCGCTTGAACCATTGCCCGCGCATGGCGGCATGGGCGCGGCGGCTCGCATCCGGGACGAGCAGCTCCACCGGGCTGCCGAGCATCTCCTCGCGCGAGTAGCCAAAGATCGCCTCCGCGCGCGCATTGCAGACGACGATCTGTCCCTCCTGGTCAGCGACGACAATCGCGTCCGGCGCGGACTCGAGCAGGCCGCGTAGCTTCTGCTCGGCGCGACGGCGTGCCGAGACGTCCCGGATGATCCCCGCCACCACCGGCGCACCGCCGGCAACCCATGTCGCCCGCGAGATCTCGATCGGGAACTCGCCTCCATCTGCACGGAGGCCCGTCACTTCCTCCGGATGCCCGATCGAGTCAGGATCGCGGGTCGTTAGCAGCCGCTCGTGACGCTCCCGCTGGCCGGCCCGGTCGCGCTCGGGGAACAGAACCTCGCACGGTAGACCGAGCAGCGGCACCGACTCGTAGCCGAACATGCGCGCGAGCGCCGGGTTGCCATAGGCGATCCGGCCCGACTCGTCCACCGTGACAATCGAATCCGACGCGGTCTCGGCGAGTGCCAGCATCATTCCCTCGAGCTGAACCCGCTGGACGCCCGCACGCTCAGCGTCCGTCGCGACACGCCAAACCACCGCGACGAGCGCGACTGTCGTGGTGCTCGCAAACAGCCACACCGCAAACCCCGACGAGAACAGCCCACGCCGCTGCCCAGCGAGCGTCGCCGCAGCGAGCAGCACCGGCAAGAGGATCGCCACCGGCAGCAATCGGCGGAGCACGACGCCGCCCTGCCCGCCGCCGGCGAGAACGACGGTCGCGCCACGTTCCGGACGCGCCAAGAGAATCGCGACCGGTAAGAGGCACAACGCGATTGCGGCGTTCAGCGCGATCCGCTGGTGCGCGCCAAACGACACCAGCCATCCCGCATCCACGGCATACCCCGTCACTGCCAAGAGTCCAACGACCGCTGTCGCCCAGACCAACACATTCGTTGCCCACCAGCGTCCGAGCCGAAGATCCCACAGCAGCAGCGCCGAACCGAGCAGCACGAGCCCGACCGCCGTGTTCGCCGCCGGTCGCCCGGGATACGGGAGATCTCTCGCGACACGGTCGCGAAACAACAACTGATCGATCCCGAGCCGCCACCCAAAGACGTACTCGAGGAGCGTGGCCGCGCCGATCAGCAGCACCACTGCCGCGCACGCCACGCCCACCCACCGCAATCGCGAGACCGGACGCGAACGCGATGACGCATAGGCGATCGAACCGACGCTCGCTAACAACAGGCCCACCGCAGCATTCGCCTTGACCGGCGGCAGTCCGGGCGCCATCCGTTCAAGGATCCCCGCCCCCACGGCCCACCCCACCAGCGCCAGCGCGGACAGCCCCGCGATCGCCACAGAACACAGCGCGGACACCCCGCGCAGCCGCCGGGCGAATGGAAGCGACGACTCAGACGCCGACGGCGCGCTGCCTGAAACGTTCCCACGCACCTACGTCACCTCTCCGACGGGAACACCCGGCCTACCGACCAAACGTGCTGCACATGGAACATCTGTCGAACGTCCAAGCCAACAGCTAAAGACCCAGACGCCAAGATCAGTACTTTGCCGCCACATGATCAGTAGTCGCTCGGACCGCCACGACGGGCCACCCGCTCCACCACACCGATGACGCCTCCGGCCGAAATCCGGAGCGTCGCATGTCGCCCCGCGCCGTCAGGCCGCCGGCCGTTGGTTCGGCCTCGCTGGCCGGAGCAGGAGCGGATCCGCCGTACCCGGGTGTGCCGATCGGCCGGGAGTGCCTCGTGGCAACCGGTGAGCATGCTGAGTTGAGTCCTGTTGCGTCCTCACAGGCGGACTCACTCACCTATCGAGGTGCGGCCCCCTCGCCATTTCCGGATGGCAGGGCTACGTCGGCACAGCCGGCGTGAGATGCTCCGGCACGCGCGGCAGCGGCTGACGGCTCTCGTGCCAGCGACGTCCTACGCTTTGAGCCCGCGATGCCAACGACCATCGGCTCATACACGCCGATCACGTCGCCGCACACAAGGCAGACAACCTGTCCCATCGGCATAGGGAAAGGATGGCCCGCACGGCCGTTCAACGAATCCGTGAAACGCCGCACTCTCGCGACGGACTCGCCGAGCGCCGCCCGGACGGGCTCGTCGCGATCGACGTCGGTCATGCATCCCGGAGCTGACGCGCTCGGCGCCGCACTTGAAAGGGAGCCCGCGCGAGAGGTCCTTGCATCGCTGTGCGTCAGCTACCAGCGAGCCATCCCTACGACTGCACATCGTGTCGACGGTGTCCATGTGACCGTCCGTGGCCACGGTCAAGCACCCGTCCAGCTCATCGGCCTGACCTTCGGGCAGCAGCAGTGAGACCGACCTCGGTCGCAGCGCGGGTCCACGGTGCCGCCGCTTGATCGTCGGGTTCGGCCACGTTGGGCTAAACGACCGGCGCGCCGAGGCCGATTCGCCACATGTGATGCGGGTGCCTGCACAATGACCTTCGGAGACCTGGCAATCATCGGACTTGCGGGGCTCGCCGGACCCCTCGTGGCGACGGGTAGCCGCTTCAAGGTCCCAGTCGTGGTCGGCGAGATCGCGGCCGGCATCGTCCTCGGGCGGACCGGCCTGCGGGTTGTCTCCCCAGACACCCCGTTCGCGCAGTTCATGGCTCAGGCCGGCTTCGCCGTCTTGATGCTGGTCGTCGGCATGAACCTGCCGCTCCGCACACCCGGTCTGAGGCGCGCGGCGCGCACCGGCGCATTCGCGTTCATCGTCGGCCTCCTCTTCGCAGTGCCCATCGCCCTGTTGCTCTCCAGTCTGCTGGGCATCGGTCGCGCCGCTCCTCTCATCGTCGTCCTCGCGGCATGCTCAGCGTCAACGACGCTGCCGATCCTGCGTGACGCCGACCTGCCCGCCGAGCTGCTGCTCGCCGCCTCGGCGTGGGTCATCGCTGCGGATGCCGGGATGATCATCGCGCTCCCGATCGTGCTTCACCCCTCACAGGCGCCCGGGATCGCAGCCGGCGCGGCGATCGTGACCGCGACCGCCGCGGCCACGCTGTACGCGAGCCGCAAAGCGCACGAGCTGGACTTCGTCCGGCAGATGCGAGCGAGCTCACGCGCCCGCGGATGGGCGCTGGACCTGAGGATGGCCCTCCTCGGACTGTTCGCGATGTGCTTTCTGGCCCAGCGCTTCTCACTCAGCGTCCTCGTGGCGGGCTTCTCAGGCGGAATCGTGCTCGCGCTGCTCGGCGACACCAAGCGACTCTTCGTGCAATTGCAAGGGGTCGGCGAGGGGTTCTTGATCCCCCTGTTCTTCGTCATCCTCGGCTCACGGCTGCAGCTCAGAGCGATGCTCGCCGAGCCACGCTACCTGGTGCTCGCCGGAGCGCTCGTGTGCGCCCTGATCGTCATCCGCGTCGCGACCGCCGGCCTGCTGAGGTTGCGGCCGGCCGTCGGACTGCTCGCCACTGCGCAGATGGGCGTCCCCGCCGCAGTCGTGTCGATCGGACTCTCGACGCACAGCCTCAGCCCCGGAGCAGCGGCAGCGATTATGACCGCCGCCGTTACCACATTGGGCATCTCAACCGTCGGCGTGCTCCTACTCGCTTGCTCCCGTCATCAGCCGGCCACCGGCCCGCCGCTCACCATGCCGCCGGCCGGGATCGAGCTCACTGCCACATAGCCGCCGGCAGCACGACGCGTGCGTCATCTTGCGCCCGGGCATGCTCTCCCGACGTGCGGCCCGCGTCACCGCACGAGCGTCAGGCATCGATCGTCACTCGACATCGCTTCCAGCGGTTGAGCTTCTGCAGTCGCTTCGGCGCGATCCTGGTGCCTCCGTAGTCCGCCCGGATATCGGTCGCACCTTTCCACGATGGCTGAGCGTTGGCGGCGTCCGATTACAGGACCGAGGGGACCGCGTTGGCCGTGTGACTCGACGTGGAGACTCGACCATGGCGACCGCTCTCGGCATAGTCAGAAAGCTTTGGATCGGGAACCGTCGGCGACCGCGGACGGACGGTGCAGCGGCGCATTTGGCGGCAATTGTTGAGTCGTCCGCTGATGCGATCGTCAGCACGACGCTGGACGGCACGATCATCAGCTGGAACCGGGGCGCACAGCGGCTGTACGGCTATTCCGAGGGCGAGGCCAAAGGAAGCTCGATCTCACTGCTCCTGCCAGATGGGCAGTCCGATGAGCTCGCGTGGCTGCTTGACCACGTAGCCGAAGACGGTCACATGGACCACTTCGACACCGTCCGCCGTCACAAGGACGGCTCGCTGGTTGATGTGTCTCTCTCCGTCTCGCCGATCCGGGATCTGGGTGGGCAGGTAGTGGGCGTATCGACGATCGGGCGGGATGTGAGTGAGCAGATGCGTGCGGAGCGTGAGCTCGCACAGGCGCGGATCGATATCGATCGGTTCTACGACCTGGCGCTCGATGTGATGGCGATCGCGAGCGGTGATGGATACTTCATCCAGGTCAATCGCGCATTTGAGGAGGCGCTTGGATACAGCCGCGCAGGAGCTGATGGCGCGTCCGATGCTGGAGTTCATCCATCCCGATGACCTCGAGCGGACGCTCGAGTTGCGCGCTTCAAAGAGACAAGACTGGCTCGGTTGTCGCGTTCGAGAATCGGTATCGGCACAAGGACGGGTCGTATCGATGGCTGCTCTGGAGCGCGACGGCGACGGAGGACGGTCTCACGTATGCGACGGCCCGGGACGTCACGCGTCACAAGCAGATGGAAAAGGAGTTGCGTGAGAGCCGGGAGCAGGCGCTCGCGGCCTCGCGGTTGAAGTCTGAGTTCGTGGCCAACATGAGCCACGAGATCCGCACGCCGCTCAACGGGGTCGTGAGCATGTCTGAGCTGCTGATCGACAGCGGACTGACCGCGGAGCAGCACGAGTACGCCCACGTCGCGATGACGTCGGCAGAGGCGCTGATGCGGGTGGTCGACGACATCCTCGATTTCTCGAAGATCGAAGCGGGCAAGCTGGACATCGTCGACGAGGAGTACTCGATCGAGGCGACACTCGCGGATGTGTGCGAGATCGTCGGCCTGAAAGCGCACGAGAAAGGTCTCAAGCTCACCCCGTCGATCGACCCGCGACGTGCCGGACGTTGTGCGCGGGGACTCGAACCGTGTGCGTCAGGTGCTGCTGAACCTTCTCACGAACGCCGTGAAGTTCACCTCCGAGGGAGAGGTCGTCACGCGCGTGGCTCGCGACTCGCGCGGCGACGTCGGTGATCTGCTGCGGTTTGAGGTGTCCGACACCGGCATCGGGATCGACCAGAGCACGCGCGACGCGCCTCTTTCAGCCGTTCTCGCAGGCTGACCCGACGACCACTCGTCGGTATGGAGGCTCTGGGCTGGGACTGTGCATCGCTAAGCAGCTCGTCGAGTTGATGGGCGGTGACATCGGCGTGCGAAGCGTCCCCGGGGAGGGCAGCACGTTCTGGTTCACGCTCCCGTGCCGACCCGGGACGGGGGTGATTGCCAATCGCTCGACGAGAGATCTGACCGGAATTCGTGTCCTCGTCGTCGATGACAGCGCACCGGGCCGGCAGAGTCTCGAGCGGCAGCTCGCGGCGTGGGGCATGAATCCGGCGAGCGCGCCGGACGGCGGCTCGGCGCTCGAGCTGCTTGACCGGGCCGCTGCCGCCGGGACGCCGTTCGAAGTGATGCTGATCGACATGCAAATCCCGGGCCTGGGGGGACTCGAGCTCGCCCGCAGAACGAAGGCCAGCGCTCGGCTGCGCTCGACACGGCTGCTGCTGCTCAGCTCGACGTTGGTCTCACCGCGCGACGCTGCGCGAGCCGGGATTGATGCGGTGCTCGCAAAGCCACCCGCTCAGTCCAAGCTGTACGACGAGCTCGTGTCCGCGTTGAGCCGCACGAACCGGACCTTTGAGCCATCACAGCTCGCCGACGACGCCACCGTGCAGCCGCCGGCCGCGTGCTCGTGGCCGAGGACAACGAGATCAACCAGCTCGCGGCACGACGTGTGCTCCAGAAGACTTGGGTACACGGTTGACATCGCGCACGACGGGCGTTCGGCGATCGAGATGACTGCCCGCACCGACTACGCGGCGGTGTTCATGGACTGCCAGATGCCCGAGATCGACGGCTATGCGGCGACGGCCGCGATCCGGCGTCGCGAGGGAACCGGGCCTCGTACGCCGATCATCGCGATGACGGCACACACGATGCACGGCGATCGCGAGAAGTGTCTGTCCGCCGGAATGGACGAGTACATCGCCAAGCCAATCCGTCTCGCCGAACTGAGCCGCGTTCTGACGCGCGTGGTGTCCGGCGGCGAGCAGGAGGACACCAAGCGGGCTGACGACGTGAACGGCTCCAACCGACCGTTTGACGCAGCAGGCTGTGCAGAGGATCCGCTCGTCGACGAGTCTGTCGTTCGAGAGATGCTGTCCGACGGCGGTCGCGAGGAGGGGCTCCTCGACGTGTTCGTGGCTGCCTCGCACGCTCGTGTGCGGGAGTTAGCGGACGCGGTCGCTGCTGCCGATGGACCTGGGGCTGCTCGGGCCGCTCACAGCCTCAAGGGCAGCTGCGCGACGTTCGGCGCGAGCAGGATGGCACGGATCGCCGCGCGGCTCGGGGGCCTCGAGGGAGACGCCCTGTTGCAGGAAGCCGAGTCAGTGGTTGACGACCTCACATCCGCCCTGTGGGCAACCGAGGCCGAACTCGAGAGGCTTACTCAGGCTGACTCGCCCTGAGCGCGTCCCGCCGGACGCCAAGTGGGCGATCTCATCGTGATGGCCCGACGCGCCGCAGCGCCTATCGCTCGGCGCTCGAGCCCTCGACGACGGCGTCGACGGTGAGTGGACTGAAGCCGATTCGCCGAATGGTTCCCCACGTCTTGTCGCCGCGCAGATACGAGATTACGCCGCGGAGGCGATACGCCGTGAGTATCTGCCGGTAGCCGAAGTTCTCGAGCACCGCGTACGCCACGAGCCGAAGCAGATCGCCCAGACGCCCGTAGCGGCGAAACGCGAGGTCCTCGAGCAGAACGGCGGAGGTTGAGAGCAGCACGCCGGCGAGAACCGCGACCGCTAAGAAAGTCAGTGCAAAGTCGAGGTTTACCACGCCGAGGGCGACAGACAGGATGATCGCGACGTAGCCAAGCGTCTCGATGAACGGTCCGAGGAACTCGAAGACCACGAAGAACGGCAGCGCAAGCATGCCAACCGAGCCGTATCGCGGATTCGCGATCATCGCCCGGTGGCGCCACAGGGTATCGATCAGCCCACGATGCCAGCGATCCCGCTGCCCGCCGAGGTCGCCGATGCGCTCGGGCACCTCGGTCCAGCAGACGGGGTCCGGAACGAACTCCAGCTGGGAGGGGCCGCCGGACTCCCGCGCACGACGATGCAGTCGCAGGCACAACTCGAAGTCCTCGCCAATCGAGTCGGTTGCCAGTCCGCCGGCCGCCGCCACCTCAGCGCGGCGGAACACCCCGAATGCCCCGGAGATGATGAGCAGCCCGTTGACCGCGCTCCATCCGGTCCGGGCAGCCACGAACGCGCGGAGATACTCGACGGTCTGAAGCATCGCGAGCGGGTGGTGCGGCAATCCGACATCCGCGACATGACCGCGCTCGATTCGGCACCCGTTGGCCACACGGATGATCCCGCCGACCGCGAGTGTCGTCTCGGGCCGATCGAGGAACGGCGCCACCGCGGCGAGCAGCCCATCGCGCTCGATGATCGAGTCCGCATCGACGCAGCAGATCAATGGGCTTGACGCCACGTTGATACAGGCGTTGAGAGCGTCGGCCCGTCCACGGTTGTCCTTGTCGATCACCACCAAGTTGGTGTGGGTTCGCGAGCGGTACACGCCCCGTATCCGGGCGGTCGAGATATCGGATCGCAGCGGTTGGTCGACCCGCCTCAGGCCGAACCCATCGACTAGTTCAGGCAGCGTCGCGTCGGTGGAACCGTCGTTGGCCACCACAACCTCGTACTGCGGATAGTCCAGCGTCAGCAGCGCGCGGACCGAGTGGACGATCGTGGCTGCCTCGTTATAGGCCGGCACGCAAATCGTGACCGGCAATGCGGCTCGCGAGTGCAGCATCCGCCGCAGCCCCGTCGCCGATCGGCGACGGAAGTACGCGTGCACCTCGACGGCCGAGGCTGTGGTCACGATCAGGTAGCTGACGGTGAGCAGGATGAAATAGAAAAGGACGCCGACGTTGAAGGCGCGCAGGCCGGTCGTCAGGATGCTCGCGCTGATCACGCCGCCGCCTCCGCCTCCGGTTGCAGGAGCACTTGCACGGCGGTGGAGTAGGCGGATGACGCACTTGAGTGCGACGCCGCGATGTCGTGCAGCCGGCTGCGAATCCCCGCCTTGTAAGCGGTCCGGATGAGTAGATCCATGCGTGCGTCGCCAGCGGCGGCGCGGTCGATCATCGGTTCCAGTCGGCCGGCGACGTCGACCAGGCCGAACAGATGGGCGATGCCGGTGGGGCGGATCTCTCCACGGTGCTCAGCCACGGCCTTGAGGCCGCTATCGCCAAGCCGGACCAGCGCGCCAGCGGCTGCATCTCGAACCGTCCACTCGTCCGTGCTGAGCGCGCGGGCAAGTGCAGGCGCGGCGGCAGGATCGTCCAGGGTCCCCAGGGCAGAGGCGGCGGCAGCGAGAACGGATGGTGATCGGGGCTGCCCGATCTGCACGATCAGCGGCTTCACA
This sequence comes from uncultured Solirubrobacterales bacterium, assembly GCA_963813265.1. Classification (GTDB taxonomy): domain Bacteria; phylum Actinomycetota; class Thermoleophilia; order Solirubrobacterales; family Solirubrobacteraceae; genus Palsa-465. Next base: position 18,519 of record CAWEYQ010000046.1, on the reverse strand, counting down.
GCGGAGCGCTCGCCGATCGATCCAAGCGCTCGCGCTGCGCGGGCGGCCAGCACGTCATCCGGGCTGGACAGCGCGATCACGAGGTCGGGTACCGCGGCGGTCGCGTGGATTTCTCCAAGCGTCGCTGCGGCGACCCGCCGCTGGGCCGCCGTGCGCCCGTCGCGCAACCGGACAGACAGAAATGCCGCCGCGTCCGCGCCGAATGCCATCAGGATTTCACCGAGCTCACGTTCGTGCCCGCCGTCGTCAGAGACCGCGTCCGCGATCTGCGGCATCGCGCTCGCCACGCCGATCTCGGCCAGCGCCCTGGCGCACGCCACGCGGACCAACCGGTCCCTGGAGGCAAGCCTTTCCTGCAGGATCGGGACGCACTCCTCAACCCGCATCGTCCCGACAAGCTCCGCCGCCCGGATCGCCGCCAACGAATGCCGGGATCGAAGGTCGCGTCGGGCCGACCCGATCAGTCCGTAGCTGACGAACATGGATGCAAGTGCGTCGCTCGCGCTCCCTTTCAAGTGCGGCGCCAACCGTGCCAGCTCCGCGTGCATGACCTCGTGCTCGAGCCGTCCGCGTGGCGCGGCAGGTGGATCCTCCGTCGCCCCCACGGCGAACGCCACGACGCTGTCGGCGATCCGTGCCCGATAGCGATCAGCGCGCGCTCGGCTCGTAGCTGACCATGCCCGCAGTCCCGCCGTGATCGCCGTCGTGCCCGACACCGCGGCGATCGCGATCCAGAGCGAAACCGTCGCAATGCTCACAGTCCGACTCGATATCCCGTCGGATCGCACCAAGCTCGCGCACCGTCTCTGCGAGCGCGCCGCCTACGATGTGAACACGGATGATGGCTCCGGACGTCGAAAACACCGTCCTCGTCGCCGACGACGACGCCGATGTGCTGAACCTCGTTCGCTTCCGCCTTGAGCGGGACGGCCTGCGAGTGCTGACCGCCGCGGACGGCATCGAAGCGCTCGAACTCGCCCGCGCGGAGCGACCGAACGTCTGCGTGCTTGACGTCATGATGCCCAAACTCAGCGGCCTCGAGCTCGTCAAACGCCTGCGTGAGGACCCGGCTACCACCACCACACGGATCATCCTGCTCACCGCACGCTCCGCAGACAACCACATCGACGAGGGATTCGAGTTCGGCGCCGACGACTACGTCACCAAGCCATTCAATCCCCAAGAACTGCGCCAGCGGGTCCGCGCCCAGCTCCAGCATTGACCGCGTTGACCGGCAGCGTTCTTGAGGGCCGGAACCGAGGTGAGGAAACAGGCCGGCATCAGACGCGTGTTGGCGCGGTGCGGCCAGTTCGATGTACGGCGTGAGAGCCGCCTCACATTCGCATCCAGGCGCGCACGCGCGTTGCTTCCCCATCCAGATCTACGTCGGCGGTCTTCCCCGGCCAGCCGACCGAACGAACTACGGAAGGCGAGCCGAACAACCCCGCGCCGGCCACCACCGCGTACATCGTGAATATCCGGTGAGCGACCTTGGCCGTCAGGGATCGCGAGCATGAGGTCGGGTCGGTGACTCGACCGGCGCCAACCGGTCCGCGTCTGCCACTCGAGCGTGCCCGTCAATCCGGAATCGGCCAGCAGCTCGCGCGAACCGCGCCAGTCGGCGCCTCGGACCGTCAACCACGCCGCCGTCCACGCACACGCGCGGTCATGAGCCCACCAGGTCGGGGTCGGACGGGGCGCCGCGCTAACGGTCAGCTCGGTGAGATGGCCCGACCGCCGCGAGCCACCGCAATCCAGTCATCGATGCCGGCCCAGGTCGAAGCACCTCCGGCAGCTATCTGTTCCTCCCTGTCTTCCCACCACTCATGTCCCACGAATGAGCATCTGACTCCAGGTTGTCTCGCCCCTGCCCCCGGATCATCTGGCCACCCAGACTCGACCAGCTGCTGACGCGGCTTCGATTCTCGGGAAGGCCAGCGTTTCCGGGGGCAGGGGCGGGCCCTGGTGCTCGTCTAGCTGTTCGCTCATCGCGAGGAGTTTCGCGAGTACTTTGACGAGTAGCAACATTCGATAAGTGCCTATGACCACTTACAACGTGTCGCGCACGTCGGATGACAATCCCGCTCCACGCGCCTCCCGGTTCGCCAGCGATCCGAGCCGCGTGTCGATGCGTGGACGCGCGGATGCGCCGGCGTTCGAACAGTGATGTCGGTGCCTCCGAAGATGTCGACAGTTCCCTCCTCGCCGATTCCGCGACAGGCGGCGCAAGAGGCGTGCGTCAAACATTCGAGATAACACAGGTTTGTGTTATCTGCGTGATACGTGCTATAACTGGCGTATGCCACGCGATGAGGAAATCACATTCGCCGACCACATGGGCCGTTTTTATGCCCGCCGCTACGCGTTTCCGCCGATGGCCGGACGCGTGCTCGGCTACCTGCTGGTCTGTGACCCGCCCGATCAGACGATTGCCGGGCTGAGCGAGGCGCTGCTGGCGAGCCGCAGCGCGATCACCGGCGCGCTGGACGTGCTGGAGCGGATCCACGCGGTCCGGCGTTCCCGGGCCGCCGGGGAGCGGATGGACCGCGTCCGGACTGACTTCGCCTCGGCGGAAGCGCAGGGGTTCGACATTTCGGAGTTCCAGGAGCTCGGTGATCTGGCTCGGGAGGGCCTCGAGGTGCTGAGCGATGCGCCGCCGGAACGCCGGTCGGAGCTGATCGAGCTGGCGGCCTTCGCGGATTTTCTGGTCGACGGCACCCAAACGCTTCGACAGGCGTGGCAGGCGCGTCGTGAAGCCCTCCGTGCCTCGGGCGAGTTGCCCTCATGAGCTTCATGCCCCAGCAACCAGGTCAATCAAGAATCCCGAACGGAAAGAAAGCCATGACACATCCATCCTCACCGGCCATCACCGCCGTCGATGTGCGCAAGTCCTTCGGCGAGAACGTCGTTCTCGACGGACTCGAGCTCGCCGTTGAGCAGGGCAGCGTGTTCGCGCTGTTGGGGCCCAATGGGGCGGGCAAGACGACGATGGTGCGGATCCTCGCCACCCTGCTCGAGGCGGATCACGGAACGATCCGGGTCGCTGGACACGACGTCAGGCGCGAGCCCGACGCGGTCCGCGACGTGATCGGTGTGACCGGACAGTTCTCGGCCGTCGACGAGCTGCTGACCGGTCGAGAGAACCTGGCGCTGATCGCGGACCTGCACCATCTCGCTCGCGCGAGCGCGCGAGAGCGCATTGACCAGCTGCTCGAGCGGTTCGAGCTGGGCGATGCCGCTGAGCGGATCGCGATGACGTACTCGGGTGGGATGCGTCGCCGGCTCGATCTGGCGATGACGTTGATCGGCGCGCCGCAGGTCATCTTCCTCGACGAGCCGACCACCGGCCTTGATCCGCGCAGCCGTCGCGCGGTGTGGGAGATCGTCGAGAGCCTCGTCGACGACGGCACCACCGTGTTCCTCACCACCCAGTACCTCGACGAGGCCGACAAGCTCGCCGATCGGGTGGCGATCCTCGACCGCGGACGGCTGGTCGCCGAGGGCAGCGCGCAGGAGCTCAAGCAGCGAATCCCCGGCGGGCGCATCGAACTCCACTTCGCCGACCCGGCCGCGCAACTCGTGGCCGCCGGCGCGTTGGGAATGCCGCTGCCCGACCAGGACTCGGCGAGCCTGCAGATCCCCACCGACGGCAACGTCACCACCCTGCGTCGTGTTCTGCGCGAGCTCGACGAGGCCGATGTCGACGTCGCCGATCTCGCCATTCACACCCCCGATCTCGACGACGTGTTCCTCGCGCTCACAGGCCGAGAGGCGCACGCCGCGGAATCGAGAACAGAACAGGAGCTCTACCGATGAGCAGCACCTACGCCCTACGCGATTCGACCACCATGCTGCGGCGCGACCTGCGCCACCTGCAGCGCTACCCCGGCCTCTCGCTGTTCCCGATCCTGGGGCCCGTCATATTCCTGCTGCTGTTTGTCTACGTCTTCGGCGGCACACTCGGCAACGGCATCACCCCGGGCGGGGGACGTGGCGCCTACATCAACTTCCTCACCCCGGGGATGCTGCTGTTCGCGGTCGTGGGCGCCGCCAATACCACCGCCATCTCCGTAGCCAAGGACATGACCGAGGGCATCATCGCCCGCTTCAAGACGATGCGCATCTGGCGACCCGCCGTGCTCACCGGCCACGTCCTCAGCAGCCTGATCCTGACCCTCATCAGCCTCGCGGTCGTCATCCCCGTCGCGCTGCTCGTCGGCTACGACTCCGCCGCCAGCCCGCTTAGGTGGCTCGCCGCACTCGGCCTGCTGATGCTGCTCGCGATCGCGCTGATCTGGCTATCCGTGGCCTTCGGACTGGCCGCCAAAAGCGTCGAGACAGCAAGCAACATGCCCATGTTCCTGATCCTCCTCGTCTTCTTCGGTAGCGGCTTCGTGCCTGTGCACTCCATGCCCGCCGGCCTGCGCTGGTTCGCCGAGAACCAGCCCTTCACCCCGATCACCAACACCGTTCGCAGCCTGCTCGCCAACCAACACGTCGGCAGCAGCGGCATCACGGCGATCGTATGGTCCCTCGCGATCACCGCCGCCAGCTACCTCTGGGCCAGACACCTCTACAACCGGCGACCCGTGCAGTAGACACTCGCCTTCACCCAGCCTGCAGTAGGAACGCGGGCGGCTGTTGCTTTCCCCGGGGGCAAGCAGCAGCTGGCAGCGATTTGGAATCATGGCTACTCAGGACGACAACCAGTTGCCACGGCATGAGCGGCTGACGATTAGATCGACCGTCGAGGTACCACGAGCAGGGGCGAGTTGGGGTACATTGGCTCGCCGGTGAGCCGGGAAGCCTGGTCGGCGGACTGAACGTTATGTCAGACCTATCTCGCACCAGCCAGGGCGCCAGCGATGATGATCGGATCGTCGTTGAGTCGCCGGGCCCTGGCGAGTGGATCGTTGGGACGCGAACGGGCGAGCGCGCCCTTCACGTTTATCGCGTCGCCAGCGGCGACTGGCTCGTCTCCGAGGTCGGCCGAGGCAGCGAGGGTCGAGGCTCCGATCTCTCCGCTGCCCTTATGGCGCTTCGAGCCGGTGCGCCTGCTCCTCATTGGTGGGACTCGATTCCGAGGGTGCTGGGGGAGGCCGATGGTTTGACCCGGTGACGTCGCCGGCCTTGTCTTTGGCCGCGTTGAGGACGCGCTGGTATTCCCGTTGGACGTCGGCGCGGTCGGCGGGTTCCGGGACGGATTCCTCGCTCACCCGCCGGATCATCGCCGCTTGAGTGAGGAGGAGCTCGCGCTGCTCCGCTGTTGTGGTGTGATCGATGATCTTGGTTAGCGCTTCGAGTTGACGGATCTGGACGGCCGGCATGCCGCGGCTGGCTTGCCTGATTTTTTCGAATGCGCGCTCGACCAGTCGTTGGTAGCTCACATGGGCGGTGATCACGCGGACGTAGCCGTGGCTGTCGCGGAGGACGCGCAATGGTTGCCAGCGGACAGTGACCTTGCACAGGCTCTCGCCGAGCCAGTCGATGCACGTCAGGGCGGTGAAGGTGTCGTTCACGGCAGGTGATAGTGCTCTGATCGCGATCTCGACGAGCTGGTCGACCGCGAATGCGAGATCTTGAGCGAGGGTGCGGTTCGGGCCGGTGATGTGTGCGACTCGAAGCGCGCGGCGGACCCCGTCGCTTGCTCCCGGTGGCCAGACGGTGGCGAGTGGATGGCCGCCGACCATGAAATGGCCGGGTCTGTGGAGAAGCCTGATGACGGCGCCTTTCTCGGCCGCCAGTCCGATCAGCGTGTCGTGTTGGATGAACTGGAGGTAGCCGCTGGTGGGAGCCGTCACGGTGCCGCCGGCGTCATCCATGCGGCGCAGGAGTTCGGCGACGGACGGTCCTGCTTCCAGCGTTGTCCCGTCGTCGCGGGACTCGGCATCGATTGCGCGGGAGAGGTCCTTGGCAATGCTGGCGATCACGTGCGGCAGCTGGATCGACATCGCGATGTGGTGGATGAAGTAGATGAGCACGCCCATGCACACGGTGACGAGTCCGACCGCGATGGTGATCGAGAGGTGGGGAACGAAGTTCTTGCCGTGGCTAGCCGGCCCGATTGAGATCAGCACCAGCGTCGCGTAGACGAACGTCGCGACGAACGTGCCGAGCGTGAACTGCGTGCCGCGATCCCGAATGAAGTTCCGGAGCATCCGAGGCCCGAACTGGGTCGAGGCCAGCGTCAGCGTCACGATCGTGATCGAGAACACCACGCCGACCACGGTGATGACCGCCGCAGCCAGGGTCGTGAGGATCTGACGCGCGGCGTCGGCGGTGCCGAAGACCATCCACGACGGAAGCGTCAGGCCGCCGTCGAACGCGGTCTTGTCGAGCGCGTGCGTGCCGAAATACAGCGCCACCGCGGCGACGACTTCGATCGTCGGGACGAGCCACAGGTTCGTCCGCAGCGCCTCCCGGCGCCAGTCGGAACGCAGCGCGACGAGCGAGGTCATGGGAGGTGAGGGTTGGTCGGCGACACGCAGGCACGGGTTGACAGCGCCGACCAGGCTTCCCGGCTCACCTGGCGCCCATCGTACCGGCCCAGACAGGCTGAGGGCGACCGGACCGTCCTCTTGTGGCGATCTGTCTACAGCGCGCCGAGCGCCTCGGACACTGCTTGCTGCACGGTGCGCCCGGAGCGTTCGGACAGCATCGGGCTGTCCCGATCCACGGCCAGCAGCCGCGCGAGCGCGACCCCGCGAGCCGTGACCGTCTGCTCGCTCCCCAGCACCTCGATCAGGGCGACGATCCCGTGGCGGGCGGCGAGCACGTCTGCGTGGTTCAGTCTCACGTGCGAGGCGGGATCGGCGTGACGTTCGTCCGCCGCGTCAAGGATGTTCCGCAGCGACGTTGCCGCGCACCGTCGCTCCGTCACGCCAGTCAGCTGCTGGGCTCGCAGCGCCCGGGCCGGATCGCCATCGACAACCGCTCCTCCCGCGATCTCGCGGTCGATCACGCGTCGGTGGACACGAGCGCGGATCCGTGCACTGAACTCCGCGGCCGCCGATTCCCGGGCGGAAGGAAGGTCGTGTGCGGTGATCACATCGAGGGACACGTGACCGCTCCTAGGCGCGCGAGTCGCGGACATCAGCTTGTCCGACACCGCGCGGCCGGCGACGGCGGCCTCGAAGGCCGCGCGTCGCCGAGCGCTGATCTGCGGACGATGGTGGCGTCGCCCACCGGGGAAGCGTCAAGGACCATTGCCCGAGAGCGTGGCTGTCTGACGGGACGGGAAAGTGCCGTCGATGCATCATCGTGCCAGGAGAAACTCGTGGGACTGCGAGCGATCAGCCGGCTCCATCGCCGCCGTCGCAACCGTGATCTGCCGCTGAAGGGTTCCTCGCTCGGCTGGGTTGTAGAGCGGGCTGCCGTCGGCGTTCGTGAGGATCCGTTCGGCCAGGGCCATGCCCTGCGCCTGAACCGGGTGCGGGCTCGTGAGTCGCGCGATCATCGTCCTGATTGCGTCTGCGGCCTCAAGAACCGCACCACGCCGGATGATCACCGCGCGAGCACGCGCCAGCGGCGGTCGGTGCGCCTCGTCGATCGTGCGGCGCAGCGCACGCGAGAGCGTGCGCCGGCTGCGCGCACTCGTCAGTTGTGCTGCTCGAAGGGCAAGCTCGGGGCTCGCCGCCGGGTCGGCGCCTTCGGCCAACGCGCGGGTGAGCTCGCTCCGGCGCAGCGTCGCGCGAAGGCGCGCGTGGAGCCGGCGGGCCGTGTCGCCACTCGTAGCGGCGGCGCCGTAGTGCGATGCGTAGGGATCAGCAATTGCTGGCATGTTCAACACACTCCTGATGAGCGCTACTGCGGGCGCGGGTTGTGTCACTCGCACCGATTTGATTTGACTGTCTCAGCCTAGGTCTCGGGTGTGGCGGAGACGTACAGATCGGCCGTTGGGACGTACAGATTTCGTACGGATGCAGCCGAGGCTTCGCGGCGGATCGCTGCGTGGGCCGACACTCACGCGATCGGCGCGTGCACCACCGCTCACGCGACGATGACCGTGGCGCTCAGCCGGGCTTAGATCCAGCCGCGGCGCGTAAACATGACGTACAGGCCGATGCACATCACCGCCATCAAACCGAGCGTGTAGGGATACCCGAGGGCCCACTTGAGTTCCGGCATGTGTCTGAAGTTCATGCCGTAGATCGTGCCGACGAGCGTCGGCGCGAAGAAGATGGCAGCCCAGGCGGAGATCAGATTGACGCTGAGGATGTTCTGCAGCAGCTCGCGGCTTGGGGAGCTGGACGGCGACGACGACACCGGAGGGGGCGAGCGATTCTGAGGGGGGCACCCCGCCATCGCTCTGGGTGAGGAGCGTTCCGTTGATGCTGTCGCCGGTTTCTTGACATGCGCGGCGCGACCCCGTGGCGAGCCTTGTGTCCGCTGGTGGGCTGGCGCGCCAATGGCCGCGAGTCAAATCAGGTGAGCTCCCGGATCGGGTCCGCCAGGGCCAGCAACGAGTCCTCGTCGAAGCGTCGCCTCGGCTGCTCCGGGTTTGGGCGGATCTGATCAACAGGGATGTCTCGCAGCCGGCCGGCTGCGCTTCCGGTATCCGAGCGTGCCACGTGGCACGCATCCAGCGCCCCGAGCGGGTCGTCGATCGTGAGTGGCCGTCTGATCGAGGTCATCGCGAGATCGTCTCCGCGATTCGCTCGGCGAGGAGGTCGTAGGCGAGGATCGGGGCGCTGTCAGGTGTGGTGATGGCGGGCTGGCACGCGCACGGCGGGCCGCAGGCTCTCGACCACGGGTGCCTGCTCGATCAGCCGGCTGCTGATGCGGAGCGGTTGCCAGCGGGTGAGGACGGGCATCAGGACGGGCGCTCGAGCGCTGAGCCGGTCGGTGAGCTTGTGCAGCGTCTGGCGCCGCTCGCGGATCCCGTGAAGTGACGCGTCGTCCTCGGCGCGCACCGGCGCGACGACGAGCTCGGCGACGACCAGCGCGTTGACGGTGAGCAGCCCGAGGTTTGGAGGCGTGTCGATGATGATGTCGTCGTATTCGCTGATCAGCGGCTCGAGCGCGTCGGTCAGGAACCTTTCGCGCGCCTCGAGCTCCTGCCAGACGGACTCGCCGGATAGAGGCTCACGTCGGCCCTGCGCGTTTGGATTCCGGCACCGCGCGCCCGGAGCAACCCGGCAAGTCGGACACCACGCCTCAGGCCACGAAGCTCGATCGCTCATGCGTCCCTCGCTGCCGAAGCGCGCAGAGCACGACCCGCTGCAGTTGAGTCCCCAAAGGACAATCTGGGGGGAACGGCTGGGGGAACGGCGAGCCGTGCAGAGGGGCCTATGCTGGCCTGCGTTGACCCAGCTCGGAGCCTCCATGCACCGGCTCGCGAACGACCGGATTCCGCGGCTCGTGCTGAGGAATGTCCTATTTCAGCGGAGAGGGAGGGATTCGAACCCTCGATGGACGAAACCGCCCATACCGGTTTTCGAGACCCAGGCGAGCCACCCTCGAAGTAGCCGATTTGCAGGGAGTCTCTCCGAGTGCCTGTGCTGCGGCAAGCTGTGTGGGAAAACGGGCGCTCTGGTAGTCAGTCCGCGGCAAGCGGGGTGGCGATCGCTGCACCGCCGGGCCGGGGCCGGACCGGTAGGTCAGAGGCTCGACTTGAGCGGGTAGCGCTCGGGGTGCTCGATCGAGTCGACAGCGAGATCGACATCGAGGGCGGGCCAGTGCAGATGCCCTGGCGCGGGTCGCTCAACGTGGAGGATCGCTTCGACCGTGGCGCGCTTGAACCACGGGAACTCCTCGAATGGCACGAACAGTTCGCGGCCGTCGAGCAGCAGCCAGAAGCCGTGCCGAGAGATGTTCGTGATCTCAACTTCCGAAGTGGCGGCGCCAGGCATCTCGAATCTCCTGTTCGTGATCCGCGACCAACTGTAGAACGCGGCTCAAGTCCTGAGCGCTCAGCTGGTGGTTGCGCGCCAACTCGATCTTCGGCTCGATCCAGAACTTCGCCTCGCCCTCAGGGGATTGGACGTGAATGTGTAGCCGCGCTTCCTCGCGTAAGAAGAAGAACCGAAACGGACCATCGCGAAATACCGTCGGGCTCATTCAGGGGACGCACTCCGCTCGACCACCGGGAGTTGCTCAGCTGCCCACCGCCGCATCCCGAAAGCGTTGCAGCGTCTGACGCTCGTCCGACACTGCCTGCTCCCTGCTGGTGAGCTCCCTCAAGAGCGATGTCAGTTCATCTCGCGTGAGCGAATGCGGATCCGGGAACCGGCTCAAGCGCCTCATTCTCCGTCGTGGCCCGCGTCCCGACAACCCCTCATCCCGACCCGCGACTCGGTTGCCCCCTTGATCGGCATCTGAGCTGCTGTCTGGTAGTGGACTACGTGGTTCGCGGACCCCGGCCTGGTCGCTAGTCGGGAAAGTCAGATCCCGAGATCACCGTGTTGCCTTCATCAGGGGCAGGCGGCACGCCTGGGAGCATTAGGGCGTGAGGGCGGAACGGTAAAGGCGGCCGCTGCTTCAGCGCGCTCGCCACTACCGACCACGGTGGCGCGAGCTGCGGCGTCACGTTTCCGGCGCGTCCGGCAGTGTTTCCATCCGGTTCGCGTCGGCGTCGACGTCACTGGTCTCAGCTCCGAGACAATCGGCCGCGTTGCGAATCTCGATCTTGCCCATCGAGTGCGCGAGTTTCACGACGACCGGGGGCCTCAGCGGCGAGTGGTGCGTCGCATCACGACATCGCCGTACCCGAGCCCTGCGAACCAGACCCACAGCGACGCGAGCGTTTGCACTGATGGGGGCAGGTCGCTGCCCCACGTCGATCGAAGCAGCACTTGGTTGACGGCTTGGGATGGCTACCGCGACTCGATCACGCGCGCCTGATCGTCGTGCAACTCGACAGTCAAGTCATGCCTCGTCATCCGCCATCCGGGTCGGCTCGTGGAACCCGTGCGAGAGCATGATCGAGATCGTCCGCTACACGCAGCGCAACGTCAAGCGCTGGCGGGACGGTGACATGCGCAAGCGCTGGACCGCCGCCGGGATGCTCGTCGCCGAGCAGCAGTTCCGACGGATCGGCTACCGCGACCTCGCCAAGCTCGTGATCGCGATCGAGCGACACGCCCTCCTCGTTGCCGAGCAGAACCGCGACCGCCAGGAGACTCGCCAGCCCGTTACCGTCTGACCATCAACCCCGTGAGGATCGTCACCGAAGTTCCACGACGATCCGGGCAACCTCCCCGTGCTGACCCCGCTGCTCATTCTGGGCGTGAGCACCAGCGCGGCATCCAGTCCGCTAATGGTTGCTTCGATGGGCCGCCGCGCGGCCTGCCCGCTTGCTCAGACCCGGCCACGCTCGTCTGAGCAAGCACGTCGCAGCCTCCAGTGCCGCCGCTGCTTCGCCTCGCCGAGGAGCGCTGCGGCCTGCGCGGCGCCTGCGTCGAGGGTCATCGACTTGCGGACCGCCGGGTCGATGCAGCAGCCCGCCACGCACGACGCGACCGCTCGTTCTCGTCCGGAGCAGGCGCGTTGCTTTGTGCCTGCTTCGCCATTGCCAGAGCAGCCGAGCCTCAAGGGCGCCGCACGCGACTCGCGCGCCTGTCGTTGGGGGACGCGCCAAAACGTGCGACTGGCCAGCGTTAGAAGGTCGTCTAGCGCGGCACGCCGGGGATCGGACACGTGCGTGCTGGCGGTGGTCGAGTTGGCGCCGGCGCTCAGAGCCGCTTTGGCGGTGGGGAGGGAGCGGGTCGGTCGGGGCCTCCGTCCGAGAGTAGGTCGCGCAGCCGGTCGTGTCCGGCGGTTGTGAGCGTGTAGAGCCAGTGTTGATCGAGCTTGTCGTAGCGGACGCAGTCGAGCAGGCCCTCCCGGACGGCGGCGGACCAGGCGCTGCTGAGGGCGGGCTCGTCGACGTCGAGTTCCCAGGCGATCAGGTCTGTGCTCGCGTCACCGAGGTCAGCGAGCGTCTGCAGCAGTGTGCGAAGGCTGATCTCCCTGTGCTGCTCGATTGCCGGAGGAGCTCTGCGCAGTCTGTTTTCGGGCTGTGAGTCGGCGCCGTGGCTGACCGAAACGCCGGTGGCGCCGGAGCGTTTGGCTTGGTACATCGCCTGGTCTGCCCGCTCGAGGATCCCGGCGGGGTCGACGTCGCTGGTCGTCACGATCGCGATGCCGACGCTGAGCGTCGGCAGCACTCGAGGGACGGCTGTCGGCGCGGTTCTCACCGCACCGAGGATCGCTGTGCAGAATGACGCCGCGTCGGGCTCGGTGGCCGCAGGCAGCAGCACGGCGAACTCGTCGCCACCGATCCGAGCGATCACGTCGCTCGCTCGCACGCGCGAGCGCAGCATGGCGGCGATCGCGGTGATCGCCGCATCACCCGCGCCATGGCCGTGTGCGTCGTTGATTTGCTTCATTTCGTCGATGTCGAGCAGCATCAGCGCGCCAGCGGCGCCGTATCGGCGGGTGCGAGCGAGGTGGAGCTCGAGTTCGGCGATGAAGCGCCTGCGGTTCCACAGGCCGGTGAGCGGATCGGTGTCGGCGAGTCGCCGAAGCTCTCTGTCGCGACGCGCGCGATCGCTGACGTCCTCGACGCTCGCCACCAAGTACCGACCGGCGCGGAAAGTCGAGCACGGTGCGCCGCACCGCGAGCTCGACCCACGTCTCGCTCGCGCCATCGGCGAGCCGGAGTTCGTGGCGGACGCGGTCGATCGCGCCGGAGATCAGCAGCTCGAGCTGAACCTCGATCGGTCCGCGATCGGTGGGATCGATCAGGTCGCACACCGATCTCCCCAGCAGTCTCGTCTCGGCGCGGCGAAGCAGATCGCATGCCGCACGGTTGGCGCGAAGCACGCGCCCGTCGTCATCGAGCACGAGGAAGCCGCACGGCCCATGCGCGATCGCGGCCGCCAGTAGATCGTCGATCTGCCCCGATGGTGCTGACATCAATAGCCCCGGCGGCGCCATCCGGTGCCGCCACCCTGTTGTAGCGCAAAACCTCGCGATTCGCTCATGAACCCTCCACCGGCCCGCAGTGGGCAATTGTCAAAAAGGGTCCTCCATCTCAGTGCAGTAGATTGGTGGAGTGTCGCGGGGATCGCCTCGGGCAGGGGTCGACTATCCGGGCTCGTACGCTGACGTGAGGGTGTGGTTCCCGACCGACGCGGCGTGCCTGGACTATCTGGACTGGCTGCGCTGGCCGGACGGGTTCTTGTGCCCGGTGTGCCGCGCGACGAAGGCGTGGAAGCTCCCGGACGGTCGGTGGTCATGCGGCGTCTGCGGTCGCCGCGTTTCGGCGACCGCCGGCACGATCTTCCACGGCACACGGACGCCGGTGACGATCTGGTTCGCCGCGGCGTGGCAGATGATCAGCCAGAAGCACGGGATCTCGGCGCTTGGGCTCAAGCGGACGCTCGGGATCGGCTCCGAGCAGACGGCGTGGGCGATGCTGCACCGCTACCGCACCGCGATGGTGCGTCCCGGTCGCGAGCGGTTGAGCGGCTTCGTGGAGGTCGACGAGACGTTCCTCGGCGGGCCCGAGCCTGGGGTGCGTGGGCGTGGCGCTCAGGGGAAGGTGATGGTCGAGGTGGCTGTCGAGCAGGACGGTCGCGGGCTTGGCCGCTGTCGGCTGCAGGTGATCCCCGATGTCGCGGGCCCGACCCTGCGAGCGTTCATGCTCGACCACGTGGAGCCTGGCTCGATCGTGATCACGGATGGGCTTGCGAGCTACCGGCCGGCGTGCGGCGAGGACTACACGCATCAGCCCGAGCCGATCGGTCCGTCCGGCCAGCAGGCGCACGAGCTCCTCCCGGGCGTGCACCGGGTGGCATCGCTGGCGCAGCGCTGGCTGCTCGGCACCCACCAGGGCGGCGTCAAGCCCGGGCACATGCAGGCGTACCTGGACGAGTTCACGTTCCGCTTCAACCGCCGACGCTCGCGCGCGAGAGGCATGCTCTTCTACCGCCTGCTCCAACAGGCCGTGCAGGCTCCTCCTCGCACCTATCGCTCCCTCGTGGTCAACGCCGGCGCTGGGCGCCGGAACCTGCAGCCCCCGCCTCCTCACAAGCGCGTCCGCCCCGCCAGCCTGGACGGCGACCCCATCGATCGCCCATGGCGGCACAGCTATCGCCCCATCGACACCCGCTGAGGCCGGACTTACTGCACTGAGATGGAGGACCCTTATTGTCAAATGTTGTGTATTTGGCAATGAAAGAATGATCAGGCGGCGACCCTCTCGTCTGTCATCTCGTCGTGGTTGTTGTCGTCTGTGACCTTGATGCCGTCCTTGAACTGCACGCCAGCGAGCACGTCGGCGACGAGCTCGTGGCCGTTGAACCGTCGCCAGCGTTCTTGCGCTGATTCGAGCAGCTTGTAGGCCATCGCCAGCGCGGCGCTCTTGGAGCCGGCGCCCTTGGTGACCCGGGTCCGGAGCCGGACGGTGGCGAAGCTGCTCTCGATCGGATTCGTGGTCCTCAGGTGCCGCCAGTGCTCGGCGGGGTAGTCGTAGAACGCGGTCAGCGGCTTCCAGTCGCGATCGAGCTTGGCCAGCGCCTTGGGGTACTTGGCGCCGTACTCCTCGCGGAACACCTCGAGCGCGCGGCCGGCGTCCTTGCGGGTCGGGGCCTCGATGATCTCGTTCAGCAGCCCCTTCGCCCGCGGCTGCAGCCGCTTGGGCAGGCAGTCGAGCACGTTGCCGGCGGCGTGGAACCAGCAGCGCTGCTCGCCCGCGCCGGGGAACACGTCACGCAGCGCGGCCCACGCGCCCAGCGCGCCGTCGCCGACGACGAGCTTGGGCTCGTTCAGGCCGCGGCGCTTGAGATCGCGGAACACGCCGGCCCAGCTCTCGGTCGACTCGCGGTACCCGTCCTCGACGGCGAGCAGCTCCTTGACGCCGTCCTCGCGCACGCCGATCACGATCAGCAGGCACACCTTCGGGTCCTCGCCCAGCCGGACCTGGACGTGGATCCCGTCCATGAACAGGTACGCGTAGCGGGTGAAGGACAAAAGCCGCTGGCGAAACCGGTCGTGATGGGCCTCCCACTCCTTGCACAGCCGACTCACCGTCGTCGCCGACAGGCCGGCGGCATCCTCACCGAGCAAGCCCTTCGAGCGCCGGGCGGAAGTCGCCGGTCGACAGGCCCGCGGAGGTACAGGATCGGGATCACCTCGCCGACCTTCGGCGACCGGCGCGCGTACGCCGGCAGGATCCGCGAGGAGAACCGCTTGCGCTCGCCGGTCTCCTCCTCGACGCGCTTGTCGTTGACCCTGGGCGCGCGGACCGGGATCGTGCCAGCACCCGATCGTCACCTTCCGCTCCCGCGCGCGACCGTTGCGGACCACCAGTCGATGCCCGTCCTCGTCGACCTCCTCCTCGTAGCGAGCGACGTACTCGTCGGCCTCCGCCCGCAGCGCCGCGGCGATCATCCGCCTGGCGCCCTCCCTCGCCAGCTCGTCCAGCGCGAGCGTGATCTCCTCGTTGTCCTCCCCGACGGGGAGCGTGCGAACATTCGTCATGGCGTGCCTTCCTTCTCCGCCTTCCGGCGGTCGGTCTTGAATCAACCGGGAAGGTACGCCGCCTTTCTCCTCAACGCCGTCCACAACATTCGGTTATAGCCCGGGCGCACGCGAGTGGCGAGGATCGTCAGGTCGGCGCGGAGCCCGGCACGAACATGGACGCTCCTCGATGATCTCGCGCAACCCCCCAAGGTTGGACGCCGAGCATTACCTTGGATGACGACGGCAGCTTCAACCCCGAGACGGCGGCAAATGGCCAGCGGTTCACCAACCGCGTCGTTTCTGCGCTGAGCAGGGACTTTGCCCGCGCTGCGGGACCTTCGGGAAGGCGCACGGCGACCGCCAGCCGCTCGGGCGCGGTGGCCGCACGTCGTCGCCCCGCGGCGACCATCACCGCCCATCGGCGACGCGCAGCGAACCAGTCAAGGGCAAACCCGACCGGGCCGGACCGGGCGAAGCGAGCCGCACAGCAAGGCCCCTTGACGGGTCGGAAAGTACAGCTAAGCAGCCGAAACGCACGGCTGGCCGCTGCACCACCGGCATGTTTCGCACCCCCAGCTGCCTAGCCGGGGGGCTTAGCGGCCCTTCTCGTTCCATTGTTCCCCACGGGCCGACCCTCTTCCCGCTCGTTCAGCCACGTCTGCACGTCGCGGGCGCTGACCCGGCCGCGTCTGACCGGGTAGACGATCTGCGCTGGCGGCTGAGACCGGCCGGAGTACCAAGTGCCGCCCCGCCCCTCGGAGTCGAAGCCGAGCAGGCCACCGGTGAGCGCGGGGCCGCAACAGTTATGCGCGTGGGCGATCCGGCGCGCGGGCAGCGTGATCGGCATCGCTCCTCGCGCCGAGCGTCGTCGGCCAGCTGCGGTTGGTCGAGCGCTGCGAGGTAGCCGCCCGCCGACGGCCGTTGTCGGACGAGCCGCTCCAGCGCGTGCGCTGTCCGGTTCAGCTGATCGACGGCCACGGATCCTCGGCAACCACGAGAGCACCGCGCGAGCCGCCGAGTGAGGCCCGCGGTAGGGCAACAACCACATCGGGACCATTTCGTCTTGGGTGTCGGCCTCGGCCGCTCACCGCTTGCCAGGTCCGAACATACTAGCCGGAAGTTTTTGAGGGTTTGAGGCCCGATCCCCAGTGTTGGTGGGGGTCGGGCCTTTCTTTTGTTGGTGGGGTGTAGCCAAAGTTATGACTGGTGTCTGTCCGGACCAGTGTTTATGTTGTTGGTATGGCGAAGCGTGGTGGTTCGGCTCACGTAGCCACAATCAAGACGAAGGGGAAGGATGGGGCGGTGTACACGTCGCAGCTGTTGCGCCGTTCCTACCGCGAGGGCGGGAAGGTCCGTCATGAGAACCTCGGGAACCTCTCGCACCTCCCGCCGGAGATCATCGATGTGATCCGCGCGATGCTCGCCGGCCGGCGCCTGGTCGACCTCGACGAGGACTTCGCGATCGAGCGGTCGCTGCCGCACGGTCACGTCGCCGCGGTGCTCGGAGTGCTGCGCGACCTCGACCTGGAGCGGCTGCTCGCCCGCGACCGCTGCCGTGAACGGGATCTGGTCGTCGCGATGATCGTCCAGCGACTGATCGCCCCAGGCTCGAAGCTGTCCGCGACGAGGCGCTTTGCGCAGACGACGCTGGGCGATGAGCTGTCGCTCGGCGAGGTCAAGGAGGCCGAGTTGCTTCAGGCGATGGACTGGTTGTCAGAGCGCCAGCCGCGGATCGAGCGGCACGCTCGCGCGCCGCCACCTCCCCGGCGACCCGAACGCCAACGCGTTCGTGCTCTACGACCTGTCCTCCAGCTACATGGAGGGTCGCTGCTGTCCGCTGGCGACATTGGGCTACTCGCGCGATGGTGTGAAGGGCAAGCTGCAGGTCAACTACGGGCTGATCTGCAGCCCGGAGGGCCGCCCCGTCGCTGTGCGCGTGCACGAAGGCCGCACGACCGATTCCGAGACCGTCGCGGACACCGTGCGGATGATCCATCAGGACTTCGGGATCGAGCAGGTCGTGTTCGTCGGTGACCGCGGGATGATCACCCAAGCCCACGCGAGCGCGTTCAAGGAGCAGGGTGTGGACTTCATCAGCGCGCTGAAGAGTGTGCAGATCCGCTCGCTCGTGAACTCAGGCGATCTGCAACTGTCGCTGTTCGACGAGGTCAACCTCGCGGAGATCACCTCGCCGCTGTTCGAAGGCGAGCGGCTCGTGGTGTGCCGCAACCCGGCCGTCGCCGCCGAGCGCGAGCGCAAACGCGCAGAACTGTTGGCCGCGACCGAAGCGGAGCTGGCCAAGGTCAAGGCCAGCGTCGAGGGTCCCCGCGGCCGCTTGCGCGACGCGCCGGCCGGTCAGATCGGCGAGCGCGCCGGCAAGGTCTCAAACAAGTACAAGGTCGCCAAGCACTTCACCCTGACCATCACCGACGGCGCGTTCGCCTACGAGCGCAACACCGAGCAGATCAACACCGAGGCCGCACTGGACGGCCTCTACGCGATCCGCACCACCCTCCCCACACAGACGCTCGGCGCGCCAGCGGCGGTTCGCGCCTACAAGCAGCTGAAGATGGCCGAGCGCGCGTTCGGAACGATGAAAGACACGATCGAGATCCGCCCGATCCACCACCACCTCGAGACCCGCGTCCGCGCGCACATCTTCCTCTGCATGCTCGCCTACTACCTCTCCTTCGAACTCCAAGCGCGCCTCCCCGAACTGCTGTTCACAGACGAAACGCCGCTCGCCCCCACCGACCCCATCAAACCAGCGACCCGCTCCCGATCAGCCCGAGCGAAGGCCGGCAGCACCACCACCCCGACCGGCCACCCCGCCCACACCCTCACCGACCTTCTCTCAGACCTCGGCACCATCAGCCGCAACACCATCCGGATCGCGACCGCCGAGCACACCTTCACCCGCCTCACCACACCCACCCCGCTACAAGCCCACACCCTCGAACTGCTCGACATCAAACTCCACGAGTAGCCAAAGCCAAACCACCCCAGACCACCCGAATCCCGCACCACCACGCGGGATTCAACGTTTCAACAGCGAAAACTTCCGTCTAGCGT
>CAWEYQ010000045.1:0-84433 GCA_963813265.1 uncultured Solirubrobacterales bacterium | reverse complement strand
GCTGGGGAACAGCTCGCGCTCGCACCATCTGCGCTCGCGCCCGCCGCCGGTGCACGAGTGCGGACGGGCGTCGGGAACGCCTACCGAACCGAACGGCGCAAGCTGGCGACCCAACTGCCCTGCCGAGCGCTGGCACTGCTGTGCGTTCTCGGACCGTTCGCGTTCACGGTGATCCTGAACTCGCAGACCGGCTCCCCGGCGGACACCATCTTCGGCGTGTGGGTGCATTCGTCGGGGTTCGCGATCCCGCTCGTCGTGCTCGCGTTCGCCGGCTCGTGGGGGTTTCCGGTGCTGGCGGGAGTGCTCGCCGGCGACATCTTCTCCTCCGAGGACCGCTACGGCACGTGGAAGACGGTCCTCACCCGCTCGTGCCGGCGCGAGGACCTGTTCCTCGGAAAGGTGCTCGCGGCAGTGACGTTCGCGGCGGGACTGATCGTGCTGCTCGCCGCCTCGAGCCTCGTCGCCGGCCTACTGTTCGTCGGCGATCAGTCGCTCGTCGGCCTGAGCGGCGCGCTCCTGGCGCCGGGCCGCAGCGTCGCGCTGGTGCTCGCGAGCTGGCTGATCAGCGTGCTGCCGATGCTCGGCTTCACGAGCCTCGCGATCCTCCTCTCGGTCGCTTCGCGCAACGGGATCGTCGGCGTGCTCGGAACCATCGTGGCGGCGCTCGTGATGCAGTTGCTGGCGCTCGTCGGCACCGGGACCTGGGTCCACGGGCTGCTGCTCGCCTCCGCATTCGACGGCTGGCACGGACTGTTCACCGCGCATCCGTACTACGCGCAACTGGTGCTCGCGAGCATCGTCAGCGTCGCCTGGATCGCGGCGTGTCTGAGCGCCGCATGGGCGGTCCTTCGGCGGCGTGATTTCGCCGGCACGCCGAGTGGGCACCGGTCGGGATGGGGAACACCGCTGCGCGCGGTGCTCGCCTCGATCGCCCTGATCGCGCTGCTCGCAGTCGCCACCAGCTGGGGTCCGACCGGGGTTACGGCCGCACGCGTGACCCACAGCATCGCCTCGACCTTCAGCAACCTCACGTTGCTCCAGCAACGGGTGGCCGGGCGCACCGGTGAAACGAGCGCCAACCTCACGGTCCTTGCGCACTGCGGGCGTCGCTCAGGCACCAGCCGCGGGCCCGGCGACGACTGGTTCTGCACCGTCGACCCGCTGATCGCACAGCCCGGCGCCGTGCCGTTCTGGGGAACACCGGTCACGTACGACATCGGTGTCAAATCCAACGGTTGCTACAAGGCAGAGGCACCACCGACGTCGGTCGGAAACCTGCTGATGCGGGACGCGCACCGCCACCTCGTCGTCAACCCGTTGGCCACGATCTACGGCTGCTTCAACACGTTCTGACGCCGCTCTGCGGACTCGACCGGCGAAGCCCGGCGGATAGAGTCGCTGTTGGCTGACGCGATCGCAGAACAGGCAACGAGCCCTGTCGCGGCGACCGAGCGGCTGCTCGGCTCGCTGCGCTCCCCGCGCCAGCTGACGAGCCTGCTCGAGGACACGGCGCGCGGGATGGTCGGTTTTGCGGGCATCGCGCGTCCACAGGGATCCTCACTGAACGGTCCGCTGGGACCCCACCGTCGCTGGGGGTGGGCCAGAGGGCAGCTCTCCGACGTGCAACGGGTCCGAGCCGCGCTGGGCGGCACTGTCAACGACGTCGTGCTTGCTGCAATCACTCAAGGATTCCGTGAACTGCTGCTGGCGCGCGGTGAATCGATCATCGGGTGCTGCGCACGCTGTCGGGCGTCGCCCCGGCGAGCGCGGGAGCTACAACAACCGCGTTCGGCGATGTTCGCCGAGCTTCCGGTCGCGATTGAGGATCCCCGCAGAGGCTCGAATCGATCCGCGTGCAGATGGCGGACCTCAAGGAGTCAAAGCAGGCGGTTGCGGGCGAGGTCCTGACGTCTCTGTCCGGCTTCGCGCCGCCGATGCTGCTGGCGCTCGGCGCGCGACTGGCGAGCCGGCTGCCCCAGCGGAGCCTGAATACGGGAACCACCAATGTCCCCGGGCCGCAGTCTCCGCTGTATCTCGCGGGTCGGCGGATGCTCGAGTCATTTCCGTACATCCCTCTGTTCGCAAGTGTCCGCCTCGCGGTGGCGATCTTCTCCTACGACGGCGCGCTCAGTTTCGGGATCAGCGGCGACTACGACACCGCACCGGACATCGACGTCCTGAGCGCGGGAATCGAGGATGGACTGCGCCAGTTGGTGGAACTCGCCGCCGCGGGACGCTAGCCCCCGGGGCTCACGGCGTGGAATTCAACTCGATAGACGAGCGTGTTCTGATCGATCGGCCCCGCGTGCGCGGCGCGCCGGCGCAACGTCTCGCGGTCGGGCTCGCCGGCGCGCCGGACGTCCGCTTCGGTGAGAGCCGCGAACGGGACGAGCTCGATCGCGTCGATCTCGATCTCGCCGAGCCCGACCTGGTAGCGGCCACCCTGCCTTGACGCGTGGTCGCTTCCACAGTCGGATCGAGAGCGTGATGTCTCCGGCCAGGACGTCGCTGCGCAGTTCGGGGCTGAACTCCACGCGCGATCACCCGTGAAAGCAGCGTGCTCGCCGGTCCGAGGCGAACGTCTCGGTCATGGCCTTAAGGTAGCCGCGGCCTCCGGACGCCGCGAGAAGCCACTGCGGGCGAATCTCGACGGCGAATTTGCGACCGTCGTGACGACGCGTGACCTCACGGCCGGCTGAAGCGGGGCGCAACGAGGTAGGCGGCGAGCGTCGGGCGGCGGGAGGGCCAGACCGAGGAGGTCGGGCACGCTGTCCTGCGCGTCGAGCGGGTGCTGCAGCAGCGGCTCTCCGGGTTGCAGACTGAACGTGCTGACGTCGGCCTCGGTGGCCGCGTTGAGGTGGAAAAGGTCGTCCGGCGGGGAGACGACGAACGTGAGCTGATTGCCGCTGAGCCCGAATCCCGTCGGGCACAGTGATCCCGCCGAGCGATAGGAATCGCGAGTGTCGTGCAGTCGCACGCTCAGACCGCCCGTCCCGTTGATGTCGACACCGTAGCCGTCCTGCAGCTCACCGCCATCCTTGTGCTCCCCGTCTCCCAGCGCACGTTGAACGCGATCAGTGCCGGACTAAACGCTTGGCAGACGCGGCCGGCATCGTGAGTGGCGAGCGCCCGAACGTACTGGCGCACAACCGCCAGTGGCGTCGGCCTCGCTGCGGCCGTCGCCGACACGGATGCCAAGCCAAATGCCGCGACCACGAGCAGCACACGCGCACCCCAGCTCCTCTGCATTGACCGCAGTATGGCGAGAGCCGCGTGGCTCTGATTCCGGGTCCTAGACTCGAGCGTATGACAGAGCCATCCGCAACATCCCGCCGTACGGCGCGGGCTTTTGACGGTTCGCTACCGTCATCGGTTGTCGCGATGGCCGTTGCCTCTTCACCTTCCCGGCGTGATGAGCTCCGCGCGTTCCTGCGCTCTCGGCGTGCGCGACTGTCGCCGTCGGACGTGGGTTTGCCCGACGACGGCGCCCGTCGCCGAACGCCGGGACTGAGGCGCGAGGAGCTCGCCGCCCTCGCCGGCGTTGGGGTGTCCTGGTACACGTGGCTTGAGCAGGGGCGCGACATCCATCCCTCGCCCGACGTGCTCGACGCCCTGGCGCGTGCGCTGCGATTGGACGCCGCCGAGCGGGCGACGCTGTTTGCGCTGGCGCGCACGGAGCTGCCGCTGCCCGACGACTCGGAGAGTCCTCCCGGGGAGGATGCCGACGACGGGCGGGCGCTGCTCGCATCCTTGGTGGAGGGGCTGCACCCGGCACCGGCGTATCTGCTCGGACCGATGACGCAAATCTTGGCCTGGAATCAGGCGGCCTCGGCGCTGTTCGGCTCGCCGGATCACCTGCCTTTGGAGCGCCGCTCGCTGCTGTGGATGCTGTTGGTCGATCCCGGAGTGGCGCGGTTCAACCCCGGGCGACAGAGCACCGCCCGCAACATGGTGGCCCGGTTTCGCAGCGAATACGCGAGGCACGCCGGCGAGCCGGCGTACGAGGAATTCATCGCGGAGTTGAGCGAGAACAGTCCGTGGTTTGCGCAGTGGTGGGGCGAGCATGAGGTCACCGACACCCAGCGCGGCACGAAGACGATCGAGCATCCGACCCTGGGAACGCTGCGCCTGCACCACGCGCAGACGGTGCCGACGGGCGCACCCGACCTCCGGCTGACCGTCTACGCGCCCGCAGACGCAGCGACCCGCGCTGCGCTCGCGACGCTCGCCGTCGTAGTGCTCGGCGGCGGGCGTCGGCTCGCCGAGCTGGACGGCATCCTCGAGCCGCTGGAGATCCTCATCGTCGAGCTCGATCTCGCCCGCGGCGATGTTCTCCTCCAGGTGGCGGACCGAGCTCGTCCCGGGGATGAGCAGGATCCGGGCTGAATGGTGCAGGAGCCAAGCGAGCGCGATCTGTGAGGGCGTGGCTCCGCGCCGTGCCGCCACCTCGGCGATCGCCGGGTCGGCCGCCAGTTGCGTGGGGCCGCCGGCAAACGCTGACCCGAGCGGGAAGAACGGCACGAACGCGAGCTCGCGCTCCTCGCACAGTGCGAGCTCATCCTCCTCGGCGCGGTTGACGACGCTGTAGGCGTTCTGCACGCAGGCGACGTCCACGAGCTCGAGCGCCCGACGGACGGTATCCGCAGAGGCGTTGGAGATCCCGATCAGGTCGAGCTTGCCCTCCGTTCGGAGATCCTCCAGGGCGCCCAGCTGCTCAGCCAGTTGACCGTCGGAGTCGTGCTCGTCGAACAGGCGCAGGTTGACGAGATCCATTCGCTCGCGCCGCAGCGTGCGCAGGTTGTCCTCGACGCCGGCGCGGAGCTCAGCCGGCGACAGCGCCGGGTGCCATCCCCCGACATCATCGCGGCGGCCGCCGACCTTGGTGACGAGCTTCAGGGACTCCGGGTACGGGTACAGGGCCTCGCGGATCAGCTCGTTGACGACGTCGGGACCGTAGTACTGGGAGGTGTCAATGTGGTCGACGCCGAGCTCGACCGCGCGGCGCAGGACGGCGCGGGCACCTTCGGGATCGCGTGGCGGTCCGAACACGCCGGGGCCGGCGAGCTGCATCGCGCCGAAGCCGATGCGGTTGACGGGCTTGTCGCCCAGAAACGATGTCTTGTTCATGCTCTGAAGGCTGCGCCTTCTGCGTCGAGGAGACAAGAAGTCTGGTGAACCTGTGACCACCACCACCATGTTCAGGTGTCGGACGTCACTTCCGCTCGATCCTTCGTAGCCCCTGCGCCGGCGTCCACCACTCGACGACGAGCAGCGTCGCCTCCTCGTTGAGGTGGGTGTGCACGACCGTGGCGATGTCGGCGTGGAAGCGGTCGCCGTCCGATCCGTCGGTGATCGGCCCGGCAGCGATCGCCCGTCCGGAGATCTTCGCCTCGCCCGGCCATTGCGCCTCGGAGCCTTCGATGGGGTCGACCGTGGCGCTGTGCAAGGCGAACCGCGGATCCCGACGGAGGTCCGCGCCCTTGCGCGCGTTCGGCATCGAGCCGAAGGTGAGCTCGCCGTCCTCGAAGGTCGCTTCGATCCCGGAGATCCGCGGCGATCCGTCCGCTCGCAGGGTGGCAATGGTCTTGTGTCGGTGAGCGTCAAAGAGATCGCGCACGCGCTGCGCGAACTCCGGCTCTGCCTGCTCGACATCCTGCCACGACGTCATTCCCCGATGATCGCACCGCCGACCGAGAGGCCGATGTCGGTCCGCGTTTGTCGTAGGGTTCGTGACGACTGTCCTCCGCACCCGCCCGCGCGCGGGCCGAGCTTGGGAGCCGACGCTGTGAACGTCATCGCCGCCTCAAAGTCCCGAACCGCCTCCGTCGCCGCGGGGCTGCGCGAGGCCGACGCGGCAACGCTGGTCTTGCGCGCGCGCAACGCCGTCGGAGGCGTGATCGAGTCGCTGCCGACACCGGGCCCGCAGCCATTGGCCGCGCCGCCGCCGGGGAGCGGTCTGAAGCCGGTGATGGGCGAGCCCGGGTTGCCGGTCGTCGGGCAGGTGTTCGGCTTTTTGACGGATCCGATCGGTCAGGCGCGGACCGGCTACGAGCTCTACGGCACGGTCGCGTGGGGTGGAGGGCCGGGCGGGCGCGTCGTCCGCGTGCTCGGTCCCGAGGGCATCGGCACGGTGCTCGCCAACCGCGATCGCGCGTTCTCCAACGAGGAGGGGTGGAACTTCTTCATCGGGCCGTTCTTCCATCGCGGCGTGATGCTGATGGACTTCGAGGAGCACCACCACCACCGCCGGATCATGCAGAACGCGTTCAAGCGCGAGCGGCTGATCGCGTACCTCGACACGATGAACCCGGCGATCGCGCGGGGAATCGACGGCTGGCGGCCCGGTCAGATCCGGCTCTATCGCGCCGCCAAGCAGCTGACGCTGGATATCGCCACCGAGGTGTTCATGGGCCACCGGCTCGGTCCGGAGGCCGACCGGATCAATCGTGCGTTCGTCGACGTCGTCGTCGGCGGGCAGGGGATCATCCGCGCCGACGTGCCGGTCGGGCGCTGGGGTCGCGGGCTGCGCAGCCGTCGGTGGCTCGAGGATTACTTCCGCCGGCAGATCCCGGCCAAACGAGCCGGGACCGGCGAGGACCTGTTCAGCGTTCTCTGCCACGCGGAGAGCGACGACGGGGAGCGGTTCTCCGACGACGACGTCGTCAACCACATGATCTTCACGATGATGGCCGCGCACGACACGAGCACCATCACCGCGGCGATGATGGGCTGGTACCTGGCGCGCCATCCCGACTGGCAGGAGCGCGTACGGTCCGAGTGTCTCGCCCTCGGCAAGGACGCGATCAGCTTCGACGACCTCGACGCGCTCCCCGCGATGGACCTCGTGTTCAAGGAGACGCTGCGCATCAACGCCCCGGTCGGCATGCTCGCCCGCCAGGCGCTCGTCGACACCGCCATCGACGGTCACTACATCCCTGCCGGCACGACGATCATGCTCGGGATCTTCCAAACCCAGCGCATGGAGCCGTGGTGGCGAGATCCCGGACACCTTCGATCCCGAGCGCTTCACGCCTGAGCGCGCCGAGGACCAGAGCCACAAGTACGCCTGGGTGCCCTTCGGCGGCAACGTCCACAAGTGCATCGGGATGCACTTCGGCAGCATGGAGGTCAAGGCGATCATCCATCAGCTGCTGCTGCGCTACTCGCTGCACGCTCAGCCGGGCTACGAACCGCTCATCGACTACGCGACCGGCCCCTACCCCGGCGACGGTCTCCCGATCGAGCTGCGCCCTCGGCGCGCCTCACCTCAGGAATCAGTTTCGAACTGACTTGTTGGCGCCGGCCGCTTCGAGCTGTGCGGTATTGGCCGGCCCGGGAGCGGCCAGCATGTCCTGTGCGAACCGCTCGCTGAAGCCGGCAAGGAACGCGATGCCGCCGTAGTAGAGGATCTTGTCCGCAGTTCCTGAGGGTGTTGCGATCGAGATGAGACCTCCCTTGAGGAGGACGAAGCTCGCGATTCCCAGCAGCGAGCCGATCCACGGTCGGACAAAGCCTTGCTGCATGAAGCTCTGCTTCTCGCCTTCAGGCGCCAGGTCCAGTCCGCGTCCGAGCCGCTGCAGCACGCTGAGCACGGCGCCCGTACCGCCGAGCGTCGCGGTCGTGAGCCATCCCGCGTCAAAGCCGATCGCGCCTGTCGCCACGGCGAGCCCGATCAGGAGCGCGAGCAGGCAGGCAAAGCCCTTGAACATCCCGCTGATATACGCGTGCTGAGCGACGCGTTGCACGGCCGCCAGATAGCTCACTTCCTCGTGCGCTAGTCGACCGCGCAGGGAGGCGACATTCCGCACGAACCGCTCCGACGGCCGCTGGTCCTTGTTCTGTTCTCGATATGCGGCGATCTCCGACAACTCTTGCTGCCACTGAAGGTCGGGAGCCCCCGCCGAGTTCTGGAGGAGCGGATTGGTCAGCGGCATCCCCGCGAACGTGGGCTTCGGTGGCTTCTCGACGGATTCGTACCACCTGGCGGTGAGCACATCCAGCCAGCGCTGCTCTTCGTCGTCAACGCTCTCGGTGAGTTCGGTGGCGATGGCGAAGAGCGTGCGCACACCGATATCCCGAGCGTCCGCTTCGCGGGAGACGGGGTCCGGAAGGAAGGTGATGATCCGATCGCGGAGGCTGAGGATGTCCGCCAACAGCTCGGTGGCGTCCTGGCTATTGAAGTGAAGGACCTTCCACCACACGAAGGCATCGAGATCGCCGGCCCGCGGGCTGCGGTCGCGCGGACCGAGGGGAGTCTGCGCAGCGCCGATCCCGCGGGCAGAGAACTGGTGCGTCACCCGGCTCCAGCCGCCGGCTGCGTCGTCCTCGGGCTCCTGATGGTCGATCCGCTCGAGCAGGACCGCACCTGCCGTGCACACGAATCCGTAGCGCGAGTCGATGATGTTTCCGTATCGGTTCTGAAAGCCGGCGAGCAGACGCGGGATCAGCGCGGCAACCTGGCTGTTGACCGCCGGGCCAAATCGCAAGTCGCGAGCGAGGATCCGCGCCATATACGTCTGGGGGAATGACGCCTCGTTGCGCTCGGCGGCCAGAGTGAGCTCATCGAGGTATGCCGGCGGTGGCACCCAGCCGGCGGACGCCGATGCCTGCGGCGGGGGCGATTGACCGAAGATATCGTCCGCCCGCGGAACGCCCGCGCCCTGAGCGTGCTCTTCGGTCGTCACGCACGCATGATTGCGCACGGTCCCAAGCATCTGCAGAAACGACGGGTTTCTTGCGCAAAGGGTGTCGCCCGCACTACCACTTCCCGGCGGTCAAACCCGAGGAGAGAGCATGGCGACCATCGCGCAAGAGCATTCGCTTGCGGCTGAGACAACACGCGACGAAACCGGACCGGCCACCGGCGATCCGGCAATTCTGGGCCTCCCGATCTTCGTGGTCGGGTCGGTCGCCCTGGGCCTCGCCCTCGTCGGCTATGTGCCGGACGCCGCCGGCGGGGTGATCGTTCCGGTGATCTTCGCTGCGACCGGCATCGGGCTGGTGATCTCCACCGTCTGGGCGGCGAAGCAGCATCGCGCTGTTCCTCATCAGCTGGCGCGATCGTGATGGCGGCGCTGATCGATCGCGACGTTCCGGTTGCCGGTGACCTACACCGCCGTGATCGCGTTCGTGGTCCTCGCGCTCGTGCTGCGCACGATTGGGGTCCTCAACACCGATTCCGGGCTGAACAAGGCGGCGGGATATGTCGTGTTCGTGTTCGCGGCGCTCGGCGTCTATCTCTTCCTGAACGCGGCCGATACCGCGACGGGTGGGCGCGGGTTCCCGCTTGGCCCACCGATCCGCAAGTAGACGTCGGGTCGAACGCGTGCCCGAGGTCGCGGTCCAGGTGGCGCCGACCGGCGAGGCATACGTCTCGCTCGTCGTCGGACCTGCACCCGAGGTCCGCGAGTCGGTGGCCCTCGACGCGCTTGAGGAGGCTGACTCAATCCCAGCTCTGGAGAGCCTCGTCGTCGACTTCGACCACTACGGCCGGATCGTCGGTCTGCGGGTGACTGGCAGTGCGGACTCGGTTCTCGCACCGTCGCTGCTGGAAGCGGCTGGGCGAGAGCCGGCCCGCTGAGAAACCCTCCGCGTCGACCACGCGACCCGGACATATCGGAACGGAGGACCTCATCTGAGATACTCGCCGTCCTCGCGCGAGTGGAGAACGGAGGCAGGATGAGGCGTACCACGGCGAGTCACGCACTGCCCTGGGTGCGACTGGCGGCTCTGGCGGTGACCGTGTCCTGCCTGATGACCCTCACGGCGCGCCCGCAGCCTGCGGCCGCGGCCGCCGGGGATGTGCGGACCAGCATCGACGGCTTGATCAGGACGGCGATCGCGCGTCACGGCTTGCGCGCCGTGATTTTCCAGGCCACGGTGAACGGCCGTCCGATCATGACCCGGGCCTACGGATCCTCGATGATCGGCGTACCGGCGACGACGAACATGCACTTCCGTAACGGAGCGGTGGCGATCGCGTATATGTCGACCCTGCTGCTTCGGCTCGTCGACCAGGGCAAGGTCAAGCTCGACGACAAGGTGTCCAAGTGGCTGCCGAACCTGCGCGGCGCCGACCGGGTCACGCTGAGGATGCTCGCCGGAATGACCGCCGGTTACCACGACTACGTGCTCGATCCGAAGCTGATCGAGATGCTGTACTCAAATCCGTTCGGGGAGATCACCACTCAGGATCAGCTGCGGCTGGCGCTCGATGAGCCTCAACAGTTCCCTCCCGGCGCGAACTGGAGCTACTCACACAGTGACTACGTGATTCTCGGACTTGCTCTCGAGAAGATCACCAAGCTGCCGTTGCGTGTCGCGCTCAGCAGACAGGTCCTGCGGCCGCTCGGCCTGCACGGCACGGTCGCGTCGCAGACGGCGGCGATTCCGTCGCCCGTGTTGCACGCCTTCAGCCCCGAGCGCAAGTCGTTTCTCGGGATCCCGCCGGCAACACCATTCGACGAGGAATCAACTTTCTGGAACCCCTCGTGGACGCTCGCTCGTGGGTCGGTGGAGACGACCGACATCAAGGACATGACGCGCACCGCGATCGGGATCGGTTCTGGACGCCTCTTGACGCGCCCCTCCTACCGTCAGCAGATCGACCCACGTCTGGGCTTTGGGCATCCGCAATCCGGCTGCGAGGCCTGCAGGACGCTGGCGCGGGTCTACGGCTACGGCATCGGCGTCGTCCGCAACGGCTCGTGGATCCTCCAGAACCCGACGTTCGCACGGCTACGCGGGGATCGAGTCATACCTGCCTTCGAGGCGGATCTCAATCGCGCTCGCCGTGACGTTCAAGCCGAGCAGCTTCGACGATCAGGGCACCCCGAGCAGCTACTGGACCTCGACCCTGTACACACGAATCGGCAAGCTCCTCGCCCCGAACGATCCGCCGGTCACGCGCTAGATGGCTAGACAGCGCCCGACCCCGAGAGCCGGTCGATCGTCGCCATCCAGGCCGGTGCACCCTCGGCTGTCGAACCGTGTCTCGAGCCGATCCCGGCTGACGGAGGCAACGCTCCAGTCGCCAGTCGATGCAAACGCCGCCCGCAGCTCATCCTGACCGATCGGATGGGGGCCACACCTCCCGGGCCCGACGTCGCTGAAACACAGTACGTACAGGTGGCCGCCGGGACGCGTCACCGACGCCACGCTCGCGACGTAGTCGCGCCGTTCGTCGCGGCCGAACGAGTGGAACAACCCGCAATCCAGCACCGTGTCAAACGCCTGGTCCAAGCGCCTGAGGTGCAACGCGTCGGCGACCGCGAAGTCAGCGGCGATGCCGCGCTCAGCGGCCTTCTTCCGCGCGATCGACAACGCGGTCTCAGCGACATCGACTCCGACAACGCGGAGCCCGAGAGAGGCGAGGTGAAGCGCGTTCTCGCCAGTGCCACAGCCTGCGTCGAGAACGGCACCGGAGAAGGCGCCCGCGTCCGCCAGTCGCACGAGCGCCGGCTGCGGTGCGCCGGTGTCCCAGGGCGCCGGGCCATCGAGGTACGACGTATCCCAGGTCGCTCCCGCTCGGCGCTCGTGACTGGTCGGCTGCCGCCCGCTGAACGGATCGTCGGCTTGGGCGCGTCTTTGCTCGGACATCGTCGTCCCCTCCTTCCGACTGTTGCGGAGGAGCCTGAGTGTCGCATCGATCAATCGTTTGCGGGCAGCGGCGGACTCATGGGGCGGGCGCACAGCGCTCAGTTGGTGACCGCGCACCTCACCTCAACGGTGATCGTCACGTTGAAGTGAATGTCTGTATCGAGCGCGTCGACGAGCCACCCGGTGCCCTGATCGGGCGGGAGCGGATGTGAGCCGATGATCTTCACCTTGGGGCCGACGTTGATCGGGCCGCCGTCGAGCGGCTGAGCACCCTCGAAGCAGCGTGCGATGACGTCCTGCTCGCCGAAGATCGATTCCTGCTCCTGGTTGACCTGGTAGCGCGCGGTACCGGTGAAGCCGGTCGGGCCGATTGGTCCGGGCGGACCCTTGATCGCGTTGGGGATCCCGGGTGGGCCGGCATCTCCCTGGAGCCCGACTGGACCGCGGGCCCCACCCGGCCCTTCTCTCCCTTGAGGGCCCGGAACTCCGGTGGGCCCCAGCGGGCCCGGCGCGCCGCGGGTGCCGGCCGTGCCGTCGAGTGCGTCCCGCGCCAGGTCAGCGCGGCTGAGGCTTCCGGCCACGACCGCGGCCCGGCCGACTGCGCCGGTCGCGAGCTTGCCGGTGGTGACCGCCGCCGCCCGTAGCTGCGCGCTGCCGATGCTCGACGGGGATATGGTGACTGCGGCGTAGGCGCTGCCGCCAGCCGTGATCGCGAGCGCTATCAGCGACAGCGCGCTCGCGTGGTGGCGCCGCGCGACGGCCAACCAGCGGCGAACCCCGACCACGACGCGCGCCCTCATCGGATGATCACCGCGCAGATCGCGTCGGCGGCGATCAGCGGCCCGGCCGCGTCAGCCTTCGCGGTCACGAGCCAGCCAGCCTCGTCGGCCGTGGGCTGGGAGTTGATGATCGTCACGCGCTCGGAGTTCGCGGAGGCTCCGCCTCCGATGACCTTCGTCCCCGGTGGGCAGCTCACGGACACCGAGTCGTTCGCGCCGGCCATCTGCTTGTTCCGGCTCACGTGGGCGTACTGGCTGATGCCCGGCGGGCCGGTGGGGCCGATTGGACCCGTATCGCCCTGCGGACCTGGCATGCCGGGAGGGCCCTGGGGGCCGACGGCACCCACCGGGCCCGGCGGACCACCCGGTCCTTGCGGCCCCGCCAGACCTTGCGGGCCCGCCGCACCCTGCGGTCCTTGTGGCCCGTCGGCGCCCTGCTGTCCGCGAGGTCCGCGCGCCAGTTGCCCGCGCCTGAAATCCGCCGCGACCAGCGAGCCATCGCGCACCTTCTCCGAGTTGACCGCACCGCGTCCGAGCTTGCTCAAGGTCACCGCCCCGGGCTTCAGCTGTGCGGTTCCGACGCTGCCGGTCGGGAGGGAGATCGCCGCATACGAGGTCCCTCCGACGGCCGAGGCGAACGCCATCAGCGACAGGACGGTGGCGTGATGGCGCCTGAGATATCCGAGTGGTCTGCGGAACATGCCGAACATCCTGGGCGCCGACCAGCCGCGCTTCAATCGGGGGCCGACCCTGAACTTTCCTCGTCCGCCGACCCTGAGGGCGACGGCTTGACCCTGAACTTCGGACACCGCCGGAAGGAACGCCGGACGCGGGACGTCCAACCTCCGACATCGCTTTGCGCCAGGAGGCCCCGTGTTCACAGTCGCCCACACCCGTATTGCGCCCCTCCAGATCAGTGCCCGCCTCGCGCGTATCGCGTGCGTTGGTGCGCTGGTGGGGCTGGTGGCGCTCACGATGACCGCGTGGCCTCCTGCCGCCGCCGGTCCCCGTGTCGCCGAGCGCAGCGACTCCGGCCTCGGCGGCGTGCCCAGTGCCGTCGCCGCACCTCGTGACGCCGGCGACCTGCCGCTGGAGGCTCGCGGACCCGTGTCGGCGATGCTCGGCGGTCACGACCGTTCCTACTGGATCGACCAGCTGCGCGCCGAAAACCCGGCGCAGCAATTGGCGTCCCGCTTCTCGTCGTCGGGAGCGACGATCACCGCGGGTTCTGCCCGTGCCGAATTGCGCCTGATCGGCTATGGCTACGCAGGCGCTCAGCACGCGCCGACGTTGGCCGCTCCACACGCGATCGCGAACCGGCTCATGTACGAGCGCGGCGGCGTCGATGAGTGGTACGCCAATGGGCCGCTTGGGCTCGAGCAGGGCTTCGATGTCCATGCGCGGCCGATCGCCGGCTCGGGTCCGTTGCGGCTGTCGCTAGGGCTACGGTCGAATCTGAGCGCCCGCGCCGATGGAGCGGACATCCTCCTCAGCGGCCACCGGGTCCGGCTGCGCTACGGAGGGTTGACTGCGCGTGACGCCGCGGGTCGCCGGCTGCACGCATGGTTCACGCTCCGCCGCGGCCGAATCACGATCGACGTAGCGGACAGCGGCGCGAGGTATCCGGTGCACATCGATCCGTTCGTGCAGCAGGCAGAGCTGACGGCCGGTGACGGCGCGACGAACGACGTCCTCGGCGCAACGCTGGCGCTCGACGGCGACACGATCGTCGCCGCGAGCACCCAACAAGACCGTCGGCGCGAACCCGGGGCAGGGCGCCCTCTATGTGTTCGTCAAGCCCGCGTCGGGATGGGCAGATGCGCACCAGACCGCCAAGCTGACCTCGTCCGACGGTACGGCCCTCTCAGGAGTGGCGATCAGCGGCGACACGATCGTGGCCGGCGCGCCCGGGAAAGTGGTCGGCGCCAACCGGGATCAGGGTGCCGCGTACGTGTTCGTCCGGCCTGCCGGAGGCTGGCGCGACGGCACGCAGACCGCGGTGCTGACCGCCGCCGACGGCGCCACCGATGACGTCCTCGGTTCGGGCGTGGCGATCTCCGGCGACACGATCGTCGCCGGCGCCCCCGGTCGCAACTCGCAGCGTGGTGCCGGCTACGTGTTCGTCAAGCCCCGGGCGGGCTGGACGGACGGCACGCAGACGGCCGTCCTCACCGCCCTCGGCGGCGCCGCCCAGGACTCGGTAGGCCTGGTCAACAGCGTCGCCATCTTCGGCAACACGATCGCGCTCGGCGGGAGCAACCACACGGTCGGCGCTCACACGAATCAGGGCCTGGCGTACGTCTACGTCAAGCCGGACACCGGCTGGACCAATGCCACTCAGGACGCCACGCTGTCCTCGACCGACGGGGGCGCGGGCGACCTGTTCGGGTTCGCGGTGGCCGTGTCCGCCGACACCGTCGTCGTGGGCGCGCCTCACCACATGGTCGGTCGCCGCGGACCCGGGGCGGCGTATGTCTTCACCGAGCCGCCGTTCGGCTGGGTGCAGCGGCCCAACGACACCGAGACGGCGGAGCTCACGCCCTCTGACGGTGCCACCGACGATCGCTTCGGAGCGCAGCTCGGGATCTCCGGCACGACCGTCTTCGCGGGATCGTTCCTGCACCAGGTCGGTCCCAATCCGGCGCAGGGCGCCGCCTACTTCTTCACCCGTCCCGGCTTCGTCTGGGCCGACGAGACCGAGAACGGTCAGCTGACCGCGGCCGACGGCATTGCCCATGACGGGTTCGCCGACACCATCGCGGCCTCAGCGAACCTCGTCGCTGCCGGGGCACCGGTCCGGACGATCGGCCAGAACCCGGGGCAGGGTGCGGTGTACCTGTTCGGCGTCCCGCCCACGATCACGATCGCGACGCCGGCGCGCGGTGCCACCTTCACGCAGCGACAAACCGTGCTCGCATCCTACGTCTGCGCGGCGCCGTCCGCGGCCACGCTGACCAGCTGCGCCGGCCCCGTGGCGGCCGGGGCACGGATCGACACAGCCATGCTCGGGCCGCACGTTTCACGCTCGTGACGTAACGGCGGTCGGCCTAGGATTGACGAAGGTGGAGCTGCATCCCCTGGCTCAGAAATTCGCTTCGGTGGCGGACGCGTATGAGCGGGGCCGGCCCGAGTATGCGCCGGCGGTGATCGGCGCGACGGCGGCCGAGCTCGGCATTCAGCCGGGTGATCGCGTCGTGGACCTCGCCGCCGGGACGGGCAAGCTGACTCGCGCGCTGGTCGCGTTCGGTCTTGACGTGGTCGCCGTTGAGCCGCAGGAGCCGCTGCGTGCCGTCTTGGCCGACAAGGTCGGTACCGCGCGCGTTCGCGACGGTGTCGCCGAGCAGATCCCGCTCGAGGCAGGCTCGGTCGCGGCGGTGATGATCGCCGATGCGTTCCATTGGTTTGACCGCCCGCGCGCGCTGCGCGAGATATGGCGCGTACTGAAGCCCGGGGGCGGGCTGGCGCTGTTCAACACCGTGCCCGACTGGAGCGGCGCGAGCTGGGCCCACGACCTCGGCACGATCGTCGCCGGCACCCGTCCGGAACACCCGCACTTCGATGGCCGGCCGTGGCAGGAGTTCGTGCGCGAGGACGGCGGATTCGCCGAGCCGTGGGAGGTGCGGGTGACCACGTACAGCCCGGCCGACCCTGAACGAGTGCTCGCCCACATGGCCTCGATGAGCTGGATCGCTGCCCTCGCTGAGCCGGAGCGCGACGACGTCATGGCGCGGATGCGTGCGATTGTCGCCGGCGGCGAGACGCCCCAGCAGTTCCCGCTGCACGTCGAGATCGGCCTGAGCCGGCGCGGCTAGGACTGGAAGCGTCGGCGAGTGACTCACCCAAGCGTAGGATTGCGGGATGAGCGTCGTCAAGATCAACGCAATCACCGTGCCGCACGAGCGGTTCGCGGAGTTTGAACAGCGATTCGCGTCTCGGGCCGGGAAGGTCGAGGAAGCGCCCGGCTTTGAGGGATTCGAACTGTTGCGCCCGAACGATGATCGCGAGGTCTGCTTGGTGCTGACTCGCTGGCGTTCCGAGGAGGACTTCCAGTCGTGGGTCGCGAGCCGCGACTTCGAGGCGGGCCATGCGCAGCACCGTGACCGCGGCCCGGTCGGAACTGCCAGCGAGCTGTGGTCGTTTGACGTCCTAGAGCGCAAGGGCGCCTGAGACCCTGAGGAGCTGTCAATGGAAACCTGGGATGCCATCACCGCTCGGCGCAACGTCCGCCAGTTCACCGACCAACCGATCCCTGAAGCCGACCTCGACCGTGTGCTCGAGGCCGGCCGGATCGCGCCCTCGTCGCAGAACAACCAGCCGTGGGACTTCGTCGTCGTCACCGATCGGGATCTGCTGCGTGAGCTCTCCGCGGTATGGCGGGGCGGCGGCCATATCGCGCACGCGGCGGCCGCGATCGCGTTGGTGGTCGGAGGCGAGGACGAACCGCGTGTCCGCGAGCGCAACCGCTTCGACCTCGGTCAGGCGACGATGCAGATGATGATCGCCGCCGCCGACCGCGGGATCGGCGCCGGCCACTCGGCCGTCGGCGATCAGGCCGTCGCGCGGGCAGTCCTCGGCGTCCCGGCGGACAAGCTCGTCGCGTTCGTGATCGACCTCGGCTACCCGGCGGACCGTCCGCTGAGGCCCGGCACCCGCTTGAAGCGCCGGAGCTTTGACGACGTCGTGCATCGCAACGGCTGGTAGTTCAACACCGGATCGGCCTCAGCTGTTCCGCGCGTCGGGCGACTCTCCGGCCTGTGTGCGACGCCCCTGCCGGCACTCGCCGCGGAGTTGATGCAGGGCTGTTCGGATCCAGCTACCAGCCGCGCGGCAACGGTGTCGATGTCGACGCGATCGCCAGTCCGCTGGTCCCGCCGAACTCCGGCTCCAAGCTCGGCGACCCGACCCGGAGGCGTGGACATCCTCTGGTACAGCGGCTCGGTCGCCTGCTTCGGCTACCGCAGTACGCGGGCTGGCCGGACAGCGGTTGAGGCGGGGACCGTCGCGCAACTCGTCGCCGCCGAGAATGGGTAGATGGGGCGACGCCGCGGTTACGCCAGCCCGCTGATCCAGGCCTCGACGCTCACCACATCCGCCTGGGGCGGGAACACCTTCTCGCACAGCACCCGGTGGACCTCGTCGTCGCGTCGAGGCAGCCGTCGGACAACACGGTCAGCTCGAAGTCGAGATCGGCCGCCTGGCGGAGCGTCGAGAGCACGCAGCCGCTCGTGGCGATTCCACACAGCACGAGCGCCTCGATGCCGCGCGCCCGAAGCACCATGTCGAGATCGCTGCCGGCGAACGCGCTCACCCGGCGCTTCGTGAGCTCCACGTCGCCCGGCTGTGGCGCCAGCGCCGGATGCAGCGTGCTGGAAACCCCCTCGACGAACCCGTCCGCCTGTGCGATCGGCGCGAACTGTCGGTTGCGCGGACTGATCTCCGGATGGCCCGGACGGAACCCGACCGTGACATAGACCACGAGCACGCCGGTGGCCCGCGCCGCACTCGCCGCGCGGGCCAGGCGTTCGGTCAGGCCGGGATCCCCGTAGCGGGCGACGATCTCAGGCTGCACGTCCATGATCAGCAGGGCGCTGCGCGCGTCAGCCATTGTTCGATCCTATTCGAGCCGGTAGCGTCGGCTCACGGACTGTGTGATGGGGATCGTGCGACCGGTTGAACAACAGATCATCTTGATCACGGGCGCCACCGACGGCCTCGGGCGTGCCGTGGCGGGCGACCTTGCCGCGAGCGGGGCGACGCTTCTGTTGCACGGCCGTAGCGAGGAGCGGGGTCGGCAGACGCTGGCGGAGATCAGGGCGCGGACGCCGGACGCGACGCTGACGTACTACCGCGCCGACTTCGATTCGCTGGCCGAGATCCGCGGGCTCGCCGAGCGCATCCTGGCCGAGCACGACCGGCTCGATGTCCTGCTCAACAATGCCGCCCTCGGCATCGACCCCGTGCGGCGCGTCAGCCGGGACGGGCTCGAGGCGACCTTCCAGGTCGACTACCTCGCGCCGTACATGCTGAGCTACCTGCTCGAGCCGCTCTTGAGGGCGTCCGCTCCGAGCCGCATCGTGAACGTCGCCTCCGCCGGCCAGGCGCCGATCAGCTTTGACGACGTCATGCTCGAGCGCGGCTACGACGGCATGCAGGCCTACTGCCAGGCGAAGCTCGCCGAGATCATGTTGACCTTCGACCAGGCCGCCGAGCTCTCGGGCACGGGAGTGACCGTGAACTGCGTGCACCCGGCGTTCAACATGCCCACCAAGATCGTCACTCATCTGTTCACGCCGGACAGCGAGATCGCCGACGGCGTGACCTCGATCCTTCGACTGATCGCCGATCCGGAACTGGACAACGTGACCGGTCGCTACTTCGACCAAACGCGGGAGGCCCGCGCCCTGGATCAGGCCTACGACGAGCGGGCCCGCGTTCGGATCCGGGCGATCGCGGAGCGGCTCACGGGCGTGGGCGCTCGGCACAGATAGGCCAAACGGCCGATGCGTCGCGGTTCCCCGCGCGGCCATGATCTGCGTCAGTCAAACGCCTGACCAAGGAGGATCGGATGTCAGCCGAGAACGAGGCCCTGGCCCGTCGCTTTTTCGAGGAGTTCTGCAACGGCCGCGACACCGCGGTCGCGGATCAGATCATCGCCGCCGACTACGTCTCGCACGGTCCCCAGGCGCCGCCCGCCGAGGGCCCCGACGGCGTCAAGGCCCGGGTCGCGGTGTACCAGGATGCGCTCGACGGCCACTGGGACGTGCAGGAGATCCACTCGATGGGGGACCGCGTCGTCGTCCGCTGGATCGGCCGAGGAACGCACAACGCAGAGCTGATGGGCGTTCCGGAGACGGGGGCGCGGATCGCCGTCGAGGCGATCACGATCCTGCGGATCGCTGATGGTCAGATCGCCGAGGAGTGGACCGTGTGGGACGCGCTCGGTTTGCTCCAGCAGGTCGGGGCCGTGCCGGTTCCGGCCTAACCGTCGGAAGGCCGTGCCGGGTGGCGGGCCGCAGAGTGCGACCCGCCACCGGACGGCTCAGTGCCGCTGCGCGTGAGAGCGACGGACGTGTGTCGTGAGTCCGTAGCCGAACGGATACAGCGGGTTGTAATGCGGGTCGCCGACGTTGATCGGCTCCTGTGAGAGGGTCCGCGGCCATGACACCGGCAGCTTGCCGGTGAATGGGCGCGCGCCGAACAGCGTGTCCGCGACGCCCGCACCCTCGCTCCCCGGCAGCCAGGCGGCCACGATCGCGTCGGTCTCGTGGCGCAGAGCTGGATCGAGGATCAGCGGGCGGCCGGACACGACCACCATCACGCATCGCTTCGCCGCGGCGCAGACCTTGTCGACGGCCGCCTTGTCCGCCGCCGAGAGCTGCATGTCCTTGACCGGGCGCAGCACGCCGTTGTCGCCGGGGTCAAACCCCCACTGTGGGCCGAAGACGTCACCGAAGCCCTCCGAGTAGGGCGTCTCCCCGACCACGACGATGCCGGTGGCGTTGTGGGGGATCGGCGCTGAGGCGTCCTGGCTGTACGTGACAGTGCCGCGGGCGTCCTGGCGAATCCCGTCGAGGATCGTCGTCCCAGGGATCACGTTGGTCGAGCCGCCCTGCCACGTCAGCGTCCAACCACCGGCCTGGTTGCCGATGTTGTCCGCGTTCGAGCCCGCGACGTAGACGTTGTTGCGGCCCTGGATCGGCAGCACGTGCCGACGATTCTTGAGCAGCACCTGGGACTCGGCAGCGGCTCGGCGAGCCAGTGCGTGGTGGGCGCGCGAGCCGACCTGGCCCAGGTAGCGGCGGTCCGTGAACGGGTGCTCGAACAGTCCGAGCTGGAACTTCTTGGTGAGGATCCGGCTGACGGCATCGTTGATCCGCCCCATCGGCACCTGGCCCGCGTTGACGAGATCAGTCAGCGTCGACTCAAACAGCTCGAAGTTCTGCGGCTGCATGAACATGTCGATGCCGGCGTTGACGCCCGCCTGCACCTTCTGCGCGAACGTGAACGTCTCCGGATTGATGTGGTCGATGCCGTTGTAGTCGGAGATCACGAATCCGCCGAAGCCCATCTTGTCCTTGAGCCAGCCGGTGATCAGGTCCCGGTTTCCGTGCATGTTGATCCGGTTGCCGAGGCCGTCCTCGGTCCAGTCGACGTCGGAGTAGGACGGCATCACGCTGCCGACGTTGTGATCGCGTACCGCGGGCACGTACGGCGAGAGCGCGAGCCGGTTGAACGTCGCATGGTCGACCCGGTCGACGCCCTGGTCGATCGGGTAATTGCCGGTGGTCTGGTTGTTCGATCCGGTGCCATACGTCGTCAGGCCATCGCCGGCGAAGTGCTTGGCGGTGGCCAGGACGCGGTCGGGATCCGAGAGATGGCCGGGCGGTCCCTGGAACCCGTCGATCGCGGTCTCCATCTCGCGAACCAGCTTCGGATCCTCGCCGAAGGACTCGTACGTGCGGCCCCACCGGTCATCGCGCGCGACGCAGACGCAGGGGGCGAACACCCACTGCGGTCCGGTCGTCCGCGTCTCCTCGCCGGCGACGTGCTCCACGGTGCGCACGAGCGCCGGATCCCGGGAGGCGCCGAGGCCGATGTTGTGCGGGAACACCGTGGCCCCGTACATGTTCCCGTCACCGTGGACGGTGTCGATGCCGTAGATCAACGGGATGTGCAGGCGCGTCGCAAGCGCCGCCCGCTGATAGCGGTCGACCATGTCCGCCCACGCCGTCGGCGTGTTC
This sequence comes from uncultured Solirubrobacterales bacterium, assembly GCA_963813265.1. Taxonomy (GTDB): domain Bacteria; phylum Actinomycetota; class Thermoleophilia; order Solirubrobacterales; family Solirubrobacteraceae; genus Palsa-465. The sequence continues at coordinate 63,315 of CAWEYQ010000045.1, read as the reverse complement.
GGCGTCGGCACGGAGCCGCCGCCTGACAGCAGGCTGCCGAGATTGTCGCTGGCGATCTTCGACGTGTCGGTATCCACGCTGCCGCGCTCGGCCTGCGTCATCTGACCGATCTTCTCGGCGAGAGTCATCCGCGAGAGCAGATCCTGCACGCGCTGACGAATCGGAAGCTTTGCGTTCTGGTACGGCATGGCCCCGCCTGGCGGCGCGGCGTCCGGCATGCGCGCTGCCGTGCTCGTGTGGCTGCCCGTCGCGTTGACTGCGGGCGCGGCGATCGCGGCGGCTGCGAGCCCGGCACCCGCGACGGCGACCAACCGGCGCGCGAGCGTCCCGGATGAATACATGGCTGACTCCCTCCTACCTCTCGGAACCCTCAGTCCCGCTGATGCGGTACCCCTCGACCTCCGCCGGGCAAACAGGGCCGGTTGTTGTTCGAACGGCGCGCGAGGGCGCAAAAGCGGGATGCTGCCGCACGTGCGATACAGAGACCGGAAACCGGAGCCTGAGTGAGCGAGCTTGAGTTTCTCGGCGCGCTCCATGTGGAGATGCTGCGCCACGGCGACCTGCGGCCGGCGACCCGGCAGCACGAGCTGTTTCAGACCTCGACGATCGAGGCGTCTGCTCGGCGGCGCATTCGACGGGAGACGTGTCGCTGGCGGAGCTGCTTCAGCACGGCGATCTCGGACTCGGGACGCTGAACGGGCTCGATGGCGAGCTGATCGTCATCGAGGGTGACGCGTGGAAGGCGAACGCCGAGTGCGAACTGATCCGGGCGACCGGCTCGTGGAGGACGCCGTACGCAGTGGTCACGCCCTTTTCGCCGGGACCACCGGTCACGCTTCGCGGGTTACTGCGCCACGCCGATCTCGGCCAGGCGCTTGGGCATCGGCTCAAGGACATGACTGCCCCGACCGCGGTGCGGATCGACGGCAGCTTCGATCACGTGCGAGTCCGCTCCGTCCCCAAACAGCAACGCCCATATCCACCACTGGCCGAGGCACTCGCGCACCAGCGCGTCAGCGACCTGCACGACGTGTCAGGGACGATGGTCGGGTTCGGCTTTCCGGACGCGCTCGACGGGATCGAGATGATCGGGTGGCATCTTCATTTCGCGACCGACGATCGCGCCCGCGGCGGTCACGTGCTCGACTTCACGCTTGAGCACGGGGTCGCTCACGTCGACGATGCCACCGAGCTCAAGGTCGAACTTCCGCCGGCCGTCGAGGTTCACCACGACGACGGCGCGCCGGATCAGGACGCGCTTCGACGGCTGGAGTTCGACGGCTGACCGGACGAGCCGCGCGGCGCTCGGACGCCCAGCCCAGGCCCCGGAACACGTAGCCGAACCCGTCGGCGTGTAGGCTGGACGAGCGCCAACCCGGGTACTGGTGCTTCAACAGGGCTTGTCGAGGGGGCTGTGATCGTGCTCAGACATTGGTCGCTGATCGTGCGGGGACTGCTCCTCGCCGGGGGTCTGTCGTTTGGGGTGAGCGTGTCGCATGCCGCCGAGCGGCCGCTGTGGCCGGCCGCGAGTGAGCTGACGCTTGCCGGCAATCCGATCGTCCCGGGCGGCCAGCTCATGACGCTGACCGGGGTGGCCTGCACGAGCATCGGCAACTGCACGGCCGTCGGCCACTACTCGGACAATGCCTCATCGTTGCCGATCGTCGCGACCGAGACGGGTGGTGTGTGGGGATCCGCGAGCAAGCTCACCCTCCCGCCGAACGCCACCTCGACCGTGTTCATCAACGGCCTGTCGGCGGTCTCGTGCTCGCGGCCGGGGAGCTGCGTTGCGATCGGGACATACCAGATGTCCGCGTCGGTCCTCGATATTCAGCCGATGGTGCTCGTCGAAACCGGCGGAACGTGGGGCCCGGCGATCCCGCTCGCCCTGCCGGCGGACGCCGCGGGCCCGCCTGCGACCCAGCTCACGACGCTCGGCGGCGTGGCGTGCACGAGTCCGGGGAACTGCGTGGTCGTCGGCCAGTACAGCCGGAGCGACGAATCTCGGTGGCCGATGGTCGTGACCGAGACCAATGGGCAGTGGGGCACGGCACAGGCGCTCGGCCTGCCTCAGGGCGCGCCGGCGACGGCAGCCCAGAACGCCGGGCTGAACTCGGTGACATGCGCCAGCCTGGGGAACTGCGTGGCGGTCGGAGGCTACGTTGACAGCACCGGCGCCGGCTTGCAGCCGATGGTCATGGCCGAGACGGGCGGGACCTGGGGGCAGCCGACAGCGGTCGCGCTCCCTCCGGGCGCCGCGAGCGCCGGGAACGCGCAGATTGCGACCTTCTCGTCCGTGAGCTGTGTGGGCGTCGGCACGTGCGTTGCGGTCGGCCAATACGAGGACACCCGCGGCTCCTTTGACTTTCAGGCGATGGTCGCCGCCGAGACGGGGGGCGTGTGGGCGCAGGCGGCGCGGGTGAAGCTTCCCGCGAACCTCGCGACGGCCACCGGCGCCCAGTCCGCCTCGCTGGGCTCGGTGGCCTGTACGAGCGTCGGAAATTGCGTCGCCGTCGGCACCTACAACGCCAGCGGCTCCACTGCCATCAATCGCGATGGTCGGGCGATGGACGTCATTGAGACTGGCGGCGCGTGGGGGCACGCCACCGAGTTGACGCGGCCGGCGAACGCCGCAACGTCTGGCAGCTACCGGTTCGGCCAGATGAATTCGGTCAGCTGCCCGAGGCTCGGCAGCTGTGCCGCAGTCGGTGGTTACACCGACGGCAACAGCACGCTGGACATGCGTGCGATGGTCGCGAACTCGGTCGGGTCGCTGTCGATCTCAAACGGTTCGCTGCCGTGGGATCGGGTCGGTTCGCCCTACCACGCGACGCTCGCCGCGGTCGGCGGCGTGGGGCGGTATCGGTGGACGATCAGCGCCGGCGTGCTGCCCCGCGGGCTCGTGTTGAACGCGCGGACCGGGGTCATTTCCGGCATTCCGACCCGGGCCGGGCCGCTGAAGGTGACGGTCAGCGTCAGTGACCCGGGGCCGCCGGCGCAGACCGTGTCGAGATCGCTGGGGGCGACGATCATGCCCGCGCTCCGACCGCACACCCGCCTGCTACGCATGGCGATTAGCTCGCGACGGCACAGCGCGCGATTCACGTTCGGAGCACGCGGATATGCCACCGGCTTCCTGTGCGCGCTCCAGCGCGCAGGCAACGGTCGGCGACACGCGAATGCCAAGCCCCATTACAGAAGCTGCCGGAGCCCCAAGACGTACGCGCGGTTGCGCTCCGGTACCTATGTGTTCTCGGTGGCGGCGACCGGGCCCTCCGGCCCCGACCGGGCACCGACGAGCCGTAAGTTCAGCATCGCCTGAGCGGGTCGCGGAGCGGTGCGGACGCTGAACCGCTCCTCGATCCGCCCGAATCGCCACACGAGCAGCGCCAGCGTCCAGGCGGCGACGAACATGCCGACGATCACGATCCCGAGCGTGTTGATGTTGATGCCTGAGACCCAGCTCCAGAACGAGCCGTGCAGCGACAGCTTGTGCGCGAGCAGGCCGAGCAGCTCGACGGTGCCGACGAGCAGCGCGACGGCGATCGACAGTCCGGTGATGGTCAGGTTGTAATAGATCTTCCGCACCGGCTGAGAGAACGCCCAGCCGTAGGCGAAGTTCATGAACGAGCCGTCGATCGTGTCGAGCAGGGACATGCCGGCGGCGAACAGGATCGGCAGGCAGAGGATCGCGTAGAACGGCAGTCCCGCCCCGGCGGCGCCGGCAGCGAGGAACAGCAGGGCCACCTCGGTCGCGGTGTCGAACCCGAGTCCGAAGAGCAGCCCGAGGGGATACATCATGCCGGGCCGGTCGACCTTGCGCGTGAACCGGCCGAGGAGGCGGTTCATCGCTCCGCGGTTGTTCAACCGCTGCTCGAGGGCCGCCTCGTCGTACCGGCCGGATCGGATCTCGGCGAACGTGCGGGCGATCCCGGGCAGGATCGCGAGGTTGACCGCGGCGATGATGAGCAGGAAGCCGCCGGACACGCCCGTGCCGATCAGGTTGGTCACCGAGTGCAATGCCGAGCCGCCGTGCGCGACCGGGCCGCTCAGGGCGCGGAAGCCGACCGCGAACAGCAGCGACAGCGCGAACACCACGGAGGAGTGGCCGAGCGAGAAGAAGAATCCGACGCTGAGCGGTCGCTTGCCGTCTGCCATCAGCTTGCGGGTCGTGTTGTCGATCGCCGCGATGTGGTCGGCGTCGAACGCGTGGCGCAGCCCGAGCGTGTACGCCGTCAGCCCGAGGCCGACGGTGAACGTCCCGCCGCCGCCGAGGTGAAGGTGCCGGGGCGCGACGAGCGCGAACAGGATGAAGAACCCGATCACGTGCAGCGCGATGACGACGCCGGCCATGCCGGCGAGCGAGCGCCGCTCCTCGGGGCGCAGATTGCCCCACGCCCGCCGCGCGGCCCGTGGGGTCACAGCTTGGATGCGCATGTTGCGTCTCCGCAGAGGTTGAAGGTGATATCGGGGCAGCGGGTGGGAGCCGCCTGACGCGCCGGTCGGCGGCTCCACCCGTGCGTGTCAGGGCAGTGAGATCTCGGCCACCCCACCCGCCGGCACGGTCACCTCGGCGGCCGGCTCATCCCGGTCCTCCCAGATGACGTACTCGCCCGCGGGCAGGCTCCCGAAGATCGCGGTCAAGCGCTCGCCGGCCGCGGAACGACGGACGTGCACCCCGGTGTGCACCCGGTGGCCGTCGCCCTGCGCCCGGCTGATCTCGATCTCACGGCCGTCGAACCGCGCGGCCGGCAGGATGATGAGCGCGCCCCGGTCCTCGCCGATGTCCAGGGCCACGCTCGCGGTCGCGCTGTGGCTCGAGGTCATCGTGGGGCTCTCGTGGCTGATCATCGTCGCGCCGCTCATGCCGCTGCCCCGAGCGGCGTCGTGTTGTATCCGCTCTGCGGGCTCGCCAGATACGGGAACGTGGTCAGGTACCGGCTGTCGTTCGGTCCGAGCCCGTCCGTGATCAACGAAGCGGCGTCGTCGGGCTTGTAGGACGGATTGACGAGCGGATACGTCGCGCCCGCAATCGCCCGCAGCTCGATCGACACGACGTCGTCGAAGACGCGGCGTCCGTTGGGGAACCCGGCTGCGTCGCCGCCGACCAAGCCCGTCGCCTTCGGGTTCTTCGAGGGCGGGATGGCGAGGTTGAGCCGGAGCTGATCGGCATAGCGCTTGCCCGTGTAGTTCTGGAACCCCGGCACGACCCCCTTCGGAAGCCCGGTGAGCAGAATCGCCACCAGGTCCGCCCGGGCCGCCGTCAGACCGGCGAGCTTGGGGAAGACCTTCGGGTAGAGGACGGGCAGGAGCTTCGCCAGTTCTGGGTGCTGCACGTACTTCAGGAACTGGCCGTCCTCGGATGCCGGCAGCGCGTTCCACCGATCCTTGTGCGCCATCGGGACGATCACCTCGTTGAACAGCGGGTTGCCGAGGCGGGACACCTGCACCCACTCGCCGGCGGTGTGCTGGCGGCCCTTGCGCGGCTCGTGGACGAGTGCGCGTCGGCGACTGGCCGCGGCCCAGATACCGACCACAGCGTTCCCGGACAGCGGATCGGACGGGACGCGCCCGTTTGCGGTGAGGAGGCGCTTCGGCACCTTGAGCGCGATCGAATGCACGCCGAACCCGTTCGTCGCGTTCACGCCGGCCGCTGCCGCCATGCCCGCGATGTGCAGGTTCTGGAACGGGCGCAGGTCGCCGAGGTCGAAGATCGCCCCGAGGTCGACGTAGAACCCGTCGAGTCGCTGGCCCGCGAATACGGTCTGACCGCCGCCGACGTGATGGATCGCCTGACCGGCGAGCGCGTCGTAGTTCGGCGTCGACGCCGGACCGATGTTGCACGGCGGGCACGCGAGGTGCTTGCCGAGCACCTGGCGCCGACCCTTGACCACACGGGACACCGTGTAGAACTGCCGGCGGTTCCAGTTGGCCGATCCGATCGACCCGATCGGTCCCGTGTTGTACAGGAACGTGTTCGGGTTGCGCACCTCGGTGTGGAACTTGAACTCGTAGGTGATTTCGGGCTCGCCGTCACCATCGTTGTCGATGTGAATGGAGTACAGGACGTCGTCACCGAACTCGAAGAAGTTCGGGCCTCCGAACGGCGCCTCGAGCGGCAGGTAGTTGGAGATGATGGTCACCGTGTCCGGGTCGTCGGGTGAGACGAACGCGTACAGGTCGGTGTTGTCGGCCACCGGGTCCTTACTGATCGCCGGTGCCTCGCGATGAGACGACATGAATGCAACCTCCAGGTCGCTGAGTATGTGAATGGTCCTTGTGGAGACGCGACCGCCGGGACCGCCGAAGCGGCGGTGGCCGCGGCGCGTCAGCCTGCGGCGCGAACGATCTGGGCCGCCAGCTGGCGGTCGTGGATGGTGTGCTCCCGATCGGCGGCCATCAGCGTGATCTCGCCACTGCTCGGATCGCTGATGTACGCCACGACCGGGGTCGAGCCGGCGGCCATGTCGGCATCGGCACGCCCGGCGAGCAGCGCGCCGAAGGCGGTCAGCCCCGCCGCTGCGCCGGCTGAGTTCTGCACAAACCTGCGCCTGGTCAACTCAGACACGGTGATCCTCCTTGTATATATGGATCGATACCGAGTGGCCGGTCGAACAACCCCATTCGGCTCCCGCGACACGGATGTCGGTGTGCGAGGCCGGACACTCGACTGGTGATTAGTCAGACCCTCATACGGGAACGCGCGCGCGTCGGATCACCGAAATCTTTCCGAGCGACCAACCGGCCTCGCCGGCGGGATCAGCCGAGCCGGTGACGGATCGGCGGCGGCGCTCGCGGCGACGCGGTTCAGGTCGAGCTGACTGCGGCTGACACAGCCCGCGATGATCGTGTTCCCGGGGAGGCGGCCGAGGGTCCACACCGCCGGATAGGCGGCCAGCCATCGCAGCCGTGGTGGCGTTGACGTCGAGCGCCGAGCGGCTGTCGACGACGTTCACCAGGGTGAGCGGGGCGACGCGCGCCGCGTCGGTGAGCGCTTCGGCGGTCATCAGACGCGGTGGCACGCGCGCACCGATGAACGCGTCGATGACGATGGCGTCCCAGCTGTCATCGCGCTGCTCGGCGATGTGCCCTCGGCCTTCCGCATGTCGGACGCGCAGCCCGGGCGCGCGCCGCAGGCCGAGATGCTCACGCGAGATCGCGATGACATCGGCGTCGAACTCGCAGACCTCCTGCAGCCCGTCGGGATCCTCGGCCGCGAGTGCCCGGGCGAGCGCGCACGCGCCACCGCCGATGTGGAGCACGCGCCGGGCGTTGGCGACGCGGAGCACGATTCGCAGCCACCGCATGTAGTCGAACTCGAGATGGGTGAGATCGGCGAGGTCGATGTATGAGGCATCCATCTCGGCCTGCCGGAGCAGCCGCCCCGATGGCCGCCATGGATCCACCTCCACGATCAGATCGCCCCGCCGGGCGAGGACCCTTGTGCGCGTCTGTCGATGCGGCACCGGGACAGCCTGACAGAGCGGCGTTGGACGCTCCCCGGGGTGGCCGGACGCCCACCAGGGCAGAGTGCACCACTGAGGCAGCGCGCATCCCGGAGTGCCTGTCGAGGCCCTCCCATTGGGACCCAGCCGTCGTCCGGCCCGCGAGCCTCGGATCGGCACGGAATCCCCCGCTCAACGCCCCCCACGGGAGACAGGGATCTCAGGATCATGAGATGGTCCGGATCTCCCCCTGCGCCTGACGGCCGTTTGGCCAGGGGATTCTCGGACGATTCGAGCCTCTCCTTCGTCCGGCCGGTCGTGAGCGCCGCCCCGGGCCGGATCAGGTCAGATGGCGAACAGCCGCTCGAGCTCGTTGAGGCATTCGTTCCAGCCGAGCCGCTGGTTCTCACGCCGCGCCTCGCTCACGATGCCGCTGTTGACCATCAGCACCGTCGTCTCGCCCTCCGACTCCGAGAACGTGAGCTCGATCAGCTGCGTGTTCGCCGGGACGTCGTCGAACGTCCAGACCATGACGAGCCGGCGCGGCCGGTCGATGACCGTGTACTCGCCGTGGGCGGCGGCTCGCGCCCCGTCGGGCCTTTGCATCACGATCCGCACCGCGCCGCCGACACGGAGATCGACCTCGGCCTCCGGCGTCTCCCAGTCCGAGCCCGCATGGAACCAGCGGCGCATCACCTCGGCGCTCGTCCAGGCGTCGAACACGGCGTCGGCCGGCGCGGGGAACGTCCGCTCGATCTGGACCACGTAGCCGGGTGCGTCGCTCACCGCTGCTCCTCGAGGTAGTCGCCAACGACGTCAAACAGGCGCTCCCACCGGGTTCGCTGCCGCTCGATCCACGCCTCGGCGTCCGCAAGGGTGTCCGCGCGCAGCGCCAGGCGATGGGTGCGCCCGTCAATCACGCGCGAGATAACACCGGCGTCCTCGAGCAGGCGCAGGTGGCGGGAGATCGTCGGCTTGGAGACGGCGAAGTCGCTCGTCACCTGACCGACCGTAGCCGGTCCGCGGCTGAGTCGCTCGACGATCTCGCGCCGGAGTGGGTGGGCGAGCGCGGTGAACGTATCGTTAGCCATTATGCTAACTATATACTCGACCATCGCACGAGATGAGGAGGCCGCCATGCCGGAGCATCAGACCGCAACTCGCGAGCAGTGGGAGGTGGCGCACGCCGCGTTGTTGGCACGTGAGAAGGAGCTGACGCGGATGAGCGACGAGCTCGCCCGGGAGCGTCAGCAGTTGCCGTGGGTGCCAGTCGAGAAGGCGTACATATTTCAGACCGCGGACGGGCAGAAGACACTCGATGAGTTGTTTGAAGGCCGTTCTCAGCTTGTCGTCTACAACTTCATGTTCGGCCCGGATTACGAGGCGGGATGTCCGGTCTGCTCCTCGATCGCGGACAGCTTCAACGGCGTCATCCCGCACCTCGAGGCTCGTGACGTGACGATGATCTGCATCTCGCAGGCGCCGATCGACAAGCTGGTGCGCTTTCGCGACCGGATGGGGTGGAGCTTCACCTGGGCCTCCAGCGCCGACAGCGACTTCAACTCTGACTTCGGGCACTCGTTCCCTCGGGCCGAGGTCACCGAGCGGGCTGGTCAGCTGCCGTCGTTCGTCTCCACGTTCGCGGACGCCAGCGGGACCGATGTCGCCGGCTACGTCGCCCAACGGCCGGGCCTGACCGTGTTCACCCGCGCCGACGGCACGGTGTACCTCGCGTACACGAGCACCTCGCGCGGGCTCGAGGTGGTGATGAACTACTACGGCATCCTCGATCGGGTCCCGCGCGGCCGGGATGAGCACGAGCCGACGTACCAGTCGTGGATTCACCATCACGACTCCTACGGGCAGCCGGCCCGCTCCGGCCTCTCGGCATGAGCGTCCTCTCCGCGACGCGCCGACATCCAGGAGCCGTCCTCGGTCTCCTCGGCGCGGCCGTGCTCGCGTGGTGGCTGACGGTGGAGCGAATGTCCGGGATGGACGCAAGCCCCGGCGCCGACCTCGGCACGCTCGGCTGGTTCGCGACCACCTGGCTCGTGATGATGGCGGCGATGATGCTGCCGTCATTCGTCCCGACGCTCGCGGCGTATGAGGCCGCCGTCGGCGGGCGGGCACCGGCGCGCTCCGCGCTGTTCGCCGCGGGGTACCTGCTCGCGTGGGTGCTCGCGGGCGTCGTCGCGTACGGCGTCTTCCAGGTCGGTAAGACCCTGTTCGCGACCGGCCTCGCCTGGCACCGTGGTGGCCGGTGGGTGTCGGCGGGCGTGATATTTGTCGCAGCCGTCTACGAGTTCGTCCCGATAAAACGGATGTGTCTAGCGCGGTGCAGAGGCGACCTTGGAGCCCTGCACCGCGCGTCCAGCCCTCAGTCGCTCGACGCAGCGGCCCGGGGGCTGCGCAGTGGAGCCTGGTGCATCGGGTGCTCATGGGCGCTGATGGCGGCGCTGTTCGCGCTCGGAGTAATGAGCCTGACGTGGATGGTCGTGGTCGCGGTGCTCGTGGCCTCCGAGAAGCTCAGCCCGTGGCCGACCGCCGCGCGGCTCGCGACGGCCGCCATCCTGGCGGCGCTGGCGATCGGCATCGTCGTGGCGCCGGACTCCGTTCCCGGTCTCGTGATGCCGCACGGCGGTGCGATGCAATCGATGTCGATGATGCGGTAGCGTCGGCGAGTGTGACCGGTACGGCCCCGGCGACAGAGCCGCGTCGCGGCGTGATGCCGGAGGAGTTCAACCCGCGCCACCTCGCGGTTCGCATCATCGAGATCGGCGCCATCATCGCCGCGGTTGTGATCGCGATCAGCTCCCTGCCGGGACTCGACGACGTCCGTTCTCGTCTGACGGGGGCCGATCCCGTGTGGGTCGCGGCGGTCGTCGTCGCCGAGGTCGGGTCGTGCGCCGGCTACCTGCTCGTCTTCCGCGACACGTTCTGCTCGCAGATGTCCTGGCGGCTGAGTTACGACATCGCGATGGCCGAGCTCGCGGCGAACTCACTGCTCCCGTCCGGCGGCGCCGGTGGACTCGCGCTCGGCGTGTGGGCGCTCCGGCAGGCCGGGATGCCGACCTCCCACGTCGCTCGGCGGTCGGTCGCGTTCTTCGTCGTCACGAGCGCCGCCAACTTTGTCACCCTGGTGGTGGTCGGCATCGGGGTGTTCATCGGCATCGTGCCTGGACACGGCTCGGCGCTGCTGACCCTTGTCCCGGCGCTGATCACCGCCGCCGGCGCGGTGCTCGTGGCTTTCTCGCCGAGGCTCCTGCGGGCGCTCGGGTCGGGCCGCGCCGACGGCGATGCCGAGGATTGGCGCACCCGGGCGGGGGCGGCGCTGCGCAAGGGGTTGCGCGCCGGCGCCGACGGTGTCGATCAGGCGAACGCGCTGATGCGCTCGCACAGCCTTGGGGTGGTCGTCGGCTCGTTCGGCTATATGGCGTTCGACATCGTCGCGCTCGGGTTCGCCTTCGCGGCGGTTGGCGACGTGCCACCGGTCGGCACGCTCGTGCTCGCCTACCTGATCGGGCAGCTCGGCAATCTGATCCCGATCCCCGGAGGTGTGGGCGGCACCGAGGGCGCGCTCATCGGCATGTTCGTTCTGTACGGCGTGGGCGCCTCTGAAGCGACGGCGGCGGTGCTGCTCTACCGGCTGTTTCAACTGACGATCCCGGCGCTGCTCGGAACGCCCGCCTTCGTGCTGCTGCGGCGCCGGCTGATGCACTCCGATCAGCCGGCGCAGGTGTGCGCGCCGCTCGCCGTCGACGTCGTCAAGCTCCCGACTTAGTGCAGCGTTAGCTACGGCTTCGGCGCCAGCGAGATGACCTGCTGGTAGGTCGGCCGGTTCGTCGACGGGAACGTCGTCTTGATGACCCCGGGGATGAAGCCCGTCATCCCCTGATCGACCCGCCACGTGCTCGGGGATGAGCCGGTCTGCTTGACGAGGTCGGCGCGTCCGGCAGCGACGGCGGCCCAGAGCGAGCGAGCGCACGCGGCGACGTTCCCGCGGCCGCAGTAGCGGACCGAGTACGGCGCACGGATGTGGCGACCGAGCTGCGTCTTCAGATCCTTATCGACGTAGGAGGGATCACGCCCGAGCAGGTTCTCGAACGCCGTCAGGGCGCTGCCGAGGCGCGGGTTCATCACCGAGTCGAAGATGTGCGGCCACGCCGCCCGCAGCAGCGCGGCGCCGGCGAACGGGATCGGACCACCGGCGGGCGTCCCGTTCGTGGGCGCGCCGTGCTGGACCCAGTTGTCGATGAGGGCGACGGCGTTCGCGGTCGCCGCGTTCGGGGCATGACCGCGCCTGAGCATCGCGCGGATGATCGGCCAGACGAGCACGCCGGTGGCGTCCTGCGTCGCGGCCTTGTTCATGACGCCCACCACGTCGTTGATCTTGGGGTGCTTCGGGAACGGGCCGAACAACTCGACGTGCTGCACCGAGCCGTAGTGGTCATCGTCGCCGTGCATGTAGCCCGGTGCCGCCTTGTTGTTCCAGTTGAGCAGCAGGCTGTTCGGTCCGCCGATGTCATGCGGATGGGCGAGCTCGGAGAGGAATCCGCGCCACTCATAGTTGCCGGTTCCGAGCGTCGGCAGGCGGCGATCGAGTCCGCGCGCGCGGACCGGGAGCAGGCCCGAGGAGAAGAACGAGGTCCAGTGACGCGACGTGTACGCCCAGTTGAACGTGAAGCCGAACCGGTTCGCGTACTTCCAGAACCTCTGGGGTGTCGTGGCCCGACCCTCGGTCATCGCCTTGAGCGCTCCGATCGACAACCCGTCCTGGCCATAGGTCGACCGTTTGCGTGCGAACGCGTACGGCCATCCGTGCACCGTCGCCGTCCCCACGATCGGGCCGTGCACCGTCATCGGGAAGGTGATCTCCTTGCTGCCGAGACGCCCCGCATCGAAGTTCGTCATCTTCCGGCACTGTCCGCGGAACAGATATGACTGCGTCGCCCGGGTCGGACGCCCGCCCCCGGGCACGCACAGCTTCTCGGCGAACACGTCCGTGTTGTCGCCCGTCGCCGTCGTGAGACTCCAGGCATAGTCGCGCGTCCGGCCGATCAGCAGGTAGAGGCCGAGGCCGGAGGCGGACACGCCCTGGGCGTTGATGCCGGGTCCCTGGAGCTGCTCCTGGTAGACGATCTCCGGGTAGTAGTAGCCGAGCTGCGGGCCCATCACGCCGAGTGGGCGGCCGGTCGCCGAGCGGCTCGCCGCCACCTGCTGCCAGTTCGAAGCGTGACGCCGCGCGGGCTCCATGTCACGGGCGGCGCCGGTGCTCGGGTCCGGAACGAGCTTGATCGAGCCGGGGTCGATCACGATCGACCCGCGGACCTTGCCGCCGGTCAGCGTCGGGTAGTTGAAGAACTTGCGCGTCGTGGTCGGCGCGTCAGGGTCGTTCGCCTCCATCGCGTCGGCCCACAGGCTGTGGCCGCGCTTGGCGCCGAACTGCTGCTCGAGCCGCGCCAGCAAGGCGGAGTTCTGGTGCTCGGACCCGCCCCCGTTACCGAAGATCGAGCCGATGAACGCGGTCACGGCGATCACGTCGTTGGGGGTGAACGGCTTGCCGCTCCCCGGGAACGGGACGTGGTTCGTCGTGTAGTACGCGTTGACGCCGTCGGCGTAGTTCGTCATGTCGTTGAGGATCTGCTGCCCCTCGGAGCCGTACGCGCGGACAAGCCTCTGGCGCTGCTGGGTGACGAGCGCCTCGGCCTGAGCGCTCGGCGTGAACGAGGTTGCGCTTGTGACGAGCGAGAACGCGTCAAGGCCGGGAACGTCGGCAACCGCGGCCCGGGCCGGATTGCGCCCGAACGACAGCAGCAGCCCTCGGTCACGGGCCGTCGTCCAGCCGGCGCCGTACATCAGTCCGGCCCGCGTCGTGCCCTTGATGTGCGGGATTCCGTACGAGTCGTAGGTGACCGTGACGTCGCTGCGGCCGACGGGCTCGTTCGTCGTCTTGCCGATCGGCTTGAAGTCGTCCGGCAGGTAGAAGCGATTGACGTCCGCCATCGTCACGTTGCGCCGCAGCGGCGTGAGCCCGGTGTAGAGCGACAGCTGGTCAAACGAGTGCGCGCTGGGCGGGGTGCCGCCGTAGTTACCGGGCGGGAGGACGTACCGAGCGATGTCGCTGCTCGCCGCCTCGGCGGCTGCGGGAGCGATCAGCAGGAGGGCGAGCGAAACGAGGAGGCGTCGGAGCATCTGCGGGTTCTACAGGCCAGCGGTCGACGGCGTCAACTCTGAAGCGTCGGTCACACCCGCTGTGCTCGGGGTTGGCATCGTGTGCGATAGTGCCTCTCGGTGCGGGCAGAATTCTGGGGTGTTGGGGGTCTCAAGGCGAGGGTGGGCGCGTTCGTGGCGCTGCTCGTGCTCGGTCTGCTCATCCCGGCCACCGCGGCCGCCGACCCGACACCGGCGCAGGCCGTCACGAACCTGAACACGTGGCGCAACGAGGTCGGCGAGAGCCTCGTGTCGACGACGACGGTGCCGGCGTGGAACACGGGGTGCAGCGCACCACAACAGCTACGAGCGGCTGAACGGCAACGCGCTCACCCACGCCGAGGCGTCCGGGAACCCCGGGACACACGCCCGACGGAGACGCCAGCCGCCAGCAACAGCGTGCTCGCGAATGAGTTCTCCGTTTCCTGAATCAGACGCCGGTCGCGTCGCTCCTGCCCGGTCCAACCTGGGACGGGGCGGTGTTTCACCGAGTCGCGCTGCTCGACCCGCGCCTCGCCCAGATCGGCTTTGACTCGCTGACGGTCAACGAGAGCGGCCAGTGGTGGAGCTTCGACTGTCTCTACGTCCAGGGCGGCGATGCGAACCGGCAGGCGCTCGACAACTCGCGCACGACACCCGGTCTGACCCTGTACCCGTCGCCCGGGAATGGCGCCTACCACGTGCCGACTCACGTTTCCTGGGAACGAGTCTCCAGATCCCGAACACCGAGACCGGCGTGCCGGCGGGCGCGCAACTCGGGTGGCTGCTCAGTGTCGAGATCAACGGGCCGTGGGCCGCGACGAACTTTGGTAGTTCGGTCGCCGCGCACGACGTCACGCCACGCTTGCCCCGATGGCGGCGGCACCCCGATCCACGTCGGTGCTCGGTCGTAGTGCGGACCGTCCGAATGTGGACGGCGCGGCGGGACGAGCGAGGCAGCAACTTCCGAGGCGGGTTCGGCATCTTCCCGCTTCAAGCCGCTCGCGGCGAACACGGTCTACCGAGTCGTCCTCACCGGCGGCACCATCACCGACTTCACGACGAACAAGAGCTACCCGATCCCGGCCGGCTACCACTGGTGCTTCAGCACCGGCGCCGCCTATACCCCGAGCGCGGACTGCGCCCCCTCGACGACGGCCGCCGAGGAGCCGGCGAACCCCAACGCGAGCACGACGCCGACCGGGGGCGACGGCGGCGGCAATCCCGGAGGCAACCCGGGCGGCAACCCGGCGGGAATCCGGGTGGCAACCCGGGCGGCAACACCGGCGGCAGTTCGTCGCATCGCACCACGCTCACCGACACCGTCGAGGACCACAGCATCGGAGCATCGCTGTCGCTGCCGAACACGTGCTCCGCCAAGTCGAAGACGCTGAGCGTCGCGACGAGTTCGGCGCGGATCGCCGGATCGCACGCGCATGCGGTGCGCTTCTCCCACGCCGAGGTGTACGTCGACCGCGGGGTCAAGCACGTCCATCACCACACCGTCCGTCGGCACGGCCACAACGTCCGGGTCACGACCGTCACGTACAGCGCGAACCACAGCATCGGCGCCGTCCCGAGCACCGTTGCGGTCAAGCTCGCGACGCTCTCGAGCGGATCTCACACTCTGAGGATCGTGTTCGCCTTCCACCGGACGGTGCGCAAGAACGGGCGCTCGCACACGATCTCCGTGACGAGGACGTTGAGCACGAAGTTCAAGGTCTGCTGAGCGGCTAACCGGAGCGTCCGCCCGGCGGCTCGTGGGTCACGGTCAGTCGCGGCCGTTCGCGTCCGGGGCAACCGCTGGACCGACCTCCGGCTCGTGCTCGAGCCACGTCTCGATCTGGGTCCCGACGGCGTCCAGGTCCCCGACGAGCATCTGACTGCGCTCGCGCACGTTCTCGACGACGACTCGTCGCGGGGACTCAGTGACGCGCACGATGAACGTCCGGGTTCCGGTCACGCCGCCACGCTAGGTGGGGGCGCTCACGCGATCCTCACGCTACGGCGAGGTTCTTTCGGCGCTGAGCACCGCGCAGGAGGACGCGGGCGACAGTCCCCAGGCGATCGCCGTCGCCCGGCAGCTCGTGGAGCTCGATCCGCTCAACGAGGACGGCCACCGGCGGCTGATGCTCGCCTACGCCCGCACCGGTCGGCGCGGCCACGCGCTGCGCCAGTTCCTGGAATGTCGGCATGCGCTCGTCACCGCGCTCGGCATCGAGCCGAGCGACGAAACCGCGGCACTCCAGCGTCGCGTGCTCGGCGGCGACCTGATCTGAGCCCTACACGCGGCGTCACGAAGTCGCACCGGGGAGTTTCGCGCCAAATCGTGTCTGTGGTTCGGATCTGGGCGCGAAATGCACGCTGAGCGAAACTTTCACGCCCAGATTCGTCCCGTGTGGGCCGTCTGGCGAAAAAGTCCCCGTCGAGCTACCCCGTGGGGGGCAACGCGCTACACATACGAGCCATGGCAAAGATTGCAGTCACCGGAGGCAGCGGAAAGGCCGGACGCGTCGTCGTTCGCGACCTGCGCGAGCGCGGACACGACGTGCTCAACATCGATCTCGTGCCGTCGCCCGAGTCGAATCATCCGGAAGGCGACATCCCGTTTCTGCGGGCGGACGTGACCGACTTCGGTCAGACGCTCGAGGCGTTGAGCGGCGGCCACACGCTCCCCGGGATCGAGACGGTCGTTCACCTCGCGGCGATTCCCTCGCCGGCGCACGCCACTTCGGACCAGGTGTTCCGCACCAACATCACGAGCACCTTCACGGTCTTCTCCGCGGCGGGCCACCTCGGCCTGCCGCGTGTCGTATGGGCATCGAGCGAGACGACGCTTGGGCTGCCGTTCGACACGCCACCCGACTACGCACCGGTCGACGAGGCGCACATCCGCCCGGAGACGAGCTACGCATTGTCGAAGGTCCTCGGCGAGGAGATGGCGCGCCAGATGCATCGCTGGCACGGGACGACGATCGTCGGGCTGCGGTTCTCCAACGTGATGATCCGCTCGGACTACGAGCGCTTCCCCGGATTCCAGGACGACCCGCACCTGCGCAAGTGGAACCTGTGGGGCTACGTCGACGAGAGCCATGTCACGGAGAGCGTGCGGCGCGCGCTCGAGGCCGACATTGACGGGACCGACAACTTCATCATCGCCGCTGCCGACACGGTCATGCGTCGCCCGAGCCGTGAGTTGATGGCCGAGGTCTGGCCCGACGTCCCGGTCGCCGACGGGGTCGACGGCAACGACACCCTGCTCGACATCAGCAGGGCACGCCGCGTGCTCGGCTACGCGCCGACGTTCAGCTGGCGCGAGTTGTTCTAGGCCCTCGTCGTCGCGGTTGACATCTGGACGCCGCCCTCCTCCGATCGCAGGAGGGCGCCTCGTCCAGTCGATCCTCCGATCGGCGGATGGGCGCCGCGCCCTGCCTCAGGCACAGTTATCTCACCGCGACAGGCGAGCGCACGGATGGGAGCCCGGGGGAGCGGTACAGGGGTTCCGCGGCGGCGGAACGCCCGGCGATGGCTCGCGTCTCTCCCAGGGCGCAGGGAGAGCGCGAGCCTCGCCATTTCATCCTCGCCGGCGGCACGAACGGGCGTATTCTGCGCGGCGCACACTTCGACCGGGGACACGCGGATTGCTCTACAAGCACGATCATTTGGTGAAGCGCCTGCGCGACGGAAGGCCGCACCGCGCCGGCGACGATTCTCGGCATGCGGACCGAGGGCAACTACAGCGAGATGGGAGCAGCGTGGGCCGACGACTCGGACCTCACGAAGCAGGGAAGCCTGTGTCGACTGGAGCTGCGCGTGACGCCACCGGGCGAGCCGCCGTTCGAGACGACGATCCGAACGCGGGTCAACTCGTTCCACTACACGGGCGACACGATCGAGGTCCTGTATGACCCGGCCGACCACGACAAGGTGGCCTTCGACTACGAGGCCGACGCGCAGGCGGCGATGGCGAGCGCACGCTCACCCGCACCGGCCGAGCCATCAAGCTCTGCCCCCGCTCGATCCCGAGCTCCAGCAGCTGATGGACATGGAGGAGGCGGAGCGGACGCGGCGGCATCGCCTCGCCGACCCCGACGCCCGCCACGAGCCCGGCGATGTCCTCTGGCACCACGAGCTCCGAGGCCGCGCCGCCGCCGCCGACCGCCGGATCGCGCAGCTCCAGCAGCTCGCCGATCTCCACAGTCGCGGCGTCCTGACCGACGCCGAGTTCGCGGCCGAGAAGGCGAAGATCCTCAACGGGACCTGACGAGCGCCGCGGAGCGCTCACGCCGAGCGGGGCGCCGCCCAGCTCGGCGCGTCCCGGGACAGGAGGTGCGCGGCGATTGTGCACGCGATGATGATCGCGAGGCCAAGCACGAGCGCCGCGACCATCCCGACGTTGAGGATGAGCAGCGCTCCGGTCAGGGCGCCGAACGCGAACGCGACGAGCGCGAGCGCGCGTCGGAGCGAGGCCGGATCTGCCCATCCGCGTCGCTCGGTGAGCGCCCCGGTGATCGTCAACGTCAACACGACCGTCAGCAGATCGGGCACCTTGAGGTACCGGATCGCCGCGAGCTGGGCACCCATCGACGCGGCGAGTAGGAGGAGCATCGCGTCGCGCGCTTCGACGCCGAAGTTGGAGCCGCTGATGATCGCGACGACGGTCACCGCGCCGCCCAGCCACACCTTGACCCCGAGGACGTTCCGCAGGGCGAGACCGCGGTGTGCCCCGGCGGCGCGGCATGCCTTCGCCCCGATCAGCACGCCGACGACGAAGCCGCCGAGCGCCAGCGCCGAGGTCCCGACCGCGAAGCCGTTGGCGCCGGCGGCGGCAAGGCCGAGGAACACGAGGTTGCCGGTCATCGTGGCGACGAACACGTGTCCGAGGCGGAGGATGCTCGTCGCATCGACGATGCCGGCGAGCACGGTCAGCGCGAGCAGCAGCGACGGCAGCGGGCCATGCGCCTCGTCATGGAGCGCACGGCGGAGCCCAGCTGTCAGGGTCGCCCGGGCCTCACGCGGAGTGTGGCTCTCGCTCCGGGCCGCTCACCGCGTCATTGTCACGCCCGTCGCGGCGGACCCGGATGACTCCTCGCGTGCGGCTGTCAGCCGACGCGCGTCGCGACGAGCCGTGCCCCGGTCGCCGGAAGACGCCCCCGGGCGATCAACTCGGTCTCGACCTCGCCGAGGCTGGGGAGCAGCTCCCAGCGATGCAGGTACGGTCCGCGGACCGGCTCGCCGAACGTGAAGTGTTCTCGGAGCGCGGCGCAGACCGCTGTCGAGCGGATGAATATGGGCCCGCATATGAGCAACGATCTCTGACGGGTCGCGGTCCGTATGGCCATCGCCGAGCGCGAGCCGCTGCGTCACCCACCACTGCGTCGCGCGGTCGTCGTAGCGTTCGATGTCGAGCTCGTCGATCACGAGCCGGCCACCGGGGACGATGAGCGTCGCGAGGTGGTCGCACGACGCCTCGAGCGGCTCGACATGGTGCAGCGACACGATTGCCACCGCCGCGTCGAACATGCCCTCCGCGTCGATCAGCGCTACCGGCTTGACCCCGGTTCCAAGCTCCGCCGCGGGATCGATCGCGGTCACGTCGTAGCCCGCGTCGCGGAGTTGGGCGGCGAGCTCTCCGCGGCCGGCACCGATCTCCAGGATCCGTGACGGGGGCGGTGGCAGTGACGCGCGCACGAAGGCGATGACGTCGGCGGTCAGCATGAGAGCATCATCGCGTACCGATCTGCGCAGCAGGCGCGCGGCGATGAGTTTGCCGCGGCCGCGCGGTCGATAGGGCGATCCCGCGAAAGGACTGATGCAGATGCGCAAGCTGATCGTGACCGAATTCGTCTCGCTCGACGGCGTGATGGAAGCGCCCGGCGGAGAGGCTGGGTACGCCCACGCGGGCTGGGTCGGCCCGCTGTTCTCCGACGAGCTCGGCGCCTACAAGCTGGAGGAGCAGCAGGCCGCCGACGTCCTGCTCCTCGGCCGCAAGACGTACGACAGCTTTGCCGGCGCCTGGCCGCGGCGCGAGGGGCCGATGGCCGAGAAGATCAACACGATGCGCAAGGTCGTCGCCTCGACGACGCTCTCCTCATCCGACTGGGAGAACACGACCGTCGTCGACTCCGACCTGGAAGGCGCGGTCCGCACCTTGAAGGGCGAGGGCGGCGGACCGGTCCTGATCGCCGGCAGCCGCTCGATCGTCCAGTCGCTACTGGCGGCGGGGCTCGTCGACGAGATCAACCTGCAGGTGTTCCCGCTGATGCTCGGGAGTGGGATGCGCGTGTATCCGGAGACGAGTGAGCCGGTGCGGCTCGAGCTCATCAGCTCCCGCGCACTTCCGAACGGAGTCGTGCTCCAGAGCCATCGGGTCGTGTTGTGAATGACGGCAGCCTGATCGGCTACCCGCCCGGGAACGCCGTCACCGAGGAGAACAACGGGTAGGACCGTCGTTCCGGACGTGATACCGGCGTGATGTGGACGCGCGTGAGCGTCGAGTCCGGCCGAGACCGTGCCCTCGAGCGTATAGCGATCGATCTCGAACGGGAGCGCGTTTGACGTCAGCAGGTCCGGGCCGTCCTGAATCCCGAAGTGGAGGTGTGGGAAGGTCGTGTTGCCGGTGTTGCCGAGGCGAGCGATCAACTGACCGGTGTGGAGACGCTCACCGCGGTGGACCATGACCGAGCCGGTCTGGAGGTGCTCGTAGGCCGCGTAGAGCCCGGGCCCGATCCGCTCGATGACCTGATTGCCACCGAAGTCCTCTGGCCTGTGGACGGTCGGATTGCCCTCAATGGACGCGAACGGCGGTACCTCCGAGCGATTGGTGATCGTCGAGACGACCGTGCCGTTCGCGACCGCGCCGATCGGTGCGCCGAAGTCCGGAAAGTCGGTCAGCTTGCTGCCGTCGCCGTTGAAGAATGAGCCGCCCGCGACCTGGGCCCAGTCGACTGCGAACATCTCGGGCGTCACGTAGCTCCCGTTCGCGGAGAGCAGCAGGTTGCGATGTACCGATGCTGGGTCACAACAGGCGTTCGCGGCGACCCAGCCCGCTCCGCGGACCGGCGAGGCGATGACGATCGGCGCACGCCGGCTCGTGGTGAGCGTCGGCCCGAACACCGTCGTGCTCCCGATCGCCGCGCGGAGGGTCGCGTCGGCGGCAAGCGAGTAGTGGACCCGGTTGACGACGCGTCGCGGCCAGGTTCGTCTGGCGGATGCCGGGAGGGTGATGTCGACGATGGTCACGGCAGTCGCCGACGCCGGGATCCTGGCCGACGGGTCGCCGGCGAAGATCTCGTGGGTCGCCGCGGCGACGTCAGCCTTGGAGAGCCGCAGCAGCCTCCGTCCGCCGCCCGTCACCGTGAGCGACTCGAGCGTCGCCGGGGACGTGAACGCGTTGGTGATCACGAGGTCATACTCGACGTGCTCGCGGCCGTCGCTCGCGTACACGTGTCGCGGTGCACCAGGCACGGCCACGTGGAGCGCCGTGGTCTCGCCGAGAGATCCCTCGGCGACGACCCGCGCGGACGCACCCTCCGCGCCGACGCACGATCCGCACGTCAGGAGCGCGACGAGCGCACCCGTCCACTGTCTGCTTTTCCTGGCCACCGATCCACCTCCGCGTCGTGTCGGCCTGACGAAGTGTCGGCCTGACGAAGTCGCACGCGGTCCCGATCGCAAAAGTCATGGCCGGCCGTGAACCGCCGAGATCGACGCGAGCGTGCGCAGCGGTGGGCGAATCATCGCTTGGCGGCGCGCGTCTGCTACGGGCTCGGCGCGTGCCGGGCAGCGGCGTGTCCGATGTCGCAGTCCGGCGAGGACGAACTCGATGTGCCGGTGCAGGAGCGCGTCCTGACCGTGGCTCGGAGGTGCCGGGGCGGTCGACCACCGGATAAGCAAGTCCCGCGGGGTTCGACACCCGTCCGTACCGAGGTCCAACACACGTCCGTACAGTTGATGGCGTGCCCGTCCTCCCGGACTTCCGCCTCGAGGTGTATCTCGGCCGGTGGGAGTTCGCCGCACGCCACCATCTGACGGCCTCCGATGCCGAGACGCTCACGATCGGGGAGCTGCTCGACCTCGCGGGCGACGACGCGCGTGAGGGGCTGCTGCAGACGCCGCTGTCGTACACCCCGACGTGGGGGACGGCGGCACTGCTCGAGGCGATCGCCTCCACGTACGACCGGGTCGACCCGGAGCACGTGCTGACGTTCGCCGGTGCCGAGGAAGCGATGTTCTGGGCGCTGCAGGACCTCGTCGGCCCAGGCGACCACGCGATCGTGACCGTGCCGAACTACCAGTCGATGGAGTCGCTGACGATCGGGACCGGGGCGGACGTGGAGGGCCTCCTGCTCCGGGCCGAGGATGGCTGGGCGCTTGACCTTGATGAGCTTCGGCGTCGGCTCCGCCCCGACACGCGTCTGGTGGCGGTCAACTTCCCGAACAATCCCACCGGGGCGGTGCCGGACGCAGAGCAGTTCGCTGAGCTGATCTCCCTCTGCGACGAGCGTGGGATCCGTCTGTTCAGCGACGAGGTGTACCGAGGACTCGAGCGTGATCCCGCCTCGACCCTGCCGCAGGCCGCCGATCTGTCCGAGCGGGCGTTGTCGCTGAACGTGATGTCGAAGGCGTATGGCCTCCCCGGTCTGCGGATCGGCTGGATCGCCTGCCGGGATCGCGCGCTGCTCGAACGGCTCGAGCGCCGCAAGCACTACACCTCGATCTGCAACGCCGCCCCGAGCGAGCACCTGGCGACGGTCGCGCTGCGCGCCGGCGAGCGGATCCGGGCGCGCAACCGCGCGATCATCCAGGCGAACCTGCCGTTATTTGAGGAGTTCTTCGCCCGCTGGCCCGAGCACCTCGCCTGGGATGCGCCCCGGGGCGGCTGTGTGTCGTTCCCGAGCCTGCGGACCGGCGAGCCGACAAGCTCGTTCTGCCGCCGCCTTGTCGAGCGGACCGGCGTCGTCCTGCTGCCGGCGGACATCTACACCTCCGTGCTCGCACCGGTCCCGAGCGACCGCTTCCGGATCGGTGTCGGACGGCGTGATCCAGAGCCCGCCCTGGCGGCGTTCGACGACTTTCTGCGCACGGATCGCGGCGCGGCGTAGGCTTCGCTCACACAAGGACAGCGACGCCCAAGTTCGGGACCGTTGGAGGTGACATCGTGCGCATCGGAGCACGTATCTGCACAAGCGTCGTCGTCGGATTCATGACGGGCGGCCTGGTCGCCGCAGGGGCAGCGTCGGCGAAGCTGCCGCACCCGCGCCGAACGCTGATCGTTCCGGGGACGTCGATCGCCGGGATGAAGCTCGGCATGACCCAGTCGGAGGCGTTCCACGTGTGGGGGAGCACGGGCTGCGTCGTCGGCGTGTGCACGTGGTGGGGTCCGGGCAGCCACGTCCACGCCGAGCGGGCGACCGTGAGCCTGTACCAGGATCACGTCATCCAGATCGACATCAACGCCGGCACTGCGAACGGCACCACCGAGAAGTTCAAGCCCGGCACGCTGTCGAGGTGGAAGACCGCCAAGAACATTCACCTCGGGTCGACGAAGCAGGCCGTCAAGCGGGCGTACCCGGCGGCCCGGTCGAACACGTCGACGGGCGTGGCCGGGTACGACCTGTCCTTCGGAAGCGGCATCGGCCTGCACTACACGCGGTTCTCCTCGTGGGGCGTCGGCGCTACCGCGAACCGCCTGCGCTACATCGAGCTCGCCTGCTACCTCGGACGCTGCTGAACGACGAACCCCTCCGCGAACAGGCCGTGCCACATCGTCCGGCTGCCGAACCCGAGGATGTCGCCGCCGGGCGCGGCCTTCCGCGCCATGCGCGGGTCGTCCGCGCCGCCCATGTCGCAACGCCGGCGCCGCGTGCCGGCCGCGGTGACGCGCAGCGGCGGCCGCGATCCTGCCCCGTCGCCGGCCGGCCCGAAAGCCGCCGCCGGCGGATCGCGTGCGGAAGCCGCGCTGACCAGTCCGTGGATCCTGACCATCCGGTGCCGTTACCGTGCGGAGTCCGGCTGAACACCAACGACCACAAGGGGATCGGTATGAGCACCTACGCCGCGGCGCGGCTCGAGGACATCGGCGAGCAGAGTGACGGGCGGATCCCCTACCGGCCCATCCGCCACCACTTCGGGATCACGTCGTTCGGCGTCAATGCGTTCGTCGGACACGAAGCCGGCGAGCGCATCATCAACGAACACGATGAAGACGAGCCCGACGCCCAGGAGGAGCTGTACCTCGTGCTGGCGGGCCACGCCGAGTTTGAGCTCGACGGCGAACGGCTCGACGCGCCGGCGCACACCTTCGTTCACGCGCCGTCCGGGGTGAAGCGGACGGCGTTCGCCCGCGACCCGGGGACGACGATCCTGGTCCTCGGCGGTACGCCCGGAAAGGCGTATGAGCCGTCGGGATGGGAGGTCTGGGGACCAGTGCGGCCGCTGTACGACGCAGGTAAATACGCCGAGGCGGCCGATCGTGGGCAGGAGCTCCTCGTCGGGAACCCGTCGTACGCTGAGCTGTATTACAACGTCGCGTGCTGCGAAGCGCTCGCCGGGCGGAGCGCCGACGCGATCATGCATCTCCGCCGCGCGATCGAGCTCGCCGGCGTGACGCGTGAATACGCCGCCGAGGACTCCGACCTTGACTCACTCCGCGACGACCCCGACTTCACCGCACTGTTCGCGGCGTCGGCGTAGCGCTCGCCTCAGGCCGGCACCGACGGACGGCAGTACTCATCGAGCCACGGCGTCCGGTAGCCGTCCCGCCACAGAATCGGAAAGAACGCCTCGTCGAGCTCGGTTTCGCCGGGGCGGCGATAGCGGGAGTAGACCGGATGCGTGTGCTCGGGATCCCATCGGGTGTCGCTCGCGATCAGGTGGCTGATGATCGAGCGTCGTTGGGTGTCGGCCCGCTCGTTCGGAGGGCTGCCGTGGAACGTCCAGCCGTCGTGGATCGCGGCGCCGCCGGCCGGGACCTCGATCGGGACGAGCTCGAGTTCCTCCCCAGCCGGCAGCGAATCCCGGACGTGCCCGAGCCAATCCTCCGGAGCGTGGAAGGCGCCACCGAGCGCCGCGTGCGGCCACAGGTGGGATCCGCGCACGTAGTAGATCGTGCCGCTGTCGGCCGCGGTGTCGTCGAGCGCCATCCAGCATGTCGTCATGTTCGGCGGATCGAGATGATCGAGGTAGGCGGCGTCCTGATGGCAGAGCAGCGCCTTGCCGGACGGTGGCTTCCAGATCGCGTTGTCCTGGGCGATCCGCGCGCCCGGCAGACCGGCGAGCCGTGCCGCGAACTCGCCGACGTGGCGGGAGAGGACGACCGAGGCGAGCGCGCGATCTGCCTTCCAGATGTTGCAGAGCTGGCGGGTCAGCTCCGGAGGGGTCTCGTCGGGCACGTAGTTGACCTCGTCCGGGGACAGACCGGTCTCCCACTCGTGAGCGAATACGCGCGCGAAGCGGTCACGGATCCAGTCGAGATCGGCGGGGTCGAGAAACCGCTCGACGATCAGGAAGCCGTCCCGACGGTAGGTCTCGATCTGCTCCGCCGTGGGCTCGGTCACGGCGCGAGTCTATACGCGGCTTGTGGTGCCAGATGAGCGCAAGTCGGTTGCGAGCGTCGTGAATGCGGAAGCGCCGAGGACGCCCTGAACGCCGAGCGCAATCGCTCGGTAACAGATGATTGCCGCGCCCGCGAGCCCGGCATCGACGTGCGACGCAACGAAGATCCCAAGCATCAGCGGCTCGACGCCCCCGACACCACCGGGGAGCGGGAGGGTGGTGCCGAGCTGTCCGAGCATGTAGGCGAGGATCAGGACGGCGAGCGCCGGCTCCTCACCGACCGCGTGGAAGGCGGCCCACAAGGTGGCGCAGTCGCCCGCCCACCAACCGACGGCGGCGAGCAGCGGCGCCGGACGACGCAGACAGCGGCCGAGGTCGGCGACGCCTTCCGGAACCATCGCGAGCCAGGACCGGGCGCGGGCCCGCCACGAGCGCTCGCCAGCTCGGCCGCGCCGGGCCGCCAACGCGGCGAGGCCGACAAGCGCGATCGACACGATCACGAGACCGAGCGGCGCCAGCGCCGTGAGCACCGGCGCATGGCCCGGGAGCGCGTCGAGCGAGACCCCGAGCCCGAGCACGACCGCCGCCGCCACATAGGGCAGGTTGAACACGCCGAAGTGCGCGACGCTGCGGACGATGATCACCCGCCACGGCATCGCCTCGGCGCGGAGGGCCCAGAACCGCACCGCCGGACCGCCGAGCCCGGTTGGCAGGATCGCGAAGGCTCCGAGTTCGGCGAGTCCGATCTGCGTCCACCGCCGCGCTGTCAGGCGCCACGGCGGCCGCGAGAAGACAGCGCCGAACAGGACCGCGTATGACGCGCAGGCGAGGATCTCAAGGCCGAGCGACGCAGCGAGCCACCACGGGTCGGCATCCGAGAGTCGCTTCCCGGCGCCCGGAACGAGTTGATCGACGAGCACGACGACGACCGCGAACAGCCCGACCAGAACCGCACCGCGGAGCGCGGCGCGCAGCGCGGCGCGTGGCCTGTCGTGAGAGCTCACTGCGATGAGTTTGACGCCGGTGCCTGGTCATATCGTGTGCCCGGCAACCGCAGACGGGAGGCAACCGCGTGGCGAATCTCATCTACTCCGTGCTCACATCGCTCGACGGCTACATCGAGGACGATGACGGCACGTTCGAATGGGCGGCTCCTGACGAGGACGTGCACGCGTTCGTCAACGACCACGAGCGATCGATCGGAACCTACCTGTACGGACGGGGCATGTACGAAACGATGGTCGCGTGGGAGACGATGAGCACCGGCTCGGACCAGCCGGCCGTCGTCCGTGACTTCGCGGGGATTTGGCGCGCCGCCGAGAAGATCGTGTTCTCGACGACGCTTGACTCCGTCGCGAGCGAGCGGACGAGGATCGAGCGCTCCGGTGACACGGAGACGATCCGTGCGCTCAAGGAGGCCTCCACACACGACCTCAGCGTCGGCGGCCCGGGGCTGGCGGCGGGCGCCATCCGCGCCGGTCTCGTCGACGAGGTTCACCTGTTCGTCAACCCGATCATCGTCGGCGGCGGGAAGCCGGCGCTGCCCTCCGATGCGCGCGTCGCGCTCGAGCTTGCTCGACGAACGCCGATTCGCCGGCGGCGTCGTGCATCTTCACTACGCGCGGGCCTGAGGCCTCAGTTGTCGGTCGCGGCTGTGCTCGCGGCGCTGGTCACGAGCCCGACCGAACGGTCGTAGCGCTCGACGATCGTCCGCCAGCCGTCGGGCGTCAGCGAGTACGCCTGTGTCGCGCCGGAGGCGAACCGGCGCCATATCGCCGGGCGCGCCATCAGTCCGAGCGTGACGACGGCGGTCGGAATCAGGGCACGTGGATCGCCGCGTGGTGGGGTCAGCTCCTCGCGGCTGTCCCAATAGGTGCTGCGATGGAGCACCGCGCGAGTGAGCTCTGCGCCGACCGCCCGGCGCGTGCCGTCGCGAGCGGCGGCGCCGAGGAGACCGAGGAGCGTCTGGTGCGAGCGGACGCCCGGTCGGCCGGCAGCCACCGGGGCGGGTGGGTGCCCCAGCGCGGTCTCACGGAGCGCTCCGACGAGATCGACCCCTGACAGGTAGGCATTCATCGGCTCGACGAGGCGCGGGTTGACGTCGATGTAGGACGGGCCGTCGGCCGTCAGGATGCAATCGAGCGACAGCGCACCGTGCCAGCCGAGCACGCGGCCGAGGTGGCGGAGTTGCTCCTCGATCACCGGCAGGCGGGCACTCTCCTTGCGGCTGGCGCCGCCGCCCGCCCCTTCGGCAAGGCGCAGGTTGACGTGGTGGGCGAGCAACTCGCCCTCGGCGAACACCGACTGAACCATGGCGAGGGGCCCCTCTGCGGGCCGCTGCACGAGCACCGGGTCGGCGAACAGGTCGCGATCGGCGAGGTCATACGCCGCGGCGACGAGCTCTCCCCGCGTCGAGGCACGACGCACCGCGACGCTCGCGGTACCGATCGCCGCCTTGATGAAGACCGGGAGCTCGAGCCCCTGATCAAGCAGCCCGTCGACGCCGCGCACCACCTCGAACCGCGGCTGGGCGAGCTCCGCGGCGGCAAGCAGGCGCGCCGCGCTCACCTTGTCCTGGGTGCGGCGCAGCGCCTCAAATGATGGGACTGCAACGGCGGTGCCGGCGCCGCGAATCGCCCCCGGAAAGGCGGCGAGGACGGCGACCTGTTCCTGGGTGGCGATGAGCACGCGGATCCGTCGCGCGGCGCAGATATCGCTGGCCACGCTCAGCCACCCAAGGGGATCGCGCCCGAACGTGGGGACCCGATGCACGTGACTCACGTAGCGCGTGTGCCGGCACAGCGAGAGCCACGAGCCGCCGAGCGTCTCGACCTCGTGACCGCTCCACCCGAGAATCGTGGCTGACTGGCGCGCGGCGAGGCTCCATCCATCCGAGAGCAACACCCTCATGTATTCACGGTGGCACCGGGGGCTCCAGCTCTCATCGGTGGAACACCCCAACGGGGGACGAGGCGAAGTGCGGAATCTCGACGTATGTAGTCAGATATCTGACCAATTGCGTTCGGCCACCGTGAGTAAGGCGCCGGTGCGCAAGTCATCAACCTCGGGAGCACTTCCTGGTTAACACCATCGACGGATGGCGACGACCAAACCGACGAGGACGACGCTGCGATCTATCTCGAGCCGCCATGGACGACTGTTGAGTCTTGAGGCGGCAACGCTGAAGCCGAGCGCCCGAGTTGCCGACCACGGGAACATGGGATGGAATCACGCGCTCATCACGCGCACGTCTTCGGGGGCGAAGCGGATCCTGCGGCAGGTATCGCTGCTCGTCGTGGGCTGCCTCCTCGCTGCGGCGCTGCTCGCCGGGAATGCTCGCGCCGAGGTGCACGTTCCCGGCATGGTGGAGCTCGACCAGGATGCCTACACGGTCTCCGAGACCGCCGGGTACCTGCACATCACGCTGGTGCGGACACACCCCGTCGGCGACGAGTGGGTCCGCTACGGGATCCGTCGCAACGACGCGGT
Source organism: uncultured Solirubrobacterales bacterium (assembly GCA_963813265.1). Taxonomy (GTDB): domain Bacteria; phylum Actinomycetota; class Thermoleophilia; order Solirubrobacterales; family Solirubrobacteraceae; genus Palsa-465. The sequence continues at coordinate 34,636 of CAWEYQ010000045.1, read as the reverse complement.
GCCCGGTCAGGACTTCGACACGATCCCCAACTCGCTCGCGCACTTCGTCGACGGACAGACGACGTACGACATCCCGATGCGCGTCTACAACCAGGGCATCAATACCTCGGCGGTCGTCCATGCCGTCGTCTACACGTTCGGGTCCTACCCGCAGCGCCTCGGACCGCGCCACCAGGCCCGGATCACGATCCTGCGCAATGCACCGCTTGACGTGCGTGACCCGCTGAATCCGCTCGGACTCCCCGCGACTCCGAACGGCAACGTGCTCTTCAACGCGCCCTTCTACATCGACGGCCGCGAGTCCGAGGCCGGGATCGCCGCCGCCCACACGCGTAATGCCCGCCTGCGCGCCCGGCTTGCGGTCATCGCCAATGCGCCAGGCTCACGGCGGATCTGGTACTGGAACCAGCCGGACCCCCGGAGTCTTGTGTCGAAGTACCTCCAGTGGACCCAGCATCGCCAGCCCGGCTCGGTGGTGCAGCTGTCGACCTATTCGCTCGTCCACGGCGGCTGCGGCTACACCGCCAACCCTGGCTTCGCGCGTCGCTACCAGCACTGGATCGATCTGCTCGCGGATGGCATCGGCAACTTCAAGGTCGTCATGTATCTCGAGGTCGACTCGCTGATCACGTCGGGGTGTCTGAACGGCCGGCAGCGGTACTACCGGCTCGTCGATGAGCTCGGCTACGCCATTCAACGGCTTGAGCAGTTGCCGCACGTCGCCGTGTACGTCGACGCCGGTGCTGCCGACGCGATCGGACCGAAGACGACCGCGCGGTGGCTGGCTCAGGCCGGCGTCAAGAAGGCCCAGGGCTTCTTCGTCAACGCCACCCACTTCGACTGGACCTCCCGCGAGCTCTACTACGGGCAGCAAATCTCCAAGCGCCTCGGCGGTGAGCACTTCATCGTCGACACGCACGGCGGTGGGCGCGGACCGCTTGCGCCGGCCTCTCGGGTCCGTCAGGGCAACGAGGTGCTCTGCAATCCGCCCGGCCGCGGTCTCGGTCCGCTCGGGACCAACACCGGCTACATGTGGGTCGACGCGTTCTCCTGGTTCGACGGCCCCGGTCGGTCCGGCGGCAAGTGCGTTCCCGGCGCGCCAGGGACCGCGGTGTTCTGGCCAGCGTACGCGGCGATGCTCGTCGCCAACCGCGTCTCCCGCGTGACCGGTCCGTACTTCCCGATCGTCCTCCAGAACGGGCTCGTCAGCCGCGACCCGCGCAAGCACAGCAAGCGGCACGGCAAGCGCCACTGATCGCGCGCAGGCTCGCGCGCGGCGCGCGGGGTCAGTCGACCCAGAAGTCCTGAATGATCTCGGCGTCGCCCTCGACGCGCGGGCCGAACACGAGCACCTCGAGCCCGTCCGGCCCTGCTTCGAAGGAGCGCGCCGTCCCTGGCCCGACGCGGACCGCGTCAAGCGGGGAGAGGTCGACGAGCTCGTCATCAAGCTTGACCCGGCCGCTGCCGCCGAGGACGACGTACACCTCCTCGGCCTCACGGTGGCGGTGGGCGAACGCCTCCCGCTGCCCCGGCTTGACGATCAGGTAGTTGAGCCCGGTCTGCTCGGTGCCAAGGTCGCCGCGGGCGAACCGTGCCTCCTGATGGTCGGAGAGACCGTGCCCAGCGGCAAAGTCCTCGACCTCCCGTAGGTTCTTCTTCGCATAGCTCATTCCCGCACATTACCTCTGGCTAGGCGCGACGAAACGCGCGCACGGACAGCGGCACGAACACGAGCAGCAGCCCGACCAGCCACGCGAGGGTGCCGAGTGCAGGCGCCAGCGCATCGCCGTGGCCGATTGTCAGGTCACGGGCGGCGTCGACGACGAGCGTCACCGGGTTGATGTCGGCGAACGCCCTGAGAACGCCCGGCATGTGCGTCGTCGGCACGAACGCCGAGGACGCGAACACGAGCGGGAACACCCAGATGAAGCCGAGCGACTGCGCGGTCTCCGGGTTGCGGGCCTTGATCCCGACGAACGCGCTGATCCATGAGAACACATACGCGAAGCCGAGCACGAGCGCGAACGCGAGGACGATCTCCGGGACCGACCCGCTCGGGCGAAACCCGACCGCGAAGCCGATGAGCAGCATCACGAGCAGCGTCACGAAGTTCGTCACCAGGTCGGCGGCGGTCCGGCCGACGAGCACCGCGGAGTGCGCGATCGGCAGCGAGCGGAACCGGTCGATGACGCCAGCCGCGAGGTCCTCGGTGAGCCCGAGCCCGGTCGTGAGCGCTCCGAACACGGCGGTCATCACGATGATCCCGGGGAGCAGGTAGTTGACGTAGCTGATGCGTCCTGTGTTGATCGCGCCGCCGAACACGTAGCGGAACAGCAGCACGAAGATCACCGGCTGCACGAACAGATAGACGACGAACATCGGCCGGCGGAGGATCTTGCGCAGCTGTCGCGTCGCCATGACGCGGCTGTCCGACAGCTTCTCGCCGAAGGTCAGACGGGGTGAGTCGGAGATGGTGAATGGGATCGTGCTCATGCGGCCTGCCGCTCCTCTGAGTCTGTGTTCCTGTCTGTCTGTACATCGATTCCGGTGTCGGCGGTTCGGGTCTCGGCGGGGCGCCCGGTGAGGGCGAGAAACACGTCGTCGAGGCTCGGTTGGTGCATTTCGACCGCGGCGATCGCGAGGTGCCGCGCGTCGAGTAGCCGGACCGCCTCGGCGGATGCCGCCGGATCGGACACCGCAAGACGGATCTCGCCGTCGGCGGCGTCAACCTGCGGCGGCTCGCCGCGGCCGAGACCGGCGAGCGTCGCGGCCGCCTCGGAGAGTGCGTTCGGATCGACGACGCGCACGCTCAGCACGTTGCCGCCGGTCGCCGCCTTGAGCTCGGCGGGCGAGCCCTCGGCCGCGATCCGACCGTGATCGACGACGGCGATCCGCTGCGCGAGCCGGTCGGCCTCCTCGAGGTACTGCGTCGTCAGGAGCACGGTCGTGCCGTCGCGGCGCAGTTCGTCGACGACTGCCCAGAGCTCCTGGCGAGAGCGCGGGTCAAGGCCGGTCGACGGCTCGTCGAGCAGAACCACCGGCGGGCGCCCGATCAGCCCGGCGGCCAGGTCAAGCCGGCGGCGCATTCCGCCGGAGTACGTCGCCACTCGCCGGTCAGCCGCGTCGGTCAGTCCGAAGCGCTCCAGCACCTCGGTCGCTCGCCGGGCCGCGTCGTGCGGCTTCATCCGGTACAGGCGGGCGATCATGTCGACGTTCTCGCGGCCGGTGAGTTCGCCATCGACGGCGGCGAACTGGCCGGCGAGTCCGATCCGGCGGCGCACCGCGAGCGGCTCGCGCACGACGTCGTGGCCGAGGATTTCGGCCCGCCCGGTGGTCGGCGCGAGCAACGTGGCGAGCACGCGGACGAGCGTCGTCTTGCCGGCGCCGTTAGGCCCGAGCAGGCCGAACACCGTGCCCGCTCGGATCGTCAGATCGAGATCGTCGAGGGCGTGGATCTCGCCGAAGGTCTTCCCGAGCCCTGCGACGTTGATCGCCACCTCGGGGTTCTCACGCGTCATTTCTTTCGCTCCAATCGCGTTCGTTTGTATTCCTGCCATTCCTCCCAGAGTGCGGGCAACCGGCCCTCGTACCACTCGTAGAGCGCGTCAAGTTCCTCCAGGCGGGCTCGGCGAGCAGCGGGCGCGTCCGCGAGTGCCTCCAGGCCGACGGCGACCAACTGCCGTATCTGCCCGACGGTCTGGTCGCGAACCGTGTCGTCCCACGCGTCCGGTCGCACCCGGAAGCGGTCGGCCCGCTCACCGCGGATGTGGAGGCGGTCGACGAGGCGGGCGCGGACGAGCATCCCGGTCGCGCCGCTGATCGAGCCCTTGCTCGCGTCGAGCGCCTCCGCCAGTTCGGCGGCGGTCTGTTCGACGGGGTCGCAGACGAGCAACCAGCCGAGGACCCGTCCGGTCATGCGCGGCATGCCGTACGACCTCCCCAGCAACTCGCCGATCGCGTCAATGAAGTCCCAGAGTCGTTCGTCCATATGGTTCAGAGAATACTGAACTTTGGGAGAAGTGCGAACGAAATGATCGCTGTGGTCAGGATTCAAACCATGCGGATCGGGATCGGCGTAGGATCCTCAGAGGACCGGCGCATGCGTTTCATCCTCAACATCATCTGGCTCGTGTTCGCGGGCTTCTGGTTGTTCCTTGCGTATACGCTCGCCGCGATCCTCGCCTTCGTTCTGATCATCACGATCCCGTTTGGGATCGCCGCGTTCCGGATCGGCCTGTACGCGCTGTGGCCGTTCGGCCGGACGGTGATCAAGCGCGCTGACGCGGGTGTCGCGTCAGGCATCGGGAACGTCGTCTGGCTGGTGCTATTCGGGATCGTGCTCACAATCGGGCACATAATCACCGGGATCGCGCTGTGCCTCACGATCATCGGAATCCCGCTCGGCATCGCGAATTTCAAGCTGATCCCGGTGTCGCTGTTCCCGTTCGGGCGGGAGATCGTCTCGGTCGACGAGGCGCGGGCGCTCGGCGTCGATCCGACCGTCGCCTTCTGACGCCTCGGGCTTGCGGGACGCGGGACGGGGACAGGGGCCGGACGCGCTTCCGGGCGCCTGCTGTGCGTGACGGGCTAGCGCTCAGCCCAGAACGCGTCGCTCTCGGCGGGGAGCGCCTCGACCATCCACCACTCGCGGACGCGCCCGGCGTCGATCGTCATGAGGTGGGCGGCGTGGTTGTGCAGCACGCGGTCGCCGCGACGGGCGTTGACCTCGACCATGATCATCGCCGTGTCGGGCCGGACAGTGACTGATTGCGTGACATCGACCCGGAACTGCGCGCTCGGCAGGTCCATCGCCTCGATCCGTCCCAGGTAGTCCGCCGCGCCGGTGATCGTGTCGACGCCGCCATCCCGGTTGGTGATGTAGGCGCGGACGTCGTCCGCCATCAGTGCGCGCATCGCGGCGATGTCGCCGGCGCTGAACGCGGCGACGAGCTCGCGCGCGATCGTCTCCGGACCGGAGCCGGTCGGCATCTCAGTAACTGAACACGGTGGCCGGCTCGTCGCCGATCCACTCCCACAGCGGCGTCGCGCCGCCGAGACGGGCGCCGTCGAGGATCGCGGCCTCGTCGAGGTTGCGGGCGTTGAAACAGATCGGGCAGAGGAGCAACTCGCCGCCCCCGTCGCGGAACTGTGAGAACAGACGTGAGACGGGCGGTGCACCGGCGGACTCGATCGCGTCGGCGTAGCCGGGCAGCCCGAGCCGGACCGCCTCCTTGGTCGTGAACATCACCACCGGCCGGCCGCGCTCGAGTGCCGCGGTCGCGATCAGGAACGCGACCGTCACCCGGTCGGCGTCCTCGTGGCCTGTCGCCAGGTTGATGACGACCTTGCCCTGTCCCTCACTCATGTTTATCGACCTCCAACGTCGTGTCGCCGAGCTGCGCGCTCTATCTGGGTGACCGGTCACCCACTATAATGAGATGACGCATGCGCGTCAATGCGAAGACCCAGGCGGACACCCGTCAGCGACTGCTGGACGCGGCGGCGGACACGTTCGCGGAGCGCGGCTACCACGGCACGCGCATCGACTCCGTTTCGCAGCGAGCCGGCGTCGCCAAGGGGACGATCTACAACTACTTCCCCTCCAAGGAGGCGGTGCTCGAGACGCTCGTCGCCGAGGCGTGTCTGCTCGCGGCCGACGCCGCGCTCGCGACGCCGGACGACGCGCCGACCCGGGCCCGCCTCGAGGCGTTCGTCGAGGCGAACCTGCGCTGGGCGCGCCGCCGCCAGTCACTCGCCGTCCTGTTCGCCCGAGAGTTGCTCGCCGGCGACGCCGAGATCAAGCGGCTGATCCGCCGCGCCGCCGCCCCGTGTCTTCAGAAGCTCGCCCTGATCTTCCAGGACGGCATCGACCGCGGGGAGGTGCGCCCGGATGCCGCCCCGCAAGCGCTCGCGTTCACGTTCATCAGCCTCGCGAACATGCTCCTGCTCCAGGGCCTCGACCCCGGCGGCGCGTGGCCGCGCGTGCGGGAGTTCCCCGCGAGCGTCGCCACCCTGTTCCTCCAGGGCGTCGGCGCGCCGGCGGCATAGGAGCGAGCACCGACCCGAGGATTGGCTTTTGCGGAACACCCCCTGTTCCCCAAAGGCCAATCCCGGCCCGTGGGACGAGGTGCTCAGTCGTGACTCGGGACCCGGAGCACGGCGAGCTGGCGGCTCTGCGCCAACAGCTCGCCGTCGGCTGACCACAACTCCCCGTTCTCCTCGAACACGCCACCGGCCACCCGGTCCGACCAGAACCTGCCGAGGACCCAAGGGTGCTCGCCCGGCGGCATCGGCGCGCGCCAATGAATCGTCAGGTCCAGCGTCGGCATGAACGCCCCGGTGGTCAGGCGGGTCCACACCGCCGGGAACAGCGCGTCCGAGTAGGCGGCGAGCGCGGCGTGGTCGACCGGACGCGGTCGCGCCGTCCGCATCCACGCGCCGAGCAGCGAGCGGTCGGCCCCACTCATCGGCGGTGCGCCGAGCACGAGGCGCATGTCGTAGTTGACGAGCATCGGCGGGACGCCGTCGACCGGCTCGCGGGGCGGGGCGTCCTCGGGCGGCGGGACGCGCGGCATCGTCAGCTCGGTCCAATCCGGCGCGTCCGCCCGCCAGTGCCCGAGCCAACCCAGACCGAGCGCGATGACCGTCTCGTCTCGGGTGACACGGAGCGAGACCGCGGTCGCGGTTCGGCCCACCCGCTCGATCGTCACGTGGTAGTCGAGTGGCCCCTCGGTCGGCGCCTCGAGGTAGTAGAGCGTCAGCGACCGAGGAAGTCGCTCGGGATCATCGACCGCGAGCATCATCGCGCGGGTCGCCTGGGCGGCGGGCAGTCCGCCGTTGGCGCCCCGAATGACGTACCAGTGTCGCCAGACCTGCGCGCGCCAGACGCCGTCGCCGACGGGCTCGAGCGCCATGTCGCGGTCGAAGTCAGGTGGTGTGTCCGCTGCCTGGTCAGTCACCGGCGCGGAACGGTACCGTCCCGCGTCACGGGTGGCGGTCCAGCCCGCGCAGGACCGCGTCCGCGTCCCGATGGGACGCCCGCAGCGCGACGCCGACGATGTCCAGGTCGGCGGTGGGCACGGCCCGCACCGCGGCGCGGTTCGCCACGTCGTGTCCGGTCGTGAACATCTCGCTTGTGTACAGCGCGATCGGAACTCCGCGGCGCTCGGCGCGGTCACGCACCGTTCGCAGCTTCGCGGCCGTTCCCTCGAACACGAGCACCGGTTGCACGAGCAACGGCAGATAGGCCTGGTCGTCGCCGTCGAGATACGGCTCGCCGATCGCCGCCGGGCCGGCGGCCGCGGTGACGCCGCTGATGAGAAACGACGACACGTTGATCCGCTGCCATACGGCGAGGTCATCCCGGACCACCACGGCCACCTTCGTGTCGAAGTCGGTTACCGCCATGTGTCTGTGATCATGCCGGCCACCCCTCGGGGACCGCTGCCATCCCGGTGTGGACCGCTTCGGGCTGGAGCACGAAAAGCTCCCCGGAGTCGGCGCGCTGGTGCGTTGAGTCGACCTCGAACTGGGCGGCACCCTGGTTGACGACCGCGACCGTCCAGGTCGGGTGCGAGTGCGGCATGTACGCGTGCTCGACGAAGCGCGCCTGGAGTGCCTCGACGTCCAGCGCCGGGCGGAAGTAGACCGCGTGCTGTGACATGACCACAGCGTAGGCACCTCGAGCCCCCCAAGACGCGCGTGGCGGCCCACGCCAGGCGGGCCACCACGGAAGCTGTGATGTGACGAACTGGGTTACTGCGAAACCCCGCCGTTCAGCGGGCCGCCGTTGGAGCCCATGTTTCCGGTGTTGCTGCCGCTCGGGATCTGCGGGTTGCCGCTCGGGCCGGGGCCGGTCCCCATGTTTCCGGTGTTGTTGCCGCTCGGGCCGGGGGCCGGCGTCGCGGGCGTCACGTTCGACGCGGGGACGGTCGTCGTGCCCGAGGACGGCGTGATGGGCGCGACCGGAACCGCCTGCGAACCGGCCGAGGCGGGCGCGATCGACGCTGCCGGGGCGCTCTGGCCTGAGCTCGCGGACTGTGGGCTGGTGCCGCTGGAAGGGCCCTCAAGGAAGAACAGCGTTCCGCCGACCGCGATCACGATCGCCACCGTGCCCGTCGCGACCGCACCGCGCACCCGGCGCCGGTGGATCCGCGTCGCCTCGGTCTCGCGGCGGCGCTCGCGCATCCGCTGCTCGCGAGATTCGGCGACGAGCTGCTCGAGCATCCGGTCATGCTCGTCACCGCTGATCCGGGGCGTATCCGGCGTCATCGGCGGCGCGTCGAACTCGTGGTCGAAGATCTCTCGCTGGTCCTGGCTGGTGATTGTCGTGGTGCTCATCGCTACTCCCTTGGTGGTGCTTGCTGGTGTATGAGCAGCATCGATCAGCCGCGGTTCGCCTCCCATCGGCGGGCCGGACGATCCGCTGGACGAGCTCGCCATCCTCCGATCGGAGGAGGGGCCTAGGCTGTCGGGATGCTCCGAGCACTGCTCGCGGGCGGCACGTGCGTCGCGTCGCTCCTCGCCGTCGCGCCGGCCACCCGCCCGCCGCCCCGGCCACCGCCGCCCCGGCCGGCGGGCGAGTGGTCGGCACCGGGACGCCCGCAAGTTGCACGTCACGCGCGGTCGTCGCGGCCGTCCGCGGTGGCGGGCTGATCCGATTCGCCTGCGGTCCGCGCCCGGTCACGATCCGCATGACCGAGACGGCGCGGGTTCGGAACACGGCGTCGCGGGTCGTGCTCGACGGCGCTGGTCTCGTCACCCTGAGCGGCATGGGGCGACGGCGCATCCTCTATATGGACACCTGCGATCCGAAGCAGGTGTGGACGACCTCGCACTGTCAGGACCAGGCGAACCCACAGCTCACGGTCGAGAACATGGGCTTCGTCGACGGGAACTCAACCGGGCGACGCTACGAGGGCGGTGGCGGCGGCGCGATCTTCGACCGTGGTGGGCGGCTGCGGATCGCCGGCGCGTGGTTCGTCGGCGACCGCTGCGAGCGCACCGGCCCTGACCTCGGCGGTGGGGCGGTCCGTGCGCTGTCGCAGTACCACGGGCATCCGGTGCTCGTCACCGGCAGCCGATTCTCCGACAACGTCTGTAGCAACGGTGGCGCGCTCAGCAGCATCGGGGTGTCGTGGACGGTGCGCGGAAGCCGCTTCATCGGCAACCGGGCGATCGGGATCGGCGCCAATCCGCAACGGGCCGGGACGCCCGGCGGAGGCAGCGGCGGCGCGATCTATAACGACGGCGACCGGATGACGCTGACGATCAGCCACAGCACGTTCGAACGGAACCGCGCCCGGGAGGGTGGCGGCGCCGTGTTCTTCGTCAGCAATGATCGCACCGGGACGTTGGTCATCCGCGACAGCACGCTCACGAACAATCCCAACGCCCGCTTCCACACGCCAGGGCTCCCCGGCATCTACTTCCTCGGTGCCCACCGTCCCACGATCGCGCGCTCGGTGCTCCGGTGAGCCGAGACATCGCGTCGATAAGCTGAACCCACGGTCCGCACGAGCGAGAAAAGGAGCGAGGATGGGACTAGGGGACAAGTTCAAGGATCTGAAGAAGCAGGCCCAGGAAGCGGTCGGCGAGCACCGCGATCAGATTCAGGACGCCGTCGGTGTCGTCGGGGTCGCCGCGGACCGTAAGACGAAGGGCCGTTACTCGCAGAAGATCGCCAAGTTCGGCCAGAAGGCGAGCGAGGCGGTCGACAAGGTGGCAGACGACGAGCCGGTGGGGCGCAGAAGCCCACCGGAACCACCGCGCCCGGCGCACCCGCCGAGCCGGCCGCACCCGAGGCCGACCCGTCGGCACCCCACAGCTAACGCACGCGCTCCAGCGAGTCATCGCCCCGGTCCCGCCGGACCGGCGCCTGCGCCGTGGCGTCCAGCTGCTCACCGGACTCGTCCTGTACGGCGTCACCGCCTCGATGCTCGTGCTCGCGGGGCTCGGACTTGACCCGTGGGACGTGCTCCACCAGGGACTCTCGCGGACGTTCGGTCTCGCGATCGGCACGTGGGCGATCATCGTCAGCGTGCTCGCGCTGATCGGGTGGCGAGCACTGCGGCAACGGCTCGGAGTCGGCACGATCACGAACGCGATCCTGATCGGCGTCGTGATGAACATCGTGCTCTCGCTCGTGCATCCGCCGCACGCCATGGCCGCGCGGATCGCGCTGCTCGTCGGCGGCGTCGTGCTCAACGGCATCGCCACCGGCCTGTACATCGGTGCCGGACTCGGGCCCGGACCCCGTGATGGTCTGAGCACCGGCATCGTCGCCCGCGGTGGCTACTCGATGCGAGTCGTCCGAACGAGCATCGAGTTGACCGTGCTCCTCACCGGGTTCCTGCTCGGGGGGACGGTCGGGATCGGGACCGTCCTGTACGCGCTCGCGATCGGCCCGATCACCCACGTGACGATTCCGGCGCTGCGGGCCGATCGCCCGTCTCAGCCCGAGAGCCGGGCTGCGACTCCCGACGCGCCGGCGCGGGTGAGCACGCCCGCGGCGGCGGCGCGGACCGACTGACTGGCGCGGCGGATCTCCGCTGGGCTCCAGGCGCTCGTCGAGCCGATCGCCCGGACGGCAGCGAAGTACGGACCGGCGATCACCTGGGGCGCCCAGCGGGCGTCGAGCACAAATCCGGGCGCGACGACGCCGCGCGCCAGCTCAAGCGCGCCGAGCTCGGCGGAAACGGTCTGCGAGCCGGTGTGGAGGTAGTCCTCACCGCCGTCGAAGGCGCTGATGTTGCCGATCAACGCGAGCGCGCCAACGACCCCGGCGGCCGCCAGAATCGGAGCTGACAGCCGGAGGCCGCGACAGCTCTCGGCGATGATGAGCGTGAGCATCACGGCGCCTGAGTACACGTATCGTGAGGCATACGGTTGTCCGAGCGCGGCTCGACTGTAGGCGACGAACACCCAGTAGACCCCGAGGATGACGACGAGCGTCACGAGCCGAGGCGAGAGCGCTCCGCGTCGCCACACCCGCCAGCCGACGAACGCAACGACGGCGAGGAGCACGAAGCGCCCGACCTCGAGGTTGCGGCCGAACAGGCCACCGGCGGCGCTGAACGCCATGTTGGCGACGAACTTCGGCACGAGCGACAGGCTGTGATCCGACAGATACGCGTGGTAGTAAGCGATCCACCACAGCGCGTAGAGGCCGAGCGCCACCGCCCAGATCCAGGCGCGCCGGAGGCTCCGGTCACGCCATGTCACCTCGACGCCGACGCCGACCGCGAACAGCGCCACGAACTCGCCGAACACGAGCCCGGCGGCAAGCAGCACGCACGCGATCACGTCGCCCCGCCGATCGCCGCGGTCGAGGGCGAGCAACGCGGCGATCCCGCACGCGAGCGACGCCGTGATGACCGTGTTGAACGGCTGCAGCACCGCCTCCCACCCGGCCCCGAGAAACACGATCGGCGCAGCGAGCAGCACCGCGGCGGGGCCGATCCGGCGCCGCGCATATGCGAACACGGCGGCGGCGCAGGCCAGATGTGCGAGCGCGGCGAGCAATCGGTAAGGCCAGTAGTGGGCGAGCCCGACGGTCGAGAGCAGCAACTGGTAGGCCGCGACCGGTGCGATCACGAGGTGCTGGTTGTAGGAGGCGAGCATCGCGTGCACGCCCGTACGGCGGTACTCGATCCAGCTCCAGTCATCGAAGAAGAACGCGTTGCCGCGGCCCTTCCACATGATGAAGGCGATTCCGGCCGCGGCCAGACAGCCGAACGCCGCCCAGCTCAGACGTGGGCGGTCAGTCGCGTCCAAACGCGCGCCGGTGATAGCTCGCGCGGGCGGCTGGGTCATACGCGCCAGCGATCTGGGTGACGCCGAGCAGACGCATCGTGGCCTCGCGAGCGCGCCGCGGCAGGATCGCCGAAAGCTTTGCCGTGGCGCCCTGGGAGCGGGGCACCCAGACCTCGAAGCGGCGGCGGACGATCGCGTCGAGCACGGCGGCCGCGACATCCTCGGGCGTGATGATCGGCAGCGCCCGCGGGCGGCCCTGTCCGTCGATCATCCCCGTCTCCACCTGTGCCGGCTGCACGACGGTGAAGTCGATGCCCCGGCCGCGGTACTCGAGTCGCAGCGACTCGGTCAGGCCGACGACGCCGTGCTTGGACGCGGAGTACGTCGAGGTGCCCGGGAGCGGAACGCGTCCGGCTCCTGACGCGATATTGACGATGTGTCCGTTCCGGCGGGGCAACATCCGGGACAGCGCGAGCTTCGTTCCGAGGGCTGTGCCATAGAGGTTGATCTCGATTTCGCGGCGGGTGACCTCGTCAGGTTCTTCGTGGAAGGGCCCGATCCAGTCAACGCCCGCGTTGTTGACGAGCACACCAAGCGGCCCGTAATGCTGTTCCGCGGCGTCGAGGAACGTGGCGAACTGCTCCGGCCGGGTGACATCGAGCACGACCGCCGCGGAGTCACCGAGCCCGTCGGCGACCGCCGTGGCCGCCTCGAGGTCGATGTCGCCGATGGTCACCCGCGCGCCCGCGGAGGCGAGGCGGATGGCGATCGCGCGGCCGATGCCGCGACCGGCACCCGTGACGGCGACCGAGACTCCGGCGAGCGAGATCGGCGCTGACATCCGCGGAAGTGTTCCAGCTTGTGTCTAACGACGGGTCCAGACCGCTGGGGCCGACCGGGCACAATGGATTGCGTTCCTGTGAGCGCGTCAACCTCATCTGCTGCCTCGCCCACGATCCGCGGTGCCGCGAGCTCGCCCGTCCGGAGAGTTGCTCGCGCTCACCGAGCGGCCCGGCGTCATCTCGTTCGCGGGCGGTCTTCCGGCGCCGGAGTTGTTCGACGTGGCGGGACTGAGAGATGCGTTCGACCGCGCGCTCACCGACGGCGCTGGGGGCCGGGCACTGCAGTACTCGACGACCGAGGGCGACCCGACGTTGCGCGGGCTCATCGCCGAGCGGCTCACCGCGCGTGGGCTCCCGACCGCTGCCGATGAGCTGTTGATCACGAACGGCTCGCAGCAGGCGCTCACGCTGATCGCGACCCTGATGCTCGACCCTGGTGATCGCGTGCTCGTCGAGGAGCCGTCGTACCTCGCGGCGCTCCAGTGCTTCAACCTGGCGCGGGCGATCTGCGTGCCGGTGCGCGTGCGACGACGACGGCCTTGACCCGGATGCCCTGGGCGCGCTCATCGCCGAGCATCGGCCCAAGCTGCTCTACACGGTCCCGACGTTCCACAACCCGACCGGGCGGACGCTTCCGCTGGAGCGCCGGCGTGCCGCTGGCTCGCGGTCAGCCGCGGCGCGGGCTGTGGATCGTCGAGGACGACCCCTACGGCGAGCTGCGCTACGCGGGCGAGCCGGTGCCGGCGATCGCGTCGCTGCCGGAGGCGTCCGCGCGCGTGCTCGCGATCTCGACGCTGTCGAAGGTCGCGGCTCCGGGACTGCGTCTCGGCTGGGTCCGCGCGCCGGGTGAGCTGCTGCGGCCGCTGACGATCGCCAAGCAGGCGGCCGATCTGCATTCATCGACGATCGCTCAGGTCGCCGCGGCGATCTGGCTGGCCGATTGCGATCTCGACGCGCACATCGGGCGTCTGCGCGCGGAGTACGGCCGCCGCCGCGACGCGCTCCTCGACGGGCTGGCCGACGCGCTTCCGGCGGGGTCGAGCCACAACCGGCCGGACGGCGGCATGTTCGTCTGGGCGCGGCTGCCGGACGGCTCCGATGCCGCCGAGTGGCTCCCGCGCGCGCTCGCGCGCGACGTAGCGTTTGTCCCGGGCGAGCACTTCTTCTCCGGGCCTCCGGATCGGGCCACGCTCCGGTTGTCGTTCACGACTCACGGCCCCGAGGAGATCGCGCTCGGGTTGGATCGGCTCGCGGCCGCTTTCGCCGCGTGAGTCGTGCCCGGGCGCTTGGGGCTTGGGGCTTGGGGGGTTGAGGGTTCGGGGCTTCTCCACCTATACGGTGGCTTTGACCCCAAGGCCCCGGTCGCTGCACTCCCGTGCGACCTACAATCAGAGCTGTCCGCCCCCATGGTCTAGCGGCCTAGGACGCCTGCCTTTCACGCAGGAGATCGCCGGTTCGAATCCGGCTGGGGGTATTGCCCGGATTGCCGCCGGGATAGGGTCGCGCAGATCCGTCCGGCGATGAGCCTCGCCGCCCTCCGCGGTCTAACGGTCGAGCATCCTCAACCGGCGAAGGGAGAATCGTGACCATCGCGTTCCCAGGCGAATCAGCGGACTATCGAGCAGCGCGCGATCGGCTGCTCGAGCGGGAAATCGAGCTGCGCCGCGCGACCGAGGCCGTGGCGGCATCGAGGCGGGCGCTGCCGCCGGGCGGACCGGCTCCCGAGGACTACGTGTTCCAGGGCGTCGGTGCGGGCGGCGCCCCGACGAACGTGAAGCTGTCCGAGCTGTTCAAGCCGGGTAACGACAGCCTCGTGATCTACAACTTCATGTTCCCGCGCGATCCAGGCGATACGCGCCCGGGGCCCGCGACCGGCGAGACCGCGCAGCTTCCGTTGGCGGAGGGCCCGTGCCCTTCATGCACCGCGCTGCTCGACCAACTTGACGGCGCCGCCGAGCACGCGGGGCAGCTCATCAACTTCGCAGTCGTCGCGAAGACCTCGCTTCCACGCCTGCTCAGCTTCGCCGCGGAGCGCGGTTGGCGGCATCTCCGTCTCCTGTCCTCGGCCGCCAACACCTACAACCGCGACTATCACGGAGAAACGGCTGAGGGATTCCAACGGCCGATGCTCAACGTGTTCCGCCGCGACGCTGACGCAATCCGTCACTTCTGGGCCTCAGAGCTCCTGTACGCACCGACGGACGGCGATCAGGACCCACGCCACGTCGGCACGCTTGAGCCGCTCTGGAATCTGCTCGATCTCACCTCCGAAGGACGGCCGAAAGACTGGGATGAGCAGCTGAGCTACTAACCAGTGCCGCTCGCGACGCGTCCCGCGCAGACATCGCGGGCTGACTCGTGCACCCCGCGACTCCACCGTCAGGCGGTTGAGCGTCCGTAGAGGACCAGAGCCCACGCGAGGCAGCCGAACGCGGTTGTGGTGGTCGCCACGCGCACGAGGTTCCAGGTCGCCCACCGGATCTCGTGAAAGCGCTCGCGCACGCCCGCCAGGTTCGGAGTGTGATCAGGGTTGCCGGCGGCCTTGATCGCGTCGTTGAGCGGAACGTGGACGGCGATCGTGATCACGAACGCGATCAGGTACAGCCCCAGCGCGACGAGAACCCAGGGCAGCACGGCGCGGCCGATGTTGGTCACCGCGGCGGCGATCGTGAACAGCAGCGCGCCGAGGAAGCCGCCGGCCATGAACCACGGGTTGATGATCGCGCGATCGATCGACTGAAACGCGGCGACGAAAGTGTGGTCGTCGGTGCTCCTCAGCCCGGGCATGATCGTGTGGGCGTACAGCGCGAACACGCCCGCCACGAGACCCATGGTGATCGTGGCGCCCAGGAGCGATACGGCCCTGAGGGTGACGTCCTGCATGTCGAATGCTCCTTTTCGTGTGTCGTGTTGGTCAGCCGCGTGCGGGATCGGCACCGCGCCCCAGGGCGGAGCGCGAAGTCAAAATAGTCAAGAACACCAGAGCGAGAGCGTCCATAGCTAGAGCGCGCCATTTCATGCGCGAGCGTCTACGATGCGCTCATGGACGCCGTTGCAGGACTGCTGGATGGACCACGGGCACGCGGGGCATTCCTGCTGCGCTCGAGCTTGGATCCGCCGTGGTCGTTGCGGATCGAGGACGAGGCCCCGCTCACCGTGATGGCGATGGTCCGAGGCGACGCTTGGGTGCTTCCGGCCGCCACCGATCCGGTCGCGGTCTGCCGAGGCGACGTTGCGATCTTCCGTGGCCCCGACACGTATACCGTGGCCGACAGCCCGGCAACGCCGGCCCAGGTCGTCGATCCTGCCCGGACAGCGAATGCGTGGTGGTCAACCCCGATCGAGAGGTCCTGGTCGAGCAGCCTGGGCTATCGGCGTGCGTACCTGGGGCAATGCCCGCGACGGCGCGACGGTGATGTTGACCGGCGCCTACCAGCTCGCACGTCGAGGTCAGTCAGCGACTGCTGCGCGCGTTGCCCGCGCTGGTCGTGCTGCGAGACCGAGACTGGGAGAGCGCCGATCGTGCTCGCTGCTAGAGGCCGAGATCGTCAGGGACGAGCCCGGGCAGGAGGCGGTGCTTGACCGCCTGCTCGACCTGCTTCTGATCGCGGTCCTGCGCGCCTGGTTCGCCAGGCCGGAGGGCCGAAGCGCCGAACTGGTACCGCGCGTACGAGTGATCCCATCGTCGGCCACGCGCTTCGGCTGATGCACCACAACCCGGCTCACCCGTGGACCGTGGACGCGCTCGCGCCGCGAGAGTCGGCCTCTCGCGCGCGGCGCTCGCCCGGCGTTTCAACGATCTCGTCGGCGAGCCGCCGATGACGTTCCTCACCGGCTGGCGAATCGCGCTGGCCGCCGACCTCCTGCTCGACCGCGCACCATCGCCTCGGTCGCCGACCGGTCGGCTACGGCAGCCCGTTCGCGCTCAGCACCGCGTTCAAACGCCTGCGAGGCGTGAGCCCCCAACAGCACCGCACCGCCGCCTAGTAGATCCGGGTCTCGATAGATCCCCAGGTCTTGCGTCCGGACCGGCCGTGACGCTGTCCGGCGGTCGACGACGTCACGACCGTTGCGTTTCACGATCGTCCGTCAGCACCCCGGCTTCAGCGACTGCGGCCGAACGGATCGATGTAGACGTCGTCGATCTGCCGCCGCCCGTGCTCTCGGCGGGCACGAAGCGGAACGCGATCGTCGTCTCGTTGAGCGACACGGCGAGAGCGTTCGGCCCGCGCAGCTGAGCCTCGGTGACGGCTGCCAGCTGATGACCCATTGATCGTCGCGATCGTCGCGACCTGAGTCTTGCCGAGCGCTCGGGAAGGCGCCTGCACGGTGAGTCGGGACGCCGCTGAACGCGTGTTGCGACGACGAACCGGACCGTTCGGCGGTAAGGCGGTGCTGGCAACGCGGGCTAGTGGCCGAGACTGTCGGCGAGCAGCGTCACCGATCGGCCAGTGCCCGAGACGTTGTAGCTCTCGATTCCGGCAGCAGGATGGGCACATCACCCCACCCGCCATCCGGTCGGGATGCGCCCCCCTGCGCCACGCACGCCGTACGCCGCCTATGGCGCCCTGGACGCGATCCGCGCCCGCGCCCGCCCGCCGATCACGGCGCTCGGTATTGGGAGAAGGTCGCCGACATCACGATGGCGAGGGTCGGTCAGCCGTGACCGTCGCGCAGGGCCCCGCGCAGTAACTACCTGCTGGCGAACGGCCCGTCGACGACGATCGGCGTTGCGTTGCGGGCGCAGTTCGCCGCGACGGTGACGGACGCCGTCGACTTCGGGATCCCGGCGTTAATGTTGACCGGTGGGTTGACGACCGTCACTCCGTAGATATTGCTCTTGGAGAAGACGGCCGCGACCGTGGCGTGGGCGAGGGCGGAATCGCCGCCGATGATGTAGGAGCCGCCGAAGACGGTTGTCCCGGCGGGGCACTTGACGTCGACGCTCCGGAGGTCACCGGCCTTGATGCCGCCGGCGCTCGTGCGCTTGAGGACGACGGTCGCTCGCAGGTGCCCCTTGGGGAGCGCCGGGATCTTCGGCTTGCGCTTCGGCTTGGCGGCCGCGTGGGCGACGCTCGCGAACGTGACCCCTGGCCCGAGGACGATCGGCCGGCCGCTGCGCGCACAGATCGCCGCGACCCGGACGGATGCTTCCGAGCGGAGCACGCCCAGCGACGGGTTGACGGGCGGGTTCACCACCGTCGCGGAGAACGCTCCGACCTTGGAAAGAACCGCTGCGATCGCTGCGTCCGCCCACAGCGACCCGGCCACGGTGTAGCCGCCTGAGAACACGGAGTCCTTGATCGAGCGACACTCCGAGTCGACCTTGTTCACGGAATTGTTGGCAACGGTTCCGGCGGCGACGTGCGACTCCACGTTCGATGGAAGGCCGCCCGCGGGAACGATCTCGGCCGACGAGCCGCTCTTGAACGCGCCATTGACGACCACGGGCGTCCCGCTTGCGGCGCAGATCGCCGCCACCGTGACCGTCGCATCCTTGGCCCGCACGAACCCGAACGGGTTGATCGGCGGATTGACGACGGTGACCCGGTAGAGATTTTGGGACAGGAAGGGCGCGGCACCGGCCGCGTGCGCGAACACCGACTCCCCGCCGATGGCATAAGAGCCGCTGAACACGTCGTAGCCCTCCGGGCAGGAGGCGTCGGCGACCTCGACCTGTCCGGGCGCGATCCCGTCCACGTGCTTCTGAACCGAAACCACGGTTGCCTTCCACTTCGTCGTGGACGACCGCGCGAGAGCAGCAGGAGCCGCGGCCCCGAGGCCGAGGGTCAGCGCGATCACCAGCGTGACGCCGGTTCGCCCCATGCGACCGAGGTACGTGCGCTCCACGAGGTCCGCAGGATACCCGCGCGCGTGCCGTCATTCCACCACGGCAATCCCGAGCGTCCAGCCCGGGGGCGGTAGCGTGAGACCGGATCGTGACCAACGTGCCGGGCCCGCTGCCGCCCACCGTGGCGGATCGCACGCTGTGTGAGCGGGTGTGGCTCGGGGGTCACCTCGAGGAGCACCTCGACGCGGTCTACAACGGGTCGGGCGACGGCAGCGTCCTCCTCCGTCAGCTGGGCGAGTCCCCGCTCACGTATACGAAGCTCGCGCTCGCCCGGGCGGTCGGACGCACGAGCCGCGCTGCCGGACGCGGCGGCGGGACGGCCGCGCCCGGGCGTCTGCTGCTGAAGCTGGCGCCGCGCGCGATCGCGCGACTGGCCGAACGCCTGTCGGACGGCGTCGTGCTCGGCAACCTCTCCCGGGACCGGCTCGACGGGTACGGCGAGCTCGAGCAGCTCGTCGAGCTGTGGCGGAGGATGGGGAGCGACGCAGCCTCGGCCCACGTTCTTGTCATCAACGCCGACGATCCGCTGCTCGGCGGTCCGGGTCGGGTGCTCGATACCGCAGGCACGCGCGCGGTCACGTTCGGGGTCGCCGACGCCGCGGCCGGTGAACCTCGGCCGGAGCATCCCCACGAGGCCCACAGCTGCGCCGCGTGTGGCGAGCCGCTCGACTACGCACGCGCGTTCGTCGGACATCTCGGGCACTACTGCTGCCCACGCTGCGTGCGCTCGTGCCTGGCGCCGGATGTGGAGGCGGTGCGGATCGACGAGCGGGGGCTGGACGGGACCGGCGTGACGATCGCGCTGTCCCGACGCGTCGCCATCGACGCGGAGCTCGGTCAGCCAGGCCTCGATAACGTCCACAACGTGCTCGCCGCGTCCGCCGCCGCGGTCGCCTCGGATCGGCCCGGCGCAATCGCCGCCGGACTCGCGAGCACGCCCGCCGTTCGGTCGCGCGAGCACATCACCGTCGGCGGACACCGTCACCTGTGCCTGGCGAAGAACCCCGCGGGGGTCAATGCGACGCTGCGCGTGCTCGCGGGGATCGGCGCGTGCATCCGCTCCACCTCTGGCTCGCGCTCAACGACCGCACGCGGACGGGCGGGACGTGTCGTGGATCTGGGACTGTGACTTCGAGCGCCTGCGCGGGCTGGTCGCCGCCGTCATGTGCAGCGGCCGGCGCGCTCACGAGCTCGCGCTGCGCATCAAGTGCGCAGAGTGGGACTGTCGGATCAATGTCGATCCGGATCTCGACGCCTCATTCGAGCGCGCGCTGCGCGGTGCGCCGGACGATGCTCATCGCGCTGCCGACGTACTCGGCGCTGCCTCGGCCTGCGACCGGTGCTCAACCGCCGCGGCGTGTCGGTCACCGACTGGGGGCTGACGGCGCACGCCTCGCACTGAGCGTGGCCTCTTGGATCAGCTCGCGGACGACAACGCGATCGTCGAATCGCGTCGGCTCGCCGCGGGGATCGGTGCGCATGTGGGTCAGCGCGCCCCGGCCGGGAATGACGACGACGTCGTCGACCTCCGCGAGGGCGAGGCCGCGGGCGAACGCGCGGCGGCGGTTGAGGATGACCTCAACGCCCTCGGCGGTCGCGCGCCGTGCCCCGGCGAGGATGCTCGCGAGGGCCGGGATCGGCGGGTTGCCCCGGAACCCGGAGGTCGTGAGGATGAGGTGGTCCGAGAGCGCAGCGCTGACGCCACCCATCCGTTCCATCGCGGTACCGGGGCGGCTTCCCAGGCCGAAAACGACGATCAAGCGACCGGTGCGGGCCATGCCCGCGCGGACCGTGACGAGGAGCTGCTCCATCGCGTCCGGCGTGTGCGCGAAGTCGACGATCACGTCGTACGGCTGGTCCTCGTCGATCGACTGGAAGCGCCCCGGCGTGCCCGGATAGCCGCAGAGTGCCGGCACCGAGATCGACCGGGCGATGCCGAGCAGATCCGCCAGTGCCAGGCCTGCGGCCAGATTCCTGGCGTTGTACGCGCCAGGGAGACACGAGCGCACCGTGAGCTCCCCGGACGGTGTGCCGATCGTCGCCTCGCTGCCGCGGAGATCCCACGTCGCTCTGATCACGCGGTAGTCGGCCGCGTATGCCGAGCCGACCCGGCTGACCGTTCCGCCCAAGCGCTCGACATCGCCGGCGAGCTGCGCGCCAAAAGCGGTGTCGATGTCGATCACGGCGCGTTGGACGCATCGCTCGCCGTCGATGAACAGGCGGCGCTTCACCCGGCCGTAGCGCTCGAGCGTCCGGTGGCGGCCGAGGTGCTCGAACGTCAGGTTGGTGAAGACGGCGAGCTCGGGGAGCACGCTCACGCACCCCTCGAGCTGGTAGCTCGACGTCTCGCAGACGATCCAGTCCAGCGGGCGCAGCGCTGTCGTCGACAGCGGGTCGCCGAACTCGGTGTTGCCTGCGAGTTCAACGCGATGGCCCGCCGCGTGCAGCACCGCGCGCGCCAGCCCGCTGACCGTGGACTTGCCGTTCGTTCCGGTCACGGCGAGGACGGGGGTGCGCGTCAGTCGCCAGCCGAGCTCGAGCTCGTCGATGACGGCCCGCCCCCGGCTGACGGCGTCGTCGATGACCTGGCTCGAGAATGCGATCCCCGGGCTTTTGACGACCGTGCGGGCGAAGTCCACCTCGCGTCGATTCACGCGTGGCGCGAGGCTCGTGCGAATCCCGTTCGCCTCAAGGTCGCGACGTACACGCTGCATCCCGGCACTCGTGTCGGCGTCCCACGCCGACACGAGCTCAGGACCGAAGGTGTCACGGAGCACGCGCACTGCCGACCGGCCGGCGCGGCTGAGGCCGGCCACGAGAAACGGCGGCTCCGGCAACGGCGCACGCGGCGTCCACGGGAAGCCGCTCAGGACTAACTCAGACCGCGCCCCGGGTCCGTGCATGTGCACATCATCTCAACCGGAGAGTCGGAATCCCAGATACTCCGCCGCATGCGGATCGTGCTCAGTTTCGAGAACCTCACCGGCTTCGGCGGCACGGAGACGTACAACGTCACGCTCGCGCGTGAGCTCGAGCGGCTCGGCCACAACGCTGCGATCTACTCGCCGAACCATGGAGCGATGGCTGAGTATGTGCGTGCTGAGGGAATCAGCGTGCTCACCGGCACTCAGTTGCCGACGGCGTGCGATCTCGTCCTCGCCTCGGACCTCGCCACGTGTTACGAGCTCGCCGGGCGCTATCCGGAGGCGCTGACGGTCATGGTCGCCCACTCGGCGGACCACATGCTGCAGGCGCCTCCACAGCTCGCCGCAACCTGCGATGCGGTGGTCGTGCTCAACGATCGCGTCGGGCGTGCGGTTGAGGCCCGGGCCTGGCACGCTCCGATTCTGCGCCTGCGGCAACCGCTCGCGCTCGATCGCTACCACAGCCTCGGCGCCTGTCGTCCGACGGCGCGGACCGCCCTCGTGAGCACGAACTACGTCGACGGTCCCCGCGCGCACGCGATCGAGGCGGCCTGCCGGGCCAACGGCCTGCAGTTGAACTGGATCGGCGCCACGACGAAATCGATGGCCACGCCGGAGCTCGCGATTGCCGACGCCGACCTCGTCATCGGTCTCGGCCGCAGCGCGCTCGAGGCGATGGCGGCCGGCCGGGCGGCCTACGTGTACGGCGTGATCGGCGGCGACGGCTGGGTGACGCCGGAGCGATACGTGGCGATGGAGGCGGACGGCTTCGCCGGCACCGCCTTCCCCGACACGCAGATAAACGTCGATCGGATGACCGCCGAGCTCGGCGACTGGACCGAGATGATGGGTGAGTACAACCGTGATCTCGCCTCGGCCCACCACAGCGCCCGCGAGCATGCCGTCGCGCTGCTCGGCTTCGTGCGTGACCTCTCCGCGGCGGCCACGCCCGCGCCGGTGACGACGGGCGATGAGTTCGCGCGGCTGATTCGGCTGAACTGGCGGATGGAACGGCGGGCCGTCGAAAACGAGCGCGAAGTGGCGCGACTGCGGGCGGAGCTGGCGGACCGCGACCAGAGAGTTGGCGCGCTGCATGACCAACTGGTCGCGAGGCAGTCGGAGTACGACCTCCTGCGCGGCACGCGGCGATACCGCCTCGCCGTGCGGCTCGCTGCGCCGCTAGACCGTTGGCGGAACGGGCGCAGTCACTGAGGGGCGTCGCGCAGGCCGCCGATGCCCAACGAGCCGTCGCCCGGGGAGGTGGCCGCCGTCGCCGGGGCGTCATCTGCCGCGGTTGACCCGATGGTCTCGAGCAGCTCTGCCGATGGGACGAAGAACAGGCTGCCGGTGATCGCGGTCGAGAAGTCGAGGATGCGGTCGGTGTTGCCGGGCGGATCGCCGATGAACATGTTGGTGAGCATCTGCTCGATCAGGTCCGGGGTCCGGGCATACGCGATGTAGTAGGTACCGAACTCTCCCGCGCCGACGCGGCCGAACGGCATGTTGAAGCGCATGATCTGGCGCTCCTCACCGTCGGGACCGGTGATGACGTTCAGCGCCAGGTGGGAGTTCGGCGGCTTGTCCTCGTCCGGGAGCTCGATGTCCGAGAGCTTCGTGCGGCCGATGATCAGCTCCTGCTCCTCGGTCGAGAGGGCATCCCATGCGGGCAGGTCGTGGACGTACTTCTGGACGATCACGTAGCTCCCGCCGGCGAACGCCGGTTCCTCGTCGCCGATCAGGACCGCGTCGCTCGCGGCGTTTCCCTCCGGGTTCTCGGTCCCATCGACGAAACCGAGCACATCACGCTCGTCAAATGAGCGGAAGCCGTGCACCTCGTCGACGACGGTCGCGGCGTCGCCGAGCGCCTCGGTCAGCCGCTGCGCGAGCTCAAAGCACACGTCGAAGCGATGGGCCCGGATGTGGAACAGCAGGTCCCCGGACGTCGCCACCGCATGGTGCCGATCGCCGGACAGATCCCGGAACGGGTGCAGTCCCGCCGGCCGCGATTCGCTGGTCAGCCGATCCCAGAGTTCGGATCCGATTCCGACGACGACTGACAGTTCCGCCTCTGGAACCCGGAACCCGACCGACCGCTTGAGCCCCGAGACGTCGGCGAGGAAGTCCGCGACGTCGGACTCGGCACCCGGTGTCACGGTCAGCACGAGGAAGATCGCGGACTCGGTGGGAACGCTGAGAATCGGCTGAGGCTCAGGCGCGGCCACGGGATCAGTATGGCGACCGGCGCCCCGGAGGTGGTGCTGAGCCGAGGAGTTCACGGACGAAGTCCCAGACCAGAACGCGGCGGCGCGGGCATGATGCCAACGGGCCGGTGTAAGGTCGCGCCTCGGCGGACGCCGCATCGGGGACGAAAGGAGAGGCCGTGTCGACGATTGGTGACGAAGCGCTACTGGAATACATCCACGGGATCAACGAGCGCCTGCGCCGACTGGAGGAGCATGCCGAGCGCGTCGGTCGGCAGCTCGGGGTGCCGTTCGGGGATCCGTCAGTGTCGGCGGGTTCGGGGATTCCTGCGGATGTCGTCGCGCTCGCCCAGGGTGGCAACAAGATCGAGGCGATCAAGCGCTATCGGGAACTGACCGGTGTCGGCCTGCGGGAAGCGAAAGACGTCGTCGACGGGATCTAACAGCGCCGTCAGATCGCGCGGGATGCCCCGCCGTCGACGAGCAACGTCGTCCCGGTGATGTAGGCGGCGGGTTCGGAGCACAGGAACGCCGCCGCGGCGGCGAACTCCTCGATCGTGCCGAGTCGGCCCGCCGGGATCTGGCGCAGTCGCTCGGGACTGTCGGCGCCGAGCTCCCGAGCGCGGTCGGTCGCGATCACGCCGGGCAGGAGCGTGTTGACGGTCACACCGTCGGCCGCCACCTGCGAGGCGAACGTCTTCATCGCCGCGAGCAGGCCGGCGCGGTGCGCGGCCGAGAGCACGAGCACGCGGCTCGGCTCGCGGACGACGCTTGACGACAAGGACAGGACGCGTCCCCAGCCGCGCTCGCGCATCCCCGGCAGCACCGCCTCGACGAGCGCGACGGCACCGAGCAGCAACAGCTCGTAGGCGGCGCGCCACTGCTCGAGCGTGAAGCTGAACGCGTCCGGCGAGGCCGGCGGACCGCCACTGTTGGCCACGACGATGTCGACCGGGCCGAGCGCCTCCGTGACCCGGTGCACGAGTTCCGGCGCATCGGCGACGTCCGCGGCGTCGTGGACGAACGGATGGGCGCCGATTGCCCGCGCCGCCGGCTCGATCCGCTCGCCCGAGCGGGAACTGACCGCGACGGTCGCTCCCTCACGCGCGAGCGCCTGCGCGATCCCGAGCCCGAGACCCTTGGACGCACCGGTGACGAGCGCGACGCGCCCGGTGATCCCGAGGTCCACCTCGACCTACTTGCGCATGTAGGGGGCGAGCAACGACAGATCAGCCGGGCCGAGGCGCTCCGCGGCGGTCGTTGCCTGATGCCAGAACGGATAGGGCAGCGGCGGACGGCTCACCCGCTCAAGCCGCGCGAGCTCCTCGTCACTGAGCGTCAGTTCCGCGGCCGCGAGATTGTCCGCGAGCTGCTCGTCGGTCCGGGCGCCGACGATCACCGTGCTGACGCCGGGCCGCGCCATCAGCCACGCCAGCGCCACCTGCGCCGGCGACGCCCCGTGGCCCTCGGCGATCTCGACGAGCACGTCGATCGTGTCGTACAACCGGTCTTCGTCGTAGACCGGCGGTTCGCTCCACTCGCTCGCGTGGCGTGAGCCCTCCGGCGGATCCTCGCCGCGACGGTACTTGCCGGAAAGGAGGCCGCCGGCGAGCGGGCTCCAGATGAGCAGTCCGAGCCCCTGGTCGATGGCCGACGGCACGATTTCCAGCTCTGCCGAGCGTTCCTGAAGCGAGAGGTAGACCTGCTGGCTGACGAATGCAGGCAGCCCGTCGCGGTGTGCGATCCCGAGCGCCTTCATCACCTGCCAGCCGCCGAAGTTCGAGCACCCGACGTACCGGACCTTGCCGCTCTGCAGAAGATGGTCAAGCGCCGCGAGCGTCTCCTCGAGCGGCGTCTGGCCGTCCCACTCGTGCACTTGGTAGAGGTCGATGTAGTCGGTCCGCAGGCGCCGGAGGCTCGCCTCGCAGGCCCGGATCAGGTGGTGCCGGGAGAGACCGGCGTCGTTGGGGCCTGGCCCCATCGAGAACCGCGCCTTGCTCGCGATCAGCAGGGCGTCACGTCGTGCAGGGGTCAGTGCCTGACCGATGATCTCCTCGGCCGCGCCGTCTGAGTAGATGTCAGCGGTGTCGATCAGGTTGACGCCGGCCTCGACGGCCATGTCGATGTGGCGGAGTCCCGCTTCAAGGTCCGTCGTTCCGACGCTCCGGAACTGGCCCTTGCCTCCGAACGTCATCGTGCCGAGGGTCAGTGCTGAGACACGCAGGCCGCTGCGACCAAGCTGGCGATAGTCCATCGGGTCTCCTCCGGGTGTCGGGGCGGTTGGAAGCTCGCCGTCGAGCTTATCTCTCGCCGGCTTCGCCGCCCCGGGGGCTACCCGGCGAGCGCCCGGGCGAACAGGACCGGTGTCGGGCCGGCGCGTCGCCGTAGTCCATCGCCATCAGGTTTGATGTACGCGTTGGTAGTCGTGCGCAGCGCGGTATAGGGTCAGTTCATGACCGTCCTTCCCGATTCCGCGCGGGCAGTGCTCGAGTCCGCGGCGCTTGCCCATCTGGTGACGATCGACCCCGACGGACGTCCGCAGCTGTCGATCGTCTGGGTTGGCCTCGACGGGGACGAAATCGTCGCCGGCCATCTCCCCGAGCACCGCAAGGTGCGCAACATCCGGCGCGACCCGAGGGTGGCGCTGTCGATCGAGACCGCCAACCGCAACTCGATCGGGCTCAACGAGTACCTGATCATCCACGGCAGCGCCCGCATCACCGAGGGTGGTGCGCCCGAGCTGTTGCAACGGCTGGCCCACACCTACCTTGGGCCGGATGTGAAGTTCCCGCCGATGGATAACCCACCGCCGGGCTACATCACGCACATCACCGTCGAGCGGGTTGGCGGCGTGGGTCCCTGGGCGAGCTGAGCTCCCGCTAAGGGTTCGCTGCGAGCAGGAGACGCACGACGGCAACGGCCTTTTCGATGTCCGGCTCGCTGCCGGTGATCACGTCGCTGTAGGTAAACGACTCGGCGACGCGGATGATCATGTACGCAAGCGTGTCGATATCGAGGGCCAGGACGAGCGTTCCCGCATCGACCTGTTCGGCGAGAAGTGCGCGAGTTGCCGCGATCATGCGCACCTGCACCGGACCGTGCTTGGACGTGAGGAGTCGCAACGCGAGCTCGGGGTCCTGCTCGATGAACCGGCGCAGCGGGACGAACTCTGCGTTCATCCGGTCAAACCGCTCGAACACCTGAACGATGTATTCGGCGCCGGACCCGCAGGCCGCCTTCCGCGACTGCTCGAGTCCTGCCTCAGCGAACGACCACAGCACCTCGCCGAGCAGACGTTCCTTGCTTCCGACCCAGGTGTAAAGCGTCGCGCGGCTGACCCCGAGTTCTTTGGCGAGGGCACCCATGTCGAGACGTTCGCCCGCGAGCCAATGGCCGCGGGCGAGGCGGAGCGCATCGATCGGCGATGCGCGCTGGGGCGTGCTCGGACCGGCAAGTGCGCGCTCGAGCGCTGTCTGAGCCATGGACGCCCAGTCTAGACGTTCTGACGGATCGTTGACATCACTAGACAATATTGATATTTGTCTAGATAGGCATACGTCAAGCCGGATGTGTCGAGAAGAGGGAGACGGAGTGATGACTAAGCGGTACACACGTCTGGCGACCGGTCTCGCCGCGATTGCATGCCTCGTCCCGGCGACGGCTGCCGCTCGGTCGGAGAGCGCCGGTCCAAAGCTCACGGTGTCGGCCGCGCGCGTGCAGCGGGCGATGCACTGCGCTGGTCGGCTGGCGGGCGCTCGCCACGATCCCGTGCTGCTCGTCCCGGGGACCTTCGGCTGGGGAGCGATCAACTGGGGCTGGAACTACCAGAAGCTGCTGCCGACGAAGGGGTGGCCGGCCTGCACGATCGATCTCCCGGGCAACGGTGCGGACGACGTCCAGTTCGCCTCGCAATTTGTCGTGTACGCGATTCGATCGATGACGCACCGGAGCGGCCGTCACGTCGTCCTGATCGGACATTCGCAGGGCGGCCTCGAGGTCCGGTGGGCCCTCCGCTGGTGGCCGGACCTCCGCGCGCACATCTCTGACGTGGTGTTCCTCGCGGCGCCGAATCAGGGCGCGCTGTACACAAACGTGCACTGCGCGACGCCGGACAGCTGTGCCGCATCCCTCTACCAGATGCGCACCAGCTCGGCGTTTCTCGGGGCGCTGAATCGGGGTCGCGACGGCGCGGTGCTCGCCGGCATCCCGTTCACCGCGATTTCGACCGCGGACGACAACGTGTTCGTCACTCCGGCGGAAGCGCGTCTCGGGGGCGCGTCGAACATCCGCGTGCAGGACCTCTGCCCACAGCACCACGTCGACCACGTGAGTCTGGCGTTCGACGGTCCCGCCTACGCGATCGTCATCGACGCGCTCCGGCATCCCGGCCCGGCGCGCCTGAGCCGGATCAGCCGTGCCGCGTGTCAGACCGACACGATGCCGGGCGTGACGAGGGCCGAGGCCAACCGCGAGCTCGCGATGTACTCGACTATCCTCGCCGCCGCGCTTGGACCCCACGGGCCCCGCGCCCACGGCGAGCCGGCGCTCGCCGGCTACGTGACTCGGCGCTGAACGGCGACGACGGCCGCACAATCGGCGCCGGTACCATCACGCACGCGCCGGGCGGTTAGCTCAGCTGGCTAGAGCACCTGCCTTACAAGCAGGGGGTCACTGGTTCGAGTCCAGTACCGCCCATCAAGACAAAAAGCCTGCAAACCGAGACGTTATGCGTCGGACTGGATCTGCACGGAGGACTCCTTAGATCGTGTCTTAGGGTGCACCAGGGGTGCATTAGGATCTGCGGAGACGGATCGCGGACAGTCCAAGCAGAGGTGTCGCGGGGGCGGTGGAGACGTCGACGCAGTGGTCGCTAAGAGCCCGTCGGCGGCCACTAGGGGCTTGCCGTGTAGCGCAGAGCCTGGTGTTCGCGACCGCAAAGCACCGGAGGCCGGGCCGCGCCAGAAAAGCGGTGACCAGCAGCGGCCGCTGAGAGCGGCGGTCCTGCGGTGAGCGACCGTCGCGCATGGCTGGCCGAGTGGTGTCCCGAGTGCCGGGCGGCGCCTGGGACGCGCTGCCGGGATAGGCACCGGTACTCATACAGCGCCCGTTGCGGGCCGGCGGCGTGTCTGCACGTGGCCCGCGGATGGCGCGGCGCGGCGCTGTCCGACCTGCAAGGCGCTGCCGGGCGACCTGTGCCACACGCCGTCGGGTCGTGAGGCGTCGCGACCGCATGCGGCACGGCTGTGTCCCGGGCGGCGCGAGCTGGCGGCTCGCCAGGCTGTGTGGGAGGAGCTTGTGCGTCGCGGCGCGACGGTCGCGGTCGTTCCGTTCTCGGGTCGCGCCGGCCCGGGGGAACGACGGGAACGATCACGCTCAGTCGATTCGAGGGCGATGAGCTCGTCGACGTCGAGCGATGGACGGGTCGCGACGAGCTGGCGCTCGCGCTCGAGGGCCCCGTGTGGGACCGCTACGCGCCAGTTCGCTGGCCATCCTCGGATCCGAGGCACGGTCACGTGGACGGTCGCTGACCGCTGCATCCTGATCGCCGGTCAGCGCGGCGACGAAGCGTTCGAGGAGGCGCTCGCATGAGCCCGCGAGTAGCTTGTCGGGCGCGCGCCTACCGCGATCTCGGCACCGGCGCCCAGAGTGCTGGCCGACAACGGCACGGAGCGGCGCCCGAGCGTGGTCGGCGGTTCAGCCGTTGTGCGCGCGCGGGCGGCTCGGACTTCGTGCCCGCCTGCAGGGGACCTCCGCACTCTGCTGTCCTCGGAGACGAGAAAGACCGGGTGGCCACCCGGTCTTCCGATACATACGCGCCTTCAGCGCGGCACAAAGATCAGTTCGGCCAGTGTAGCCGGCTTGCGGACGGATCCGCGACCGGAATCTCGCTGTGCGTCCCCGTTCGCTCCCGCTGACGGTCATCGCGAACTCCGCTGTGTTGCGGTGTTGGCGATGGCTTTCAGCCACATCAACCTCGACGCGCCTGGCATCCCGCCCGGGCGCAACGACCCGTGCCCGTGCGGGTCGGGGAAGAAGACCAAGCGCTGCTGCGGGGTGGACGGTTGTCGGTTCCTGCCGCTGCGCGGCCGGCACCGCGGCGTCGTGCCCGTCGACTTGGCGGGGCGCGTCGATCAGATGGCCGGCGACTTCACCGTCCGGTTTCTCGCCAGGACGTTCCTGCCGGCGCGTCTCGGCGGCCTCTCCCCCGCCGCCCTGACCGACGAGGAGCGCGCCGAGCTGCACGAGCTGTTCAGCGACCAGGGCGAGCAGCTCGACCAGGCGCTCGAGATCCTCGAGCGGGTCGGCTATGGCCGACCGCGCGGCCGACGGCCTCGTACAGCACGCGCGTACGGCCAGCGGCGCGGCGAGCGTCTCGACGGGCTTGTCGGCAAGCTCCCGCGAGCGCTGGCGAAGCGGCTGCCGACCTCGGCGGACACGCACCGCAGCGGGAGCAACGACGGGCAGGACATCTACGGGCCGGTGTCGTGCTCGCAGACGCTCCGCTCAGGGCATCTTGGGATCCTCGCGGCTGCCGGCGGGCTGTGGCACTCGCGCAACCCCGCCGCCTCCCCGTACGCCGAGACGACCGCCGGCGAGCTCGCGCAGCTGATCACCGGGCGCCGACGCCTCGGCGGCAAGGACATCGCCGAGATCCACCGCCTCCTCGCCCAGCTCGAGCAGCTGCAGCTCTCAGCGACCGTGAATCCGCCGAAGGACGGCAGCAAGCCGAACCTGGCACTCGCGATCCCCAGCCCACCGGTCGAGCGCGTCGAGCGGCGTCTCCCCGACGGACGGTGGGTTGACGCGCGCGCGTATCAGGACGCTCTCGCGAAACTGTCGAACGAGGACGCACTCACGACCGCCGAGGCCGACGCTGACGGCGCTGACGCGGGCGGGGCGGCGCGTTCACGATCCGGATCTACCTCGCGGACTGGGTCCGCGAGCAGATCGCTCACGGTGAGGTCGTGCGCGTCGACTTCCGCGTGTGGGCGCACCTACGGCCGCTGGGGCAGCGGCTGTACGCGTGGCTGCAGGGAACGCACCGCGACAGCTACGACGACGCGATCGAGTTCTACCTCGCCGGCCCGCTGCGCTACACCCTCGGCCTGCGCGGTCGCCAGCACCGGGCAGCGGGGAGCGTCCGCGCCGCGCTGAACCAGCTCTATGGCGCCGATGAGCGCTACAACCGCGCGCCGAAGTGGAGCATCCGCGGCCGCTACGCGAACACCAACCTCCCCGCGTTCAGGATCAGCCCCCACCGCCGCGGATCCGCCCCCACCCAGCGCGCTATGGAACGCGCGAAGTGCCCGGCAGAGCGCCCCGCCTCGCTGCGCGGCCTGACGCTACGCGAAGCCCGTGAACAGGTCGAGCTCGTCAGCGAAGCACTGCACCAGGCAGCCGCACGATCCAGTGAGACGAGCGCGGCCTCGCCGCGCCACGGTCTCGGCCCGCTCAACGCCGGCGCGGCGATGCGCGCCGGGCCGTAGACCGCAGCGCCTGTCCCAAGCAGACCCCAGGTTCGCCGCACCTCGCTGACAGCCCCTGCGCGCGCGGCCGCTGGCAGAGGCAACGTGATCGTCCGCGGCGGCGGTTGAGGTCCTCGACGTCCCTGATTCGGCTTCTCCGTGGCGATCGAAGGCTGTGTGCTTCACGCCGCATCGACGGTGGCCATCGACGCGGTCCGGGGGATGGCGGCCACCGCCCGCGCGACCCCGGGGAATGGCGGCCACCGCGGTCCGGGGGATGGCGGCGTCGGCGAACGCGCACGACGCGGGGAATGGCGGCGCGTCCCGACGGACCATCGGAGCGCAAAGACCCAGAGCCAATCGGCGGTTACGGCCGCCCAGTGAACTGCGGAAGCTAGGCACGACCTCTGAAGCAGGAAAAGAACTCCAATTGCGCGCGCGGGCGCCAAGCGCCGCCCTCAAGCAGGTCCGCCCTCTCGTAAGCCGCTGCCTCAGTCGCGCGGTCGGTGTTCGCGAACGGCGCATCGAGGAGGACTCGGCATCGCCCGGGATGTGGATCGAGGGCTAACGCCCTATCCGGTCCGCTGCTGCGGTCCTCGCCGGCGTGCGTGCCGAGGCCGTAACGTTGCCGAGGCCGTGACGTTGATATCTAGCTAGCTGACTAGCAAGCCTGCCAGTCTGCTAGATTGCGTGCTAGCTGGTGCGCACTCGCGCCCGCCGGTCGTTGACACCGAACCTGTAGGAGCCCGTGTGGCGATGTCCAAGAGGACGGAGATGGCGCGGACGTTCGCGGTGAGCTCACAGAAAGGCGGGGTGGGGAAGACCACCACCGCGGCGAACCTCGCGGCGGTGTGGTCCGAAGCCGGCGCGCGCGTGCTCGCGGTCGACTTCGACCCGCAGTTCGCGCTGACCCGGTCGTTGGGCTGGGCGCCATCGGACGCTCCGGCGACGGCCGTGGACGTGATCGCGGGACACAGCGAGCTGCGGCGCCGCAGCGGTCAACGTCCGCGCGGACCTCGACCTGTTGTGCGGGCATCGTGATCTGGCGAAGCTCGAGTTGACGCTCGTCGCCCAGACCAAGCGCGAGGAGTTCCTCGCGCGCGCGCTGAAGGACAGCCTCTTCGATTACGACGCGATCATCATCGACTGCCCGCCGAACCTCGGGCTGCTGACCGTGAACGCGATGTTCGCCGCACGCGAGGTGCTGGTGCCGGTGTCGATGCTCGACGCCGGCGCGTACCAGGGCGCGGGGGAGGTACGAGCGACGATCGCCCGCTTGCGCGAGCAAGACGTCGACGTTCGCGTCAGCGCGGTGGTGCGCACGCTCGGCGACCGCCGGCGCGTCAGCTACCAGGTGATCGACACCGCCCTTGACCAACTCGGGCTCCCGGTCGCTGAGACCGTGATCCCGCTGCGCGCGGAATTCAACAACGCGCTCACCGAGGGGCGGCCGGTCGTCTGGCATCGACCGGACTCCGCTGGCGCGTACGCGTACCGCAAGCTCGCGCAGGAGATCGACAACGGCGTGCCAATGCTCAGGGCAGTCGCGTGATGGCCGATCGTCCCAAGCTCGAGATCGTCGATGACCCCGTCACCGGGCTCAACCGCACCCGGTCGGCACCCGCGCCGCCGACGGCGCCGCCAGCCGCTCCGGAGGACGCGGCGCACGCCGACCCGGCCGACGACCAGCCGCAGCCCCAGGACACCCGGCCGCCGGTCGTCGACCTCGGCGCCGCGCTCCGAGCGATCCGGCCGACGGCTCCTCGCGCCTCAGACCCCGTCCGCTCATACGGACAGGAGGAGAAGCGTGCCGTGTTCGGGCGGGTGCCGCGGTCACTCAGCCGCCGGCTCGAGCGGGCGGTCGTCGAGCTACGCGACGAGTTCGAGGACCTGACCCAAGAGCAGGTGCTCGCAGCGCTGCTGCACGACCACGTCGACGCCGCAGACCCCGCGGCCCTGGCTCGCCTGACGGACACCGTGCGACGCTACCGCCGCGAGCTCGGGCGCCAGTAGCTGATTCGGCCTCCCAGTAGCAACGGCGCCATTCGCACGCTAGAGCGTTAGTCAGTATGGACGCATGGGGCTGGTCCTCACGCGTCGCATCTTTCGCGGGTTGACAATCGCGGTGTTGAGGGCCGCAAGGGCCAGAGCCGCATACGACCTGTGGAGGACCAGCCATGCCTGACGTTATCTCGCTCGCACCCGCTGACGTGCGCATGTTCGTCGCACTCGACGTGCACAAACTCTCGATCGTCGCCGCGACGCTGCCACCATCGGGCGGCCGGCCGGAGATCCACCGAATCGAGACGACCGAGAAGGCGATCCGCCGTTTCATCTCCAAGCTCGGCGGGCCAGACGGTTTGGCCGTCTGCTACGAGGCCGGGCCCGGCGGGTTCGCGCTGTGGCGGCTGCTCTCGAGCATGGGCGTGGCGTGCGATGTGATCGCGCCGTCGCTGATTCCGGTCCGTGCCGGCGATCGGGTGAAAACCGACCGTCGTGACGCGGAGAAGCTCGCCACGCTCTACCGTGGCGGACTGCTGCGGTTCGTGTCACCCCCGACGCCGGAGACGGAGGGACTCAGGGATCTACTGCGCTGCCGGGATGACATCCGTTGCGCACGGACCGCGGCCAGGCACCGGGTCGCGAAGCAGTTGCTGCGTCACGGGCACGTCTACCGCGAGGGCAAGAAGGCGTGGACGGTCAAGCACCAGGCGTGGGTCCACCGCCAACGGCTCGCCGACCCGCTCGCGCAGGAGGCGCTGATGCAGATGCTGATCCACCTTGACGGGATCGACCGTCAACTCGTCGCGCTCGACACCCAGCTTGAGCAGATCGCCGCGCGTGAGCCGTGGGGCTGGCAGGTCGAGAAGCTCCGCGCGTTTCGTGGGATCGGCACGTTGACCGCGCTCGGGCTGATCGCCGAGATCGGAGATTTCGCCCGCTTCGGACATCCGCGGGAACTCGCGTCGTGGCTGGGGATCACCCCCAGCGAGTACTCATCAGGCCAGCAGCGCCACCGCGGGCACATCACCCACTCAGGCAACCGGCACGCCCGCCGGCTGCTGATCGAGGCCGCCTGGCACTCTCGCCACGCACCACGTCGATCCTCAGGCGGGTCTG
This sequence comes from uncultured Solirubrobacterales bacterium, assembly GCA_963813265.1. Classification (GTDB taxonomy): domain Bacteria; phylum Actinomycetota; class Thermoleophilia; order Solirubrobacterales; family Solirubrobacteraceae; genus Palsa-465. Next base: position 478 of record CAWEYQ010000045.1, on the reverse strand, counting down.
AGCCGTCCGACCGAGCGTGGCAGGCGCAGGTCCGGTTGTTTCACCGCTACCGGCACCTCATCAACCAGGGCAAGCGCCCAACCGTCGTGAACGTCGCGATCGCCAGAGAGCTCGCCGCGTTCATCTGGGCCGAGATGACCGACCAACCACCACGCGAGCAACAACCAACGCAAGAGGAGCAGCTCGCCGCCTAACCCGCCCGATACGGAAAACACCTGACCAACCATTTGACCTGAGCTGGGGTCCGGCGACCGGCGCGAGAGCCCGGAGGACCCTCGATGCGTCTATGCGATTCCGACTCGCGCCGTTAGTTCGAGGCAGCCAACGACCGGACACTGTCCTGCGGTCCCGACCCGCGTATCTCAGAGTGACAGTCGTCGACAGCCTCACGCCGGTCGCCCGACCCCAGCACCCACCACCACCATGAACCGACAACAACACAATCTCGACCGCTCACTTGACATCGGCGTCCATCTCA
>CAWEYQ010000044.1:0-10956 GCA_963813265.1 uncultured Solirubrobacterales bacterium | reverse complement strand
CTCCTGGCCTACGAGCCCCTCGCGGACAGCCAGCAACGCCGCTTGGGTGCGATCGGTTACTCCTAGCTTGGCGAGCAGATGGCCGACGTGGGTCTTGACGGTCTTCTCCGAGATCCCGAGCTCGAACGCAATCATTTTGTTTGAGCGCCCCCGGACGATCAGCTCGAGCACCTCGCGCTCGCGGCGCGTCAGCCGCTCCGGCTCTCCGAGAACAGCCCTAGAGCCATCGGCAATCGCCCGGACCAGGCGCGCCGCGGCGCTTGGCGCGATGATCGCCTGGCCCGCTTGCGCAGCGCGAATCGCCCGCGCCAGCTCTGAGGGCTCCACATCCTTAGGAGGTAGCCAGCAGCCCCGGCGTGAATTGCCGGCATCAGCCGATCATCGTCGAGGAAGCTGGTCAACGCGATCACCCGACTGCCCGGGGCGCGCGCTGAAGTTCGCGCATCGCGCCGACGCCGTCGAGCTTCGGCATCACCAGATCCATCAGGATCACATCGGGATGCAGGGCTTCGGCCGCGACGACGGCCTCCTCTCCGTCCGACGCCTCGCCGATCACCTGGAAGTCGTCCTGGAGCTCCAGGAACGCCCGCAGTCCCTCACGCACCACCGCGTGGTCGTCGACGAGCAACACCCCGATCACGCCGGCACCTCCAGACGGACCGTGGTCCCCGCGCCGGGGGCCGAGCGAATCGCCAATCGACCGCCAAGCTCGCGGGCGCGCTCTTCCATCGATGTCAGTCCGAGGTGTCGGGAGCGCAACTCGGCGCGTCCAGGGTCGAAGCCGATCCCGTCGTCGTTTACTTCGACCACCAGTGCGCCGCTGCTCTCGACGCAGACCTGAACGGAGACATGCCCGGCACGCGCGTGGCGGACCGCATTGTGGAGCGCTTCGTGGACGATTCTGAATACCGCCAGGTCACGATCGGCGACTCCGGCCGCCTCGGGCGCTCCGTCCGTCTTGAGCTCGATCGCGATCCCATGCACGTGGCGCAGCATGTCGACGTCCTTGGACAGGGCGCCGGCCAAGCCGTCGCGCTCCAGCTCAGGAGGACGCAAGCCGAAAATCAGCGATCGCAACTCATCGAGCGCCTCCCGTGAGAGCGTTCGCAGCCGCTCGAGTTGGACTCGGGCAGCGCAGGATCCGGGTCGAGCTGCGTGGCAGCGGCCTCGGCGGTCAATGTCAGGCTGAACAGCTTCTGGCTAACGGCGTCGTGCAGATCGAGGGCGAGCCGGTTGCGCTCGGACAGGATTGACAGCTCCCGGCTGCGTTCGTACAGGCGCGCGTTGGTGATCGCGATCGCGGCGTGCGCGGCGAGCAGCTCGATCAGCTCCTGATCGCCGGCGTCGAACGTCTCACCGCCCTGCTTCTCGGTCAGGTAGAAAGCGCCGATGACCTCGGACTGAGCGACGATCGGGACCCCGAGGAAAGAGCGCATGTCCGGATGGTCCCGTGGCCACCAGCCCCGGAAGCGCGGGTCCTCGTGAATGTCGTCGGTGCGGTAGGGCCCGGGTGACGCGAGCATTGCCCCGAGCATTCCGTGGGTTCGAGGCAGCGGCCCCAATCTGGTGATCAGCTCCTCGCCCATTCCTGAGACGAGAAACCGCCTGAACCCGCCCTCGCCGTCGGGGATGCCGAGCCCGCATAACGGGCACCGGCAAGCTCGCGAGCGGAGTGGACCAGCCGTTGGCAGGACCTCATCGACCGATAGCTGGGAGGCGACCGCGAGGACAGCGTCGCTAACCGCTCTAAGGGCGGGGCTTAGCGCCTGGGGCATGTTGTGCACGATATAGCGGCCCGCTGCGGGACCCGCTAGCTTTGCCTTGGATGCCTCGGCACTGGTTCTGGACTGCAGGTCGCGATCGTCGTGTTCGTGCTCGCCGGAATGGTGATCGCGATCACAAAGCTGGTCTGAGCAGACGAGATGAAGCAACCGATGTTCGGCTCGATCGTCGTCGGCACCGACGGCTCAGAGCACCGCCACCACCGCGGTGCGCCACGCGATCGATCTGGCTCGCGAGCTCGGCGCTCGGCTTCACGTCGTCAGCGCGTACGAGCCCGTCTCCGATCAGCGGCTGCGCGAGCGAGCGCGGTCGAGGTGCCGAAGGACCTGCAGTGGATAATCAACCCGCGCGAGGATGTGCTCGCGATGCTCGAAGCCGCCGAGCGACGAGGCCGAGCAGGCGGGCGTCACCAACGTCGAGACGTTCGCCCGCCAGGGCGACGCCGCTGATGCGATCCTCGACGTCGCCGAGGAGCAGCGCTCGGACCTGATCGTCGTCGGCAACCGCGGCATGACGGGCGCCAAGCGGTTCCTGCTCGGGTCGGTGCCCAACAAGGTCTCCCACCACGCGCCCTGCTCGGTGCTGATCGTGCGAACTACCTAGCGCCTGGCTCAGCGCTGGCGACCGGCGGCGCTCCCCAGCGGGGCAGTCGCCGCGCCCGCGTTCGAGCAGACCCCATCCGTACGTCGGAGTTCGGCTTCGAGCCGCCGAGCGGCTGAGCGGATTCCCTCCAGCCGCTTGAGGACCTGGGCCGGGCGTTGGACGGCGGCCGATGCACGCCGCTCGCGATCACGAGCGCCGCGGCCGCCGCGACGTGCGGCGAGCCGCCATCGAGGTGCCGTAGATCGAGCCCGGATAACCGAACCGGCTCCAGCTGTGAGGCGCGTCGACGAGCGTCAGCTGGTAGATCGACGGCAGGTCTGCGCCGAGCTTGGATGGCAGTCCGGATCCGTCAGGGCAGATCGCGTCATCGCCACCGCCGGGGGCGACGAGATCAAGCTTGGGCCGCCGTTGGAGTAGTCGGCCAGGCACCGATCGCTCGTCGTGGCGCCGACCGAGATCGACGTCTGGGTCGGCCGCGGGATAGGCGAGCTGCTCGACGCCCTCGTTGCCGGCGGCGGCGACAACCACGGCGCCGTGACGTGGGCGTACTCGATCGCGCCAATGATGTCGGGGATGTCCGACGAGCGTGACGCCGAAGTCGAACTCGAGGCTGAGGTTGATCACCTTCGCGCCGTGGTTCGGCGGCGTAGCGGATTCCGCGTGAGATCGTCGCGGCGTCGCCGGTCCCGCTCGACATCGAGAATCCGCACGGGCATGATCGAGACGCCGTACGCGAGCCCGGTGAGGCCGAAGCCGTTGTTGGTCGCTTCGGCGATCGTGCCGGCGACGAACGTCCCGTGGCCATTACGGTCGAGCGGATAGCGGTTGTTTGCGACGAAGTCGTACGGGGCGACGAATCGCGTCCCGTTGAGGTCCGGCGACTTCTTTGAACTTCTTCCAGTTGCGATAGGCGACGCCGGTGTCGAGGATCGCGACCACGACGCCACGCCCGCCCGGATGGCGATCGGCGCGCAGATTCGCCCATGCCTCGGGCGCATTGACGCCGACCGTCGGCAGGAAGTTCCACTGCATCGACTGCCACCCTCCGCGGCGATGCGCGCCGGCCGGGGTCGTTCGGGATCCACGAGCCGGCCGCGTGGGCGACGTAGTTCGGGACCGCGTACGCGACTCCTGGCTGGCGGCGCAGCTTCGCGAGCGCCTGCGCGACGGTCACCCCACGTGGCAGTCGCATCACGCGGCACGCTCGGCGCGGCGCGTGGCAGCGGCGCCGAACGCCCATCCTGGTCGCGGAATTTCCGCCACCGACGCGACCGGCTCCGACTTGTAAGCCGACGACCACCTCGCCGGGCACGTAGTCGGCAGCCCGAGCGGTTGGCGCACGCACTACCGCGCCGCCGCGCACACGAGCTGGCAAGGGCGACGACGCTAAGGCGACGGATCAAGACGGCGAGGAGCATGAGATTTAGGCGGCGGGTGCGGCATCCGAGCGCGTCGCGCACGCTTAAGACATCATCGACGCGGCGAAAGTTTCCCTCTGAGAAGGTAGCGCCCCGATCCAATGACCTCGCACTTCTTCCCGCGCGACGAGTACTTCATGCGCCTGGCGCTGCGCGAGGCCGCGCGGGCGCTCGAGCACGACGACGTGCCGATCGGCGCCGTGATCGTCCACGACGGCGAGGTGATCGGCGCCGGCCACAACGAGCGCGAGCTCCGCGCCGACCCGACCGCCCACGCCGAGATGGTCGCGCTGCGCGAGGCCGCCCGCGCGCTCGGCAGCTGGCGGCGTGCTCGACACCGTCATGTACGTGACGCTCGAGCCGTGCGCGATGTGCGCCGGCGCGATCGTGCTCGCCCGCGTGCCGCGGATCGTGTTCGGCGCCTCCGACCCGAAGGCCGGCGCCGCCGGCAGCGTCCTCGACGTGCTCGACGAGCCCGCGCTCAACCATCGCCCCCAGGTGCAGTCCGGCCTGCTGGCGAGGACTGCGCCGACCTGCTGCGGGCGTTCTTCGCCTCGCGCCGGTGAGGCCCGCAGTCGTCTAACGCCTTGTCGCTTCGCCTACCCCGGAGAGGTGGCAGAGCGGTTGAATGCGCCGGTCTCGAAAACCGGTATGGGCGGTTTCGTCCATCGAGGGTTCGAATCCCTCCCTCTCCGTTGTTTACGCCGAAACTCCCGCATCCATCGGGAGTTTCGGCCGTTTGCGGGCCGTCACGCTCCCCCTCTCGGGTGGGTCAACGCAGGCCAACCTGGGCCCCTCCCTCGGGGTCGTCTTTCCCCCCAGCTTTCCCCCCAGCGCCCGCTGGCGGGGCCGCAACTCGCCGCTACCAGATGGAGGCCTGGCGTAGCGAAAGTCGGCCCGCGCCAGGAAAACGGAGACGAAATCCATGATCGCGCGCGAGGCGCGTGGGCGCAGGATCTGCCGTGAGCGACCGCCGCGCGTGGCTGGATGAGTGGTGCCCTTACTGCTCGGCGGCGCCTGGCTCTCGCTGCCGGCAACATCGGTACTCGGCTCGCAAGCGACTGAGTCCGGCGCTGACAATGCATGCCGCGCGGGGCTGGCGAGAGCGGGCGTGCCCGAGCTGCAAGGCGCTGTCCGGCGAGCCGTGCCACACGCCGTCCGGTCGTGTGGCCTCGCGACCGCATGCGGCTCGGCTCTACCCTGGGCGGGGCGAGCTGGCGGCTCGCCAGGCTGTGTGGGAGGAGCTTGAGCGTCGTGGCGCGACGATCGCGGTCGTTCCGTTCTCGGGTCGCGCCGGCGACGGGGGAACGACGGGAACGATCACGCTCAGTCGGTTTCGAGGGCGATGGGCTCGTCGACGTCGAGCGATGGACGTGGTCGCGACGAGCTGGCGCTCGCGCTCGAGGGGCCCGTGTGGGACCGATACGCGCCAGTTCGCTGGCCATCCTTGGATCCGCGGCACGGTCACGTGGACGGTCGCTGACCGCTGCATCCTGATCGCCGGTCAGCGCGGCGGCGAAGCGTTCGAGGAAGTCGCTCGCATGAGCCCGCGCGCGGGCCGCTCGGGCGTTCGCCTGCGGCGATCGCGGCGTCGGCACCGACGGTGCTCGGCCGACAACGACGCGGAGCGGTGCCCGAACGAAGCTTGCGGTCCAGCTCATCGACGAGCGCCGGCGGCTCCGAGTTCGTGTCCCCGAGCAGAGGGCCACCACGAGCGTTCTGCCCTCGGAAACGAGAAAGACCGGGTTCGCGGCCCGGTCTTCCAGAACATAGGCGCCTTCCAGCGCCGCACAAGAATCGTACGGCCAGTGTAGCCGGGTTGCGGACGGATCCGCGACCGGAATCTCGCTCTGCGCCCGTACGCTCCTCGCTGACGGTCATCGCGAACCCCGCTGCTGTTGCGGTGTTGGCGATGGCTTTCAGCCACATCAACCTCGACGCGCCTGGCACCCCGCCCGGGCGCAACGACCCGTGCCCGTGCGGGTCGGGGAAGAAGACCAAGCGCTGCTGCGGGGTGGACCGCTCGCGGTTCCTGCCGCTGCGCGGCCGTCACCGCGGCGTCGTGCCCGCCTGACCTGGCTGCGCGTGTCGATCAGATGGCCGGCGACTTCACCGTCCGGTTCCTCGCCAGGACGTTCCTGCCGGCGCGTCTCGGCGGCCTCTCCCCCGCCGCCCTGACCGACGAGGAGCGCGCCGAGCTGCACGAGCTGTTCAGCGACCAGCGCGAGCAGCTCGACCAGGCGCTCGAGATCCTCGAGCGGGTCGGCTACGGCCGACCGCGCGGCCGACGGCCTCGTACAGAACGCGCGTACGGGCAGCGGCGCGGCGAGCGTCTGGACGGGCTTGTGGGCAAGCTCCCGCGAGCGCTTGGCGAAGCGGCTGCCGACCTCAGCGGACACGCACCGCAGCGGGTGCAACGACGGCCAGGACATCTACGGCAGCGTGTCGTGCTCGCAGACGCTCCGCTCCGGGCATCTCGGGATCCTCGCGGCCGCCGGCGGGCTGTGGCACTCGCGCAACCCCGCCGCCTCCCCGTACGCCGAGACGACCGCCGGCGAGCTCGCGCAGCTGATCACCGGGCGCCGGCGCCTCGGCGGCAAGGACATCGCCGAGATCCACCGCCTCCTCGCCGAGCTCGAGCAGCTGCAGCTCTCAGCGACCGTGAATCCGCCGAAGGACGGCAGCAAGCCGAACCTGGCACTCGCGATCCCCAGCTCACCGGTCGAGCGCGTCGAGCGGCGTCTCCCCGACGGACGGTGGGTTGACGCGCGCGCGTACCAGGACGCTCTCGCGAAACTGTCGAACGAGGACGCGCTGACGACCGCCCAGGCCGACGCTGACGGCGCCGACGCGGCGGGCGACGCGCTCACGATCCGGATCTACCTCGCGGACTGGGTCCGCGAGCAGATCGCTCACGGAGAGGTCGTGCGCGTCGACTTCCGCGTGTGGGCGCACCTGCGGCCGCTGGGGCAGCGGCTGTACGCGTGGCTGCAGGGAACGCACCGCGACAGCTACGACGACGCGATCGAGTTCTACCTCGCCGCCCCGCTTCGCTACACCCTCGGGCTGCGCGGTCGCCAGCACCGGGCAGCGGCGAGTGTCCGCGCCGCGCTGAACCAGCTCTACGCCGCCGATCAGCGCTACAACCGCGCGCCGAAGTGGAGCATCCGCGGCCGCTACGCGAACACCAACCTCCCCGCGTTCAGGATCAGCCCCCATCGCCGCGGGTCCGCTCCCACCGAGCGTGCTCTGGAGCGCGCGAAGTGCCCGGCAGAGCGCCCCGCCTCGCTGCGCGGCCTGACGCTACGCGAAGCCCGTGAACAGGTCGAGCTCGTCAGCGAAGCACTGCATCAGGCAGCCGCACGATCGACGCGAGACGAGCGCGGCGTCGCCGCGCGACGGCGCTCGGCCCGCTCAACGCCGGCGCGGCGATGCGCGCCGGGCCGTAGACCGCAGCGCCTGTCCCGAGCAGACCCAGGTCGCCGCGCCTCGCTGATAGCCCCTGCGCGCGCGTCCGCCGGACAGAGGCATCGTGATCGTCGTCGGCGGCGGTTGAGGTCCTCGACCTCCCCGATTCGGCTTCTCCGTGGCGGTCGAAAGCTGTGCGCTTCACGCCGCGTCGATGGTGGCCATCGACGCGGTCCGGGGGATGGCGGCCACCGCCGGCGCTACCCCGGGGAATGGCGGCCATCGCGATCCGGGGGATGGCGGCAGCGGCGAACGCGGACGACGCGGGGAATGGCGGCCCGGCCCCGAGGGACCATCGGAGCGCAAAGACCCAGAGCCAGTAGGCGGTTACGGGCCGCCGAGTGAGCGCGGAAGCTAGGCACGACCTTTGAAGCAGGAAAAGAACTCCAAGTGGGCGCGCGGGCGCCAAGCGCAGCCCTCAAGCAGGTCCGCTCTCGGCAGGCCGCTGCCTCAGTCTCGCGGTTGGTGTTCGCGAACGGCGCATCGAGGAGGACTCGGCATAGCCCGGGGATGTGGATCGGGGGCTGACGCCCCGGCGTCCATCCGGTCCGCTGCTGCGGTGTTCGCCGGCGTACGTGCCGAGGCCGTGACGGTTGATATCCAGCTAGCTGACTAGCAAGCCCGCCAGTCTGCTAGCTAGTCTGCTAGATTGCGTGCTAGCTGGCGCGCACTCACGCTCGCCGGTCGTTGACACCGAACCTGTAGGAGCCCGTGTGGCGATGCCCAAGAGGACGGAGATGGCGCGGACGTTCGCGGTGAGCTCGCAGAAAGGCGGGGTGGGGAAGACGACCACCGCGGCGAACCTCGCGGCGGTGTGGTCCGAAGCGGGCGTGCGCGTGCTGGCGGTCGACTTCGACCCGCAGTTCGCGCTGACTCGGTCGTTGGGCTGGGCGCCCTCAGATGCTCCGGCGACGGCCGTGGACGTGATCGCGGGACACAGCGAGCTGGGCGCCGCGGCGGTCAACGGCCGGCGCGGGTCTCGACCTTTTGTGCGGGCATCGTGATCTGGCGAAGCTGGAGTTGACGCTCGTCGCGCAGACCAAGCGCGAGGAGTTCCTCGCGCGCGCGCTGAAGGACAGCCTCTTCGATTACGACGTGATCATCGTCGACTGCCCGCCGAACCTCGGGCTGCTGACCGTGAACGCGCTGTTCGCCGCGCGCGAGGTGCTGGTGCCGGTGTCGATGCTCGACGCGGGCGCGTACCAGGGCGCGGGGGAGGTGCGAGCGACGATCGCGCGCTTGCGTGAGCAGGACGTCGACGTTCGCGTGAGCGCGGTGGTGCGGACGCTCGGCGATCGGCGGCGCGTCAGCTACCAGGTGATCGACACCGCCCTGGACCAGCTCGGGCTTCCGGTCGCTGAGACCGTGATCCCGCTGCGCGCGGAGTTCAACAACGCGCTCACCGAGGGGCGGCCGGTCGTCTGGCATCGACCGGACTCCGCTGGCGCGTACGCGTACCGCAAGCTCGCCGGCGAGATCGACAGCGGCGTGTCGCTGCTCAGGGCGGTCGCGTGATGGCCGATCGTCCGAAGCTCGAGATCGTCGATGACCCCGTCACCGGGCTCAACCGCACCCGGTCGGCACCCGCGCCGCCGACGGCGCCGCCAGCCACTCCGGACGGACGCGGCGCACGCCGACCCGGCCCGACGACGAGCCGCGGCCCCAGGACGCTCGGCCGCGCCGGTCGTCGACCTCGGCGCGAGCACTCCGAGCGATCCAGCCGAGGCTCCTCGCGCCGCAGAGCCCGTTCGCTCATACGGACAGGAGGAGAAGCGTGCGGTGTTCGGGCGGGTGCCGCGGTCACTGAGCCGCCGGCTCGAGCGGGCGGTCGTCGAGCTGCGCGACGAGTTCGAGGACCTGACCCAGGAGCAGGTGCTCGCAGCGCTGCTGCACGAGCACGTCGACGCCGCCGACCCCGCGGCTCTGGCTCGGCTGACGGACACCGTGCGGCGCTACCGCCGCGAGCTCGGGCGCCAGTAGCTGATTCGGCGTCCGTGACGCTCGCGGGCGGCCGGCGGCGGCGGTAGGGTCAGCGGTCGTGTCCGAGCGCGCGAGGATCGACGTGAAGCTGTCGCTCGATGGCGTTCGGGTCCAGAGCGAGACGACCTACGTCTGGGCGAGCCCGTACGTGCTCAGCGTCCACACCGTGATCCCGCAGCCCGACCTCGCGATCGAGCTGCACTCGACGTTCACCGGGCATCCCGGCACGCCGACCGCCGTCACACACCTGACGCTCGGGCCGCCGGGGCACGCGCCGGTGCTGACCCACGACGAGCAACCACGCGAGGATCTCTTGGTTGGCGACGGGTGCGTGTACGAACACGCGATGCAGCTCGTGGAGCTGCTGCGTCGCCTGGGACACGAACCGAGCATGGACCTGCCCAAGATCGAGCGTCTCAGCGCGTAGCGACGTCGCTTCTCGACAGCGTCGGGGCGGTGCGGCGCCCCGTTGTCGGTCCGACCCGCCGCCGATGGTGGCACGCCCTGGCGGGCGTGCGGGCGGCTGGGGATCGGCCCGCCAACGGGGCGGGCCACCCACATCAAAGGGAGGGCCAGATGGCCACCACCACTACCGCGACCGACCGCACCGCTGCGCTCGAGGAGATCCACGTCGCCGACAACGTTCGTGCGCTCGACGCGGATCACGTGCATGCGCTCGCGGGCTCGATCCGCTTGCAGGGGATGCTGGTTCCGGTTGTCGTGCGGCCGGCCGAGGGAGACGTCGCGCTGGGCGGATGGAAGTTCGAGCTCGTCGCAGGGTTCCACCGGGTAGCCGCGGCGGCCGAGCTGCGCCTGCAGGAGATCCCGATCGTGATCCGCGAAGCGGACACCGAGGCGGCAGCGGCGACCGAGAACATCACCCGCAAGCAGCTCAACCCCTACGAGGAGGCCCGTGCCGTCAAGGCGATGCTGGAGAAGGGCTTGAGCGAGGACGGCGCCGGCCAGGCGCTCGGGTGGCCGAAGGTCAGGGTCAGCGCCCGCGTGAAGATACTCGAGCTCCCCGACAGCGCGCAGCAGATGATCGGTGCGGGGGTGATCGCGCTGAGCGCCGTCGATCAGCTGCGGGCGATCGGCAAGGTGTCGCCCGGGCTGTTGGACGCGGTGATCGCGTTCCTGGCTGACGGGAACGAGTGGGCCGCTGAGCGGCTCGCGCGCGAACCGGGGTGGGTGCTCGACTCGGCGCTGCGCGACGGGAACGTCAAGGCGTTCGCCGCCTACATGAACCAGGCCAGCGCCCACGAGATCTCCGAGCTGCGGCTCGGGAAGAAGACCGAGGAGCTGTACGTCGAGGCCGAGAAGCTGCACAAGCAGATCACGCCGCACTCCTATGGGGGCCCGCCGATCCGGTTCACGGAGGAGGACGTCGACCAGGCGCGTGCTGCGGGGGTGCTGATCGAGTTCGAGCGGGGCGCCGCGATCATCGTCGACCGGCCGCTGTACCGGGAGCTCGTCAAGAGCGCGGTGAAGCGCACCGTCGAGCAGCTGCGCGTAAAGGCCGCTGAGCTTGCCGAGCAGCGCAAGCAGGACCGCAAGCGGACCGGCGGCGCGCCGGTCGATCCGGTAGCCGAGGCTCACCGGGAGCGCGACCGGCAGCTGCGCGAGCTCGCCGACCAGGCGCACGGCGTGAACCTCGATCTCGGCGACAGCCTGATGAACAACCTCTCCACGGTCGACCCAGCATCCA
>CAWEYQ010000043.1:0-58381 GCA_963813265.1 uncultured Solirubrobacterales bacterium | reverse complement strand
CTTACCACGCTTCTATCGCTGTACTGCGGCGGCATCGTACGGGGCTACGGAATGCGCATACCTAATAACGACCAGCACCCCCACACGCATTCAGGTATGGCAAGGAAGCGACAACTATGCGCGCGTTCGGCTAACCGAAGACGGATCGGTCACCGCACGGACATCGATGTCACCACGGCAAGCCGTGTCGCCGAAGAAGACGCGGAGTGATCTGGTGCCACGCGTTCGGCTAAACCGAAGACGGATCGGTCACCGCACGGACATCGATGTCACCACGGCAAGCCGTGTCGCCGAAGAAGACGCGGAGTGATCTGGTGCCATCAGGCGGCGTCACTCTGAGCCACCGCGCCGTCTTGCATGGGCGGCTGCCGCTCGGCACGACGCTCCACCGCAGCTGAAGCGCGCCGGCAGCGCCCGAGCGGATGAGGATGGTCCGCGTCGGCGTACTGTGGTCGCGATGTACGTGGGTCGGCAACGGCCTGCCGTCTGTGCCGATGAGCTGCGCGCCGATGAACCCTCCGGTGTGGCAGCTGTGCCCCGACATGTTGACGAGGATCATCCGGCCGAATCGCGAGCCAGCTGCGCCCTGGACGTCGATGATGGCGCCGGCTAGGTCGGCCGCGCGGCATCGCGGTGGGCCTGCCGCGCCGGCCCCGGACGGTAACACGACTGCCGCACTGGCCAGCGCGGTTCCTATCGTGCCCAACAGTGTTGCACGCAACGCCATCGTTACCCTCCGCAGTCCTCGACGTTCCCGGCGTGACCTTACAGTCCCCGGCGCGACCTTACACAAGGACGCACCGTGGGGCAACCTGGGGTCGGGAAGCGCCGCCGCATCACGGCAAGGGCGCGATCCAGCAGCCGCAGCGGATGCGCTCGAGGACGTCGTCGAGCTATGCCGCTGTGGGTATCCGGCGCGACTGCGCCCATGACGCGCACGTCCTTGACCCGTCCCCTGTACTGGCAGGCCAGCTGCTCGTCGTCAGGGTTCCGCTGCACGCTCGTTTCAGTGAGCCTGGCTGTGGAACTGGTGCGGCGCGCGCCACGACAGGTGCGACGGCAGCGGACCGGGACTGTTGTCGCTGTTACCCCATTGGCCGTTCCACGTCGCCCAGGCGCCGAACTCGTCCACCTGCGGGTCGACGCGGATGCCGTGGCCGTCGGCGTCGTCGACCTCGTCGTGATGGACCGAGTAGTAGTTGGCGTGGCTGCCGACCGCGACGTACACCTTCGGGCGGCCAGCCTCGAGCTGAACGCCGGACCAGTACTCGTGTTTCTGGCCGCTCTTGTGCTGCGAGCAAGTCATCAGCACGGGATTGTCGCCCTGCTGGTCGTCGCAGCCGATCTGCACCATCTCCCAGTCGCCCTCGTGCATCCCGAACCCGAGGTACTCCTTCGGGTTGTATAGCCACCAGGTCCAGAACTGGTGCCACCACAGGTTCGCGGCAGGCACGGCGCGGTGGTATACGGTCGGGGTGGCACCCTTGGGCTGGCTCATGCCAGCCGGAAAGTCAATCCGCTTGGTCGTGCTTGTCAGCTGATCGAGACTGGTTAGCGGCTGCCCGTCGATCTTGGCGTTAACGGTGAGGATCGTTTCGATCGGGACGGGCAGCCACTTCTCGCCGCTGTCGAGCAGGAAGATGGGGACGATCACGCTGCCTCCAAGTGCAGGTCGGGCGAGCATTACGTCCCAGGTGCGGCCGTCGAGTTCGCGGCCGAATACTTTGGGTGCGCCCGCCTCATTGTTTGAAAAAGAACGCGGTGCCGTCGGCGACCGTGGCGTAGTATCGCAGCTCCCGCACTCACCGATGACTGCCGATCACGAGAAGGCAAGAACCGGGCATCGGCTGGTCACCTCAGCTCACCGAGGCGGGGTGCGGTCATCGCGTGGGTCAGCGACCATGGGGCCTGGCGCTCCTTACTGCGACCGACTGTCGCCAAGTCGATTGTCGGCCAAACGGCCAGCAAGCGCGTCGTGCGGTCGCTCCTCTCGCGAACGAGCAGTGATCTGAAGGCCGGAACGGGCGCGGCGCGTGACTGGTATCGGACGAGGCTGTCGGGTTTAGGGGGTGCCGTCCGGGCGGTTTAAGACCATTCCGGGATGGGTCAGAACTTCATCGCGTGTGACCGCGGCCAGGAGATGTTGTTGCCGCCGTCGCTGACGGATTGGTTGCCGGAGGATCACCTGGTGTGGACGGTGCTCGGCGCGGTCGAGCAGATGGATCTGGACGGGTTCTATGGGGCGTATCGCGCGAATGGGCAGGGTCGGGCGGCGTATGACCCGGCGATGATGGTCGCGTTGCTGTCTGTACTCGTACTCGGTCGGGATCCGGTCCTCGCGGCAGATCGAGCGGGCGTGTCGTGGGGATGTGGCGTTCAAGGTGATCACGGCGATGGCGGTGCCGGATCACTCGACGATCGCGGAGTTCCGCCGCCGGCACGAGGCCGCGATCGGCGAGCTGTTCGTGTCGGTGCTGGGGCTGTGTGGCGAGGCGGGGCTGGTGCGGGTCGGGGAGATCGCGGTCGACGGGACGCAGGATGCGCGCGAACGCGTCGCGGGATCGCAACCGTGGGTATGAGTCGATCGTGACCGAGATCCTGGCCGAGGCTGAGCGGGTCGATCGTGAGGAGGACGAGCGCTACGGGGATGCGCGCGGGGATGAGCTGCCCGAGCAGTTGCGCACCCGTGAGGGGCGGCGGGCCGCGCTGAAGGCGGCGCGGGAGCGGCTTGAGCGTGAGCGTGCCGCGGCGCAACAGGCGGGTGAGGAGGTGATCGCGAAGGTCGATCTGGAGCTTGATCGGGATCGGTTCCCGGCCGCGCTGGACGGTCGTGCGATGTGGTTGCGCCAGGGACGGCGAGAGCTCGAGGCGCAGCGCGAGCAAGACCCGTGGCCGGTCCCGCGCTCTCGCCAGGAGCGGTTGCTGGAAGCGCGGCGGCGGATGGATGAGGAGCTCGCGTTTGAGCACGCCGCGAACCGGGCCTATGAGCACTACCGGGCGACGGGGCGGCGCAGTGACGGCCGGCGGTTCGGCAAGCCCGCCAAGCCGTACTCGCCGCCGCTGGTGCCCGAGGGCAAGATCAACGTGACCGACCCCGACTCGCGGGAGATGCGCACCCAGGGGCAGCCGAACATCCAGGGGTACAACGCGCAGGCCGTCGTGACCGAGCAGCAGATCATCGTCGCCGCGGAGATCACGACCCAGTCCCCGGACTTCGGGCAGCTCGAACCGATGGTGAGCGCGGCGCTGCGCGAACTCGAGCACGCCGGCGTCGACCGAGCGACCGCGGACGGTGCTCGCCGACGCCGGCTACTGGCACCGCAACCAGATCGAGCATCTCCTCGCCGACGGCTTCCAGGTGCTCGTCCCGCCCGACTCGATGGTCCGCGACGGGCCGCGCCCTGGCTGGGAGGGCGGCATGTACTCGTTCATGCGCCGCGTCCTCTCCACCGACCTCGGCCGCGAGCTCTACATCAAACGACGACACAGCATCGAGCCGGTGTTCGGGCAGATCAAGCACAACCGCGGGATGACCCGGTTCCGACGAAGAGGCAGGGCCGCCGCGCGGTCCGAGTGGCGCCTGATCGCAGCCACCCACAACCTCCTCAAGCTCCACAACCACTGGATCGCGCCCGCCACAGGGTGACCGGACGCTCCGCGCCGGCGGTTCCGCGCCACCGCCACTCACCGTCAGTCTGGAATGCCCTGGGTTCGACGGAGACCGGGTTTGTAGGGTGTCTCAGTAGTTGTTCTTGTCAGTGTGCCATTGCCTGCTACCGAGCATCGGAGACGACCCCGGAGGGGCCGTACTCCCCGGCAGCGTTCAGGGTGAAGAGTGCTTCTGGCGAGGACAGCGTGTTCGAGTGTGAGGCGAGCCGGGCCCGCCAGTCGGCTTCGTGCTCGACGGGCGGCCGGTTCGCGATCGAGGAATGCAGCCGGCGGGTGTTGAACCACGCGACCCATTCGACGATCGCGAGCTCGAGCTTGGTGTTGCTGTGCCAGACGCGGTCCTTGATCAGCTCGGTCTTGAACGAATCCACGAAGCTTTCGGCCAGCGCGTTGTCATACGCATCGCCGACCGACCCGACCGACGCCAGCACGCGCGCGTCGTCGAGCTGCTGCGTGTAGTCCTCGCTGAGGTACTGGGCGGATTCAAACGGTCGTCGCAACATTCGATATCGGGGAGGTTGCGATGGGCAGGCCGAAGGGGTGGGCGGCGAGTCAGACGGGGCGGCCGGTGGAGCGTTCGCCGGGGCGGCCACCCGCGGGCCGTCGAGAGCATCGGGTGCGGTTCTGGAACGCGATCAGACGTGGTGTTTCGAGCGTGGAGGCGGCTGTTGAGGCTGGCGTGTCCGAGGCGGTTGGCGTCCGCTGGTTCCGTGAGGGTGGCGGGATGCCGTCTGTCACTGTTGCCCCGCTGTCGGGGCGTTACTTGTCGTTCGCCGAGCGGGAGGAGATCGCTCTGCTGCGCGCCCAGAAGCTGGGGGTGCGCGAGATCGCCCGGCGGATCGGTCGCTCGCCGTCGACGATCTCGCGGGAGTTGCGTCGCAACGCCGGGACTCGCAGCGGCTCGCTGACCTATCGGGCGTCGACCGCGCAGTGGCACGCCGACCGGCGCGGCCGGCGGCCGAAGCCCGCCAAGCTTGCGACCAACCCGGAGCTGCGCCGCTATGTGCAGGATCGCCTGTCGGGGACTGTGCAGCGGTCTGACGGGTGGGCTGTCGCGGGCCCGGAGGTTCGGTGGATCGGGCGGCGTCACGGCCCGCGGAAGGACCGGCGGTGGGGGAAGTCCTGGAGCCCGGAGCAGATCTCCAATCGGTTGCGCCTGGACTTCCCGGATGATGAGTTGATGCGGGTCTCTCATGAGGCGATCTATCAGTCGCTGTATGTGCAAGGACGGGGAGCGCTGCGGCAGGAGCTGACTGCTTGCCTGCGCACCGGCCGGGCTCTGCGCGTCCCGCGCGCGCGAGCTCGTCGCGGGAAGAGCTTCGTCACCGATCAGGTTCTGATCAGCGAGCGGCCGGCCGAGGCGGCAGATCGGGCGGTGCCTGGGCACTGGGAAGGGGACCTCATCATCGGGCTTGACAGCTCAGCGATCGGCACCCTCGTGGAGCGCTCAAGCCGGTTCACGATGCTGCTTCACCTCCCGCCGATGAGCGACCAGGGTCCAAGGGTGAAGAACGGCCCTGCGCTGGCCGGGCACGGCGCCGAGGCCGTCCGTGACGCGATCGCGGAAGCGATCACCACGCTTCCCGTGCAGCTACGCCGCTCGTTGACCTGGGATCAGGGCACCGAGATGGCACAACACGCGCAGCTGCGGATCCAGACCGGCCTGCCAGTCTACTTCTGCGATCCACACAGCCCGTGGCAGCGCGGCACCAACGAGAACACCAACGGTCTGCTGCGCCAGTACTTCCCCAAGGGCACCGACCTGTCCCGCCACAGCGCCGATGACCTCGCCGCGGTCGCCGCCACGCTCAACGGCCGCCCCCGCAAGACGCTCGATTGGAGAACGCCCGCCGAGGCGTTGAACGAGTACCTCAGCGCGGCGGCCTAAAACCGGCACCGGCCTTCAGGCCGCCAATTATCAGTTGACAGCGAAGAGCGCGCTCGTGGCGGGGGTGACCGACGGCGCGCACGCGGCTATCGCCGCTCCGGCCCGCCCCTCGGGGCGAGCCTCCGCGACGACAGCCGCGTCACCCCAGTCCAGCCCCCAACCGCAGCTAACAAGAGTCCGTCACTCGCCAGAGGTACAGTCACGTCGACAGGCACTGTTGCGAGGACCGGTTGAGCCCGAGCTGCGACCCGTGATCGGTGTGTGCCACGAGCGTGAAGTCCGCCCCGGGCTGTCGGGTCGCGAGCGCCATCCGCAGCGCGTCGAGGACGAGGTCGGTCCGCATGTGACTGGCGAGCTGCCAGCCGACGATCATCCGCGAGTACACGTCGATCACGAAGCTGAAGTACACGCGGCCCTCCCAGGTCCGCAGATACGTGAAGTCGCCGACCCACAAGCGGTCCGGAGCGGTCGCGGTGAAGTCACGACATGACGAGATCAGGACGCTTCTGCGCCGCGGGATCGCAGATCGTGGTCCGCCACGGCTTCCCGCGCCGCTTCGCGCCGCGGATGCCCGCTGCGCGCATCAGCCGGGCGACCCGGTCACGACCGACCTGCTCGCCGTCGCGGACCAGCGCGGCGTGCATCCGCGCTGACCCCGTAGCACTCGTAGTTCTCAGCGAAGACCGTGCGGACCTTCGCGAGCAGCCGCTCATCCTCGACCCGGCGGGTGGACCGCTCACCGCTGTTGCGCTGGTAGTAGGCCGACGCCGACACCCCGAGAGTGCGGCAGATGAGCTCGACGCCGAAGCGACCGCGGTACTCCTCGATGAACGCGCTCACTTCGTCCGACCGCCGTCGAGCTCCGTCGCGAAAAACACGCTCGCCGCCCGCAAGATCTCATTCGCCTTGCGCAGCTCGGAGACCTCACGCTTGAGCGCCTTGATCTCCTCCCGCTCCTCCGACGTGGGCAGACCCGGCCGCAGACCCTGATCGGCCTCCGCCTGCCGCACACGCTTACGCAGCGTCTCCGCCGGCAGCCCGATCTCCGCCGCGACATGCGCGACCGGACGGCCCGACTCGATCGCCAACCGCACACCGCGATCGATCAACTCCTGGGGGTACTTCCTCGGACGTGGCATAGAACGGAGAACTTCCTTCCTCGAGGACCGAAATCCTCGTAACGAAGTCTCCGTCAATCCCAGGACAGCTCACATGCGCATGTCGGGATCGTGCCACCCGGGCGCGACGACACCGTCATCAGAGCTCGGCCCGCGTCGCGACGTGACTCGCAGCCGCTCGTCCAATACCTCAGGACACGGAGCCATGAGGAACAGCACCGTCCCCGCGCTCGTCACCCCAGGCCGAGACCCGGCCGACTACGACGACGATGCGCTCGACCAGCTCGCGGACCTGCTCGCCGAGCGACTCGTCGTGCGATTGAAAGGCCTGACGCCCCCCGCGCCAGCCGAGCCGCTCGTCGATGCCGCTGAGATCGCCCGACTCCACGGCAAGACGCGAACCTGGGTCTACGAGCACGCCGGCGAACTCGGCGCCGTGCGTCTTGGCTCCGGCCCTCGACCCCGACTCGCGTTCTCACCCGCGCGCGTGGCCGAGCAGCTCGAGACAGTCGACAAGCCGGCGACCACGCCCCTGCCCGAGCCCGCTCCGCCGCGGCGCCGACGCCAGCGTGCCAGTCGCACCGCGACGGGGGCGCCGCTGCTGCATGTGCGATCCCACGAGGCTTAGATCGACTCCCGGCGGTCCCCGGCGGACGCCGTTCGACCCGTGCGCGCTCCTTCGGACGCCTGACATCCGTGCAGAAGCCGCGAGATAGCGCAATCCGCCGGGCCGCCGCAGACGCCACGAGCGAACCGAGCCTGCATACTGGTCGGCAACCTCGCGAACGGATCCGGAAGCCGATGGCACGCCCCGCAACTGGACAAGTGGTCAGGCCGACACCAGGCCAACCCTGCTTTGCGCTGCGGTTTCGCGCCTATGGCAAGCGCGAGTACCTGACCCTGGGCAAGCCTGAGGACGGCTGGACTCTGGCGATGGCGCAGCGCGAGCTCGCGGTCGTGCTTCGCGACGTCGACCTCGGCACGTGGCGGCCTCCGCGGCCGGATCCAGCGCCGGCGAAGAACACCAACCCGACCTTCCACGAGTTCGCGTCCGATTGGTTCGCGGCCAAGCAGCTCGAGATCGAGAAGAACACCGCCAGCAGCTACGGGAACGACCTCACCAACCACCTGCTGCCGTTCTTCAAGGACCACCACATCTCCGAGATCACGGTGGCCGAGGTCGACCGCTACCGCCAGAGCAAGGTGCGCGAAGCCGCCGAGATCACGGCGGCCGCCGAGAACGGGACGCCGCTGACGGTGTCCTACGTCGATCGCCTCGGCCGCAGCTACCGCCGCCGCGCGCGCCCCCTGTCGGCGCGCTCGATCAACATGCACATCGATCTGCTGGCGCAGATCCTCGCCGTCGCCGTCGACCACGGCCACATCGCCGAGCAACCCGGCGGTCGGCAAGCGCCGCCGCCTGAAGCTCTCGAAGCCGCGGCCCGGTTCACCTCGACAGCGCCGAGCAGATCGCGATCCTGCTCGAGGCCGCCGGCGAGCTCGACCGCGGCGAAGCCGTCATCGACGTCAGCCGACCGCCACGGCAGGACCTGGACGCAGCGCCATCCGGTCCAGACGACCGGCCGCCGCGCGGCGATCGCCACGCTCCTCCTCGGCGGCGGCCGGGCTTCGGCCACCGGCGCGATGCTCTGGCGCGACGTCGACCTGGCCAACGGACGCTTCGAGGTCGGCCGGGACAAGACCGACGCCGGCATGCGGGAGGTCGACATGCTGCCGCTGCTCCGGGAGATCCTGACCGAGCACAAGGCCGCAAGCGAGCGTACCGGGCCCGACGATCCAGTGTTCGTCACCTCGGCCGGCAAGCCCCGCTCGCGACACAACATCCGCCAGGACGTCGTCGACGCCGTGGTGGCCCACGCGAACAGGCTCGTCGAGGAGCGCGGCCTACAACCCCTGCCGCTCGGGATCACCCCGCACAAGCTCCGGCACACGTTCGCCTCGATCCTGGTGGCGATCGGCAAGGACCCGACGTACGTGATGCAGCAGCTCGGGCACACCGACCCGGCCTTCACGCTGCGGGTCTACGCGCACGTGATGCGCCGCAGCGAGGAGGAGCGAGAGCGGCTCAAGGCGCTCGTCGAGGGCCACGTTTGGGCAGTGAATGGGCAGTATGCCCCCGATTCCGCCCCGCAGACGCACGTTCAGAAGCGATTCCTGACCACTAGAAAAGCCCCGCGTTAGCAGGGCTTTCCTGAAATCGGGGCGCCCGGATTTGAACCGGGGACCTCACCGACCCGAACGGTGCGCGCTACCAGGCTGCGCCACGCCCCGAATACGACCAGTAAACCACAGGCGTGCCGAGCCGGGCCGGCGCCTCGGCTGTGCTGTCTAGTGACCCGTGAGGCCCGACAGGATCTTGTTCGGATCGGGCAGGCCCGGGACCTTCGGCAGCGGGATCGACGGCAGCTGTGGCTTTGGCAGCGACGTCGCCGGAGCCGACGGCAGCTTCGGCAGGTTGACCGGCAGTTTCGGCAACTGGACCGGCCCGACCTTCGGAAGCTGGATCCCGGATCCGGAACCGCTGGAGCCGCTGCTCCCACCACCCGACAGGATCTTTGCGGCGGTCCCGGCGGCTGCGCCGAGCGGGTCGTGGACGGCTGAGCCCGCCGTGCCGCTCACGGTGCTGCCCGGCGAGGCGGAACCCGAGGATGACTTCGGCGCGGAACCGCCGGCCGAACCGAGCCCGAGCCGCCAGCCGACCTCGTGTGCGTCGAGCGGGATCCCGAAGCGGAACCGGAAGCGCCGCTGGATCCGGCACCCGGGCCGGCGGATTTGATCGAACGCTGAGTGTGATGCCTGGCGCCGGCGGATTTGCTCGACGACGAGGCGTGCGACGTCGTCGCCGGAACGACCGCGGTGTGACCGGCGGTGGTCTTTGCGGGCGCCGTTGCCGCGTGGCTGGCGCGCGCCGGCTTCACGTGGATGACGCGCGGAGCCGGCATCGCGCTGTGATGGCCAATCCCGGTGACGAGGCCACCGCCGGCCCCGGCCACGACGATCGCGGCAGCTGCCGCGGCGGCGCGGCCGAGCCCGGCGGCCGGGCCGGAGGGATCGACATAGGCCGCCGCGTTCCCAAGCGACTGGACGGCAGCCGCCGAGCGGTGACCGCCGGTCGACGGGACCGGCTGGCCACCGCCGTGACCGCGGCGGAAGCGCAGCCACGGGATCGGCAGCAGCGCCGCGATCTTGGCCGCGATGCTCGGGGTCTTGAAGAACGACTCGTCGACGCCGGCCATGCGCGCGTGACGGCGGCACGGCTGGCAGTGGGCAAGGTGCCGCGCGAGCAGCCGGCGCTCCTTGATCCCGAGGGACCGCAGCGGGCGCTCACCCTCGGCGCCGATGACGGTCTGGACCTGCTCGCACCGGCGCCCGGTGACGAGTTCGTCGTACTCCTCGCTCAGCTTGCGCCGGGCGCGGAACAGGGTGCTTTCGACGACCGGCTTGCTCATCCCGAGGCGCTCGCCGATCTGGCTGTAGGAGCGCCCCTCGAGTTCGCGCATGACGATGATCCGGTGGTGGCTGTCCGACAGCCCGTGGAACGCCCCCCGCAGGTCGTCGAGACGCTGCTTGTGCTCGACTGCGGCGTCGGCGCCGTGGGAGACCAACCGCATCGGCGGGGCTTCCTCGCCGTCGCTTTCGAGCGGCACCTCACGCGTCCGCCGGGCGCGCCGAAACTCGTCGATGCAGGCGTTCTTGGCGATCTCGTAGATCCAGGGCTTGAACGCGATTGGGCGTTCGGTCGCTCTCAGGCGGCGCAGAGCGGCGATGAACACCTCCTGGGCGATGTCCTCCGCGCGCTGGTGATCCCCGACCATCCCGAGCACGTAGGACCCGATCCGGGGCCGGTACCGGGCGTAGAGCTCCTCAAACGCGCGATCGTCGCCGTGGCGGACGGCGGAAATCAATTCGTGCTCGGAGCACGTTGGGGCCGGTTGGGCCGCGCGAAGCGCCGACATTGACCAATCTCCCTGTCTTTATCGTCCCTGTCTGCAGACGGGCGGGCTGTCCGGGGGCATCGAAAAGCACGCCGATCGTCCGCTGAACTCTACCGTTTAATCAACGTTTGTCCAACCGCAACCGATTTGCACCGGACCAGCCCGTATTTGCGTCCATTCTGCTGACAAATGGATTGAGGCTGTCCGCCGCAGGGTGCATACTTACGGCCATGTAGTGAACCCCCCACAAGGAGGAGCAGGACCGATGGCCAATCACCTGACGCCCACCGAGCTTGCACGAGAGTCCGGCCTTGAGCGCCGCGACGTGATCGTGAAATGCGTAGAGATGGGCGTTCCTATCTTTAACGGCCGGATTGACAAGACGCTCTTCCTCTCGAGCTTGCGCGAAATCCCGGGTCAGGCACCAGTCCAGGCCCAAGCGGCAAGCGCGTAGCGCTTCGATCCCGACCTATCCGCCCGGGCTCCCGGCGTTCAGTGCCGGCTGAGCCCGGGCCGACACGGGCCGCGGCCGATGCGGCTGCGCAGTTCCCGGATCATCACCCCGGACGGCACACGAGCCGGGGTCCTTGTTGTCCGTGACGGCCTGATCGAGGACGTCCTCCTCGACGGCGACGCTCGCAGGTCTGCGGCCGAGATCGACCTCGGCGACGCGTGGCTCGCGCCGGGATTTCTCGACCTCCACGTTCACGGCGGCGCCGGCGCCCAATGCAACACCGCCGACCCGGACGAGATCGCTGCCGTCGCCCGGTTCCACGCCCGACATGGGACGACGGGCCTGCTCGCCACAACCGTCGCGGCGCCACTGGAGGAACTCGAGTCGGCCCTCGGCGCGATCGGGCGGTGCACGAGCGAGGTGTCGGGCGGGGCCGCGGTCCTCGGCGCGCACCTGGAGGGACCGTTTCTCAGCGAGGCGTTCCCCGGGGCGATGAACCCGGAGTTCTTCCTGGTCCCCGCTGGCGCTGCGTGGGAGCGACTGCTGCGCGATGGCTCACAGGTGCTGTCGATGATGACGGTCGCTCCGGAACTGCCCGGGGCCCTCGAGCTCATTGCCGGCCTCGTCGAGGCGGGCGTGGTGGCCTCTCTCGGCCATACCGACGCGAGCTACGACGACACCGTCGCGGCCGTTCAGGTCGGCGCGAGCGCGGTGACACACCTGTTCAACGCGATGCGCCCGATGCACCACCGCGACCCCGGCATCGTCGGGGCCGCGCTCGACCTGCCAGGACTCAGCTGCGAGCTGATCTGCGACGGCCTCCATGTCGAGGGACCGACGCTCCGCATCGCGCTGCGATCGAAGGGCCCGTCCGGGGTACGGCTCGTCACCGACGCGATCGAGGCGGCGGGTATGCCCGACGGGGATTACCGACTCGGCAGCGCGACGGTGACCGTTCGTGGCGGCCGGGCAACGACGCCCGGGACCGAGCGCCTCGCGGGGAGCACGCTCACGATGGCGGAGGCGGTGCGCAACGCGGTGTGGATGCTCGGCGTCACCGTCGAGGACGCGGTGAACCTCGCCTCGGCGAACCCTGCCCGACTGCTCGGAATCGCCGACCGCAAGGGGGCGATCGCCGCCGGCTCCGACGCCGATCTCGTCGTCCTTGGCGACGAGCTCGATGTCCGCGGCACGATGGTCGGCGGGGCGTGGGCGTACGGGCCCACGTAAGGGCACTCAGCGGGCTATTCCTGCGCGGACTGGCGCAGCAGCGTCGAGGTCGTCTGCTCGAGGATCTTGCGCCAGGCGCGGGTCTTCTCCCGCTCGGCCTCGAAATGCTTGACGACCTTGCGCACGCGCGTCGCCGAGATCTCGATCCCGTGGCGGGCGCAGATCCGCTTGAACCGGGAGTAGTCGTGCGCGAGCTTGAGCGTGACCGATTGGAAGCCGTGACGAGCGATGTCGACGCGCGAGGTGTAGTTCATGACGTTCGTCTGGAACATCAGCTCGTCGTTCGGCTCGGGCTCGATCAGGATGATGTCGACCCCGGGGTAGCGTTCCTCCCACCGGCGGGCGAGCTCGTGGAGGCGCTGGTAGGCGAGCAGCTTGAACGATTGGAAGCCGATGTGCGGGAAGCCCATATCCGAGACCCGCCGCGGCCGCGAGCCGGTGACCGTCGGGATCGTGTGCTCGAAGTCGTTGACGTACGGAACGAGCGGGTTGACGACGACGATGAACTTGGCGCCCGCCTCGACCGCGATGTCAAGGTTCGTGGTCGACAGGATCCCCCCATCGATCAGCTCGCGCTCCTTGACCTTGACCGGCTTGTAAACCATCGGCAGTGCGCTCGATGCGCTGACCGCGGTCGAGATCGGGACGTCGTCCCAGTCCTCGGCACCGAACACGATCCGCTCGCACGTGTCGAGGTCGGTCGCGGCGAGGTACAGCTCGCTGGCAAGGAGCCGAAAATCGTCGGTCCGTTCCGGGTGGGAGAGGATCGTACGCACGTAGCGCTCGATCCCCTCGCCCGAGTACAGGCCGGATGGGAGCGCCTCGGCGAGGCCGATCACGAGGTCGACGGCCGAGATCTGGCCGAAATCCCGGATGAGCGAGCGGAGCACTCCGGCGACGCGCAGCGGAAGCATCACTCCCTTGCTGACGAATTCGCGGTAGTTCGGGCGCAGCAGGCTGCCGACCCGAGCGTCCTGGAACGGGGTCGGTACCTGCTGGACGATCACCCGCATCATCTCTTCCGGAGTGACGCCGTTGGCGACCGCGGCGGCGACGAATGACCCGGCGCTCGTACCGACGTAGACGTCGAACTGGTTGACCGTGCGGTTCACGGACAGCAGATCGAGGGCGCGGAGCGCGCCGATCTCATAGACGCCGCCGGTGAAGCCGCCGCCGCCGAGGACCAGCGCCGTCTTCGAACGCTTGGTGCGACGACGAGTCCCGGACTCTCTTGGCCCGGCCGCGGTGCGGTCCGTCCCCGCGGTGTCGAGCTTGACGACCTTGCCCATTGCTCCGGGGCCATTGTACGGCTCTGTACCGAACCTTTCGCCGCGGCTATCGGTTACATACGGACAATGCGACGCTTTCTCGCGGCGATGGCGGCTGCGCTGGGTGTCCTGGGTTGCGCCCAGGGAGCCTCCGCCCAGGCGCTCAAGACCCTGCAGAACTCCCTGTCGCGGTCGCTGAAGGCGGCCGGCGGCAACACCGGCGCCTACGTCGTCGATCTGACGACCGGAAAGACGCTGTACTCGGCGCGCCCCAACTCGCGGCGGCTCCCGGCGTCGGTCGAGAAGATCTACACGACTTCGACCGCCCTCGCTCGGTTCGGCGCGAACACGACGCTGCGGACCTCGGTGCGGGCGACGGGATCGCTCGACGCCAGTGGAACCTGGCATGGGACGGTGTACCTCAAGGGGGCCGGCGACCCGACGTTTGGCTCGAGCAGCTATAACCGCGGCGCCTACGGAGCGGGTGTCGGCGCCACGATGGAGCGGCTGGTCGCGAATCTGCTGCGGACGAACCGCATCAGGGCGATCCGAGGCGCAATCGTCGGCGATGAGTCGACGCTTGATTCGCTGCGGGGCACGGTCGCCACCGGCTTCGCGTTCTCGTCGTACGTCGAGGGCGAGCTCAGCGGCCTTGCCTACGATCGCGGTTTCGCCGACGCGAGTGGGTCCTCGATCCAGAACCGCCCGGCGCTGTTTGCGACCCAGCAGTTCGTCGCGGCGCTGCGCGCCGCCGGCGTGCGGGTCCCGGGCGGCACCCGCGTCTACACCCACTCGACCCCCGGCTCAGCCCATCAGCTGGCCACCGTCAACTCGCCGCGACTCGCGACGCTGATCCGAATGACGAACACACCGTCGGACAACTTCTTCGCCGAGATGCTGCTCAAGGACGTGGGAGCCCGGTTCGGTGGCCGCGGGTCGAGCTCCGCCGGCGCGAACGTCGTCCGCCAGCAGCTCGCGACGACGTTCGGCATTCATCCCAAGCTCGACGACGGATCGGGCCTGTCCCGTGACGACTGGACGAGCCCGCGGGACGTCGTCACCGTCCTGTCCGGTCTCTCGAGCGATTCCGCGTTCACGAACTCGCTCTCGATCGCCGGCGAGACGGGCACGCTCGGCGCGGGGCTCCAGGGCACGTACGCCCAGGGACGTTGCCGCGGGAAGAGTGGCACGCTGCACGACGTCGCCAACCTCGTCGGCCTGTGCACCGCGAAGGATGGCCACACGCTCGCATGGGCGTTTCTCATGAACGGCCTCTCCGATCCGGCCACAGGCCACGCGATCGAGGACGGTATGACCGTCGCCGTCGCCAAGTACAACGGCTGACGGTCGGCGGGGTTCTCCTAGCTCAGTAGCTCGCGCAGGCCGGGCTCGTCGAGCACGGTCACCCCGAGCTGCTCGGCCTTGGCGAGCTTCGAACCCGCGCTCTCCCCCGCGACGACGTAGTCGGTCTTCTTGGAGACGGACCCGGTCACCTTCCCGCCGGCGGCCATGATCATCTCCGTCGCCTGCTCGCGGGTGAGATCGGGCAGCGTGCCGGTCAGCACGAGCGTCTTGCCGGCCAGCGGTCCTTCGCCGGGCGGCGGCCCTGTCTCCTCGAGGGTCAGGCCGAGCGCCGTCAGGTCCTCGATCAATGCCCGCATCGCCGGGTCGGCGAGCTGGTCGTGGATCGTGCTCGCCATCTTCGGCCCCACGCCCGGGGTCTGCTCGATCTCCTCGGGCGTCGCGCCTACCAGCGCATCGACGGTCCGGAACTGCTGGGCGAGGTTGCGGCCGGTGACCTCGCCGACCTCCTCGATGCCGAGCGCGTACAGGACCCGCCCGAACGGCTGACGCTTCGACGCCTCGATCGCGGTCGTGAGCTTCTCCGCCGAGACCGTCCCGAACCCGGACTGCTCGGCGATCTGCTCGGGCGTGAGGCGATAGAAGTCGCCGGCGGTCTTGACCCATCCAAGATCCATGAACAGGCTCACCTGCTTCTCGCCGAGTCCGTCGATGTCCATCGCGCCGACGAAATGCGTCAGCAGCTGCCAGCGTCGGCCCGGACACTCCCGGTTCGGGCAGCGAGTGAACACCGAGTCCTCCGGCTTGATCGTCGGCGTGTCGCAGACGGGGCAGCGCTCCGGCGGACGCGGCGGCGGAGGGCGATCGTCGCGTTCGGCCATGTGCGGCGCCGGCGAGAGGACCTGCGGGATCACATCGCCGGCACGGAGGACGATCACCTCCTCCCCCACGCGAACGTCCTTGCGGGCGAGGTCCTCCTCGTTGTGCAGCGTGGCTTGCTTGATCGTCACACCGCCGACGCGGACCGGCTCGAGCATGGCGTAGGGGTGCAGGTCGCCGAATTTGCCCGGGTTCCAGCCGATGTCGTTGAGCGTCGTCACCGCTGTGGTCGGCGGGAACTTCCACGCGATCGCCCACCGCGGCTCGCGCCCGACGACCCCGAGCCGGCGTTGCAGTTCGACGTCGGACACCTTCACGACCACGCCATCGATCTCGAAGTCGAGCGAGCCCCGCCGGGTCTCCCAGGCCTTGCAGCGTTCGACCACCTCGTCTTCGGTCCGGAGCTTGGCGATGTCCGGATGAACCGGGAAGCGGTGCTCGCGCAGCCACTCGAGCGCGTCCCAGTGCGAGGCGAACGTGATCCCCTCGGTGGCACCGACCTGGTACGCCCAGAACGACAGCGGCCGATCGGCGGCGAGCTTCGGATCGAGCTGGCGGATCGTGCCCGCCGCCGAGTTGCGCGGGTTCATGAACGTCGAGAGCCCCGCTTCCGCTCGCCGCTCGTTGAGCTTGGCGAAGTCGGTGAGAGACATGTACACCTCTCCGCGCACCTCCACGAACGGCGGCGGATTCGGCTCATCGATCCGCAGCGGGATCGACCCGATCGTCCGGATGTTATGGGTGACGTCCTCTCCGATCTCGCCGTTGCCGCGCGTCGCCCCCCGCTCGAACACTCCGTCGCGGTAGATGAGGCTCATCGCCAGGCCGTCGATCTTCGGCTCGGCGACGTACTCGAACTCCGGGTCCTCGATCCCCTCCCGCGCCAGGTGGTTGCGCATCCGGGCGATCCACGCGCGCAGCTCATCGGCCGAGCGCGCGTTCGCCAGCGACAGCATCCGCTGGGGATGGCGCACCTTCTCCAGATCGCTGACCGGTTCGCCGCCCACCCGCTGCGTCGGCGAGTCCGGGGTGACGAGTTCCGGATGCTCGGCCTCAATCCGGCGGAGCTCGTCGATCAGACCGTCGTAGACGTCGTCGCCGATCTCCGGGTCGTCAAGGACGTAGTAGCGGTACCCGTGGTAGTCGAGCTCCTTGCGCAGCTCGGCCGCGCGCTTGGCTGCCGACGTCGCGCTCACTGCGGGGTCGCGCCGGCGTCGACCTCCCGCGCCGCCGGCTCGATCAGTCGGGCCAGGTCGTAGCGCTGGAGCGCGTCGAGCCCGCCGCGGTCGGTCAAGTCAAAGTGGATCGGCGTCACGGCGATCTGGCCCTCCGCCACGGCGGCGAGGTCGGTGCCGGTCTCGGTCACCTCGTACGTGGCATCGCCATAGATGCGGTACAGCCGTCGGCGGGCGTTCGCCTCGTCGACGAGGGCAAGCTCATCGCGGTAAATCCGCTTGCCGAGCTTCGCCACGGTGACGCCCTCCGGTGTGGCCCCGGGAACGTTGATGTTGAGAAGCGTGCCCTCCGGGAGGGGAACGTTCTCGAGCTCGGCGACGAGGCGCGCCGTGAACCTCGCCGCAGTGGCGAAGTCAAACCCGGCGCCGGAGGTGAAGTCGAGCTCCCGCGCACTGGATTGCTGGCTGACCGCGATTCCCGGCAGGCCGAGCACGATCGCCTCGAGCGCCGCCGCAACCGTGCCGCTGTAGCTGATGTCGTCGCCGAGATTGGAGCCATGGTTGATGCCGCTGACCACGATCTCGGCCTGGAAGCCCTCGACGAGTCCGAGGTTCGCGAGCCGGACGCAGTCGACCGGCGTGCCATCGGTCGCGAAGCCGATCGTCCCGTCGCCGAAATCAACCTCCTCGACCCACAGTGGACGGCGCGTCGTGATCGACCGCGCCATCGCGGAGCGGTTGCCGTCCGGCGCGATCACCGCGAGCTCGATCCCGTCCACGGCGAGCAGCTCCCGCCGCAGCATCTGGAGCCCCTCCGCCTCGATCCCGTCATCGTTCGTCAGCAGCACCCTCACGCATGTGATCCTAGCCCGCAGGGCGGCTGGCGCTCAGCGCGGCCGCGATCGTCGCGGCGACCATCAGCGGCTCCTCGTCCAATTGGCGCCACGTGATCCGGATCACGCGGTAGCCGGCGAGGACGTGCGTGGCGTCACGCCTGCGGTCACGCTCGAACGCCCAGCGGTGACCGTGGTACTGAAAGCTGTCGACCTCGACGATCAACCGGTGCTCAGGCCAGGCGAAGTCAGCCGGGTAGCCGGCGACCCAGTGCTGGGTGAGCGGAGTCGGGAGGTTCGCCTGGCGGAGCAGGAGCTTCATCCGGCGCTCGGCCTCGCGCTTCGTCCATGCGGGACCGCCCTCGCGTTGAAGTTCGGCCCTCAGGGCGCCGACCCCGTAGCGGTGCGGGTTGCGCGCAATCGTCGCGTTGAGTTGGTGTTCGGTTGTCAGCCTCAGTGCGTAGGCCTCGGCGATCCCGCGCTCGAGTTCGTCCGCAGTCGCGGTGGCGGCGAAGTCGAGGAGGGCCCGGGCGGCTGACACGATCGGGATGCCCCGGAGGTGGCCACGGTCGGCGTCGTGAAGCACGTCGACGCGGTGGATCCGGATGCCGTTGCGGCGTCGGTGGCTCGCCGTCGCGATCGTGATGTCGACATCGCTCCTGGTGGCGTCCGTCAGGCCGTACAGTGCCGTCGCCGTCGGTGTGGCTGACGACGGCCGCCTCCCCGCAAGCGAGGACGGCGGCGAGCTCCCTCGCCCCTGGGAGGAAGGTGGGTTGCCCGTGGAGGTAGACCCCGTGGTGGACGCGATGCAGCAGGCCGTTTTTGCATCGAGTGGTGAGCGCACGGTTGGTCAAGCCGGCCGCGTTTGCCTGAGGCGTGGTGATCAGGTGGAGTTGCTGCATGCGCGACCCACGCTGCCAGGCCGTCTGCGCTCAAGCACGGCGGCATTAATCCGCCAGATCTCGTCGAGCGAGACGATCCGGGCGAAATAGTGACCGTCAGCGAAAGTTTCACGCCTGAATCCATCGGCGGGGCGCGATTTGGCGTGATTGTTCCCTGGGCCCGGGCTCATACCCATCCAGAGGCGGCGGGGACCCAAACCCACCCCCTCCTCGTTGCAAAAACGTCACCCGGGATGCCTCCCGCCGTGGGCCGAGCACCGTGGCCGGCACCGTCGGGCCGAGCGCCGTCAGCTGCGCGCGCAGGCCGAGCGCGCGGTCAGCCGAGCACCCGCCGCCCCTCGTACCCCACCCCCACCAGGTACAGCCCATGCGCCGGCGCCGTCCGCCCCGCGGCCGACCGAGGCGCGCCGGCGAGCAGGGCCTCGAAGGATGAGACGGTCCGTCGCCCCGACGCCACCTCGAGCATCGTCCCGACCAGGACGCGGTTCATGTGGCGCATGAACGTGTCGGCCTCGATCCAGAACTCGAGCCGCTCCCCGTCGGGGGCAGAGCGCCAGTACGCGCCGAATACGTCACGCGAGAACCGGACGTGCTCGGTATCGGTCGGCGTGAACGCCGTGAAATCGTGGGTCCCCACCAACGCCGCAGCGCACGCATGGAGAGCGCCCAGATCCAGCGGCCGCGGCCAGTGCAATGCCCGCCCTCGCTGCAGCGCGCTGCGCCCCGGTCGGGTCAGCAGCAGGTAGGTGTACGCCCGGGAGGTCGCGTCGCGGCGCGCGTCAAAGCCATCCGGCGCCACAGAGCACGAGAGCGCCGCCACATCCTCCGGCAGCAGCGCGTTCAGACCCACGACCGACACCGGCGGGCCACCGTACGACGCGACCTGGCCCAGCGCGTGCACGCCCGTGTCGGTCCGACCAGCGACCGTCAGCGGAACGGACGATCGGCGAAGCAGAACGCAGAGCGCCCGCTCCACCTCACTCTCGACACACCGCCGCCCGGGCTGAGACGCCCATCCGGAGAACCGACTCCCGTCGTATTCGAGCAGGAGCCGCGCAACCGGCGGGGTGCTCAGACGAGCTCCAGCAGCACCATCTCGGTCGCATCCGAGCGGCGCGGACCGAGCTTCAGGATCCGCGTGTAGCCACCCGGCCGCTCCGAGTATCGCGGCGCGATCTCCTCGAACAGCTTGTAGACGGCGAACTTGTCCTGGCCGAGCGCCGACAGGGCCTGTCGGCGCGCGTGGAGGTCGCCTCGCTTGGCAAGCGTGATGAGCTTCTCGATCTCCGGCTTGACGGCCTTGGCCTTGGCCTCGCTCGTCTGGATCCGCTCGTGATCGATGACCTCCTTGGCCAGGTTGATCAGGAGCGCCTTACGGTGCGAGGCCGAACGGCTGAGCTGATATCGATTGCGCTGGTGACGCATGGCAGAACCTGGCGCTAGACCTTACTCGTTCCGGAGACCAAGGCCCCGAGCGTGCAACGTCTCGATCACCTCGTCGATCGACTTCTTGCCGAAGTTCGGGATCGCGTTGAGCTCGGACTCGGTCTTGGCGACGAGGTCACCCACGGTCTGAATCCCGGCCCGCTTGAGGCAGTTGTACGAGCGAACGCCGAGCTCGAGCTCCTCGATCAGGATGTCGTCCATCGCGTTGGGCTGGCGGACCGGCGCGCCGCCGGGGCCACCGCCGACGAGACCGGGCTCGAGCACGCCGGGCTCACCAGCGGCGCGCAGCTCGGTGACGCGGTCGGGATCGGTGAAGATCGCGAGCTGGGAGATGAGGATCTCGGCGGCCTCGCGCAGGGCGGCGGGCGGATCGATCGAGCCGTCGGTCTCGATGTCAAGCGTCAGCTTGTCGAAGTCGGTCTTCTGGCCGACGCGGGCCTGCTCGACGTTGTACGCGACACGACGGACGGGCGAGAAGATCGAGTCGATCGGGATGACGCCGATCGGCTGGTCCGCCGACTTGTTCTCCTCCGCCGGCCGGTATCCGCGACCGCGGCCGATCGTCAGGTAGACCTCGAGCTTGGTCTTCTTCTCAAGCGTGGCGATGTGCGCATCCGGGTTGAGGATCTCAACGCCGGACGGAAGATCGATGTCCTTCGCGGTGATGTCACCGGGTCCGGTGACGACGAGCGGCGCCTCGATTTCGGTGGCGTCGGAGTGCATCCGGCACACGATCCCCTTGAGGTTGAGGACGATGTCAGTCACGTCCTCCTTGACGCCCCGGATCGTCGAGAACTCGTGGGCGACGCCCTCGATTCGGACGCTCGTTACCGCCGCGCCTGCGAGTGAGGAGAGCAGGACGCGTCGCAAGGAGTTACCGAACGTGTAGCCGAAGCCCCGATCAAGCGGCTCGATCGTGAACGAGCCGCGGTTATCGTCGACTGACTCGCTAGAGATTCGGGGGACTTGGAAGTCAAGCATCAGGGTCCTTACGTCGTGGGGTTCCTGCCGCCGCCTCGGCGGCTTGCGGCGCCGCGAACGGCCTCGCCGGCCGCCCGCGACTACAAGATTCGGGCTACTTGGAGTACAGCTCGACGATGAGCTGCTCTTGCACCGGCGCGGCGATTTCCCGCCGCTCCGGCTTACGGAGCACCTTCGCCGTGAGCGAGTCGTGATCGGCCTGCAGCCACGCCGGCACCTGGCCGGTCAGCTCGGTCGCATCGCGGATCACCTGCGTCGCAGTCGACCTGGGGTCAATCGCGATCACGTCGCTGTCCCGCAGCTGATAGCTGGGGATGTTGACCCGGCGTCCGTTGACGGTCCAATGACCGTGCAGGATCAGCTGCCGGGCCTGCCGGCGCGAGGCGGCGAAGCCAAGGCGCACGAGCACGTTGTCAAAGCGGCACTCGAGCATCCGCAGCAGGTTCTCACCCGTGATTCCGCCCTGACGCGACGCTTTGTCGTAGTAGATGCGGAACTGCTTCTCCAGCACGCCGTAGTAGCGCTTGGCCTTCTGCTTCTCACGCAGCTGCACGCGGTATTCCGACTGCTTCTGGCGACCGCGGCCGTGATCGCCCGGCGGGTAGGACCGGCGCTCGACGCCGCACTTGTCGGTGAGACAGCGCTCGCCCTTGAGGAACAGCTTCTGTCCCTCGCGGCGGCACTGCTTGCACTGGGGAGAGGAGTCGCGCGCCATCAGACACGCCTCCGCTTGCGGGGTCGGCACCCGTTGTGCGCCTGCGGGGTGACGTCCTTGACGCCGGTCACTTCGAGGCCGGCTGCCTGCAGCGACCGGATCGCGGTCTCGCGTCCGGACCCGGGGCCCTTGACGAAGACTTCGACCTTCTGGAGGCCGTGTTCGATCCCCTTGCGGGCGGCCGCGTCGGCGGTGACCTGGGCGGCGAACGGCGTCGACTTGCGCGAGCCCTTGAAGCCGGCACCGCCGGCGGACTCCCACGCAATGACATTGCCTTCGCGGTCGGTCAACGACACGATCGTGTTGTTGAACGAGGTTTTGATGTGGGCCTGACCGATCGGGATGTTCTTGCGAACCCGGCGGCGGCCGCGTTGAGGTCTGCGGGGAGCGGGACTCACTTCTTGGTGGCCTTCTTCTTTCCGGCCACCTGCATCCGCTTCGGTCCCTTACGCGTGCGCGCGTTGGTCTTGGTGTTCTGACCGCGCACTGGCAGGCCGCGGCGGTGGCGCAATCCGCGGTAGCAACCGATCTCCTGGAGACGCTTGATGTTCTGGGAACGCTCGCGACGCAGATCGCCCTCGACGGTCAACGAGTTATCGATCAGCTCACGCAGCTTGACGACCTCTTCTTCGGTGAGGTCGCGGACCTTGCGATCCGGCTCCACGCCCACGTCGGCGAGCAGCTTGTTCGATGTCGTGCGGCCGATGCCGTAGATGTAGGTGAGGCCGACCTCGACGCGCTTGTTGAGGGGGATGTTGACCCCTGAAATTCGTGCCATTTGCCTTAGCCCTGTCGCTGCTTGTGACGTGGGTTGGAGCAGATCACGAGCACCCGGCCGTCGCGGCGGATGATCTTGCATTTTTCGCACATCGGTTTGACCGAGGGTCGTACTTTCACGCTCGTTCGCTCAACTCTTGAATGTTTTCGGAGTTCCTTCGGCTCGGCTCTGGCGACCGCTTCAGATCGCCGCTACCGCGTCGAGGTGCGCGCAGCACACAGACGCGCTGCAGCCGCAACCGGTCATGTTAGCAGGACGCAGACAGCCCGAGTCAGGCCGCCACGCGGCCATTTCCCGCCTCATGCCACGGGGTCAGCACACGTGGTCCGTCGGCGGTGATCGCAATCGTAAATTCGAAGTGGGCGGCGAGCGAGCCGTCCTGGGAATAGATCGCCCAATGATCCTCCCCGACCCGGACGGCGTGGCGTCCTGCGGTCACCATCGGCTCGACGGCAAGCACCATTCCCTCCTCGAGCACGATGCCCGTGCCCGCCGTCCCGTAGTTGGGGATCTGGGGCTCTTCGTGCATCGAGCGCCCGATCCCATGACCGACGAGTGTGCGGACGATCGACAGCCCCTCGGCCTCGACGTGCTCCTGGATCGCGTGGGAGACGTCGCCGAGGCGGTTGCCGGCCCGGCACTGCTCGACGGCGATGAACAGCGATTCCTCGGTGGTCGTCAGCAGCTTGTGGGCGACAGGCGTGATCGGCCCTACGGAAAACGTCCGCGCCGCGTCGGCCACCCATCCGTCACGGATGACACCGATGTCGACGGAGATGATGTCTCCACGCTGCAGCTCATACGGACCGGGAATCCCGTGCACGATCATCGAGTTCGGCGATGCGCAGATCGAACCGGGGAACCCGCGATAGCCCTTGAACGCCGGCTCGCACCCCTGCGAGCGAATGAATTTCTCGGCCGCCTGATCGAGGTCAGCTGTGGTGACCCCAGGTCGGATCTTGCCGGCGAGCAGGTTCATGGTCTTGACGAGCACCGCGCCGGCCGCCGCCATCCGATCGATTTCCTCGGGGGACTTCTTGATGATCATCGCTGCATCGACCTACCCCGAGCGTAGCCGGTGCTAGACGTCTTCCTCGAGCCGCAGCGTCGCGATCACGGCGCGGATGTGATCGTGGACCTCGGCCGCATCGCGCGTTCCGTCGATCCGTCGCATCAGCCCCTTCTCGTCGTAATGCTCGACGAGCGGCTCGGTCTTCTCGTGGTAGACGCTGAGCCGATTGCGGATCACGTCTGGCTGGTCATCGTCCCGCTGGATCAGCCGCGACCCGTCCTGGTCGCACATGTCCTCGTGCTTGGGTGGGTCGAACTCGACGTGGTAGTTGTGACCCGCCTTTACGCACACGCGTCGCCCCGAGAGTCGCCGCACCAGCTCCTCGTCGGGCACGTCGATAAGAAGCGCAGCAGTGACCCGGCGCCCAATCCCCGAGAGCATCCCGTCGAGTGCTTCGGCCTGGGGGATCGTCCGCGGAAAGCCGTCGAGGATGAAGCCGTCCTGCGCATCGTCCCCCTGGAGGCGTTCGCGAGCCATCTTGACGATCAGATCGTCCGGGACGAGATCCCCGGCATCCATGTAGCGCTTGGCCTCCTTGCCGAGCTCGGTCTCCTCCTTGACGTTTACCCGGAGCATGTCGCCGGTCGAGATGAACGGCAGCCCGAAATCGTGGCGCAGCCGTTCGGCCTGGGTGCCCTTGCCCGCGCCGGGAGGGCCAAAGAGGATCAGGTTGAGCTCGGACACGAGCGCCACTGTATCGGGAGTTCCCCTTCGCGCGTAGGACAGTTGCCC
Organism: uncultured Solirubrobacterales bacterium; assembly: GCA_963813265.1. GTDB lineage: Bacteria > Actinomycetota > Thermoleophilia > Solirubrobacterales > Solirubrobacteraceae > Palsa-465. The sequence goes on along the minus strand of CAWEYQ010000043.1, from coordinate 33,983 downwards.
ACGCCAGCGTAAACAACCGGCCCCGATGGGCAAAGGGCCGGCTTCCGTGCCGGCCCCGCATTCCCCTGCCATGCCCAGCGCCCCAACGTCCGAGCCCCCACTGATGCGCCCCTGTGCCCTCCGGTCGCCCCTGTCGTTCGCCCCCTGACGGCGGACCATCGGCTACCTCGCGATGAGAAGACTAGATCCCCGCCTGCGCTTCACCCAGGGACGAACCCCAGTCTTTTCCCATCTCTGCGCCCCCAGGATTCCCCCGCTCCCATGCCTCCTTCGGCGAACACCGGCGGGCCGCCTCGATCGCCGCCGTCAGTTCGATCCAGCCGTTGAACCGCCGCGACGACTGACCCTCGATCGACACCGATCCGGTGATCGGCTCCGAGGCGAGATCAATCGCGAGCAGCAGCTGGGCGATCGAGCAGTGGTCCACGAGCTCAGGATCGCGTGCGGGGAACGGCTTCGCACCAGGCGATCACCCCAGGGTTTGCCGCGTCAGAGTACGGACGCGCCTGCGCCGAGCCGCCACAATTCCGGTTAATTGGGTAGTACAGACGCTACTCATGCCTGTGATGGAATCGCCAGACCGCCGCGGGAGAGCCGTGCGACGCGGCACCGGCCTGCTGGAGCGTGACGCGACGCTGCAGGCGATCGACGAGCTGCTCGCGCGCGCGAGCACCCGCGCCACCGGCCGCGCCCGGGAGGCGCTCGAGGACGCGCTGCTCGTGGAGCGTCTTGCCGGTCCGGCAATCCGCGTGTTCGGGATGCAGTCCTGGCGCACCGTCGGTGCCCTCGCAACCCTCACCCTCGGCCGACGCGAAGGGGCGCGAGAGCTCGCCAACGCGGAGTACGAGATCGCGGAGCGCACGGGTGCACTCCATGCGCGGATCCGCGCCCGGCGGGTACTCGGCCTGTGCAATGAGGGCGAGCGGCAGCTCGAGCTGCTGCGCGACGCGGTCGTGCTCGGGTCCGATGCGCCATCTCGGCTCGAGACGATCATGGCGCTCATCGATTACGGGGCTGCGCTCCGGCGGGCGAACCGGCGCGCCGAGGCCCGCTCGCCGCTGCAGCGTGGGGTCGACCTCGCGCTCAGCGGTGGGGCTCACGCGCTCCATGAGCGAGCGCGGACCGAGCTCGCCGCCACCGGCGCGCGTCCGCGACGCGAGCGGATGCTGAGCGGCGTCGGTTCGCTGACCCGAGTGAGCTCCGAATCGCCGAACTCGCCGCCTCCGGTCGCAGCAATCGGGAGATCAGCCAGACGCTGTTCGTAACCCCGAAGACGGTCGAGTACCACCTCCGCAACGCGTACCGCAAGCTCGACATCTCAGGACGCCAGGGGCTCGCGTCGGCGCTTCAGTCCTGAGATGAGGTGGGCGGCCGCGGCAAGCGGCGTCTATTTCAGGAAGCCCTCGTAGTTGCGCATCATCAGCTGCGCCTCGAGCTGTTTCATCGTGTCGAGCGCGACGCCGATCACGATCAGAATCGAGGTACCGCCGAAGAAGAAGTTTGCGCTTGTCTGGTTGATGAGGACCGTCGGCAACGCCGCGACCGCGGCCAGGAACAATGCTCCCGGGAACGTCAGACGCGCCAGGATCCGGTCCAGGAATTCGGCCGTCGGTCTGCCTGGCCTCACCCCCGGGATGAAGCCGCCGTACTTCTTCAGGTTGTCCGCCTGGTCGACGGGGTTGAACGTCACCGCCGTATAGAAGTACGTGAACAGAATGATCAAGACGCTCTCGCCGAGCACGTAGTGCCAGCCCTGCGGGTTGAAGAAATTGGCGATATCCGTGCCCAGCCCCTTGCGGTTCTGGCCGAGCAACTGACCGATGGTCGGTGGGATCGCCATCACGCTCGCGGCGAAGATCACCGGGATCACGCCCGCCATGTTGACCCGCAGCGGCAGGTAGGTCTGACCGCCCTGTGTCATGCGCCGGCCGATCACGCGTTTGGCGTACTGGATCGGGATCCGGCGTTGACCCTCCTGGACGAACACGATCGAGGCGACGACGCCGACGACGATGAACGGCATGATCACGCGGAACACCTGGTCGGGGTTCGTCCACCACGCGTGAACCCCGTTGGGGATGCGGGCGACGATCGACGCGAAGATGAGCAGCGAGATGCCATTGCCGATGCCGCGCTGGGTAATGAGCTCACCCATCCACATGAGCAGCACCGTCCCCGCGGTGAGCGACATGACGATCAGGAACACCTTCGAGAGGGTGAAGTTCGAGATCAGCGTGGCGCCGGCCGACTTCTCAAAGCTGCGGAACAGAAAGACGTAGCCGATCGACTGCGCAAACGCCAGACCGACCGTGAGGTAGCGCGTGTACTGAGTGATCCGCGCCTGCCCAACCTCGCCCTCCTTCTGCAGCTTCTCAAGCGACGGGACGACGACCGTCAGCAGCTGGAGGATGATCGAGGCCGTGATGTACGGCATGATTCCGAGCGCGAAGATCGCGATCCGGCCGAGGCCGCCGCCGGAGAACAGGTTGAGCAGCCCGAGGATGCTGTTCCCGCCGAAGTTCTTCTGGATGGCGTCGACGGCCTTCGAGTTGATCCCCGGCGCCGGGATGTGTGTGCCAAGGCGATACAGCGCGAGTATCGCCGCGGTGAACAGCACCTTATTGCGGATCTCGCCGACCCTGAACGCGCCGAGGATCGTGGAGATCATGCGCGACTACTCCGCGGTGCCGCCGCCCTCGGCGAGGACGATCAGTTCGCAGGTACCACCGGCACCCTCGATCGCCTCCCGCGCCGCCGCGCTGAACGCATGCGCGTGGACCGTGAGGGGCTTGGAGATCGTGCCCTTGGCGAGCACCTTGACGGGGATCCCCTTGCGGGTCGCCAGGCCCTTCGCCTTGAGCGCTTCAAGCGTGACCGACGCACCGGACTCAAACCGCGCCTCGAGGTCAAGCAGGTTGACCGGCTGCGTGTGGGTGCGGAACGGTTCGAACGGCATCGACTTCTTCATGTGCGGGCCGCGCAGCTTGCGCATCCGCATGTGAATCGGGTTCTGGCCGCCCTCGAACCGGGCGCGTCGCTTCGCGCCCGACCGCGAGCCGTAACCCTTCTGGCCGCGGCCCGAGGTCTTGCCCGTCCCAGAGCCCTCGCCCCGGCCAACGCGCTTACGCGGCCGGCGCGACCCGGGAGCCGGCTTCAGGTTGTGCAGACCAATCCGCTCTTCGGTCGTCTCGTCAGCCATTGCCGTTCTCCGTGACCTCGACGAGATGCCGGACCTTGTGGACCATGCCGCGCAGTGCCGGCGAATCCTCCCGCACAACCGACTGGTTGATGCCGCGGAGCCCCAGCGAGCGGAGCGTGTCAAGCTGGCGCTTGTCGCTGCCGTTGCTCGACTTCCGCTGCGTGATCGTGAGAGAACTCACGCGGGCTCCTCACCGGCGGCGGGGTCTGCGCCTGCGGTCGCTCGCGTCGCTGATCCTTCGTCGCCGTTGGTCTCTGTGGCGGTGACCGCAGGTGTAGCCTCGCCGCCGTTCACCGCGTCGGGGGCTCCAGAAGCAGCCTCCTCCGAGAGCCCCAGGACCTGGTTGATCGTCAGCCCGCGCAGGGCAGCAACCTCGTCCGGCGTCCGCAGAGCCTCAAGTCCAGCCATGGTCGCCTTGACCAGGTTGATGGGGTTTTGCGAGCCCAGCGATTTGCTCAGGATGTCGTTGATCCCGGCGAGCTCAAGCACCGCGCGCACACCGCCGCCGGCGATGACGCCGGTACCGGGCGCAGCCGGCTTGAGGAAGACACGTCCCGCTCCGAAGACCCCCGTCACCTGGTGGGTGATCGTCGAGCCGTGCTTGGGAACGCGGTAGAGGTTCTTCTTCGCTCGCTCAACGCCCTTCTGGATCGCGACAGGCACTTCGTTGGCCTTGCCGTAGCCGATCCCGACGACCTCGCGCTCGTCGCCGACGACAACGAGAGCGGTGAAGGAGAAGCGCCGGCCGCCCTTAACGACCTTGGCGACGCGGTTGATCTCGACGACGCGCTCCTGCAGGTCGAGTCCGGATGCTGAAGTTGTTCGATCGCGTGTTGGCATGTGAGGTGAACCCAGAGTAGCGGAGCTAGACCGCCAGCCCGCCTTCTCGGGCTCCGTCGGCCAGCGCCTTGACGCGGCCGTGGTACTGATAACCGCCGCGGTCGAACACGGCGCGCTCGACACCGGCGGCGTTGGCGCGCTGCGCGAGCAGCTGACCAGCCTTGGCCGCCTGCTCCATCGGCTTGAGGGATCGGAGCTCCGGCTCGGTCCAGTTGACGGCCGCGATCGTGCGACCCGCGTCGTCGTCGATGAGCTGAGCGAAGATGCCACGGTTGGAGCGGAACACCGAGATGCGCGGCCGGGTCGCGGTCCCGCGCACCTTCGCGCGGACGCGGCGGCGGCGCCTGAGCCGGCGCTCGGGAGCGGTGAGAACGGTCATGCCCGCTTACCTACCTTCCGGGCCACGTATTCGCCCTCGTATCTGATCCCCTTGCCCTTGTACGGCTCGGGCTTGCGCTGCTTGCGGATGAACGCCGCAATCTCGCCGACCTGCTGCTTCGACGCGCCACGGACGACGATCCGGGTCGGCATCGGGACCTCGAACTCAATCCCGTCCGGCGCCTTCACGGCCACCGGGTGCGAATAGCCGAGGGCAAGCTCGAGATCGCGACCCTTGAGCTGGGCGCGATAGCCGACGCCCTGAATCTCGAGCCGCTTCTCGAAGCCGTCGGTGACGCCGACGACCATGTTCGCGACGAGCGTCCGCGTCAGGCCATGGAGCGCGCGATGCTCGCCACGGTCGGTCGGGCGGGTGACGACAACCTCGTCGCCCTCCTGTTGCACCGTGATCTCGCGGTTGATGCGTTCGCTCAGCTCGCCCTTCGGTCCGTTGACGGTGACGCGCTCGGGGTCGATCGCGATCGTCACTCCGGAGGGGATGGGAATGGGTCGTTTACCGATTCGGGACATTGCAGTTTGAGTGTGTCTACCAGACCCTCGCCACGACCTCGCCCCCGACGCCCTGCTGGCGTGCCTCGTGGCCGGTCATGACGCCACGGGAGGTGGAGATGATGGCGGTGCCCATGCCGCCCTGAATGCGCGGGATGTGGGCATGGTCAACATAGGTGCGCTGGCCGGGACGCGAGACGCGCTCGATCCCGGAGATGACCGGCTTGCGGTCATCGGTGTACTTCAAGGTCACGGTGATCCGCTCGCCGGGCTGTTCCGGGCTGGGGGCCGCGACGCTCCAATCGTCGATGTAGCCCTGCTCCTTGAGGATGCGGGCAAGCTCGCGCTTCAGCTTGGAAGACGGGATCACGACGTCGTGATGCTGCGCCTTGGCGGCGTTGCGCAGACGCGTCAGGAAGTCGGCGACGGGATCGGTCATAGACATTTAGCCCTTGCCTCCTTCCAGTCGGCGCTCCTGATCATGTCTGCGAGCATCCAGCTCGCAGTAACTGCTCGCATGCTCGCTCATCACCAACTCGACTTCGTCATGCCGGGGATGTATCCGTTGTGCGCGAGCTCACGCAGGCAGATCCGGCAGATGCCGAACTTGCGATACACCGCGCGCGCACGGCCACAGCGCCGGCAGCGCGTGTAGCCGCGAGTCCTGTACTTGGGGGTCCGCTGCTGGCGGACGCGTTGTGAAACCTTTGCCATGGGCTCCTTCTAGCTAGCTGTCGCGGCCGCGGGCGTGCGGCCCTCCTTCGAAAAGGGCATCCCGAACGCGACGAGCAGCGCGAACGCTTCCTCGTCGGTCCGGGCACTTGTCGTGATCGTGATGTCGAGTCCGCGCACCTGGTCGATCTCGTCATAGTCGATCTCGGGGAAGATGATCTGCTCGCGCACGCCCATCGAGTAGTTGCCGCGGCCATCGAAGGCGCGCGGGTTGAGTCCGCGGAAGTCGCGGATCCGAGGGATCGCGATCGACATCAACCGATCGAGGAACTCGTAGCCGCGCTCGCTGCGCAGGGTCACGGCTAGGCCGACCGGCATGCCCTCACGGACCTTGAACTGCGCGATCGATTTGCGCGCCCGGCGGATGTTCGGCTTCTGCCCGGTGATCGTCGCGAGCTGCTCGCTCGCCGCGTCGAGGAACTTTGAGTCCTGCTTGGCGTCGCCGACGCCCATGTTGACGGTCACCTTCTCGATCCGGGGCGCCTGCATCGGCGTCGTGTAGCCAAAGCGCTCGACGAGCTGCGGGCGAATCTCTTCGTTGTAACGGGTCTTCAGTCGTGCGGCCATGCGGCTAATCCAATCTCGTTCCACTGCGACGGGCGATGCGGAATCGCTTCCCGTCCTCGATCTCGACTCCAACGCGGGTCGGCTTGCCGTCCTTCGGATCGAGGAGCATCACGTTGGAGAGGTGAATCGGGCCTTCCTTCTCGATCACGCCGCCGACCTGCTCGGCGCGCTGCGCCCCGGCGACCTGCTGCGGGCGCTGGTGGCGCTTGACGATGTTGAGGCCCTCGACGTACACGCGATGGTTCTTCGAATCGATCCGCAGGACCTTGCCCTTCTTGCCGCGGTCCTTGCCGCCGATCACGATCACCTCGTCGTTGGTCTTGATACGCGCGGGCACGGTTACAGAACCTCCGGGGCGAGGGAGACGATCTTCATGAAGTTGCGCTCACGCAGCTCCCGCGCGACCGGGCCGAAGATGCGGGTGCCGCGCGGGTTGTTCTGCGCGTCGATGAGGACCGCGGCGTTCTCGTCAAACCCGATGTACGTCCCGTCCTCACGGCCGTAGGACTTCTTCGTCCGCACGACGACCGCGGTCACGACCTCGCCCTTCTTGACCGAGCCCTGCGGGCTCGCGGTCTTAACGGTCGCGGTCACAACATCGCCGACGCCGGCGTACCGGCGGCGATGTCCGCCCTTGACTCGAATCACCAGAATCTCGCGCGCGCCGGTGTTGTCGGCGACGCGCATCCGTGTCTCGTTCTGAACCACTACTTGGCCCTTTCCACAATCTGGACGAGCCGCCAGCGCTTGGTGCGCGACAGCGGACGGGCCTCGCGCACGACGACCGTGTCGCCGATATGCGCGTCGTTGCTCTCGTCGTGAGCATGCAACGTGTTCGACGTCCGCACGATCTTGTCGTAGCGCCGATGCCGCCGCGAGACATCGATCCGCACAGTGATCGTCTTGTCCGCCTTGTCCGACACGACGATGCCCTGGCGCACCTTCTGCACACCCGGCGCGCGCTCGCGCGGCGGGGTCACCGCGCCGGTGCTCTCCGCGGCCCGCGCCTTCGCCCGCGACCGCACACGCCCAGTCCGGCGTTCGGTGGCCTTCGCGGCCCGGCGCGCCGTGCGCTCAGCCTGACGCTCCTCAGCAGTCCGCGGCCCACGCTTCGGCACCTTGGCGGCCTTCGCGGCGCGGGCTGTGGCCCGGCGCTCCTTCGGAGGGACGACCTCGGCAGGCGGGGCCTTCTCGGCAGGCGAGGACGCTCGCGCAGCGAGAGTTGCCGCTGGCGCCGAGGCGGCTCGCGTCGTTTCGTCTGCCGGGGCGCTGCGTCGTCGGTAGCGCGCCGCCTCGTCGTCAGGGGTAATCGCTGTCGTTCTCAGTTTCTGACATCGATTCCCTTTTCATGCGCAACGGTCAGCGTCCGCGCAATCTCACGCTTGGCATGGGCCAGTCCGGCGGTGTTGTCGAGCTCGCCCGTCGCATGCTGGAAGCGCAGGCCAAACAGTTCACGCCGCGCGTTCATCAGATGCTCCAGCAGCTCGGTCTCACTCAGGTCGCGCAGTTCAACGGCCTTCATCGTCAACCGTCCTCCCGCATCACGAATTTCGTCTTGACGGGAAGCTTGTGGCCGGCGAGGCGCATCGCCTCACGCGCCAGTGACTCGGGGACACCAGAAAGTTCGAACATGACGCGCCCGGGCTTGACCACGGCAACCCAGCCCTCCGGCGAGCCCTTGCCGGACCCCATCCGGGTCTCGGCCGGCTTCTTGGTGAACGGCTTGTCGGGATAGACGTTGATCCAGACCTTTCCGCCACGCTTGATCTTGCGGGTCATGGCGATACGAGCGGCCTCGATCTGCCGGTTCGTCAGCCAGCCGGCTTCGAGCGTCTTCAGCCCGTACTCACCGAACTGGACCTTGACCTGGCCACGGGACAGCCCACCGCGACGTCCGCGGTGCTGCTTGCGATGTTTGACGCGCTTTGGGGCGAGCATCAGCGAGTACCACCCTGGCCACCGCCGCCACCGCCACCGCCGGCACCGCCGCCGCCGCCACCGCGCTGACCGCGACCACCGCCGCCGCCGGGACCACCCGGGCCGCGACCACCGCCGCCGCCACCGGGACCACGACCACCGCCGCCGCCACCGGGACCACGACCACCGCCGCCGCCACCGGGACCACGACCACCGCCGCCGGGACCGCCGGGGCCACGACCACCGCCGCCGGGGCCACCCGGCCCACGACCGCCGCCGCCCTGACCGCCACGGCCGGGACCACCCGGACCGCGACCACCGCCGCCCGGACCACCGGGACCGCGACCACCGCCGCCACCGCCCTGACCGCCACGGCCGGGACCACCCGGACCGCGACCACCACCACCGCCGCCGCCCGGACCACCCGGACCACGCCGCCGCCGCCGGGACCACCGCCGCGACCGCGACCGCCGCCGGGACCACCCGGACCGCGACCGCCGGGTCCACCGCCGCGGCCACGACCACCGCCGCCGCCGCCGCCGGGACCGCCGTCACCACGGCGCCCACGACCGCGACCGTCGCGTCCATCGCGACCGCCACGCTCGGGAGCCTGCGGGGCCGGCTCGTCCATGATCGTCAGATCGGCTCCGGTGTAGCCCTCGGGCATGATCTCGCCCTTGTTGATCCAGCACTTGACGCCGATGCGACCGAATGTCGTGCGGGCCTCATGGAAGCCGTAGTCGATGTCCGCGCGCAGCGTGTGCAGCGGGACGCGACCGTCCGAGTAGCCCTCGGTCCGCGCCATCTCGGCGCCGCCGAGGCGACCGGAAACCTGCACCTTGACGCCCTTGGCGCCGGAGCGCATCGCGCTGGTGAGCGCACGCTTCATCGCGCGGCGGAAGGCAACGCGATTCTGCAGCTGCTCGGCGATCGACTGCGCGACCAGGCGCGCGTCAAGCTCCGGACGCTTGATCTCAAGAATGTTGACCTTGACCTGCTTGCCGGTGATCCGATGCAGGTCACGGCGCAGCTGGTCGACCTCCGAGCCCGACTTGCCGATCACGATCCCAGGCCGCGCCGTGTGGATGTTGATCTCCACCTCGGTGGCGTTCTTGCGGATCGTGATGTCGGACAGCCCGGCGTGCGACAGGCGGCCAACGATGTGCTGTCGGATCAGCGTGTCCTCGTGCAGGAAGTCGGAGAAGTTCCGCTCGTTGAACCAGTTCGACTTCCAATCGTGGATGTAGCCCACGCGGATCGACTCGGGATGAACTTTTTGACCCATGAGTTGGTTTTCTTAATCCTTCGGCGTGAGCAAGATCGTGAGATGACTGGTGCGCTTGCGAATCCGCGTTGCGCGACCCATCGCGCGCGGCCGGAACCGCTTGATCGTCGGACCCTCGTCGGCGTGCACCGCCTTGACGTACAGGTCCTCGCCAACGAGCTCGTGGTTGTGCTCGGCGTTCGCGACCGCTGACTCGAGCAACTTGCTCCAATCCCGCGCGATCGCACGCGGCGTGACAGCGAGGATAGCTCGCGCCTCCTCAACCGTCTTCCCGCGGATGTGGTCGCACACGAGCCGCGCCTTCCGCGCCGACGAGCGCACGTACTTCGCCTGCGCCCGCACGACGGGCGGAGGACCAGCCGGACGCTCCTTCGACCGCCGTCGAGACGGAGCCGGCTTCGCCGGGGCCTCGTCCTTCTCCTCAGCGGCAGCAGCACCACGCCGCCGACGCCGCGGCTTCGGCTTCTCCTCGGAATCAGCAGCCTCGGCCTCGGACTCCTCGGCCTCACCCTCGGCTTCATCGTCAGCCTCAAGCACGACCTCAGTCGCCTCCTCGGCCTCAACATCCTCAGGAGTGGGCTCTACCTCCTCGGCAGGCGCGGCCGAGGCCGCCTCTGGCGCCGAGACTGCTCGCGTCGTTTCGTCGTCTGCAGCGGTCTCGGGCTCGGTGCGCGCAGTCTCGGTGTCAGGAGCCGTCCTCGGCGCCGGCTTCCGACCCCGCCGCTTTGGCTTCTCTTCCTCAGCCATGCCTAACGCCTCTTCCCTGTCCCGGCATGGCCGCGATACAGCCGTGTCGGCGCAAACTCGCCGAGCTTGTGACCGACCATCGACTCGCTGATGAAGACCGGTACGTGCTTACGACCGTCATGGACCGCAATCGTGTGCCCAACCATCTCCGGAAAGATCGTCGACGTCCGCGACCACGTCCGCAGCATCCGCTTTTCGCCCGACGTATTCATCGCCTCGATCCGCGCCATCAGGCGCTCCTCGACGAACGGGCCCTTCTTACTCGATCGACTCACCGCTTCTTACCTCTTCTGCGTCCGCGGACGATGTAGCGATCGGAGGCCTTGCCCTTCTTCCGTGTCCGGTACCCGAGCGTCGGCACACCCCATGGAGTCACGGGGTGGCGACCCGCCGTCGTCGAACCCTCGCCACCGCCGTGCGGGTGGTCGACCGGGTTCATCGCGGTACCACGGGTCTGCGGACGGACGCCCATATGGCGCTTGCGTCCGGCCTTTCCGATCTTGACGTTCTGGTGGTCGGAGTTCCCGATCACCCCGACCGTGGCCCGGCACTCGGCGCGGACCATCCGCATCTCGCCTGAGGGCAGGCGGAGCGTCACGTAATCGCCGTCCTTGGCGAGGAGCTGCACGCCGACACCGGCCGAACGGGCCAGCTGGCCGCCCCGCCCTGGTGTCAGCTCAACGTTGTGGACCACCGTGCCGGGCGGCATGTTCGCGAGCGGCAGGCTGTTGCCGACGCGGATGTCAGCGCCGGGACCGGACTCGACGGTCGCCCCGACCCTGAGCCGCCCGGGCGCGAGGATGTAGCGCTTCTCGCCGTCGGCGTAATGCAGCAGCGCGATGTAGGCGGAGCGGTTCGGGTCGTACTCGATGTGCGCGACCTTCGCCGGCACGCCGTCCTTGAGGCGCTTGAAGTCGATCTTCCGGTACAGGCGCTTCGCGCCACCACCTCGGTGTCGCGATGTCTTACGACCATTCGAGTTCCGGCCACCAGATTTCTTCAGCCCTTCCGTCAAAGACTTCTCGGGCTCCGCCCGAGTGATCTCGGCGAAATCCGGATACGTGACGAACCGCCGGCCCGGCGAGGTGGGCTTCGGGTTACGAATCGGCATTACTCGGCTCCCTCCAGGCCGCGGAAGATCGGGATCGTGTCGCCCTCGCGGACCTGCACGATCGCCTTCTTCCAGTGACGGGTCTTACCGGCGGTCTGGCCGCGGCGCTTGGGCTTGCTCTTGACGAACGCGGTCCGGACCGCGAGCACCTTGACGTCGAACAGCTGCTCGATCGCCTGACGAATCTGCGTCTTGTGCGCGCGGTCGTGAACGCGGAACGTGTACTTGCCGGCCTCGGCAAGGACGAATGTCTTCTCCGAGACGACCGGGCGGATGATGACCTGGCTCGGGTCCATCAGGCTCCGGCCTCCTCATTTGACTCTTGGTCCTCGTCGCCCGTGCGTCCGGCCGCGCGTGCGACCAGTTCCGGCAGCGCAGCCTGCGAGACGAGCAGCGATGTGGCGCCGATGACGTCGGCAACCCCCGCGTCCGTGACCGGCATGACGGCCACCCGGGCGATGTTGCGGAACGACTTGCCGGCCGCCGCCTCCTCTTCGGTGAGCAGGACGAGCGTCCGCGAGACGGCGCCCCAATCATCGAGCAGATCAGCAGCACGCGAGGTCGACGGTGCGTCGAACACCGAGGCATCGAATACGGCGAGCGACTCGCGCTCGGCGTGCACGGATAGCGCGCTGCGGAGCGCGGCGCGTCGGGCCTTGCGGTTGACCTTGAACGTGTAGTTGCGCGGCGTGGGCCCAAACACGATGCCGCCGCCGGCGAAGTGCGGGGCGCGGATCGAGCCCTGCCGGGCACGGCCGGTGCCCTTCTGGCGCCACGGCTTTGCGCCGCCGCCGGACACCTTGCCGCGGGTCAGGGTCGAGGCCGTCCCACGCCGGCGAGCGTTGAGCTCAGCGCGGACCGTCTCGTGCACGAGCGGCATGTTGAAGCGGGCCTCGAACGTCGTCGCGTCGAGGGTGACGGTGCCACCGCCGAGCACGGGTGCGGAGCGATCAGCCATCGGTGCGCACCTCCACGGTCCCGCCCTTCGGGCCCGGGACGGCCCCGCGGACGAGCAACAGGTTGTCGCGCGAAATCACCTCGACGACGGTGAGCCCTCGCTGGGTGATGCGACCGCCGCCCATGCGACCTGGCCCCCGGATTCCCTTGAACACGCGGGACGGGGTTGCCGAGGCGCCGATCGATCCCGGCGCGCGGACGTTGTGCGAGCCGTGCGACTTGGGGCCGCTTGAGAAGTTGTGACGCTTGATCGTGCCCTGGAAGCCCTTCCCCTTGGACACGCCGGAGACCTTGACGACGTCCCCTTCGTTGAACGCGTCGACCTTGACGGTCTCGCCGACGAGCAGCTCACCGGCCTCGTCACGGAACTCGCGCACGACGCGGTGCGCTGAGGCGTCCGCCTTCTTGAGGTGGCCGAGCTCGGCCTTCGTCAGCACCTTCTCCTTGCAGGCGTTGAACGCGAGCTGGACGGCCTCGTAGCCGTCACGATCGAGCGTGCGAATCGCGGTCACGGGACACGGTCCGGCCTCGAGCACGGTGACCCGCTCGACGCGGCCGTCGTCCAGGAACCGTTGGGTCATTCCGAGTTTGCGAGCGAGGATTGCGGCCATCAGGTCCTCCTAGGACGCAAGCCGGATCTCGATATCCACACCTGCCGGAAGGTGATCGAGTCGCTGAAGCGAGTCGACCGTCTTCGGCGTCGGCTGGTGGATGTCGATCAGTCGTTTATGGGTGCGGATCTCGAAGTGCTCGCGCGAGTCCTTGTCCTTGAACGGCGACCGGATCACGCAGTACACGTTCTTCTCCGTCGGCAGCGGCACGGGACCAGAGACGGTCGCGCCGGTGCGCGTCGCCGTCTCGACGATCTCCTTAGCCGCCGTCTCGATCGCCGTGTGGTCGTATGACTTCAGGCGGATCCGGATCTTGTTTTGAGCAATGGTTGCCACGAAAAGGCTTCTGTTTTCTCTCAGTCAAACGGGGCAGGTCCCAAGCTGCGGGGCCCGCCCCACATAAAGGTCGTATCTCTAACTGCGGAAAAAATCGGGCGGCGGGGTGGGTGGGAATCCCATCCGGACCCACCGCCCGAGAAACTACTTGACGACTTCGGTGACGACCCCCGAGCCGACCGTACGGCCGCCCTCGCGGATCGCGAACCGCAGACCCTGATCCATGGCGATCGGCTGAATCAGCTCGATCTCCATCTGGACGTTGTCGCCCGGCATGACCATCTCGGTGCCCTCAGGCAGCTTGGCCACGCCGGTGACGTCGGTCGTACGGAAGTAGAACTGCGGCCGGTAGCCGGAGAAGAACGGGGTGTGACGTCCACCCTCCTCCTTCTTCAGCACGTACACCTCGGCCTTGAACTGGGTGTGCGGCGTGATCGAGCCCGGCTTGCACAGCACCTGCCCGCGCTCGATGTCCTCGCGCTTGGTACCGCGCAACAGGCATCCGACGTTGTCGCCGGCGCGGCCCTCGTCGAGGATCTTCTTGAACATCTCGACGCCGGTGACGACGGTGGAGGTCGTGTCCTTGATGCCCACGATCTCGACGGTCTCGCCGGTCTTGATGATTCCCTGCTCCACGCGTCCGGTGGCCACCGTGCCGCGGCCGGTGATCGAGAACACGTCCTCGACCGGCATCAGGAACGGCTTGTCCAGGTCACGCTGAGGCTCGGGGATGTACGTGTCCAGAGCCTCCGCAAGCTCGAGGATCTTCGCCTCGGCGTCCTCGTCACCCTCGAGCGCCTTCAGCGCCGAGCCGATGACGAACGGGATGTCGTCGCCCGGGAACTCGTATTCGGAGAGCAGGTCGCGGATCTCGACCTCGACGAGCTCGAGCAGCTCGGGGTCGTCGACCATGTCGGCCTTGTTGAGGAACACAACGATGTAGGGCACGCCGACCTGGCGCGCGAGCAGGATGTGCTCACGGGTCTGGGGCATGGCGCCGTCGGCCGCCGACACGACCAGGATCGCGCCGTCCATCTGTGCGGCGCCGGTGATCATGTTCTTGACGTAGTCGGCGTGGCCCGGACAGTCGACGTGGGCGTAATGCCGGTTGGGCGTCTCGTACTCGACGTGTGAGGTCGCGATCGTGATCCCGCGCGCCTTCTCCTCAGGAGCGTTGTCGATCGATTCGAACGACCGCACCTCGGTACCGCCGCCGTACTTCTCGTTCAGCACCTTGGTGATCGCGGCGGTCAGCGTCGTCTTACCGTGGTCGATGTGACCGATGGTGCCGACGTTGACATGGGGCTTGTCGCGCTCGAATTTGGCTTTCGCCACTTTGGGGTCGCTCCTTCTCTTCTCAGTGGTTCTGTTCGTCTCAGGACGAACCTATTCAGGATATAAGTTTTCCGTCCGGCGCTGCTGCTAGGCCGGTTGCAACTCGCCGACGACCTTCTCGGCGATGTTCGCCGGCACCTCGTCGTAGCGCTCGAACTGCATCGTGTACGTGGCCCGGCCCTGCGTGTTGGACCGCACGTCGGTCGCGTACCCGAACATCTCCGCCAGCGGCACATACGCACTGACGACCTGAGCGTTACCGCGCTGCTCCATTCCCTGCACCTGGCCGCGCCGGCGATTGAGATCGCCGATGACATCGCCCATGAACTCCTCGGGGGTGACGACCTCGACCGCGAAGATCGGCTCGAGCAGCACCGGCTTGGCGCGCCGGACCGCCTCCTTGAGGGCGAGCGAGCCGGCGACCTTGAACGCGATCTCGCTCGAGTCCGTGTCGTGGTACTTGCCGTCGTTGAGCGTGACGCGCACGTCGACCATCGGGTAGCCGGCCCGCGGCCCGTTCTCGAGTGCCTCCTCGACGCCCTTCTCGACGGCGGGGATGAACTCGGTGGGGATCGACCCACCCTTGATCTTGTTGACGAAGTCGAAGCCCTCGCCCGGTGCCGGCTCGACGTCGATGTAGACGATGCCGTACTGGCCGGAGCCACCCGTCTGGCGAACGAACCGACCTTCGATCTTCTTCGCGGTCCCGCGAATCGTCTCGCGGTAGGAGACCTGCGGGCGCCCGACGTTCGCGTCGACCTTGTACTCGCGCATCATCCGGTCGACGAGGACCTCGAGGTGCAACTCACCCATACCGGAGATCTCGGTCTGGCCGGTCTCCTCGTTGGTGCGTACCTGGAAGGTGGGATCCTCCTCGGCGAGACGACCGAGTGCGGTCGACATCTTCTCCTGGTCGGCCTTCGTCTTCGGCTCGATCGCGACCTTGATCACCGGCTCAGGGAACTCGATCATCTCGAGCTTGATCGGCTTGTCCGGCGCCGACAGCGTGTCGCCGGTCACGACCTGCTTGATGCCGACCGCGGCAGCGATGTCGCCGGCGTAGATCTCCTTGACCTCCTCACGCTCGTTCGCGTGCATCATCAGGATGCGCCCGATGCGCTCGGTGCGGCCGGTGTTGACGTTGAGCACGCGCGAGCCGGCCTCAAGCTTCCCGGAGTAGACGCGGAAGTACGTGAGCTTGCCGACGTACGGGTCGGCCATGATCTTGAACGCGAGCGCCGCGAACGGCTCCTCGTCGGAGGCGTGGCGCGCAGCCGGCTGCTCATCGCCATTCGATGACCCCTTGGCCGGCTCGATGCCCTCGACGGGCGGCACCTCGAGCGGGCTCGGGAGGTAATCGAGCACGGCGTCGAGCAGGGGCTGGACGCCCTTGTTCTTGAAGCTTGAGCCGCAGAGGACCGGAGTCAGCCTGATCGCGAGCGTCGCCTTACGGATCGCCGACTTCAGCCGGTCGACCGGGATCTCCTGATCCTCCAGGATCATCTCGAGCAGATCGTCGTCGAAGTGGGAGACCTCTTCGAGCAGGTGCTCCCGCGCGGCGGCCGCGGCCTCGGCGTACTCGGCAGGGATGTCGATGACGTCCTTCTCTTTGCCGAGCTCGTCCTTGTAGAGGATCGCGTGATTCTCGACCAGATCGATGATCCCGCGGAACTCAGACTCAGCGCCGATCGGCAGCTGAATCGGGACAGGATGCGCCGCGAGGCGATCGATCATCGTCTGCACGCCGCGATCAAAGTCGGCGCCGATGCGGTCCATCTTGTTGATGTACGCGATCCGCGGCACGTGGTACTTGTCGGCCTGACGCCAGACGGTCTCGGACTGCGGCTCGACGCCGGCGACGGAGTCGAACAGCGCGATCGCGCCGTCAAGCACCCGCAGCGAGCGCTCAACTTCGACCGTGAAGTCCACGTGGCCAGGCGTGTCGATGATGTTGATCCGGTGCCCCTCCCACTCGCAGGTGGTGGCGGCGGAGGTGATCGTGATCCCGCGCTCCTGTTCCTGCTCCATCCAGTCCATCACCGCAGCGCCCTCGTGAACCTCCCCCATCTTGTAGGTCCGCCCTGTGTAATAAAGGATGCGCTCAGTCGTCGTCGTCTTGCCGGCGTCGATGTGAGCCATGATCCCGATGTTGCGAATCTTTTCTAGAGGGAAAGTGCGAGGCATAAGAGTGTCCGGTGGTTCGGTAGGGCTTCCGACTGTCGTCCTGTGTCCCGAGGCAGCGTGCGCCGTTCTCGGGGGGGTTGTTGGGGGGGCGTGCCCCCCCAACTGGCATGAAAAAGGGCCCATAGGGCCCTTTCACGACGCATCTGTCGGGAAGGGGCGAATTCTTATTCGGTCGGCGTCTCCATTGCTTGGATTCTCCGCGCCCGGGAGCGAGCACAGATGAACGCAACGCCGCCCGAGGCGAGAACCGAATATAGCAGAGCCATACAGCCTTCCGGGAGCGATTCCGGCAGCTCGCCGGAGCATGAATCGACCGGCGAGACGCGGGGCTCGCGGCACCCCGGCAAGCACGGCAACGGCGCGTCACCCGCACCGCCCGCGGTCATCAGGGGCGCAATCCTTTGTGGCGGCCTGCTGGGCGCCCTGCTGCTGCTCGTTGCCGAGTTCACGACCCTGTTCGAGGTCCGGACGAGCGCCGGATCGGCAGCGATCAAGTCGGTCGGGACCGGTTCGCACCACACGTATGCGCTCGTCCCGATCGCGGTGCTCGTGGTCGCCCTCAGCATCGCGGTCTACACGGCCGTCAGCCGGCCGGCGCTGCTCTCGATCGGGATCCTCGCCGTGATCACGTTGCTGATCGCGCTGCTCGGCGATCTGCCCGACGCCCACGCGAGCGGCATCGTCGGCGGGGGAGCGCAGCACTATGTCGCAGCGAACTCGGCACCCAGCGCCGGTCTCTACATGGAGACGCTCGGTGGCGTCGTGCTGCTCATCACCTCGGTGTGCGGGTTCCTGCTGCTCGGATCGCCGTCGCGGCCCCGGCGGCGGAGCAGCTCCACCCGGCGAAACGGCAACGGCTGAGCGCTCATAGCAGGTATTGCGTCTACACCCGCTGACCAATCAGCCGACCCTGAGTGAGCTGTCTGTTTCCTGACACGAGTCGCCCGGACCGCCTCAGGCCTCAGAGTTCCCCTCTACATTTACTCAACGCGAGGGTTGTCCCACCGCAGCCCCCGGTCCCGTGTGGTGGGCGGCCCTCGCGTTTTCTTCTCGCTGGTGGCAACAGCGCCGAGCGCAATCGCGGGCGCAATACTGGCAACGGATGGCTTTCGTTCCGACGACCCGCCACCTGCTGCGCGCCAAGGACCTCGCCGACGCGCGTTACTTCGAGCGGCTGAGCGTCGAGGACCTCGCGCGGGCGGCCGGGCTGTCACGGGCTCACTTCAGCCGTGCCTTCCGTCAGGCGTTCGGGGAATCGCCCCACGCCTATCTGCTGACCCGCCGGCTTGAGCGGGCCGCCGCGCTGCTGCGGAACACCGATCGCTCCGTCGCCGAGATTTGCTTCTCGGTCGGCCTGCAGAGCGTCGGCTCGTTCACCTCGAGCTTCACGCGCACCTACGGCATCTCACCGACCGCGTACCGCGGGCAGTTCCCCCCGGCCGCCGTCTACGCGCGGCTGCCGGGTTGCGTCGTGCGTGCCTATGCCCGACCCCAACGGAGCACAAATGGAGAAGACAAGGCCACCAGTGGCGTCTAGGTTGACCTCCAGTGTCCACACCAACCAGGAGGGAGACAGATGAAGATCAGCACGGCGCAACTATGGGTGCACGACCAGGACGAGGCGCTCGCGTTCTACACGCAGAAGCTGGGGATGGAGGTCGTGTCGGACGTCACGCTGCCGGAGATGGGGAACTTCCGCTGGCTGACGGTCGCACCGACCGCTCAGAGTGAGACCGCGATCGTCTTGATGGCGATCCCCGGAGCGCCCGTCATGGACGACGACACCGCCGACCAAGTCCGCGAGCTCATGTCGAAGGGCTTCGCCGGCACCGTGTTCCTGACGACCGACGATGTCCGGGCGGACTATCAGGAGCTGAAGTCCCGCGGGGTCGAGTTCACCGAGGAGCCCGAGGAGCGCCCCTACGGGATCGACACCGGGTTCCGCGACCCGTCGGGCAACAACCTCCGGCTCACCCAGCTCACCGAGATCGCCGCGCCCGCCTGAGCCCTGGCGCACGAGCGGACCTGTCCGGCGTCTGACCGGATAGCGTCCGCCCGTGGCCAGTGCGCCCGAGACATCGTTTGCGGGACTCAGCCTGCGCGGCTCGCTGCGGCCGTATCAGCGCCTCGCCGTGGACGCGTTCGACACCGACCGCGCAGCGGGACGCCGCTCGACGCACCTCGTCGCTCCGCCGGGGTCTGGCAAGACCGTGATCGGGCTCGAGATCGTCCGCCGACTTGACCGCCCGGCGCTCGTGCTCGCGCCGACCGCCACGATCGCCGCCCAGTGGGCGGACAAGCTCGGGCTGTTCACCGAGCAGCCAGCGGCCTTCCTCGCGCCCCAGGGCGCGCTGCACGTTCTCACCTACCAGTCGATCTGCCAGACGAGCGATCCGGGCGGCGCCCTGCGCGCGGCGGCCGAACAGCGTCTCGTCCAGCAGCGCGCGGCCACGATCGGGGCGGCCGAGGCGGACGTGCAGGCCGAGGTCGCAGGGTTCACCGGGGTCGCGCGGGAGCGCTTCGACCGGGAAATCGCAGCCGAGATATCCCGGTCCAAGAAGGCGGCGGTGCGCGGCGATGGCACCGCGCTCGCGGCCGGCACGCTGCTCTCCCCCGCGGCGCGCACCCGGCTCGATGACCTCGTCGCGGCCGGCATCGGGTCGCTCGTCCTCGACGAGTGCCACCACCTCGCCTCGCTGTGGGGCTACCTCGTGCGGGCGGTCGTCGCCGAACTGCCCGACGTGCACGTCGTCGGGCTCACCGCGACCTCGCCGAGCGAGCTGACGGGCGATGAGGCGGAGCTGTACGCCTCGCTGCTCGGACCGGTCGACTTCCAGATCCCGACCCCCGCCGTCGTCCGCGACGGCCACCTGGCGCCCTACCAGGAACTCGCCTACTTCACCACGCCCCTCGACAGCGAGCGTGAGTGGCTCGACGAACGCCACGTCCGCTTCTCGGAGCTGCTCGACCGACTGCAGGAGCCGGCGGTGGCGGGCGAGGAGGACATCGCGTTTTCGCCGTGGGTGATCGGGCGCATCCGCTACCGCGACACCGGCGACGGCGCCGCCCGGGTCCCGTTCTCAACGCTCGTCGCGCGCCGTCCGGAGCTCGCGCGGGCCGGGCTGCGCTATCTCGCCTCCGGTGGGCTCGAGTTGCCCGACGACGCCCCCCGCGGCGAGGGATGGCGCGAGCCGCCGACGCTTGACGACTGGCTCGTGCTCATCAGCGACTACGCGGTCGGCTGTCTTCACGCCCACCCCGGTGAGGCCGCCGAGCGGCGGCTGGCCGAGCTGCAAACCGGGCTGCGCGACCTCGGGTTCGTGCTCACGCGCCAGGGCATCCGCCGGGGCGGCTCCGACGTCGATCGGGTGCTGACCTCGAGCGCCGCTAAGCCGATGGGGGCGATCGAGGTCCTCGCCGCCGAGGCGGAATCACGCGGGGAACGCGTGCGCGCGGCCGTGTTGTGCGACGCCGAGGTTGGCGAGCGCCAGCCCGAGGGCTCACCACTCGCCCTCACCGGCGGCGCCCGAGGCGTGCTGCGGGCCCTCGGCGGCGACCTGCGGACCGCCGCCCTGCGCCCATTGCTCGTTACCGGAAAGGTCGTGGGCTGTCTCCCGGACGATGCCGAGCGCATGCGCACCGCGCTGGGTGCGGCCGAGGTGACGCTCGAGGAGGGGATCTCCCTGCTGAGCGCGCCGGGCTGGGAGAGCCGGGATTGGGTGGCCGCCGCCGGCAGAGCGCTCGCGAACGGGACCACACAGCTCGTCGTTGGCACCCGCGCCCTGCTCGGCGAGGGCTGGGACGCCCCGTCGCTTGACGTCGTCGTCGATCTCACGACGGTCGCGGCCGACGTCTCGGTGCGGCAGATGCGAGGGCGGGCGCTGCGGCTCGATCCCGCCGATCCGGAGAAGCTCGCGTCGAACTGGGATGTCGTCTGCGTCGCGCCTGACCTGGCCCGCGGAATCGCCGACTACAGCCGCTTCGTCCGCCGCCACTCGCACCTCCACGCGCCGTGCGAGGACGGCTCGATCGAGACCGGGGTCTCCCACGTGCATCCGCTGCTCTCGCCCTACTTGCCGCCGGCGGACGCTGAGCTCGAGCAGCTCAACCGTGATGGCATGGCCCGCGCCGTGGATCGTCCCGGCGCGCGTGAGCGGTGGCGGATCGGAGAGCCATACGTGGGCGAGGATGTGCCGGTCCTGCTCATCCGGCGCGCGCGGTCTGCGTCCGGGCGCGGGACGGCTCCGATGGTCTCCGGCCTGATCGCCGAGCTACCCAGTCCGACACCGCGCCCGCGCGGCCTCAGCGCGGCGCTTCGGGTCCGCGCACTCGAGCGGGCATACCCCACGATCCTGCCGCTCGACCGCGTCGCCCGCGCGATCGTCGATACATACGTGGCGCTCGGCGAGATCGGCGAGCGCTCCGGGGCTTCGCTGACGCTCACGCCCCGGGCGGGCGGCACCGTCCGCTGCTCGATGCCGGCGGGGAACGCGGCCGAGAACGCCCGCCTCGCGTCCGCCCTCGACGAGGCGATCAGCCCCGCCATCAGCCCCCGATACGTCGTCAGCCGCCCGTCCTGGCCGGACGGCGCGCGACCGCGCACCGTCGTCTGGCGTGCGCTCACCTTCAAGGAGCCTCTCGACGACAGCTGGCATCCGGTCCCGTCCGACCTCGGATCCCACAAGGAACGGGCGACCGCCTACCACGTCGCCTGGCAGATGCACGTCGGACCCGGCCAACTGCTGTTCGCCGGACGCGAAACCGCCGCCGGCCGCGACGAGTCAGTCAGCGCCGCCGCCGCGGGCGCCGACTACGTCACGAGCCGCCGCACGCTCTGGCACTGAACTCCCACACACCGGGGATTGTCTTTTCCGGGACAGCAGGTGTCCCCCAGAAGCCAATCCCCTCAGGGACCAGCGTCTACCAGCGGTAATGGGCGAAGGCCTTGTTCGCCTGCGCCATGCGGTAGATGTCGTCCTTGCGCTTGTACGCGTTGCCCTGCTGCTGCTGGGCGTCGAGGAGCTCGTTGGCCAGCCGCTGCGCCATCGTCTTCTCACGGCGCTGACGGGCGAACAGGACGAGCCAGCGGACGGCGAGCGTGCGGGCGCGGGGTCCGGGGACCTCGACAGGCACCTGGTAGGTCGCGCCGCCGACGCGGCGGGAGCGAACCTCGAGGACCGGCGTCAGGGCCTTGATTCCCGCCTCGAGCTGCTCGATCGGATTCTTCCCGGAGCGCTCGCCGATGATCGCGAGCGCGTCATAGACGATCTTCTCGGACACTGACTTCTTGCCGTCGAGCATCACCTTGTTGATGACCTGCTGGACGAGACGGTTGCGGTGAACGGGATCGGGATCGATCCGCCGGGGCTGGGCTGCTGCGCGACGTGGCATCGAAGGTCCTCTTACTTGGCCTTGACGCCGTACTGCGAGCGAGCCTTCTTGCGATCGCTGACGCCGGCGGCGTCAAGCGTGCCGCGAATCACCTTGTACCGGAACCCCGGCAGGTCCTTGACGCGGCCACCGCGGACGAGCACGACCGAGTGCTCCTGAAGGTTGTGACCCTCGCCGGGAATGTAGGCGCCGACCTCCATGCCGTTCGTCAGGCGCACACGGGCGACCTTGCGCAGAGCCGAGTTCGGCTTCTTCGGCGTCGTCGTGTACACGCGGGTGCAGACGCCGCGGCGCTGCGGAGCAGCGACCTTCTTCTTGCGCCCCTTTCCGGACTTCAGGCCCGGGGTGGCGAGCTTCTTCTTCGGCTTCTTGCGGCCCTTATTGATCAGCTGGCTGGTAGTCGGCATGCGATTTCGCAGAGTAGCAGGGGCGGGATTCAATGGCGGCTCTGGCGCGCGCCCGGCGGGCGCCGGTCGCCGCGGTTCAGCCGGCGGCCGTCTGCAGACCCGCGAGCGCCTCATCGACGGTCACCGCCGTGACCCCGACCGCGTCCGCCACCGGTGCATACGTGACCTGACCAGCCGCCACGTTGACGCCGAGCTTCAGACCCGGGCTCTCCGCGATCGCCTGGGCGACGCCGGCGTTGGCGAGATGGATCACGTAGGGCATCGTCGCGTTGGTCAGCGCGTAGGTCGAGGTGATCGGGACCGCGCCCGGCATATTCGTCACGCAGTAGTGCGTGATCCCGTCGACCTCGTAGGTGGGGTCGGAATGGGTCGTCGGCCGGGAGGTCTCAAAGCAGCCGCCCTGATCGATCGAGACATCGACGAGCACCGCCTGCGGCTTCATCAATCCGAGCTGTGCCCGGGTGATGACCCGCGGCGCACGGGCACCGTGGACGAGCACGGCACCGATCACGAGGTCCATGTCCGGCAGCCGCTCCTCGAGCGACAGCGTCGAGGCGAAGCACGTGTCGGCGCGGCCGCCGAACGCGAGGTCGAGCTCGCGCAGACGGTCGATGTTGCGATCGAACACGTACACGGTCGCCTCCATGCCCAGCGCGATGAACGCCGCGTTCATCCCGACGACGCCGCCGCCGATGACCATCACGTTGGCTGCGGCGACGCCCGGCACGCCGCCGAGCAGGATGCCGCGGCCGCCGAGCGGCTTCTCAAGCATGAACGCACCGGCCTGGGTCGCGATCTTGCCGGCCACCTCCGACATGGGCGCGAGCAACGGGAGCCGGCCGCGGCTGTCCTCGACCGTCTCGTATGCGATGCACGTCGCGCCGGAGGCCATCAGTCCGTGCGTGAGTTCGCTGTCCGCCGCCAGATGCAGATAGGTGAAGAGCGTGTGGCGCGCCTCGAGCAGCGACACCTCCTGCGCCTGGGGCTCCTTCACCTTGATGATCAGCTCCGCTTCACCGAATACGGCTGCCGCGTCGGGCAGGATCGCGGCGCCCTGGGCGGCATACGCGTCGTCGCTGATCGCCGAGCCGACGCCGGAGCCGCTCTGAACGTAGACCTGATGTCCGGCGTCAACGAGCTCGCGGACGCCTGCCGGCGTCAATGCGACGCGGTACTCGTCAAGCTTGACCTCAGATGGAACTCCGACCTTCACAACCGCATCACCCTTTCCCCGATCGTTACGAAACCAGTTCCCGCCCGCGCAGCGCCAGCCAGAACTCGATCCGGTCCCGCGCATTGCCGAGATTGCGTCCGGTCAGCTCCTCCACTCGCCGAATCCGGTAACGCAGCGTGTGGCGATGGCAGTACAGCCGCCGCGCCGCACGCTCCCACTGCCCGTTTTCCTCGATGAACGCCTCGAGGCTCCGCATCAACTCCCCGCCGTACGGTCCCTCGCTCGCCTCGATCGGTCCGAGGATCGAATCGCAGAAGAGGCGCAGGGCCTCGTCGTCCTGCAACGAGAGGAGCAGCTGGAAGGAGCCGAGGTCGCGATAGGTGCCCACTCGTGGACCGGGCGGACGGGTTGCACTTCCCGATCCGTTCGTGGCGTGGTCGTCGTCACGGACGCCGAGCGACAGTGCCTCGACGGCGCACCGCGCCTCATGGAAGCTCCGCCGCGCATCGCCGCCGGTTACGGGACGTCCGACGCCGACCTGGACGGCGCTGCCCAGCTCGCTCGTCAGCCGACCGGCGACCCGCGCGGCCAGCGAGAACAGCTCGTCCTCCTCCATCCCGGGGACGAGCGCGCAGGTGAGACCGCCCGTCGAGGCGACGAGCCCGGGTGCGGCGTCATCACGGAGCGCCGCGACGAGCCCGAGCTCAGCCGGGGCTGCTGATCCCCGTCCGTTCCCGGGTCGCTCAACGACGATGGCCGCGACCTGTTCGGCGAGGCCGAACGGCTCGAGCCGGCGTCCGAGCTCGGCCCCGGCCAGCTCGCCGCGTACGACGGCGGCGAGGACGTCGCCGGCCAGCCGCCGCTCGGTGTCGCCCGCGACGCGCGCCCGGAGCAACTCGAGGGCGACGATCGTCACCGCCTGGTGGAGCGTGAGCCGGTCGAAGTCGGTGAGTGGTCCGGCGTCCTTCATCGCGACGAGCCACGCCTCGGGAACCCGCTCGCCGGCGGACACGCTTGTCTCGGCAGACCGGGGTGTGCCGTCAGCGGCGACCGGGAGCGCGAGGCCGCTCGCGCCGTCGTCCGGTCCGGGCATGAACGCCCGGGCATCCCGGCGGCGGCTCCGCTCACGCAGCTGGCCCGACACGGCGGCGAGCATGTCCGCGTCGATGGGGCGACGGAACGCGTGCTGAACGAGCAGCTCGCCACGCGGATCGAACACGAGCACTGCAGCGCCGATCAATGTCGCGAGCGCCCCGGCGAGCGCGTCGAGACCACGCTCGGAGAGCACGATCCGCTCCAGTCGCTCCTGGCCCGCGAGCGCACGGCGGAGAACCGCGTACTGCTCGTTGACGAGCCGCGTGAACGCCGCCTCGGTCACCGCGATGAACGGGACCTCGTAGGGAACCTCGAACACCGGAAACTGGCGCTCGGCGGCGACCTCGAGAATCGCTGGCGGGACGGCATGATGGGCGAACCCGGTCCCGAACCCAAGCGCCGCGAGCTGATGATCGGCGAGCCGGTTGACGAATTCGCGCTGGCCCGCCTCATCCCCGAGCTGCATCCCCGTCGTCAACAGCACCTCGCCGCCGGACAGCCACGGCGTCGGGTCCTCGAGCTCGGAGATGTGAACCCAGCGAACCGGGAGCTCCAGGCCGGCATCGCCCGCGAGCACGCGGACGTCAAGGTCGGCAAGCAGGTCCCGAACGGTCAGCATCTCTGATCAGTGCGTATGGACGTGCATCCGCTCGCCGGCCTCGGCGAGCACCGGCCGCAGGACCGCTTCGATCTCCGCAAACTGCTCGGGTCCCGCGATCAGCGGCGGCGAGAGCTGGATCACCGGATCACCGCGGTCATCGGCACGGCAGATGAGGCCGCGGCGGTAGAGCTCGGCTGAGAGGAAGCCACGGAGCAGCGTCTCGCCCTCCTCGTCGGTAAACGTCTCCTTCGTCTCGGTGTCCTTCACGAGCTCGATCGCGTGGAAGTAGCCGGCGCCACGCACGTCGCCGACGATCGGAAGATCGCGCAGCGACTCGAGCATGTCCCGGAACGCCGTCTCGTTGGCGCGGACGTTCTCAAGCACACCCTCGTTCTCGAGCGCGTCGAGGTTCGCCATCGCCACCGCGGCGCACATCGGGTGCCCGCCGAACGTGAAACCGTGGGTGAAGCTGTGACCGCCGTCGATGAATGGCTCCGCCATCCGGTCCGACGCGATCACCGCGCCCATCGGCGCGTAGGCGCTGGTGAGCCCCTTGGCGGTCGTGATGATGTCCGGCAGGTAGTCGTAGCGCTGCGCGCCGAACCACTCGCCGAGGCGTCCCCACGCGCAGATGACCTCGTCGGAGATCATCACCACGTCGTACTCGTTGCAGATCTCACGCACGCGTTGGAAGTAGTTCTCCGGTGGCGTGAAGCAACCGCCGGCGTTCTGCACCGGCTCGAGGATCACCGCCGACACGGTGTCCGGTCCCTCGAACTCGATGCGCTCCGCGATCACCTCGACGAGCTGGTCCTCGGTCATGCCCGGCTGCATTCGGTAGCGATTCGTGTTGAGCACGTGGCAGCCACCCGGGGCGAGCGGCTCGAACGGGGTGCGCAGCTCGGTGACGCCGGTGGCCGAGAGCGCGCCGAGCGAGGTGCCGTGGTACGCGATTTCCCGTGCGATCACCTTGTGCTTGAGCCCATGCCCCCGCAGCTTGTGGTACTGCCGCGCGAGCTTCAGCGCGGACTCGACCGCCTCGCTGCCGCCGCTCGTGAAGAACACCCGATTGAGATCGCCGGGCGCAAGCGCCGCGATCCGCGTCGCGAGCTCGATTGCGGGTGGGTGCGCGTACGACCAGTTGGTGAAGAACCCGAGCTCCTTCGCCTGTTCGACGCCCGCCTGCGCGATGTCGGCGCGGCCGTGCCCGATGTTGACGCAGAACAGCGCCGAGAGCCCGTCGAGGTAGCGGTTGCCGTGGTCGTCGTAGACGTAACACCCCTCGCCGCGGACGATGATCGGGACCTCGTGGTCGCCGAGGCGGGTGAAGTGCATCCAGAGATGGCGTTGCGCCAACTCCTGCAGCGAAGCCGTTCGCTCGCTGACCTCGTGCACCGTACTCGCCATACCTGCCTCCACTCCGATTCGCCGTTTTGTACAAAGGTATCGACATTGTGCCTTAACGGCAATTGTCCGATCTGTCGCGTGGCTCGCCGGGCGACCGCCGGATAGGGTGTGCGCCCGTGGCGCTCAACTACCACCGCACCGGCAGCGGCCCGACGCTCGTTCTGATCCATGGGATCGGGCATCACTGGCAGGGCTGGGACCCGGTGATCGAGCGTCTCGCCGGACATCGCGATGTGATCGCGCTTGACCTGCCGGGCTTCGGCGAGTCCCCCATGCCACCGGCGGGGACGCCGGCTGGGGCGGGCTCGCTCACGGATCTGGTGATCGACTTCCTGGACGGTCTCGGGGTCGAGCGACCCCACGTCGCAGGCAACTCGCTCGGGGGCTGGATCTCACTGGAGCTCGCCAAGCGAGGGCGCGTCGCGTCAGCGACCGGGCTTTCCCCGGCGGGCTTCCACAACCGGCTCGAGGCGATCTATCAGCTGACATCGTTCCGGATCCTCATCCGGACGACACGACTGATCGCACCGAACGTCGAGCGGATCCTCAGCCGGCCGCGCGTGCGCCAGCTCGCGTTCGGACAGCTGGTCGCGCATCCGCTCCAGATCCCGCGTCACGAAATCGGCCCGTCGGTCCGGGCGCTCGCGAACGCGCCGTGGTTCGACGACACGCTGCGAGCGATCAACGACGAGCACTTCACCGGCGGAGAGGCGATCTCGGTTCCGGTCACCATCGCGTGGGGCGAGCACGACCGCGTGCTCCTGCCCCGCCAGGCGGGGCGGGCGGCCCAGGCGATCCCGAGCGCCCGGATGCTGACCCTGCACGGCTGCGGTCACGTGCCGATGACGGACGATCCCGACCAGGTGGCGCAGGTCCTTCTCGCCGGCAGCGCCGGCGGTGGCTTGGCGAGCCACACGCGCTAAAGAGCCGCGGCATCGTCGCCCTGATCGCTGGGCGATAGCCCTCGGACCGGCACAAGTTCCCACGCGTCTCAGTGCGCGGAGACCGATGGGCATCCGTGCCGCTCACAGCAGCACGAACTCCCGAACCCCCACCCGCGGCGCCACGCGCGGGCGATCGTGCCGGTTGCGCGCGCTGAGCGTCGATCACACCCGCCGCGAAGACGGACCGTGGGGATCCACCGCCGCTCGTCGGCCGTCGAACGCCAATCTTCGGCCCCTCGAACGCCAATCTTCGGCCCCGATCGACGGCGGCTACGGCGTGAACGTGACCGTGATCAGATCGCCGTCGGTGACGACGTAGTCCCGGCCCTCGCACGCCGGGTTGCCAACGGCGCGGGCGCTGAGATCAGACCGTAGGCGAGCCGGCGGCCCGTACCGGCGCCGGCATCAGCCAGGCTGCGGCCAGCACGAGCAGGAATGCGAAGCACTCAACGATCAGCGTCAGCGGGTTGCCCGACAGTGGGTCGCCGAACACGATGATCCCGCCGACGATCCCGGCGACGTTGGCCGCGGTCCCCGTAATGGCGATGACCGGGACGGCGTCCCCGTCCTGGAGGCCCTTCGCCGAGGCGTAGAACGCCGCGATCGAAGCGCCGATCGTCACAATCATCCACGGGGACAGGAGTCCGATCGCGCCGTGGCTGGCGACCATTCCGGAGATCGCCTTGATCGCGACGTCCGAGACTCCGAACAGGATTCCGGCGGCGGCGCCGAGCATGAAGCCGTGGTGCCTGCGGCTGGCGCCGATCCGCGGGCTGATGATGAGCAGCGATCCGGCGACGATCAGGGCCGCCTCGAACGCGATCATCCCGGGAACCGAGAAGCGTGAGTGAGCCCCGTGCGCCGGCGGCAGCGAGATTCCGAGCAGCATCAGCCCAAACGCGGTAAAGCCGAGCCCGAGCCACTGCCGGCGGCCGATCTGCAGGCCGAACATGCGCTCCGCCATGATCGCGAGCAGGACCACGCCGCCCGCCAGCACGGCCTGAACGAGCGACATCGGCGCGATCGCCATCGCCGCGACGTGGAAGATCCACGCCCCAGCGGCGATCAGCATCCCGAGCGCGAACAGACGCGACGCGAACAGCGACTTCGCCGACCACAGGGGCCGCTTGATGTCGACTGCGGGGGCAGCGCAGGCGCCACGATGCTTGTAGAGGAAGCCCACGTTTGTCGCAAGAGCGCACGCGAGCGCAAGCAGGATGCCGAAGAGGGGTGTCATCAGTTCAGAGTGGGAGCGGAAGCCGGGAATCCGGCGCGCTGCCTCACGTTGGTACTCGGCAGCTTGAGAATCCCGCTTGAATCCGCTGCGGGAAGTACACCACATCTACGACTCAGTGACGCCACCAGCACTACTCTGGCGTGCTCGAGTAAGCGATTCATATGGAAAAACCACTGGTTCTTGTATGGAAAAACCACTGCTTCTCATCGACGTGGATGGCGTCATTTCGCTTTTCGGCTTCGACCCGCTACACCCTCCTGGAGGCAAATTTCAATTCGTCGACGGGATCGCGCACTTCCTCTCGGCCGCGGCCGGGGAACTCCTGCGCGAGCTCTCGGAGGTGTTCGAACTCGCCTGGTGCACCGGCTGGGAGGAGAGGGCCAACGAGTACCTCCCGTTTGCGCTCGGGCTGCCGGGGCCGCTGCCGTTCGTCGGCTTCGATGCCTGCGATCGCCCGGCGGGCGCGCATTGGAAGCTCGCGGGCATCGGCGCCTACGACGCCGATCCGAGACGGCCGCTCGCCTGGGTCGACGACGCCCATGACGAGGCCTGCACGGCCTGGGCCAGCGCCCGTAGTGGCCCCACCCTGCTCGTGACGACCGAGCCGGCCGTCGGCATCACGGACGCGCACGTCGCGGTCCTCCAGGACTGGGCCGGGGAGCGCACAAGCTTTCGGCGCTGGTGAGGGTGCTAACTGAGTCCCTCGACGCGCCGCGCCAGCTCGGTGCGTGATCTGATGCCGAGCTTGCGGTAGGTGTTGCCGAGGTGAAACTCGACGGTTCTCGCGCTGAGGAAGAGCGATGCCGCGACTTCCTTGTTCCGGGCGCCCTTGGCGACGCTCATTGCGACCTGGAGTTCTTGAGGTGTGAGCTCGGACAGAGACATATTGGCCGCCGGGGTCGGTCTTTCGCCGGTCGCACGCAGCTCAGAGCGGGCCTGCTGCGCCCACGCTTCAGCGCCCTCGGTCTCGAAGTAGCTGAGCGCCTCGTGAAGGACGGCGCGGGCGTCGCGGCGGCGTCGAGATCGCCGGCGGCGCATCCCGAGGCATAGCTGGGTGCGGGCGCGCTCGAACCCTGAGTGATCGCCGTGAAACTCCAGGGCAACGGCGAACTCCTGCTCGTAGTCGGTCTCCGCTGCCAATATGCCGCGACAGCGAGCCGCCGCCGCGCGCGCCCAGTCGACGCCCGTGGAGCTGGCGCGTTGCTCCAGCGCGTCGAGCTCGCGCCGTGCGTCGGCGATCGCGCCGCCGCGGATGTGAGCCTCGATCAGGTCCGCCGCCCACAGAACGGCGGTCGGCAACTCGACTCCGTGTGCTCGCTCCTGTCGGTCACATTCCGCGAGGTGGCCGGCAGCGTCCTCGACGTGCCCGAGCGACAGGTCGAGCAGGCCAAGCGCCGCGGACGCGTAGTTCTCGATCGAATTTGCGCCGGTCGGGCGGGACGCTGAAAGTGCGGCGTCGACATGCGCCCGACACTCGTGCTCGCGCCCGAGGATCGCTTCGACGCGTGCCAGCGTGACGAGCGAAAATGCGGCTTCAACGATTTGGCCGGTGTCGGTGGCCAGCTGGACCGATTCGGCGGCGGCCGCGTACGCCGGCGCGATCCGGCCCTGCCGGAGCTCGAGTTCGGAGAGTGCGGCAAGAGGAAACACCAGAAGCGTCGGCGCCCCGGCGGCACGTGCTGCGCTGACGACCCGCTCATACGTCCAGCGGGCGGCGTCCCACCGTTCCAGCCAGACGAACCCCTGGCAGACCCAAGCGACCGCGAGCGTGAACTCGCCGACGGTGTCGAACAGCTCCGGCGCGGCGAGTGCGGGCTCGATCAAGCGGAGCGCTGGCTCGACATCACCGCGGAGGGCCAGGGCAAATCCGTGGGCGAATGCGGCGAACATCGCGACCGGTCCACCTTCCGGTCCAGCCATACGGACTGCATCACGGGCGGTCCGTTCGGCGCGCGCGACTTCGGCCGACATGAAGGAGGCGAACGCGGCGTTGGTGAGCATCGTGGCTGCGCGCAGGCGGTCGTGCGCTGCCACCCGCTCCGCCTCGGCGATCAGTAATGCATACGTCTCAGCCACCGGTTGCGTAAACAACATCATGGATGCGCGGAGGCCCTGGAGATCCGCGCGAACGGTCGGCTCGAGCGCGAGACCAACCACGCCGTCAAGCATTGACGCGGCTGCGGCTGCATCACCGCCGAGCCAGACGCGCCCGCCCGGCCTCCGTCATGAGTCGGAGCCGGTCAGCTCCATCACGGTGAATCTGGCCGCTGCATCGTAGGTGCGCGCCGCAACCGAGTACGCCGTTCGCGCCAGCGCGGTCTCGGCCGCGTCCTCAAGCTTCATCATGACCTGCTCGCTGGGCCCGGTGGTCGCCGCCGCCAGGTGCCACGCCGCCCGCCCGTCGGTTTCGTCGGGGATCGCGCCCGCCAGAGCACGATGCGCCGCGCGCTGCGGCAACCCGCGATCCAGGTGGTACGCCGCCGACCGAACCAGCGGGTGGCGAAACGAGACGTGGTTCTCAGCGATCACAATCAGGCCGTCGCGCTGCGCGGGCGCGAGCGCCGCCACGTCCAGGCCGACCGCAGCGAGCGCGCGAGTGATTTCAGCTACGGCCCCGGTCTCGCTGGTCGCGGCGATCAGCAACGCCCGGCACGTCTCGGCCGACAGCCGGCCGATGCGCTGCATGAACGCCCGCTGAAGCCCCGCACCTCCAGCGAGCGGTCCGGCAATCGGCACCGTGCCAGTGCGTTCAGCGGCAGTCAGCTCCGCCACCGTCTCGAGAATCGCCAGCGGGTTCCCGGCCGTCTGCCCCACCACCTGATCGCGGACGGTCGCCGCGACGGGTACGCCGATCCGGTCCACCAACGCCGCTGCATCGTTCGGTGAGAGCCCGAGCAGGCCGAGCTCGTCGACCCCGGCGGAGTGCGTCCACTCCCGCTCGCGCATCCCCAGCAGCAGAACAACGCCCTCCCGCCTGACGCGGCGCGCGGCGAACAACAACGCCTCGCGCGAGGGTCGATCAAGCCAGTGGGCATCGTCGATCAGCGCCACCAGGGGCGCGCGCTCGGCGGCTGCAGCCAGCAAGCTGAGGGTTGCCGCGGCGACGGCAAAGCGGTCCCCCGGGACGGGCGGGCCGAGCGCGAGCGCACCCGACAGCGCCGCCCGCTGCGGGCCGGGGATCTGCCCGAGGAGCTCGACAACGGGTCGGACGAGATCGGCCAATCCGGCAAACGGGAGCTCGGCCTCAGCCTCCATCGAGTGAACGCGCACGATCGTGAAGTCGGTGCGCGTCCACGACGGCCTGCTCCAGCAGACTCGTCTTGCCCACCCCGGGTGCGCCGAAGACGATCAGCGCTGCACTGCGCCCATCCCGTGCCGCATCCAGCATCACAGCGAGACGGGCCTGCTCGATGGAGCGCCCGAGCAACACTGGGACGAGTATGACCGCTCGGACCCGGAGAGCGAAAACCTGTGGAAAACACCGTTGCGTGGTGTCGAGTCGACCCCTAGCGTCGTTGAGTCAGTTCCCGGGTCATTCGACAAGGGGAGTCCGAAACGTGGTGCGCTGGTCGTGACTCGCATGCGATCCCAGAAACATCGTTCCGCCCCGTGTGTGTCCTCCCGTTCTGTGCCGGCCTTCTCCTGAGCCCGCCTGCGCTCGCGGCGGAGAGCGTCACAACACCCCTCCGGTCAACCGATCGAAGGCCGTTCGTCGCCCTTCCGGTCCTCGCCGACCGACTCGGTTCGTCGACCGACGTGCCGGTCTACGTCCGCCGGGACGATGCGCGGCGCTTGCGGCGAGCGCATCAGCTGTGGCGGCGGCCAGGCCGAAGGCCCAAGAGCTGTTCTTCGGCCACCGGCACCGATCGCCAATGGGCCTGGAGGTGCCGGCGCAGTCGTTCGTCGGGGGGCTGCGGGTCTGTGCGTTTGTCCAAATCGTTTCCGCGCCGCCGTCCTCGTGAGGGCTCACCGCGGACGGTGCTCCCCGCTGTCCTCGGCCGAGATCGATGACCTTGAGGCGAGTGGTTCCGAGCGGTGCCCTCGCAGGTACAAAATCACTGAACGTGCCGTGCGCTCGGCCGTCGAACAGCCACTTCTCCGTCACGACTAGCTAGCCGTCGACCGAGAAGTCGGATCGCTTCGTGGCCGAGCTGGCACGGACACGTCCGCGGTTCGTCGGACTCGAGCAGCCACAGACACGGTAACGTCAGCCTCATCGACTTTCGCCACCTGAGTGGCGGCCGCTGCATCGCATACGCGAGCCGGCGCAGAGGCCACAGCTTCAAGCTGAGCTGCCTGCTCGCCTCGCGCCCGCGCGCACCCTTCGTCTTCCCGCTCACCTACTCCACAGATCTGGGGGCCAACCACCGACGGGACGTCTCTCCGTCGCCGCGCCTAGGAAAGGATCGTCGCATGCTGGGCGCTGAATGCAGGATTCGCGCGATCGGCCTCACCGGCTTGATCGTGCTCGTCGGTCTCGCGCCGCTGGTGCCGGATGCCTCCGGCCGGCCGGCGATCGGCGCCGCAGCTCGCGGCCACGCCAAGCGCTGCGGAGGCGGCAGGTCCAGGTCGTGGTCGGCAAACATTCTGCATGCGTGCCCGCGCGGAGCTTGACGCGCGGGGTTCCGCATCGAGCCATGCACGTGCGATCGCGCTCGTGAAGCGCTCACGCGCTCGGGGCGGCCGGCTGTCGATCGCGGCGGCGCTCGGACCGCGGGCCAAAGCGGTCGGGCGTTGGGAGGACCAGCTCGTCCTCGCGGGCAGAGCCGCACTCCGCGCTCACGGCGCGCTCGCCGCTCCGGACCTTGGGCCCCACGCGGCGGCGTCCGCCGGTCAGGAAGAGACGCTGCAGCTCAACGTCAAGGACAGCCCGATCGGATGGGCCGAAAGGGCGCAGGCCTTCTTCCACAAAGATGAAGGCACAGACCCGAACACCACGACGTCGACGAAGGGCACCCTCGTCGCCGCGTCTGACGGGACCCAGTACACCTTCGCGTCAGACACCAACGCGTCTGGTT
>CAWEYQ010000042.1:0-126233 GCA_963813265.1 uncultured Solirubrobacterales bacterium | reverse complement strand
ACTGGCGCCCGAGCTCGCGGCGGTATCGCCGCACGGTGTCCGTCAGGCGAGCCAGGGCCGCGGGGTCGGCGGCGTCGACGTGCTCGTGCAGCAGCGCTGCGAGCACCTGCTCTTGGGTCAGGTCCTCGAATTCGTCGCGCAGTTCGACGACCGCCCGCTCGAGCCGGCGGCTCAGTGACCGCGGCACCCGCCCGAACACGGCACGCTTCTCCTCCTGTCCGTATGAGCGGACGGGGTCTGCGGCGCGAGGAGCCTCGGCCGGATCGCTCGGAGTGCGGCGCCGAGATGGACGACCGGGCGGCCGAGTGTCTTGGGGCTGCGGCTGGTCGTCGGCCGGGTCGGCGTGCGCCGCGTCCTCCGGAGTGGCTGGCGGCGCCGGCGGCGGCGCGGGTGCCGACCGGGTGCGGTTGAGCCCGGTGACGGGGTCATCGACGATCTCGAGCTTGGGACGATCGGCCATCACGCGACCGCCCTGAGCATTGGCACGCCGTTGTCGAGCTCCTGCGCGAGCTTGCGGTACGCGTACGCGCCAGTGGAGTCCGGTCGATGCCAGACGACAGGCCGCCCCTCGGTGAGCGCGTTGTTGAATTCCGCGCGCAGCGGGATCACGGTCTCAGCGACCGGAAGCCCGAGTTGGTCAAGGGCGGTGTCGATCACCTGGTAGCTGACGCGCCGTCGGTCGCCGAGCGTGCGCACCACCGCGCTCACGCGAACGTCGACGTCTTGCTCGCGCAAGCGGGCGATCGTCGCTCGCACCTCCCCCGCGCCCTGGT
Organism: uncultured Solirubrobacterales bacterium; assembly: GCA_963813265.1. GTDB lineage: Bacteria > Actinomycetota > Thermoleophilia > Solirubrobacterales > Solirubrobacteraceae > Palsa-465. The sequence continues at coordinate 125,460 of CAWEYQ010000042.1, read as the reverse complement.
ACGCGCCCGCGTCGAGCATCGACACCGGCACCAGCACCTCGCGTGCGGCGAACAGTGCGTTCACGGTCAGCAGCCCGAGGTTCGGCGGGCAGTCGATGATGATCGCGTCGTAATCGAAGAGGCTGTCCTTCAGCGCGCGCGCGAGGAACTCCTCGCGCTTGGTCTGCGCGACGAGCGTCAACTCCAGCTTCGCCAGATCACGATGCCCGCACAAGAGGTCGAGGCCCGCGCGGACGTTGACCGCTGCGGCGCCGAGCTCGCTGTGTCCCGCGATCACGTCCACGGCCGTCGCCGGAGCGTCCGAGGGCGCCCAGCCCAACGACCGAGTCAGCGCGAACTGCGGGTCGAAGTCGACCGCCAGCACGCGCACGCCCGTTTCGGACCACACCGCCGCGAGGTTCGCCGCGGTGGTGGTCTTCCCCACCCCGCCTTTCTGCGAGCTCACCGCGAACGTCCGCGCCATCTCCGTCCTCTTGGACATCGCCACACGGGCTCCTACAGGTTCGATGTCAACGACCGGCGGGCGTGAGTGCGCACCAGCTAGCACGCAATCTAGCAGACTGGCGGGCTTGCTAGTCAGCTAGCTAGATATCAACGTCACGGCCTCGGCAACGTTACGGCCTCGGCACGTACGCCGGCGAGGACCGCAGCAGCGGACCGGACGGGGCGTTAGCCCTCGATCCACATCCCGGGCGATGCCGACTCCTCCTCGATGCGCCGTTCGCGAACACCAACCGCGCGACTGAGGCAGCGGCTTACGAGAGGCGGACCTGCTCGAGGGCTGCGCTTGGCGCCCGCGCGCCCAATTGGAGTTCTTTTCCTGCTTCAGAGGTCGTGCCTAGCTTCCGCAGTTCACTGGGCGGCCCGTAACCGCCGATTGGCTCTGGGTCGTTTGCGCTCCGATGGTCCCTCGGGACGCGCCGCCATTCCCCGCGTCGTGCGCGTTCGCCGACTGCCGCCATCCCCCGGATCGCGGTGGCCGCCATTCCCCGGGGTCGCGCCGGCGGTGGCCGCCATCCCCCGGACCGCGTCGATGGCCACCATCGACGCGGCGTGAAGCGCACAGCTTCGATCGCCACGGAGAAGCCGAATCAGGGACGTCGAGGACCTCAACCGCCGCCGCCGACGATCACGATGCCTCTGCCGGCGGACGCGCGCGCAGGGGCTATCGGCGAGGTGCGGCGACCTGGGGTCTGCTTGGGACAGGCGCTGCGGTCTACGGCCCGGCGCGCATCGCCGCGCCGGCGTTGAGCGGGCCGAGCCCGTCGCGCGGCGAGGCCGCGCTCGTCTCGCTGGATCGTGCGGCTGCCTGATGCAGTGCTCTGCTGACGAGCTCGACCTGTTCACGGGCTTCGCGTAGCGTCAGGCCGCGCAGCGAGGCGGGGCGCTCTGCCGGGCACTTCGCGCGTTCCAGAGCGCGCTCGGTGGGAGCGGATCCGCGGCGGTGGGGGCTGATCCTGAACGCGGGGAGGTTGGTGTTCGCGTAGCGGCCGCGGATGCTCCACTTCGGCGCGCGGTTGTAGCGCTCATCGGCGCCATAGAGCTGGTTCAGCGCGGCGCGGACGCTCCCCGCTGCCCGGTGCTGGCGACCGCGCAGGCCGAGGGTGTAGCGAAGTGGGCCGGCGAGGTAGAACTCGATCGCGTCGTCGTAGCTGTCGCGGTGCGTTCCCTGCAGCCACGCGTACAGCCGCTGCCCGAGCGGCCGCAGGTGCGCCCACACGCGGAAGTCGACGCGCACGACCTCGCCGTGAGCGATCTGCTCGCGGACCCAGTCCGCGAGGTAGATCCGGATCGTGAACGCGCCGCCCCCCGCGTCAGCGCCGTCAGCGCGTCGGCCTCGGCGGTCGTGAGCGCGTCCTCGTCCGACAGGTTCGCGAGAGCGTCCTGATACGCGCGCGCGTCAACCCACCGTCCGTCGGGGAGACGCCGCTCGACGCGCTCGACCGGTGGGCTGGGGATCGCGAGTGCCAGGTTCGGCTTGCTGCCGTCCTTCGGCGGATTCACGGTCGCTGAGAGCTGCAGCTGCTCGAGCTCGGCGAGGAGGCGGTGGATCTCGGCGATGTCCTTGCCGCCGAGGCGCCGGCGCCCGGTGATCAGCTGCGCGAGCTCGCCGGCGGTCGTCTCGGCGTACGGGGAGGCGGCGGGGTTGCGCGAGTGCCACAGCCCGCCGGCGGCCGCGAGGATCCCGAGATGCCCTGAGCGGAGCGTCTGCGAGCACGACACCGGCCCGTAGATGTCCTGCGCCGTCGTTGCTCCCGCTGCGGTGCGTGTCCGCCGAGGTCGGCAGCCGCTTCGCCAAGGCTCGCGGGAGCTTGCCGACAAGCCCGTCGAGACGCTCGCCGCGCCGCTGCCCGTACGCCCGTTCTGTACGAGGCCGTCGGCCGCGCGGTCGGCCGTAGCCGACCCGCTCGAGGATCTCGAGCGCCTGGTCGAGCTGCTCGCCCTGGTCGCTGAACAGCTCGTGCAGCTCGGCGCGCTCCTCGTCGGTCAGGGCGGCGGGGGAGAGGCCGCCGAGACGCGCCGGCAGGAACGTCCTGGCGAGAAACCGGACGGTGAAGTCGCCGGCCATCTGATCGACACGCCCCGCCAAGTCGACGGGCACGACGCCGCGGTGACGGCCGCGCAGCGGCAGGAACCGTGAGCGGTCCACCCCGCAGCAGCGCTTGGTCTTCTTCCCCGACCCGCACGGGCACGGATCGTTGCGCCCGGGCGGGCTGCCAGGCGCGTCGAGGTTGATGTGGCTGAAAGCCATCGCCAACACCGCAACACAGCGGGGTTCGCGATGACCGTCAGCGGGAGCGAACGGGCGCAGAGCGAGATTCCGGTCGCGGATCCGTCCGCAACCCGGCTACACTGGCCGTACTGATTCTTGTGCGGCGCTGGAAGGCGCCTATGTTCTGGAAGACCGGGCCGCGAACCCGGTCTTTCTCGTCTCCGAGGGCAGCACGGTGCTGGTGGCCCTCTGCTCGGCGGACACGAACTCGCAGCCGCCCGCGCTCGTCGACGGGCTGGACCGCCAGCCCGTCTCGGGCGACGCTCCGCGCTGTTGTCGGCGAGCACCGTCGGTGCCAGCGCCGAGATCGCCGTAGGCGCGCGCCCGACGGCCTGCGCGCGGGCTCATGCGAGCGCCTCCTCGAACGCTTCGTCGCCGCGCTGACCGGCGATCAGGATGCAGCGGTCAGCGACCGTCCACGTGACCGTGCCGCGGATCCAAGGATGGCCAGCGAACTGGCCATAGCGGTCCCACACGGGGCCCTCGAGCGCGAGCGCCAGCTCGTCACGACCACTCCATCGCTCGACGTCGACGAGCTCATCGCCCTCGACGCGACTGAGCGTGATCGTTCCCGTCGTTCCCCCGTCGCCAGCGCGACCCGAGAACGGAACGACCGCGACCGTCGCGCCGCGACGCTCGAGCTCCTCCCACACAGCCTGGCGAGCCGCCAGCTCGCGCCGCCCGGGACGCAGCCGGGCCGTATGCGGCTGGGAAGCCTCACGACCCGACGGCGTGTGGCACGGGTCGCCCGGCAGCGCCTTGCATGTCGGACAGCGCCGCGCCCGCCATCCGCGGGCCACGTGCAGACACGCCGCCGGCCCGCAACGGGCGCTGTATGAATACCGGTGCCTATCCCGGCAGCGCGTCCCAGGCGCCGCCCGGCACTCCGGGCACCACTCGGCCAGCCATGCGCGACGGTCGCTCACCGCAGGACCGGCGCTCTCGGCAGCCGCTGGTGGTCACCGTTTTGGTCACCGTTTTTCTGGCGCGGCCTGACTTCCGGTGGCTTGCGGTGGCGAACGCCAGGCTCTGCGCTGCACGCAAAAGCCCTGCTGCTGGCGCGATCTGACTCGCTATGACTTACGGGAGCGACGGGACTCGAACCCGCGACCTCCGGCGTGACAGAACGGCGCTCTGGCGCTATGGCAACTCGTGCCGGCGAGCCGTTCCTTCCGATGGCCGTCTTCGCCCCTCGGCGCATTCGCTCGGGGGAACGGCTGGGGGAACGACGGGGCCAATGTGAGGGCCTGGACTGGCCCGTGCTGACCCATCGGAGCGGGTAGCCCTTGCAGCCCGAATGTGGCCGCAATTGCCTGCTAGAACCTGAATTTGCCTCAACGACGCGGCGAAGGAATCGAACCTTCCAAGCCGGGGGCTGCCCGGCCCTGCCGGTTTTGAAGACCGGATGGGCCACCAGGCCCCTGCCGCGCCATGGGTGATGCTAGCCACCCTTGTCACGGTGGAAGACCCAGCGTAGTCGGCAGATTCGAGCCACCTCCGGTCCGCAAGGGAAACCGTGTCCGGTGGGTCAGCGCGGGCCAGTCCAGGCCCACATTTTCGCCCCGTCATTCCCCCAGCCATTCCCCCGGGCACCCGCTGACGGGGCCGCGCGTCGCCGCCACCTGGACGTCTGACGTCGCGAAAGAGCGCCGTTCTGTCACGCCGGAGGTCGCGGGTTCGAGTCCCGTCGCTCCCGTAAGTCATAGCGAGTCAGATCGCGCCAGTAGCAGGACTTTTGTGCGGGTGGCAAGCGGCGGGGTTTGCCACCGCAAGCCATTGAAAGTCAGCGCGCGCCAGAAAAACGGTGACCAAAACGGTGACCACCGGCGAGGCGCGAGGGCGGGGGATCGGCCGTGAGCGACCGCCGCGCATGGCTGGATGAGTGGTGCCTGAACTGTTGGGCGGCGCCTGGCTCTCGCTGCCGAGCGGATCGGTACTCGTCCCAGAAGCGCCCGAGTCCGGCGCAGAGGTTGCACATCGCGCGGGGCTGGCGGGAGCGGGATTGCCCGACGTGCAAGGCACTGTCGCGCGAGCCGTGCCACACGCCGTCCGGTCGCGAGGCCACTCAGCCACATGCGGCACGACTGCGGCCCGGGCGCCGCGAGCTGGCAACTCGTCAAGCGGCGTGGGAGGAGCTCGAGCGGCGCGGAGCGACGGTCGCGGAGGTTCCGTTCACCGGCGTTGCTGGCGAGGGAGGCAGGGTCGGAGCGATCGTGCTGGGTCGCGTCGACGGCGCCGAGCTCGAGTGCTGGGTCGGGCGTGACGAGCTTGCCTACGCGCTCGAGGCGCCGGTGTGGGATCGCTTCGGCACGTTCGCCGGGCATCCCAAAGTGGTCGCCACGGTGACGTGGACGACGGCTGACCGGCGTGTGGTGATCGCCGGCCGGCGTGGGCACGAGCGCTTCGAGGAGGTCGTATGACCGGCTCGGGGGTTCTTGCACCACGTCGGGTCTGCTGTCGGTTCGCGCGCGGACCACCAGGCGACCGCGTTCGGGAACGAGAAAGACCGGGCGGCACACCCGGTCTTCCGATACATAGGCGCCGTCAGCGCCGAACAAAGACTCTTGCGCGCAAGTTTAGCCGGGTCGTGGACGGACTTCCACGCCGGCAGCACGGGTCTGCGCGCTGTCTTGCGTTGGTCTGAGCGTCATCGCGAGCGCCAGCCAGTGGGTGGTGCTGGCGATGGCCTTCAGCCACGCATCGGTCGACACCTCTCACTCGTGGGGGTTGTGGTGAGCCACGCCGCGATCGCCGCCGTGCTCGCGCGTGAGGACCTGTCCGCCGGCGAGCGGCTGGTCGCGTTCTCGCTCGCGAGTTTCGCGGACCGTGAGCAGCTGGCGTTCGCTGGAACGCCGGCGGCCGCCGCGCGGGCCGGGTTGGGTAAGAGCCGCTACCTCCAGGCGCGCGATCGGCTCGTCGGCCGTGGCCTGGTCGACGTCGAGGGGCGGGCTGGTGGCCGCGGGCGCTCGCGCACGGTGAAGCTCGTGTTCGCGCGGTCGGGCCCGTGGTGGGACGGTGATGTCAACGCGCAACTGTTCGAGGCGGTCCTGGGGTACAGCCGTGCGCGCGGCCCGGCGCGGCTGCTACTCGCGGCGATGGCCGCGATCGCGGACGCCGACGGCCTCATCGACGGTGTCTGCACCGAGGAACTGCGCGCGGCGGCGGGGCTGGCGGACAGCAGCTACCGCCGGGCGAGAGCGGCGCTGCTCGCCTCAGGGGAGGTCGTGCTCGCCAAAGACGGCGGCGGGCGCGGCAACACGAACCGCTGGCAGGTCCTCCAACCCAGGGAGCTCGGGCTCCAGCCGACCCGGGCGGCTGTCCGCAGAACCGCGCCGGCGCCGCGCGCGCGGCCGCTCGTCGCTCCGCTCAGCAGCGCCGACACGGCCGGGGCGGCCAGCGACGCCACGCTCGCGGCCGACTCGCCACCAGTCGACGAGACCGCTGATCAGCCACAACGCGAGCATGCCGCCGCCGTAAAGGGTCCGGTCCTGAACGGGGTTTCCGGCGGTCGGCGAAACGGTCCGGTCCTGAGCGGGGTTTCGGTCGGAAAGGGTCCGGTCCTGAACGGGGTTTCGGGCGCAAACCCCGCCAAAACCCCGCCAGAAACCCCGCCAGAAACCCCGCCACCCTACGTGCGCGCGGGGTCGAACGCCTTGAACCCCAGAACCTCAGAACACCCCCCCAGCCCCCCTGGAGGGGGGCGCTCGGAGAGCTCGATCACGATCGAGGAGACCTTCACGAGCGGTCGTGGCCGACGTCGCAGCCGGCAGGTGAATGTCGATCTCGACGAGGTCCGCCGTGCGCTCGGCGTACCGGGGCCGTGTGAGCTCGCCGACTGGGAGCGGATTCGGGAGCTGCTGGCCGAAGCCGTCAGCGAGGACACCTTCGCCGTGTGGTTCGAGCCCGTCACGGTGATCGCGATCGACCGGGACGGCGCGCTCGTGCTCGACGCTCCGCCTGAGCTTAAAAGCTGGCTCTCGGGCCGTTTCGCGCGCCTGATCGAACACGCAGCTGAACGCGTCGGGCGCGCGACACGAATCGCCGATCTCGCGCAGAGCGCGGCGATGGGCGCGTCATGACGGACGGTCGCGCCCTGTTCACGGCGGGTCGGCCGTGGCGGCGGATCGCCAGACGGACCTACAGCCGCTTTACCCAGCTCGCGCTCGGCAAGCCAGCCGAGTGCGCAAGTCGTCGTCCTACAACAATCGACAGGAGGTGGAGGTGTCGTGATCGTCTGTGCCGTGGCAAACCAGAAGGGCGGGGTTGGCAAGACCACCAGCGCGATCAGCGTTGCGGTGCTGTGCGCGCGCCGCGGCGAGCGGGTGCTCGTGGTCGATGCCGATCCGCAGTTCGCGCTCACGCGCCAGCTCGGGATCGAGATCCGCTCGTTGGCAGTGAACCTCGTTGACGTGCTCGCCGGGCGTGCTGAGGCGATCGACGCGATCGTCGCAGACGTGCACGGCGTCGACGTGATTGCGGGCGCTCGCGAGCTGGCAGGCGTGGAGATGAGTCTCGTCGGCGAGGCGGGTCGCGAGCGGTTCCTCCACGACGCGCTGGACCCCGTGATCGGCGGCTATCAGCGGGTCGTGATCGACACCCCGCCGAACCTTGGGCTGTTGACCGTGAACGCGCTCGTTTGCGCCGACACGGTGCTCGCGCCCGTGAGCGCGGAGGATGAGGCGTCGGTCCAAGGGATCGTCGAGCTGCGAGCCACGATCGCGAAGCTCGAGCGGCTCGGCAGCCCAACGCCGCGGCTGTTGGCGCTCCTGACCCGGTGGGCGCCGCAGCGGATCATCAGCGAGGTGATCGAGGAGGCGTTGATCGGCCTTGACCTCTCGCCGGTGGCGCGCATCCCGGCGCGCGCAGCCGTCGCGCAGGCCGCGGCCGCGCACGTGCCACTCGCGCTCAGCGCTCCAGACGGTGCGGTCACGCTCGCCTACAGCCGGCTGATCGACCAGCTCGCGATCGCGGTGAACCGATGACCCCGCCCCGGAAGCGCCGCCTGAGGATCGACGACCCGCTCGCCCCGGCCACCCAACACGACCCCAACGCGACGAACACCGCCGTAGACGCGAACGTGAGAGCGGACCGGCTGCGGGAGCTGGCGCTCGAGCAGATCCACGCGAACCCCGACCAGCCGCGCAAGCGCTTCGAGGAGACATCGCTGGCGTCGCTTGCCGACTCGATCCGTGAGCGGGGTGTGCTGCAGCCGATCATCGTCCGGCCGCTCGCCGCGGGCGGGTATCAGCTGGTCGCCGGCGAGCGCCGCTGGCGCGCGGCGCAGCTCGCGGGCAAGGCGACGATCCCGGCGCTGATCGACGACACGCTCGACGCAGGCCGCTCGCTTGAGCTGGCGCTGATCGAGAACGTCGTGCGTGAGGACCTGACGGTGATCGAAGAAGCCAGAACGATCGCTGTGCTGCTCGAGGACCTCGGGGTGACCGGGAGCCGTCCTCTCGAAGCGGCTCGGCCGAAGCCGCGCCGACATCGTGCACACCGTCCGCCTGCTCGATCTACCAGACGAAGCGATCGAGCTGATCGACACCGGCGCTCTGACGATATGTCGCATTCGACATATGGTCAGCCATGTTGCGCCGGGAACTATGTTGCGTGGCCAGGGGAAGGGCGCGCTGGCGCTTGGTCGCCGGGAACGCTGGCGGCTGATCGACGCAACATAGTTCGGCGGGGGTGATCGAGTGCTGGCTTCCTGTCAGCTCTCCAGAGGAGGCCCTCATGAACTCACCCCCGGCACCGGATCGCGTGCGTGTCACCGGCCCGTTGACGCCGTTCGCAGACGGCTTTTGTGCGTATCTCGTCGAGCGGGGCTATTCGCTGCGCTCGGCCCAGTTCCAGCTGCAGTTCCTCGCTCACGTCAGCCGCTGGTTGGAGGCCCGGGGGTTGGAGGCCTCCGGGCTCACGGCCGAGGCTGTTGGAGCGTTCGTTGCCGAGCGCCGGCGGCAGGGGTACGCAACGAAGCTCTCGCTGCTGGGCGCGCGCCCGCTTGTTGGCTACCTGGACGGGCTTGGTGTCCTTCCGCCCGCCATGGAGCTCGCACCCACCGGGGTGGAGCGGCTGCTCGATGAACTCTGCATGTATCTGCTGGACGAGCGCGGGCTGGCTCCGAAGACGATCAGCGGGTACGCGCGGGTCGCGCGCCGGTTCCTGGAGGAGCGCGGCGAGCCGCTCGAGGACATGCCGGCCAGCTTGTCCGCGGCGGACGTCCGCGCGTTCGTGCTCCGGGAGTCGCGGCGGGTCGGGCACTTGGAGGCCGGGAGGGTGGTGTGCGCGCTGCGGTCGTTGTTGCGGTTCCTGCACGTGCGCGGGTTGATCGCGGTGCCGCTGGTGATCGCGGTGCCGTCGGTCGCCAGGCGCAATGAGGATCTCCCGCGCGGCCTGCCGGCCGGACAGGTGAGGCTGCTGTTGGACAGCTGCGATCGGTCAACGCCGGGCGGGCGCCGTGACTACGCGGTGCTGTTGCTGCTGGCGCGGCTGGGGCTGCGCTCCGGCGAGATCGCCACGCTCTCGCTTGACGACGTCGACTGGCGCGCAGGTGAACTGATGATCCGCGGCAAGGGCGCTCGGCTCGATCGCTTGCCGCTGCCGGTCGACGTCGGCGAGGCGATCGTCGAGTACCTGCGTGATGGTCGCCGCCCGGGGTTCGGCCGCGGGCTGTTCTTGACCGCGTACGCGCCGATCAGAGGGATCTCGCCCGGGGTGGCCAGCGAGATCGTGACACGCGCATGCGCGCGGGCGGGAATCCCGCCGGTCAGGGCGCACCGGCTGCGTCACACGATCGCGACCGAGCTTCTGTCGCGCGGTGCCGGGCTGATCGAGGTCGGTCAACTGTTGCGCCACAAGGACGTGTTCTCGACCACGATCTACGCCAAGGTCGACCGGCGCGCGCTGTCGAGGCTGGCGTTGGCGTGGCCGGGGAGCGAGCGATGAGCGCGCTCGCCGAAGGCCTTCAGGACTATCTCGCGCTTCGCCGTGCGCTCGGCTACCAGCTCACCGAGCACGGCCGGGTGCTGCCGCAGTTCATCGAGTTCCTCCAGCAGCGGGGCGCGGTGCTGATCACCACCGAGCTGGCGCTCGCGTTCGCCACCCAGCCCACGCAGGCGAGCGTGGTGTGGTGGCATCAGCGGCTCGCGATCGTGCGCGGCTTCGCGATCCACATGCAGGCGCTCGATGCCCGTCACGAAGTCCCGCCGGTCAACCTGCTGCCGGCCAAGTTCCGCCGCGCGATCCCGTACCTGTTCTCGCAGGCGGAGACCGAAGCGCTGATGGGCGCCGCGCGGTCGTTGCGCCCACCGCTGCGCGCCGCCAGTTGCGAGGCGCTGATCGGGCTGTTGTCGGTCACCGGCATGCGCGTCTCAGAAGCGTGCTCGCTTGACCGCACCGATATCGAGCCGGCAGAACGCCGTCTCACCGTCCGCCAGGGGAAGAACGGCAGATCCCGCGAGATCCCCCTGCACGCCACCACCGTCGACGCGCTCGACCGGTACGCCCGCGCGCGCGACGAGCTGTGCCCGCATCCCGAGGACCCGGCCGCTTTCCTTTTGACCAGCCAGGGCAACCGTCTGAACCGGCACATCGCCTTCAACTGGTTCGATCAGGTCCGCCGCGCCGCCGGGCTCGATCACAAGACCCTGGGGCGCCGCGCTCGTCTGCACGACATCCGCCACAGCATGGTGCTGCGCACGCTGCTGGGCTGGTATCGCGAGGATGCCGATGTCGAGGCGCAGCTTCCGCTTCTCTCCACGCTGCTCGGGCACGTCCACCCGAAGGACACGTTCTGGTACATGGAGGCCGCGCCCGAGTTGCTCGCGCTCGCCGCCGAGCGGCTCGAGCGAACCTGGGAGCACGTCTCACCCGAGCCCGTCCACCGGCCTCCCTCCCGACGACGACGGTATCCGCGACGAGGGCGACCACTGCCGCCAGCCCAGCGGGAGGCGCAACGATGAGTGCGCTCGCGCCACTGCTGCAGGCGTTCTTCGTCGACCGTCTCGTCCGCCAACGCGACAGCAGCCCACACACGATCGCGTCCTACCGCGACAGCTTCCGGCTGCTGCTCGAGTTCCTGCGCGAGCAGACGGGCAAGGCGCCGTCGAAGCTGCAGCTCGAGGACCTCGACCCGACCAGGATCACCGCGTTCCTCGTCTATCTCGAGAACGACCGCGGCAACAGCGTCCGCACCCGCAACGCGCGCCTGATCGCGATCCACTCGTTCTTCCACTTCGCCGCGCTGAAAGCCCCGGAGTCCGCCGAGCTGATCGCCAGGGTCCTCTCGATCCCCGAGAAGCGCTACGAGTCCACACTGATCTGAAATTTCGCCGTGAAGCTGGTCGCGGACGGGGGACGACTGGGTGTCTCAGGAGGGCGGGACGTCGGGCTCGGTGACGGCGTTGCCAGTCTGAAATGCGGGGATTCGCTTACCCCATGGCCCTGTTTCTGCTGCCGGCGGTGCGCGGGTCTAAGAACGAGCGTGGCACCCGGACGGGTGTTGCCCATAGCGTGATCGCGCGTGCCGGCCGCTGTGTCGGCCCGGCGTCCCGGCCTCCTGAGCCGGGGTGCTGCTGTCTGTGTGGTGAAGCTGCTGGATCAGGGTGCGGTCGCGGCGGCCCAGAGGAAGCACGACAGCTCCCGGGCGACGGCGACAGTCGTGACGTTGTGGTGCTTGCCGCGCGCCTTCATCGACGTGTAGAGGTGGTGCAGGCGCTGCTGGCAGCGGTTGGAGATCTGCAGGATGTGGTCGGGCTGTCCTTCTTGGCGGTTGGCGAGCGTCGCGCCGACACGCGGTTCGCGGCCGTAGTGCCAAGCAGCCTCGACCAGCAGGCGGCGGGCGAGTTGCGAGCCGGTCTTCGTGATCGATCCGTGATAGTCATGCTCGCCGGACTGCGAGCGTGACGGGGTCAACCCGAGCCAGCTCCCGACGCGGTGCGCCTTCTCGAACCGCTGCCAGTCAGCGCCGAGCTCGAGATGGACCGCCAGCGCGGTCAGCGTGTCCACGGCCCGGAACGCGCGTAACCTGGCGACGGTCGGCCACCATTCCGGGTCGGTCGCGAGCTCGCCGATCCGCTCAGCGAGCGTCTTCTTGCGGGCGGTCAGCCCGTCCACGCAGGCGATCAGGTCCGCCCACGTCAGCTCCGACATCGGCTCGCGGAACTGCTGAGCCGCGAGCCAGCGGCGATGCTTCTGCGTCCAGGTCGACGGCTCGGGATAAACCCGGCCATGCCTGAGCAGCATCTTCGAGACGCGATGGCGAGCGTTCATCAGATCACGCCGGCACGCGTCATGCGCACGCGTCAGCTCCCGCGCCGCCTCGACGTGCCAGCTACCTGATCGAGCCCGAGATCGACGCGCTCCTGGCCGCCCCGGACCGATCCACCTGGACCGGCCGGCGCGACCACGCGCTCCTGCTCACCGCGATGCAGACAGGGCTCAGAGCCTCCGAGCTCGCCAGCCTCCGCTGCCAAGACCTCAACCTCGCCGGCGGCTGGATCAGATGCGAAGGCAAAGGCAGAAAGGAACGCTGCACACCCCTCAACGGCATCACCAAACAAGTACTACGCGTCTGGCTACGTGAGCTCGACGGCGAGCCCGCCGATCCGCTCTTCCCAAGCCAAGCCGGAGGACACCTAACCCGCGGCGCGATCTGGCGCCTCGTCGTCAAGCACACCACCACCGCACGCGAGCACTGCCCGGCCCTGGCCGGCAAGAACATCACCCCGCACGTGCTGCGCCACACCGCAGCGATGCAACTGCTCCGCCCGCCGAACCCGGTCGATACCGCCACGATCGCGCTGTGGCTCGGGCACGAAACGCTCGACTCCACCAACAAGTACCTGCACGCCGACATGGAACTCAAACGACGCGCAATCGATCGCACCACACCCCCGAACACCAAACCCGGCCGCTACCGAGCCACCGACAAGCTGCTCGCGTTCCTCGAGAACCTCTGATCCAACCCGGCCGAAATATGTTGCGCAGAACCGCTCGATCCCCACCAAGGCGTCGCGTCACGAACCCCGGCGCAACATAGTTTGCGACGCAACATGGCTGACCATATGTTCGCATTCGACATATCGTCAACTGCGCCGGTGTCGATCAGCTCGATCGCCTGGTCGGGCAGATCCAGTAGACGGACAGTGTGGGCTAGGTCGGTGCGGCTCCGGCCGAGCCTCTTGGCGAGCACCGTCGCGGTGACCTTCAGGTCGTGGAGCAGCACGGCGATCGTCCTGGCCTCTTCAATCGGAGTGAGGTCCTCGCGGGCGACGTTTTCGATCAGGGCAAGCTCGAGCGATCCGGCTCCCTCGGCGTTCGCGTCGACGAGCGCGGGGATCGTCGACAGCCCGGCGAGTTGGGCGGCTCGCCACCGCCGCTCGCCGGCGACCAGCTCGAAGCCGTTCGCCGCGATTGGGCGCACGATGATCGGCTGCAGCACGCCACGTTCGCGGATCGAGTCGGCGAGGAAGCTGAGGGTGACCTCGTCGAAGCGCTTCCGCGGCTGGTCGGGGTTCGGGTGTATGTCCTGAACTGCGATTTGCCGCAGGCCACCGTCCGTCTCGCCGGACTCTGGCGGGTGTGCCACGTGGCACGCTTCGCGACCGCCGACTGGATCGTCGATCGTCAGGGCGCGCCTCGGTGTCGGACTCATCGTGCGCTCACCCCTTGCAACAGGTCGGCCAGGTGCTGGTAGGCCAGGGCGGGAGAGCTGTCTGGCTCGCTGAGGGCCAACGGCACCCTGCGTGCTGCCGCTCGCGCGATGATGGCCGATCGGGACGGGATGCGCGCTACGGGGGGAGGCCCGCTGCTCGGAGTTGGTCCTCCGCGCTCCGACTGCTGATGCGGTTTCGCTGCCAGCGGGTTAGCAACGCGACGAGCGCCGGCGCTGGCAAGCCGAGCCGCTCGGCCAGCCTCGAGATGGTTTGCTGCAGTTCGAGGATCCCGTGCAACGAGGCCTCGTCCTCAGCACTCACCGGAGCGACGACGCGATTGGCGCAGACGAGCGCGTTGACCGTGAGGAGCCCGAGGTTCGGCGGCGTGTCGATGACGATGTGCTCGTAGCCATCACGCACCGGTTCGAGCGCGTCGCAGAGGAAGCGCTCACGGCCGAGTTCTCCGACGAGGCTCATCTCGACGCCGGCGAGCTCGCGAGCCGCCGGGATCACATCTAGACCGTGAACATCGGCGACGACCGCGTCCGACGCGGCTGCACGCCCGGCGAGAACGTCGACCAGGTTCACCCCCAGCGAGCGGACCTCGAGCCCGAGCTGGCGGGTGAGCGCGAATTGGGGATCCGTGTCGACGACCAGCACCCGCTGACCCTGCCGTGCGAGCAGCACTGCGAGATTCGCAGCCGTCGTTGTCTTGCCGACTCCACCCTTTTGCTGTGCGATCACGAGGAACATCACGACACCTCCTTCCGGTTGATCTCAAGCGCCCGCGCACTCGCGGCGCGGCGTCCGTCATCGCGTCCGAGCGCAATGCGCTCGGGCTCATCTGCAAGTCGGAGCTCACGACCGACGCGCTGAGCGCACCGGGCGATCAGACGGCCGAACCGCTCCCGCACCCAGGACGCCGTCTGCGGCGGCGCCGCGATGACTAGCGCTCCGCTGGTGTCGATCGCGATCAGCTCGAGCGGCTCGAGCCAGATCGCGAACGTGCTCTCGCCAACAGCGTCGAAGAGCAACCTCCGGATTCCCTCCCAATCGCCGCGGTCGTCGCAAACGGGCAGCCCGAGGCCTCGGCGGACGTCCGCGAGGTCGACGCGGACGGCGCGGCGGCGCTTGCGACCGCGCTCGGTGACGTACGCCTGCTCGACGATGACCGAGTCCGGCGGGCTCCCCCCTTCAGGGGGGCTGGGGGGGTCTTCTGGGGTTCTGGGGTTCTGGGGTTCCTTCCCCGCGCAGGCGTTGCGTGCCGGGGTTTCTGCCGGGGTTTTTGCCGCCCTTTTTGCCGGGGTTTTCTCCTCGGTCGCGCCGAAAAGTGTCTGATCCTGACCGCCCTTTGCACCCGAAACCCCGGTCGGGACCGGACGGTTCCGGGGCGAAAGGGTCCGATCGTGACCGCCCTTTACGTCGCAAACCCCGGCCAGGATTGGACGGTTCGCGAGAGAAAGCGTCTGATCCTGACCGCCCTTTCCCGCAGCCTGGACCCGCCCGAGATCAGAGCTGGCGGACGACTCGTCGCTCATCGCAGGGACGGACGCCGCAACCGGAGCGACCAGCGGTCGTACGCCCGCCGGGGGAGGGACGCGACGACCTGCCGGCGACGTGCCGGACTCTCCGGCGAGCAGCCGCGGGTCGGAGAGCTCCCAACGGTTCGCGTTCCCGCGCCCGCCGACGCCGCTGAGCAGCATCAGCTCGCCTGATGCGAGCAGCGCTTGGCGCGCACGCCGGTAGCTCCTGTCTCCGAGCCCGGCAGCGCTGCACACTTGCTCGGTCGTGAGGTCGGTCATGACGCGTTCCTCGCTCGCGAGCGCAGCCATCGTTGCCAGTAGCAGCCTTGCTGGGCCTCGAGCGTGGCTGTACGTCAGCGCCGCCTCGAACAGCGGCGCGTTGATCTCGCGCTCCGACCAGGGGCCCTCGTCGGCGAACCTCAAGGAGAGCGTGCTCGCACGCCCCCGACCCGTCGCCGTGTTTTCGACCACGACGAGGCCGCGCCGCGCTAGCTGATCGCGGGCTTGCAAGTAACGGCTTCGGCTTAGCCCTGCTCGCGCCGCCGCCGCCGGCGCGCCCGGCCACGCTCGGTTCTCGCGGTTCGCGAAGCTCGCCAACGAGAACATCACCAAACGCTCGCCCGCGGACAGATCTTCGCGCGCTAGCGCGGCAGCGATCGCGGTGACGCTCATCGCAACGCCCGTCCTGAAGTTGCCCGCGCATCCTCGCCATGGCGGCCGCGCAGTGGTACGAAGTGCGGGCGGCCGTGAGGGGAGGAGCGCTTGGTCTCCTTCGCCGACGTGCACGGGCACGAGTGGTCACGCCAGGATGGGGTAACCGGCGTGCCGAGGTCGCTGTGGCTGAAAGCCATCGCCAACACCGCAAAGGCGGGGCTCGCGATGACCTCAGCGAGGACGCACGGAGCAGGACTCGCCGCCGGTCGCGATTCCATCCGCCCTCCGGCTACACTGCCCGTACTGATCTTGTGCGGCGCTGGAAGGCGCCTATGTTCTGAAAGACCGGGCCGCGAACCCGGTCTTTCTCGTCTCCGACGACAACCGTGCGGTGGCCCTCTGCAGGCGGACACCACCTCCGAGCCGCCCGCGCCCGCAGATCGCCTGCACCGCCGACCACGCTCGGGCGACGCTTCGCGCTGTTGTCGCCCAGCAGCGTCGGCGCCAGCGCCGAGATCGCCGTAGGCGCGCGGCCCACGGCCTGCGCGAGGCCTCATGCGAGCGCCTCCTCGAACGCTTCGCCGCCACGCTGACCGGCGATCAGGATGCAGCGGTCAGCGAGCGTCCATGTGACGGTGCCGCGGATCCAAGGATGGCCAGCGAACTGGGCGTACCGGTCCCACACGGGCCCCTCGAGCGCGAGCGCCAGCGCCAGCTCGTCGCGACCCGTCCATCGCTCGACGTCGACGAGTTCATCGCCCTCGAGGCGACTGAGCGTGATCGTTCCGGTCCTTCCGCCGCTGCCAGCGCGACCCGAGAACGGAACGACCGCGACCGTCGCGCCGCGACGCGCGAGCTCCTCCCACACAGCCCGGCGAGCCGCCAGCTCGCGCCGCCCAGGCCGCAGCCGGGCCGTATGCGGCTGGGAAGCCTCACGACCCGAAGGTGTGTGGCACAGGTCGCCCGGCAGCGCCTTGCATATCGGACAGCGCCGCGCCCGCCATCCGCGGGCCACGTGCAGACACGCCGCCGGCCCGCAACGGGCGTTGTATGAATACCGGTGCCTATCCCGGCAGCGCGTCCCAGGCGCCGCCCGGCACTCCGGGCACCACTCGGCCAGCCATGCGCGACGGTCGCTCACCGCAGGACCAGCGCTCTCGGCAGCCGCTGGTGGTCACCGTTTTGGTCACCGTTTTTCTGGCGCGGCCTGACTTCCGGTGGCTTGCGGTGGCGAACGCCAGGCTCTGCGCTGCACGCAAAAGCCCTGCTGCTGGCGCGATCTGACTCGCTATGACTTACGGGAGCGACGGGACTCGAACCCGCGACCTCCGGCGTGACAGAACGGCGCTCTGGCGCTATGGCAACTCGTGCCGGCGAGCCGTTCCTTCCGATGGCCGTCTTCGCCCCTCGGCGCATTCGCTCGGGGGAACGGCTGGGGGAACGACGGGGCCAATATGAGGGCCTGGGCTGGCCCGTGCTGACCCATCGGAGCGGGTAGCCCTTGCAGCCCGAATGTGGCCGCAATTGCCTGCTAGAACCTGAATTTGCCTCAACGACGCGGCGAAGGAATCGAACCTTCCAAGCCGGGGGCTGCCCGGCCCTACCGGTTTTGAAGACCGGATGGGCCACCAGGCCCGTGCCGCGCCGGCGGTGATGCTACGACGTGGGGCGTCCTCGTCGTGATTGCGCGGCACCGGAAGAAAGTCGCCACATCGCGTGACGCCGACGGATCGGGGCGAAAAAGTGTCCGTCACGGAAACAAAGGCGCCAGGGTCCGCGGACTGCGGGCGATTTGGCGAATTCCTTTCGCCAAGAGGCTGCCGCCGAGATCGGCGGAAAGACGCGCCAAATCGGACGCCCTCGCGGGATTCGGGCGCGGTCTTCCGCCTGAGGGGGAGTTTGGCGCCCAGACCGAACCAGCGCACGCGATTTGGCGCGTTGTTCCGGCGCGCCCCCGCGGCGCCCGCGCAGCGGGCCCGCCAACACCTCCAGGATGGCCGAGCCGCGCCGAGCCGGCTACCCCGAGCGCCCGGCCGCCCCTGCAGGCGGACCGCCGTCCAGCCCCACCTCGAGGGCGCCCTTGACGGAGGTATCGAGCGCGTTCAGTCGATACAGCGCGAGCGCCTCTGCCGAGGCGAACCGGCCGCCGGGAGCCGACGACGGCCCGTGGTGCGAGAGGACACAGTGGAGCAGCGCGAGCTCGCGGTCGCGGTCGAGCGCCACGTCCGGCCGTCGGACGAACGCGGACAGGAGCCGCTCGCCGAGCACCATGTGCCCGAGCAACCGACCTTCCTCGGTCAATCCGATCTCGGCGGCGTAGCTGAACTCGCGGGTCCGGCCGAGGTCGTGGACGATCGCCGCCGTCAGCAGCAGGTCGGAATTCAGCCGGGGATGCTGGGCGCTCACCTCGTGCGCCAACGTCGCCACCGCGACGGTGTGCTCGAGCAGGCCGCCGAGATACGCGTGGTGTGCGCCCCTCGTACACGGCGCCCGGCGCCACGCGGCGCGCAGCTCGCCGTCGCCGAGTAGCGCGTCGAGCAGTGACCGATACCCCCGGTCGTACACCTCGCTGGCGAGGTGCTCGAGGAAGCCGTCCAGCTCATCGATGTCCCGGTAGGTCGACGGCAGGAACGCGGCCGGGTCGACGTCCTCCGCGCGCGTGACCTGGTCGACCTCAAGCACCACCTCGTCGCGGAAGCGCTCCACCCGCCCGTGCACCAAGACGAGGTCGCCGCGCTCGAACTGCCCCGCGAGCTGGTCCGCGTCGCGAAACGCGCGCGCGGTGATCGTGCCGGTCCGGTCGCGGAGCTCAAGCGCCAGATACGACGAGCCGGTCCGGGACGTCAGGCGATCCTTGCGCACGCACGCGAAGACGCCGCGGACTTCCTCGCCTGGTCGGAGCACGCTCACGGTCTGTCCCGGGGCCATGTGCGCATGATGTACGGTGAACCGGATGCAGCCGTTGCGATGGGACTATCGCCCAGATGGTCTGCGGGCCCCGGCGCTCATCTGCGCCTTCAAGGGGTGGAACGATGCCGCTGACGCGGCGTCCTCGGCGGCGACATTCGTCGGAACCGCCCTCGGCGGGCGCCGCTTCGCCTCGATCGATCCCGAGGAGTTCTACGACTTCCAGGCGACCCGGCCGCAGATCCGGCTGTCCGAGGGCCAGACGCGACAGATCGTGTGGCCCGATGTCGAGCTCTACGAGGTCCGGATCCCGCGTGCGCCGCGTGATCTGATCGTGCTCTCCGGCAGCGAGCCGTCGTTTCGCTGGCGGACGTTCAGCCGGCTGATCGTCGATGTCGCCGAGGCGATCGGCGTGCAACTCGTCGTCACGCTCGGCGCGCTGCTCGCCGATGTGCCCCACACCCGTCCGGTGTCGGTGACCGGGTTCGCCTCGGATCCGGCGCTCGTCTCCCGCCTCGGGCTGAGCTCGTCGACCTATGAGGGCCCGACCGGGATCATCGGCGTGCTCCACGCGGCGTGCATGGACGCCGGCCTGCCGTCGGCGAGCCTGTGGGCGGCCGTGCCGCACTACATCGCCGCCGCGCCGAACCCGAAGGCGGCGCTCGCGCTCGTGCGCAAGCTCGAGGGGCTCGTCGGAGTCGCTGTTGACGGGTCCGAACTTGAATCAGCCGCCGCCGACTACGAGCGGCAGGTCAACCTCGCGGTGCAGAGTGACCCGGACGTGCAGGCGTTCGTCGAGCGGCTCGAGCAGGCCGCCGGCGAGGAGGAGGATGACGAGACCGGGCCGCTGCCATCCGGGGAGACGATCGCCCGTGACCTCCAGCGGTTCCTGCGCCAGCGCGGCGGCGACGAGCCCCCGGGCCCGGGTCGCGGCCCCGTAGGGCCTTAGAGGCAGTCTCAAAACCGCCGCGCACGGCTGGGACAACCGCCTAGCGCTCAGCCGCCGGACACACCAACCGGTAATCGCAGATCGAGCACGCTGAGTACGACGGCGTCGGCTCAAAGCCCTGCGAGAGGATGCCCTCGGCGACCTCCATCGCGACGGCCGTGATCCATTCCGAGCGGTCGCCGTCGTCGAGCGGGACGCTTACCTTCTCATCGTCGAGCACGTAGTAGTAGGCCTGGCGGGAGGCGTCGAGTTCCCACGCCTCGCGCGCGCCGACCGCGTACAGAGACAGCTGGACGTCGTCGGCGAGCTGGGCGGCGGTCTTCGGGCGGCCCGTCTTGTAATCGATCAGCTCGTAGTCGCCGCTCGGCAGGAGGTCGACGCGGTCGACCCGGCCGCGGAGCAGGTGCGGCCCGAGCTTGAACGTGAACTGTCGTTCAAACCACACCGGCTCACACTCCTCGGTCTGAAAGCGCTCGTGGTAACGACTCAACGCCGCCGCCGCCTTGCCCCGGAGTTGGCGCTCCTCCTCGGAATCGCCGAAGCCGCCCCGCCGCCACGAGGCATCGAGCAGTCCGAGCAGCTCCGGTAGCCCCCCGGGCGGCCCGTCGCCGGAATGGAAGCGCTCGAGCACCTGGTGCACGACGATCCCGAAGCGCTGATGGAGCGTCGGCTCCTGCGGGATCCGAAACACCCGCGCGAACTTGTACTTCAGCGGGCACGTCCGGTAGGTGTCGATATCCGAGGCCGACAGCACGACCCCCTCCCCGCGCCGAGGCAGGAACGCCTCCAGTGAGGGCTCGTCCCGGGCGGCGATCACGCTGGCGCGCCGGCGGGCGTCGCGCTCGGCGTCGAGCAGATAGTCATCGAGCGCCGACGAGGTGAAGATCTCCCGCTGCTCAGCGGTGACGGCCTGGAGAATCCGCGAGTTGACATCGCGCAGCGCCTCGGCGACGTTCTGCCCGTCCGGCCGCGCGATCAGCGCCGCGACCTTCAGCAGTTCGAGATACCGCACGACCGCATGCGAGATGTCGAGGTCGGTGTCGAAGCGGAGCTCGCCGAGCCGTCCCGCCGTGCGCATCGTCCCCTCGAGCAGCTCGTCGCGGAGCAGCCGGTAGGTCGAGTGGAGCGTCTCGGCGGGCCCGAACAGCTCCTCCTCCTGGTCCTCCCAGTCAACGCCAAGCCCGCCGCGCGCCGCCTCGATCAGAGGCAGCGCCGCCACTTCATCGCCCCGATCGCCAAACGCCGGGTAGCAGACCACGACCCGCTCGCGCGCCCTCGTCACGCCGACGTAGAGCGCCTGGCGCAACCCGCGCTCCCGGCCGGCCTCGTCGTCGGGCGGCACCGACGCGGCGTCCGGCAACAGCGCGTCCGGCACCGGCTCGGGCGCCGGAACAGTCACCCCACCGTGCAGCCCGATCAGGAACACGTGCGCTGCATCGAGCCCGCCCGCCCCGTCGAGCCCGACCACCTGCACGGCCGCCGCCCCACGCATGACCGGCTCCTCCTGCTCGCGCAGGCCGAAGTCGGCGACCGCCGCTATCGACCGGGCGAACTCCCGCGGCGTCGCGAGTGCCTTGCGCCGCACGTACGCCGACGCGAGCTCGCCGAACCGCGCCAGCGCCCGCAACCGCTCGACGACGTCCGCCTGCGCGGCGAACAGCTGCTGGCGGCGCAGCCCGAGCCGGTCGATCAGCCGGTGCACATAGAGGTCGGGACGGGTCGTGTCGATCGCCGCCGCGCCCGAGCGGTACAGCTTCAGGAACATCAAAATCCGCTCGCGGGCCTCTGGCGGCACCTGGGGCGCTTCCGTCGCCGCCGCAAGCGCGGCGACCATGTCGAGCTTTCGCCGGCGGGCGATCTGCGTGCACCGCGCGATGTCGACCGAGCGCAGCTCGATCGGCGGGCGCGCGAGCGCACGGACGACTGCGGCGGCGTCGGAGGGATCGGCGAGCAGCCGCAGCCACGCGAGCACGTCGCGGATCTCCGCGCGCTGGAAGAACGCCGCCTCGCCGATCAGGCGGTGCGGCACCGCCCGCTCCTCAAGCGCAACCGCAACCGCCTGCCCCTCCCGCGAGATCTCCGGGACGAGCACGGCGACGTCGCCCGGATCGACGCCCTCACGCCCGAGCAGACGCTCGATCTCCGCGGCGACCGCCTGGGCCTGGGCGCGGTCGTTCGCCGCCCGCCAGAAGCTCACGGTCCCACCTCCGGCCGCCGACCCCATCATCGGCGCGCCGAGCACCGCGCCGGCGACGCGCGCGATCTGGACCGGGCAGCGCTCCGATCGCTCGAGCCGTGTCACCCGCACGCCGGGCAGGGACTCGAACGGGGCGATCGCGGCCGCCCCCGCCCGGCGGAAGCGGCGCAGCGACGCGGCGACATCGGCGGCGACCGTCAGCCGATCCGCCGCCGGACCGGCAACCCCGCACACGAGGCGCGCCGCGACGAGCTCAAGCTCTTGCGCATCGTCGACGAGCACGTGCGTGAAGCGCTGGGCGATCGCGGGATGGTCCGCGGCGGCGCGCAGGGCGTCGCGCATCAGATCACCTTCGTCGCGGGCGCCGGCATCGGCGAGCATCCGCTCGTGGGCGCGGTACACCTCGGCGAATTCCTGCTCGAGCGGCGCCGTTCCATCGCCGTCGCCGAGGCCGGCCGCCCAGGCAGCGTATGTCTCGGCGTCGATCAGCTCCGCCTTGCAGCGGTCGATCCGCCGTACGAACGCGCCAAACAGTGCGTTGACGCGCCCCCCGAAGTCGTGGTGCTGAACGGTCAGCTCATCGATCCGCTCGATCAGCATCGCCAGGCGGTCGCCGGCGCTCAGCGTCGTCGCATCGAGATCGGTCTCGCCCCCGGCGGCGATTCCAAGCGCCCACGCCGCGAGCCCGGATGGCGTGAGCACGTGCAACTCCTCGTACCCGCGCGACAGGCGAGCCTCGAGCCGCACTCGCAGCGCGTCGGCGCGGCCCGCCGACGGTGCCACCACGAGCACGCACTCGGGCCGCTCGCCGTCGTCGATCAGCCGGCAGAACCGCGCTTCGATCACGCTCGTCTTGCCGCTCCCCGCGCACCCGAGAATCAGCAGTGGCCCTCCGGCGTGGCTGACGGCCTCACTCCATGGGGTAGAAGGCTCCTCAGGCACGTCTGACAGCATAGGTATGAGATGACGTCCACCCGTTCCGCCCTTGACGCCGATTGGCTCACCGCCTGCCGCCGCGCCGTGCGGGGGCTCACTGACGTGCTCGCGGCGCGGCCGAGCATCGCCGAGCGAGCCGAGGAGACCGGCTCACGGGGCAGTGGCGGCGACCGCACGCTCGTCATCGACGCGTCCGCCGAGTCGGTCGTGTTCGCGCAGCTCGATCTCCTCAGCACGGACGGCTATCGGTTCGTGGCGCTGTCCGAGGAGCGCGGCGAGATCGACTACGGCGACCCAGGCGTCCGCGTCATCATCGACCCGATCGACGGCTCCCTCAACGCCAAGCGCGGACTCCCCCACCACGCGCTGTCGATCGCCGTCGCCGACGGGGACACGATGGCGGACGTCGAGTTCGGCTTTGTCTACGACTTCGGGCCGCGGGAGGAGTGGTGGGCGCGCCGCGGTGACGGCGCCTACCTCAACGGGGCCCGCCTTGACCCCACGCTCGGCGAGCGGCGCAGCCGCGACGGCCGGCTCGAGGTGCTCGGCATCGAGTCCGCCGATCCGCGCTGGGTGGCGGCATCGATTGACGAGCTCCAGGGCGCCGCGTACCGCCTCCGGGCGCTCGGCACGATCGCGTCCTCGCTCTGCCAGGTCGCCGCCGCCCGGTTCGACGGGATGGTCTCGCTGCGCCGCGCCCGCGGGGTCGACTCGGCGGCCGGGCAGCTGATCGTCCGCGAGGCCGGCGGCCACGTGAGCTTCCCCGCCCATGAGGAGCCACTCGGCGCCCCGCTGAACACCGAACCCACGTCCCACGTGTGCGCTGCGCGCACGCCGGAGACGCTCGGCCAACTCGCGGCGATGACGAGATGATCGACTGGATCATCGCCGAGCGGATCGCCGCGTTCGTCGCCGGCACCGGAGAGGCGCAGGCACCCGACGCGGACCTGCCGGAGCTCGCTGCCGAGGCCGAGAAGCGGGTCGTCGCGTACACCGGGCTGCAGCCCGCGCGTCCGATCCCACCTCCCGAGGGGATCAGCCGCCGCGAATGGGTCACGAGCAACCTCGCCTCGATGCGTCTCCTGCTCGACCCGGTCCTCGAGCGGGCGAACACGGGCCTCGGTCCGCTCAAGCCCGCGATCCAGCTCGGAGTCGGATTCGTTCTGTCCACCGAGGTCGGGGTCGTCGTCGGCTACCTCGGGCAACGGGTGCTCGGCCAGTACGAGCTCGTGCTCCTCGACGAAGCCGTCGAGGACCGGCCCCCGCGACTGCTGTTCGTGCTCCCGAACCTCGGTCAGGCGGTCGAGGCGTTCGGCGCCGACGAGCGCGAGTTCATGACGTGGGTGACGCTCCACGAGGTCACCCACGCCGTCCAGTTCGCCGGCGTGCCCTGGCTGCACCCCCACGTCGCCGGGCTCGTGCGCGACCTGCTCAAGCAGGCCGAGGTCCGGATCGACACCCCGCGCAAGCTCCGCGTGCCGAGCGGCGACGAGGTCAAGCGCGTCCTCGGCGCGCTCCGCCAGGGCGATCTCATCTCGATCGTGACGAGCAAGGCCGAACGGGACACGCTTGATCGCGTCCAGGCGGTGATGGCGGTGATCGAGGGGCACGCCGAGCACGTGATGGATGCCGTCGCGCCGGACCTGCTGCCCTCGCTGCCCAAGCTCCGCGCCGCGATCGACCGCCGGCGCAAGTCGCAGTCGGGCCTCAACCGGCTCGTCGCCCGCCTGCTCGGGCTCGAGATGAAGCTCAAGCAGTACGAGCGGGGGAAGATCTTCTGTGACGCGGTCGTCGAGGCCGCCGGTCCCGAGGCCCTGTCCCACGTGTTCTCGAGTCCCGAGGCGCTGCCGACCCTCGCCGAGATCGACAACCCGTCGGCGTGGCTTCAGCGAACCGGGCTAGAGGATGGACCGGGCCGCGAGTCGGCTCATCGCTCGAGCGCGTAGAGGTGCCACTCGTCCGGGACGCCGCGCAGCGTGTGCATGCCGCGGTCGTCGAACCGGAGCCCAGAGCCGACGACGAGATCCTTGACCGTGCTCGACGCGAGCACCTCGCCGGGAGCGGCGTTCGCCAGCACGCGCGCGCCGATGTGCACCGCGATCCCGGCGACGTCCCGTCCGACGAGCTCACATTCGCCGGTGTGCAGGCCGGCCCGGATCTCGAGACCGAGCGCGCGCACGGCGTCGACGATGCTGGCCGCGCACTGGACCGCGCGCGCGGGCCCGTCGAAGGTGGCCAGGAAGCCGTCGCCGATGGTCTTGACCTCATTGCCGCGCCAGCGTTCGAGCTCGTGGCGGACGAGCGCGTTGTGCTCGTCGAGCACGCGTCGCCAGCGGCCGTCGCCGAGTGTCGAGGCGTGATCGGTCGAGCCGACGATGTCGGTGAACATGACGGTCGCGAGCACGCGGTCGATCTCCGTCGGTCCGCGCCGGCCGGTCAGGAACTCCTCGACGTCGTCGATGCCGGGGTTCCCGACCCAGGCGTAGGTGTCCTCGCCGGGGTACTCGATGAACCGCGCGGCCGGGATGAGTGACGCCACCTCGCGCCCCATCTCCACCGGGATGTAGCGGTCGCCGCTCTGGTGAGTGACGAGCGTCGGGGTCTGGATCGTCGGCAGGACGGAGCGCAGATCGGTCTGCGCGACCATGTCGATCAGCTGGCGGGCCATGCCCGGGCTCACCGACGAGCGCTGCATCTTCCCCCACCAGGCGGCGAAGCTCGCGTTCCCCACCTGGCTCGGGGCGTAGATCTCGAGCAGCGTGCCCTCGCCCCAGTGGTTCTCGATCGCGTCGAGCATCTGCTCGTGGACCTCGGGCCGCAGCGTCGCCCCGCCCTGAGGCGCGACCGACGAGAGCACGAGGGCAGTCACCCGCTCCGGGTACGTCGCCGCGAACAGCGCGGAGAGGCCGAGGTCGCCGGCGCCCCACAGCGCCGCCTGCTCGACGTCGACGGCGTCGAGTACCGCGCCGAGGTCGTCCATCTGCTGCTCGAGCGTCGGTGGTTGTGACACCGGGTCAGACAATCCGGTTCCGCGGCGGTCAAACAGCACGAGCCGAGAGAACGAGGCGAGCCGCTCGAGGCACCGTGCCGTCGACGGCTCCTCCCACACGAGCTCGAGATGGGACGCCGGGCCGTTGATGAGCACGAGATTGATCGGGCCCTCACCCACCACCTGATAGGCGATGCTCGCGTCGCCGCTGCGTGCGTAGTGGGTGTGCGTTCCGATCACGGGGACTCTGAGGACTGTAACGAAGGACGGCTAGCGGTTTACAAACACATGTTCGACCATATTCGGGCCCCGCAAGAGAACTTAGACCTACTATCCTCATTCCTACGGGAGCGAAGCAAACCCATGGCTACCACTAGCAGCAGCACCCCCAGCGGACACGGTTCCGCCACGACCCGCAAGAGCACGTCGGCTCGGAAGCCGGCGGGGTCGACTGCGCGCAAGGCGACCACGACTTCGACCCAGCCCAAGACGCAGGTCGAGCACATCCAGGAGATCGCTGAGCGGGCGGTCCTCGTCCCAGTCGGCGCCACCATCCTCGCCCAGGAGAACCTCGTCTCGACCGTCAAGGGTCTGGCGACCAAGTACCGCACCCGCGCCAGCGTCGAGCGTGAGCTCAAGCGCTACGAGCGCCGCGGCGCCACGGCGCGCAACCGGTTCGAGCGCCAGGTGCGCAAGACCCGCACCCGCGTCGAGCGCGAGCTGCGTCAGCGCCGCTCCCGCGTCGAGCGGACGGTCAAGCAGAACCGCCGTCGTCTCGAGCGCGAGGTCCGCGCGGTCCGCAAGGACTTCGAGAAGCAGTCCTCGGTCGTCAGCAAGCGCGCGCAGGACATCGTTTCGACGGCCCAGGAGCGCCTCGGGTAACCGACCGCCCACCAAGGCTTACCCCGCACCGGCATCAGGAGAGGCCGGACCGCGGGAGAGGTTCGCCGGCCTCATAACCTCGCCGGCGAATGCAGCACCCTCTCCTCCCTCAACCGCCGGGGCGTCACGCAAGTGGCGCCCCGTCGGTCCTTAAGGTCTGGGGATCAGGGTTGAGCCGGGGTCGAGTTCAAACGCCAGACTTCGCATCACGGCCCGTCTGATGCTCCAGTAGAACCGGCTAGGAGAAGCTCAATCGGGCGAACGTTTTGCGCACCGACCGTGGCGCGCGCCCGTGGACGATCATCAGCGTGTCACCGGCCCGGTGGCCTCGAGCGCGATCACGATTCGCTCCTTTTGACTGCGCTCGAACCGCAGCTCGGTTGCCGATTGCTGCCTCAGCTCGTAGCCCATGCCATTCAACCCCGGCGCAATCGTGTCGAGCGCGATCACCCGGGTGCGCTCGGCCGACGTGGGCACGACGATTCGCTGGGTGAACGGACGGATGCCCGGGGGGCCGACACGGACCTTCCGGGGACCCTGCGTCGCGGCCCGCGCCGTTCGCACCTGCGGAAGGTCATACACGGCCGATGCGACCTGGTGGATCGTCTCGGCCGCCATCACCTGCTCGAGACGGCGTTCGAGCTCCTCGACGGTGATCCGGCCCTCAGCGCAGTGAATCCGCAGCTCCTCGGCTGCCCGATTGCGGTCGCGATCAGACGCCCGGATGCTCCCCCCGTCGAGCTCTTCTCGATCCGCCACGCGCCCGTGTGTATCACGGCCGCCCGGGACGGCCAATTCCGTGTGTCACAATCGGATTTATGCCTACACGAGACCAAGTACTTGATGCCCTCCGTTCCGTGATCGACCCCGAGCTGCGTCGGGACATCGTCGAGCTCGAGATGGTCCGCTCGATCGACGTGCACGAGAACGGCGTCGTCGACGTGATGGTCTCGCTCACCACGGCCGGCTGCCCGATCCGCAGCCACTTCCAGACCGGTGTTGCGACCGCCGTGCGCGAGCTCGACGGCGTCACCGGCGTCAACGTCAGCTTCGATGTGCTCTCCGACCAGGAGAAGCAGAGCCTCGGCCAAAAGCTCGGCCGCGGGACGCTGCCCGAGGGCGCGCTCGCGGCGGTCAAGAACGTCATCTGCGTCGGCTCGGGCAAGGGTGGTGTCGGCAAGTCGAGCGTCACCGCGAACCTCGCCGCCGCCCTCGCCGGCGAGGGCAAGCGCGTCGGCGTGCTCGACGCCGACGTGTGGGGCTACTCGCAGCCGCGCATGTTCGGACTCGGTGCCGAGCGCCCGACGGTCAACGCCGAGCGCAAACTGATCCCGCTGACCGCGCACGATGGCATCGAGGTGATGTCGATCGGGTTCTTCGTCGAGGAGGACGCCGCGGTCGTGTGGCGCGGCCCGATGCTCCACAAGGCGCTCCAGCAGTTCCTCGAGGACGTCGAGTGGGGCGAGCTTGACTACCTGCTGATCGACCTACCGCCGGGCACCGGCGACGTGTCGATGACGCTCGCGCAACTGCTGCCGCAGGCGAAGTTCATCCTCGTGACGACGCCGCAGCCGGTCGCCCAGAAGGTCGCGCGGCGCTCGGCCGAGATGGCGACGAAGCTGAAGCTCGAGATCGCGGGCGTGATCGAGAACATGTCCGGGTTCATGACGCCGTCGGGCGAGCGCTTCCAGATCTTCGGCGAGGGCGGCGGCCAGCGGCTCGCCGAGGAGCTCGACGTGCCGCTGCTCGGCAAGGTGCCGCTCACGATGCCGCTGCGCGAGCAGTCCGACGCCGGCACGCCGCTGGTGTTCTCAGACCCCGATGACCCGGCCGCGCAGGCGATCCATCAGGCCGCCCGCGGGCTGATCGCGCTCTCGCCGCTCGAGCTTCCGGTCATGCAGGCGCCGTCGCCGGCGGCCGCGCCGAAGCCGGTCGGGATGTCACTGCCGATGGCCTAGCCGATCGCGGGATTGGCTTTTCGGGAACACCCCCTGTTCCTCAAAAGCCAATCCTCTTGTCCCGACGGTGACTACTTTCGGTTCGCGTAGTAGTCGGTGTTGATCTGCGCGTACTTCGTCCACTCCTCCGGGAGCTGATCCTCGGCGAAGCAGGCATCGACCGGGCAGGCCTCGACGCACGCGTCGCAGTCGATGCACTCCTCCGGATCGATGTAGAGCATCTCGACGTCGTCGTAGTTGGGCTCGTCGGGCGTCGGGTGGATGCAGTCGACCGGGCAGACCTCCACGCACGAGTTGTCCTTCGTGCCAATGCAGGGCTCGGCGATCACGTAGGCCATAGGTCTTGGTTCTTCCTGTCTCGTTTCGAATGGAGGGGAGCGGCGCATTTTACGGACGTGTAACCACGCTAGGCTCCTGCCCCGTGCTGTTGCTGACGGGCGCCACCGGCAACGTCGGACTACCGCTGCTGCGCAGATTGACGGCGGCAGGGGTGCCGGTGCGCTGCCTGGTTCGGGATCCGCGACGCCTCGGGGCCGAGCGCGTGCGAGTCCAGATCGCCCTCGGCGACCTCTCCGACCACCTCTCGTTCCGCCACGCGCTGCGGGGCGTCGACACCGTCGTGCACCTCGCCTCGGTGATCCGCGACCAGCCCAGCGGCTCGATCGAGGAGCTCGCGGGCGTCGCCACCTGGCGGCTCGTGCGGGCCGCGGAGAACGCGGGCGTGCGGCGGTTCGTGTTCTTCTCGGCGCTCGGCGCGTCAACGCGCAGCCGGGCCCGGCTGCTGCGGGCCAAGGGCGTTGCCGAGGGGGCGCTCGTCGAATCCGGCCTCGCGCACACGATCTTCGCCCCGTCGATCATCTACTCGCCGGGCGATGCCTATCTACGGCTGCTCCAGCGGACGTCGCTGCTGCCGGTCATGCCGATCCCCGGCAGCGGCCGGGCACCGTTTCAGCCGATCTGGGCCGAGGACGTCGCCGACTGCGTGATGGCCGCGCTCCCCGGCGGCGCCCGCGCCGAGAGCTCCGACGGCGCCCGGTACGAGCTCGCCGGGCCGGAGACCCTGACCCACCGGCAGATCGTCGAGATCGCGCTCAGCTCGTTTCACCGCCGACGGCCGATCGTCGGGATCCCGGCGTCGCTGACGCGGCGCTCGCTCGGGCTCGTTGAGCTGCTGATGGGACCGGCGGCGTTCGCGACGTGGGACGAGGCCGAGCTGATGGAGGTCCCGATGATCTCCCGCCAGGGGACGGCCGATGCCGAGTCGCTCGGAGTCGTCCCGAAGCCGATGCGGGCCGTGCTCGGCGTCGGCTGAGTCAGACCGCGGCGAGCTCGGGACGGCGCTCGATCCACGGCAGCGCCTGCTCGAGTTGGGTCGCGAGCGTCAGGATGACCTCCTCGCGGACGGGCGGCCCGACGAGCTGGACGCCGGTCGGCAGACCGTCCTCGCCCTGGTAGAGCGGCACCGTGATCGCCGGCAGGCCGGTGCAGTTGACGATCGCTGTGTACGGGGTGAAGTGACCGGAGCGCCGGTAGTGGGCCCACGGCTCGGGGCCGCGGCCGTGGATCTCGCCGGTCCTCACGGGCCGCATCGCGAGCGTGGGCGTGAGCACCGCGTCGTAGTCGGCGAGGTGGGTGACGATCCGGCGCGAGACGTGTTCGAGCCGCGTCTGCGCGCTGAGCAGGCTGAGGGTGTCGTGCTCGCGCGAGCTCTCCCAGATCGCCCAGGTGAGCGGCTCGACGTCATCCTCAGTCGGTTCGCGACCGGCGATCCGGCCCGCGATTTGCGTCGTCTGGGAGATCTGCGGGCCAAACGCGCGAGTGAAGTCCGGGAGCAGGTTGAGCCCTGACCACGGGGGCGTCGTCTCCTCGACGTCGTGGCCGAGCGACTCGAGCAGCGCCGCCGCGTCCCGGGCCGCCGCCTCGCACACGGGGTCAAGCTCGGCGCCGTCGAGGGCCGGGGTGAGCGCGAGGCCGATCTTCAACCGCCCGGGCGGGCGGCCCGCGGCGTCGGCGTACGGCTCCGCCGGGTCGGGCGCCCAGGTCGCGTCGCCGAGCTCGTAGCCGGCCATCACATCGAGCACGGCGGCGGTGTCGGCGACGGTCCGCGTCAGCACGCCGTCGATCGTCAGGAAGCTCTGCCCGCCGTCCGGGCCGACCGAGATCCGGCCGCGTGCCGCCTTCAGCCCGACAAGGCCGCAGCAGGCGGCGGGGATACGGATCGAGCCGCCACCGTCGTTGCCGTGGGCGATCGGGACCATGCCGGCGGCGACCGCCGCCGCCGAGCCGCCGCTCGAGCCGCCGGGCGTGCGGTCGAGCGCCCACGGGTTGTGGGTCGGGCCAAAGCGTCGGGGCTCGGTCGTCGGGAGGATCCCCATCTCCGGCAGTTTCGTCTTGCCGACGAACACGAATCCGGCCTCCCGCAGCCTGCGGATGAGGAACGCGTCATGGTGGGGAGTGAAGTCGCCGAACAGGTCGCTGCACATCGTGATCGGCATCCCGGCGACCGGCCGGTTGTCCTTGATGGCGATCGGAACGCCGGCGAACGGCCGCTCATCGCCACCGCCGATCTCGGCCGCCGTCGCGAGCGCCGATTCGGCGGCGACATGCGTGAACGCGCCGATCGTCGGCTCGAGCGCCTCGATCCGGCCGAGACACTCGGACACGAGCTCGGTGGCGGAGATCTCGCCGGAGCGGACGAGCTCGGCGAGCTCGAGCGCCGGTCGGAACATGAGCTCGGACATCGGCTCGAAGCCTACGGTAGCTAGCCTGTTGACCGACCTTTACCGCGCCATGGAGAACATGAGATGACCGCAACCGCCGAAGTCCAGTCGGGACTTGAAGGCGTCGTAGCCTTCGCCACCGAGATCGCTGAGCCCGACCGGGAGGGCGGCGCCCTGCGCTACCGCGGCGTCGACATCGAGGATCTCGTCGGCAATGTCCCGTTCGGGCAGGTGTGGGGCCTGCTCGTCGACGGGCAACTGCTCCCGGGCATGCCGCCCGCCGAGCCCCATCCGCTCTACGTTCACTCCGGCGATCCGCGCGTCGATGTGCAGTCGGCGCTGGCGATGCTCGCCCCCCAGTGGGGGTTCGGGCAGCTGATCGACATCTCCGACGAGCAGGCTCGCGACAACCTCGCCCGTGCGTCGGTGATGGCGCTGTCGTTCGTCGCCCAGTCGGCCCGCGGAATCGGCCAGCCGCCGGTGCCGCAGCGCGAGGTCGACAAGGCGACCCGGATCGCCGAGCGCTTCCTGATCCGCTGGCGCGGCGAGGCCGATCCCAAGCACGTCGAGGCAATCGATGCGTACTGGATCTCGGCCGCCGAGCACGGGATGAACGCCTCGACGTTCACCGCCCGGGTCGTCGCCTCGACGGGTGCCGATGTCGCCGCCGCGCTCAGCGCCGCCGTCGGCGCGCTGTCCGGCCCGCTGCACGGCGGAGCGCCGTCACGCGTGCTGAAGATGCTCGACGACGTCGCCGCGATGGGCGACGCCGAGCGCTACGTCAAGGACATGCTCGACCGCGGTGAGCGGCTGATGGGCTTCGGCCATCGCGTGTACCGCGCGGAGGACCCACGGGCCCGGGTGCTGCGCCGCACCGCGAAGCATCTGAACGCGCCCCGCGTCGAGGTCGCCGAGGCACTCGAGCAGGCGGCGCTCGCCGAGCTGCAGGCGCGTCGCCCGGACCGCGTGCTGGCGACGAACGTCGAGTTCTGGTCGGCGGTCGTGCTCGACTTCGCCCACGTGCCGCCGGAGCTGTTCACGCCGATGTTCACCTGCGCTCGGACCGCCGGCTGGTCGGCGCACATCCTGGAACAGAAGCGCGAGGGCCGGCTCATCCGCCCGACGGCGAAGTACGTCGGCCCGGCACCGCGACCGCTTTCTGAGCTGAAGGACTGATCCCGGAGCCGTAATTCGCTGGGCCGGGTGGGCGCCCGGCCGTATGCTCCGGGCGCCACCCCCATGCCACCCGAACGTCAACTCGACCCAGCGGCGCTCGGCGATCACATCGATCGGCTGTATCGCGCCGCCTGGGGACTCGCCGGATCGCGGGAGGAAGCCGAGGACCTCGTCCAGGAGACGTTCGCCCGCGTGCTCCGCAAGCCGCGGATCCTGCGCTCCGAGGACGACGTCGGGTACCTGCTGCGCGTGCTGCGCAACACGTTCTTCTCCCAGCGGCGGACAGCCGCGCGCCGGCCCCAGACCACGGCCCTGCCGGATGAGCTCGACCTCGTCGAGGACCGGAGTGCGGTCCAGCCCGAAGCGCGACTCGAGTCGGCCGAGCTCTACGCCGCGATCTCCCAGCTACCGGACGACTTCCGGGACGCGCTGGTCGCGATCGACGTCGTCGGGCTGTCCTACCGGGAGGCCTCGCAGGCCCTCCGCGTCCGCGAGGCGACGATCACGACCCGGCTGCACCGCGCGCGGCAGCGCGTGGCGCGGGCGCTCGTGACCGAGAACGCGCGCGAGTCGTAGGCTCGCGGGTAACGAGACGGTTGGCGGCCGGTCTAGGCCGCGCTGCCCTCCCACGCGGCGAGCTTCTGGAGCTTGGCCGCGGGGATCCCGGTGGCGGACAGCACGCACGTGTTGTTGCCGCGCTTCCAGGTGACGACGAGTCGACCGCCCATGGTGAGCGTGTGCAACTCGACGCCTCTCAGGGTCGTGACGCGCGCGGTCGGCGTGTTCAGCGCCGGGGAGCCGACGATCGTGTAGGCGAGCCGGTGTCCCTTCCAGTCGTAGTAGACGGTGACCGCGCGTCGGCCGTTGATCGTGTCGGTGCGCTGACCGCTGGCGCGCCAATGAAACTTCGGGCTCCAATCGGGGAAATAGATGCCGTCGATGAGCGTCTCGAGTTTGCCGGGCTGATCCGGATCGGCCGCCGGCGCCGCCATCGCCGGACCACGCGTCGCCAGCGAGGCAGCTTCGCTGAGTGAGGGTGCGCCGGGCGAGCCGCCGGGCAGCAGCAGCGCGATCGCGAGCGCAGCGACGGCAAGCGCGCCGACCAGACCGCCGCCGTAGCTGAACCGACGGCGGGCGGCGACCGTGCGCTTCGGCCGCTCAGCCTCGATCCGGGCGCGCAGCGAGGCCGGCGCCCGATCCCTCGCTCGCGCACTGTGGAGCAGCTCAACGACGTGGCGCTCGCGGGCGTACAGCGCGCTCAATTCCGGCGAGGCGGCGATCCGCGCCTCGACCGCGTCGCGGTGCTCAGGGTCGATCGACCCGTCCGCGAGCGTGGACACGTCGCGCATTTCCTCTGCCTTGATTTCCGGGGTATCGGCGTTTGCGGACATAACTGTGCGCCCATTAAGACTCCGCCGCAAGCGGAATCCTTCCCGGAGCTTACGCCCCGCGGTAGGGCCCGTCCACGTACTCGGCCAGCATCCGGCTGGCGGAGAATTGCGGACCAAGCGTGCGCAGCGAGGCCCGCATCAGCGCGAGCCAGCGCGTCGGCAGACCCCGCTTATCACGGTCGTAGAACGGCGGCAGCACCTGGTTGGTGATGACCTTGTGCAACGCCTCGGCGGTGCGCTCGTCCTGCGAGTCCTCGTCCGGGTCGACGTCGCCGGGGAGGCCCCAGCCGTTGACCCCGTGCTCGCACGCCTCGGCCCACCAGCCATCGAGCACCGACAGCTGCAGGCCGCCGTTGATGACCGACTTCATGCCGCTCGTCCCGCTCGCCTCGAGTGGCGGGCGCGGCAGGTTGAGCCACACGTCGCATCCCCGCACGAGCCACTTGGCGGAGTTCAGGTCATAGTCGTCGAGGAACACGACGCGCTCGCCGACGATGGGCGAGCGCTTGAGCTCGAACAGGTGGCGCAGGGTTCGCTTCGCGTCCTCGTCGCGCGGGTGCGCCTTGCCGCCGAGGATCACCTGCACCGGACGCTTGCCGCCGAGGATCGACAGCGTCCACGCCGGGTCGCGGGTGAGGAGCTCAAGCCGCTTGTACGTGGCGACGCGCCGGGCAAAGCCGATCGTGAGCACCTCGGGATCGAACGCCCGCAGCGCGGACTCGACGTACTCCCGCGTGTCGCTGCGGCCGAGCCGCTCGGCAGCGCTGCGCTCCCGCGCGTACATGATCAGCGCGGCTCGCTGACGGGTGCGCGCGGCCCATAGCTCCTCGTCTCCGATTTTGTCGACCGGGGCCCAGGTCGCCGGATCGCCGGCGCGCCGGATCCAGTCCTCCCCGAGGTGTCGGTCGAGCAGCGCGCGGATCTCAGGCCCGATCCAGGTCGGGATGTGAACCCCGTTGGTGACGTGCGCGATCGGGACGTCGTTGACGGCCCGCTCGGGCCACAGCTCGTTCCACATCTCGCGAGCGACCTCGCCGTGCCGGCGGCTGACCGCGTTCGCGGCACGACTCATCCGCAGCGCCGCCTGCGTCACACCGACCTCGGCCTCCTCGTCCGACGGATCGGTGCGGCCGAGCGAGATCAGCTCGTCGATGTCGACGTCGAGCTCGTCCGCCACGGTGCCGACCGCGCGGGCTACCTGGTCGTCCGGGTAGGAGTCGTTGCCGGCCGGCACCGGCGTGTGCGTGGTGAAGATCGTCCGCTGACTCGCGGCCGTGATCGCCCTGTCGAACGGCTTGCCCGCCAGGAGGTCCGTCGCCGCGAGCTCGACCGGGGCGAACGCCCCATGCCCCTCGTTGAGGTGCACGACGCCTGGCTCGATCCCCATCGCGCGCAGCGCCCGGATCCCGCCCACCCCGAGCAGGACGTACTGCGCGAGCCGGGTCTCCGGATCGGCGACGTACAGGCGGCCGGTGATCCAGCGCTCGACCGGCCCGTTCTCCCGCGTGTCCGTGTCAAGGAGGAAGAGCGGGATGCGTCCGATGTCGGCGCGCCAGATGTGGGCGGTGACCGTCGCGTCGTAGATCGGCACCGTGATCGTCAGCGGCTGACCGTCGGCGCCGGTGATGAGCGCCATCGGGAGTCGGTCCGGATCGGTGTCGATCCAATACTCGTGCTGCCAGCCGCTCGCGTCGATCCGCTGGCGGAAGTAGCCCTTGCGGTAGAGCAGCCCGACGGCGACGAGCGGGATCGCCTGGTCCGAGGCCTCCTTGACGAGGTCGCCGGCGAGCGCCCCGAGACCGCCCGAATAGATCGGGAGCGAGACGTGGATCCCGTACTCGGCGCACAGGAACGCGACCGGGTTGGCGGGGTTGAGCACCCCGGCCGCGCCGGGCGGGCCGGCGAGGTCGGCATCGAGCGCGGCGAGCAGCTCGTGGCCTCGATCAAGCAGCGCCTGATCCTTGGAGGCGCGGCTCAGCTCCGACCGGGAGGCCTCCAGCAGCACCCGGACGGGGTTCTTGTTCGAGATCGCGAACCGGCCGGGACTGATGGCCTCGAACAGCTCGGCACCGCCGGGCTGCCAGGACCAGTGGTAGTTGTAGGCGAGGCGGGCGAGCGACGCGATCGGGTTCGGCAGGCGGCCGGCCAGCTCCGCGATCGAGCGCTCGAGGTCTTGGCGGCCGTCGAAGGCCGTGGCTTGGGGAGGTTCCACGCGCACGATTATCCAGCAGAGCAGTACCCTCGCGCACTTGGGCTCTCCCTCACTCGGCGTCCTCGCGTTCGGCGACTCGATCACAAACGGCGGCGGGGAGCTGCAATGGGGCGTCGCATTGCAGTCCTGGGCGCTGTGGGTGGCGCGCGCGACGGGGCTCCCATACAGCGCCTATGCGGTGGACGGAGCGCAGGTTCCCGACGTGCTGGCCGAACAGATTCCGGCGTTCCGGCAGCGCGCCGCGGCGGGCGGGCGGTACGACATCGGGTGCCTATACATCGGGGCCAACGACGTGCGCTCGGTCGACTGGGATCCGGTGCGCTTTGAGCGGGATTACCGGGAGGCGCTGACCTTCGTGGTGGGACATTGCGATCGGGTCCTGACCGCGACCGCGCCGCTTGACCTGGGCCGGCCGCGCGCGGGAGCGAAGGTGCCGGAGCTGAACGCGATCGTGGCCTCGGTGGCGGGCGAGGTCGGTGCGCTCGTTGTCGATTTGACCGACTTCGGCGCGCGCAACCAGGTGATGGTCGACCACGTCCATCCGACGGCATTCGGCCAGATCGCGATTGCGCAACGGGCTCTCGCGGTGCTGGCGTCGGATGGGATGGCGGTGAGGGTCGACCCCGCGTCGCTGGTCCGGTACGAGACGACCCGCCGGCAGCGGTTGCGGTGGGATGCGACCTACGCCTACCGGGCGACGAAGACCGCGGTCAGCTCAGCGTGGATCAAGCTCCGCACGGAGTAGGGCGGATCGGCCGTGGGGCCTCCGCCACCTCTGACGTGGCTTGGCCCCACGCGCCCCGCCTCAGCCTCCGCCAGGCAGCCGGTCGGACTCCGCCGTCGCGTCCCGCAACCGCCGCGCGAGCGCCCGCGTCAGCGCCCCCCGCTCCAGCTGCCAGCGCCACTGACCGCCCTGGCGCCCCGGGTTGTTCATCCGCGCCTCGGAGCCGAGCCCGAGCACGTCCTGCATCTGCATCATCGCGACGCACCCCGGCGAGGACAGCGCGAGCCGGATGAGCGCCCACCACGGCTCGCGCTCCAGCGAGACGCTGTCGGCGAGCCCGAACGCACGCAGATCGGCGCGGACGAGATCGCGCCGCGCCGGGTCCAAGCCCTCCCACCAGCCCCGCGCGGTGTCGTGGTCGTGGGTGCCGGTGTAGACGAACCGGTTCGTCACGTGGTTCGCTAGACGATGGACGCTCCCCGGCACGTCCGGCTCAAAGCCGAACTGGAGCACGAGCATCCCGGGCAGGCCGAGCGCGTCCCGCAACCGGTCGACCGGGGGCGTGATCACGCCGAGGTCTTCGGCGACGAACGGCAGCGAGCCGCCGATCCCATCAGCGATCGCGTCGAACACGGCGCGCCCCGGACCGCGCAGCCACCGGCCATCGACGGCGGTCGATGCCGAAGCCGGCACCGACCAATACGCGACGAACCCCCGGAAGTGATCGATCCGGGCGACGTCGAACAGCGACACCATCCGCCGCGCCCGCTCGACCCACCACCGGTAGCCGCGCCGCCGGAGCGCCGGCCAGTCGTACAGCGGGTTGCCCCACAGCTGTCCGTCATCGGAAAACGCGTCCGGCGGGGCGCCCGCGACGAAGCCGTCCTGGAACAGGTTCGGGTGGGCGCGGTGATCGACGCTCCCCGGCGCCACGTAGATGGCGACGTCACCGAGCAGCCGGATCCCTCGCTCCTCGCAATATCCCCGCAAGGCGGCCCATTCGGTGTCGAAGCGAACCTGGTCCTCGATCGCGCGGCGCCCGCCCGCGAGCCGGCCCCAATCGTCGATCCAGAACGCGTTGCGCGCCGCGAACGCATCGACCTCGTCGGCCGACACCGGCGCCTCGGGCGCCGACAGCAACCCCGGCCAGGCCGCAAACGCCGACTTCGACTTGTACGGCGAGCGGTATCGGTCAGGCGGGCCGAGCGGCAGCACCTGCCACCACGACTGTCCGGCGGCGGCGAGCCAGTCGGCGAAATCGGTACGCCTCCGGCCCGAGCCGCCCCCCCGGCAGGGAGGTCAAATGCATCTGAATGCCACACGTCCGTGGATACATCATCACAGGATCATCACCAACCGCTGTTTACCTCACCGAGCCATGCGGATACCTTCCGGGGTGTGCCTCCCGCGACCCGAGCCCAAACCAAGCCTCCGGCGGACGACCCCACGCCGAGTCCGAGGCGCGCCCCCGCCCGCATCGTCGTCCAGTATCCGACGCCGGTCGTCGACGGGGGTCGCTACCCGGCCAAGCGGGTCGATGGCGACCGGGTCCGGGTCGAGGCCGACGTGTTTCGGGACGGACACGAGTTGCTGCGGGCCGTCGTCAAGTACCGCGGCCCGGGCGAGAAGCGCTGGCGCGAGGCTGAGATGCATCGGATCGACGAGCACACCGGCGGCAACCGCTGGGCCGCTGAGGTGCGGCTCAACCGCGTCGGTCGCTGGCAGTACACGGTCGAGGCGTGGACCGACGTGTTCGGGACGTGGCGTGACGAGCTCGAGCGCAAGCTCGCCGCCGGTCAGCACGCCCTCGAGGGCGAGATGTCCGAGGGCGTTCTCCTGCTCATGGCCACTGCGGCCGCGGCCAAGGAGCCCGGTGACCGGGCGTTGATCGAACACGCGCTGCTGACGATCGAGGACCCGGCCGTGCCGGAGAGCGCCAAGCACGACGTCGCCCTCGGGCCCGAGCTGTTCGAGACCGTCGAGCGCAATCAAGAGCGCAAGGGCGCGGTCGCGATCGATCCGCCCCTGACGATCGAGGTCGACCGGCCTCGGGCCGCGTTCGGCGCGTGGTACGAGCTGTTCCCGCGCTCGTGGGGCGGGCTCGCGGGCGTCGAGCGGCAGCTGCCGCGGCTCGCCGATCTCGGCTTCGACGTCATCTATCTGCCGCCGATCCACCCAATTGGGCACACAAACCGCAAGGGCGCGAATAATGCGCTGACCGCCGCGCCCGGCGATCCCGGGTCGCCGTGGGCGATCGGCGATGAGCGCGGTGGGCACCACGCGATCCACCCGCGACCTCGGAACCGAGGAGGACATGCGCAGCCTCACCAAGGCAGCGCGCGCCTTCGGCATTGACATCGCCCTCGACTTCGCAATCCAGGCCTCGGCCGACCACCCGTGGCTGACCGAGCACCCGGAGTGGTTTCACCGCCGCCCCGACGGGACGCTCAAGTACGCCGAGAATCCACCCAAGCGCTACCAGGACATCTACAACGTCAACTGGGACACCCCGGATTGGCGCGCGCTGTGGGCGGCGCTGCTTCAGGTCGTGCTCCACTGGGTCGACTGCGGCGTGAAGGGGTTCCGCGTCGACAACCCCCACACGAAGCCGTTCGCGTTCTGGGAGTGGTTGATCCGGGAGGTCCACGCTCGCGATCGGGACGTCGTGTTCCTCGCCGAGGCGTTCACCCGCCGGGCGGTGATGCGGCATCTGGGGAAGATCGGCTTCAGCCAGTCCTACACCTACTTCACGTGGAAGACCTCGCGCCACGAGCTGACCGAATACGTCTCCGAGCTTGCCTCCTCCGGGGAGCAGGAGTACTTCCGCCCGAACTTCTTCGCCAACACGCCGGACATCCTGCATGCCTACCTCCAGCACGGTGGCCGGGGAGCGTTCGAGGCGCGACTCGTCCTCGCCGCGACGCTCTCCCCGAGCTACGGGATCTACTCCGGCTACGAGTCGCTTGAGAACGTCGCCGTCCGCGAGGGCTCCGAGGAGTACCTCGACTCGGAGAAATACGAGCTCAAGACGCGTCGGCTCGAGGGGCCGCTGCTGCCCCTCATCCGTCGCGTCAACGAGATCCGCCGCTCGAACCAATCGCTGCACTCGCTGTCGAACATCACGTTCCTCGACACCGCAAACGACGCGCTCATCGCCTACGCCAAGCAGACGGGCTCAAACACGATCATCTGCGTTGTGAACCTCGACCCCTACGACGTTCAGGAGGGGCTGACGATCGTCCCGGCGCACCTCGGTCTGGCCCCGGTGTTCACGGTCGAGGATCTCCTCTCAGGCGAGCGCTTCCAGTGGCGGATCGGACCCAATTACGTCAGACTCCAACCCGGCGTTCGGCAAGCTCACATCAATCTCGTCGACCCATGAGCTCCGTCGGCCCCCCCACCCTCACCCATCTGATCACCTCCGAGCGCGCGGCGGCGCGTCTCGAGCGGCCGCCCCCGGACCCCTCCACCGAGGCCACGGCGCAGACCCGCCAGTGGTTCGAGGCCGAGCCGCTGTGGTTCAAGCGTGCGGTGTTCTACGAGATCCACCTGCGCGGGTTCTTCGATGCCAACGGCGACGGTTCGGGCGACGTGCGCGGGCTGACCGAGAAGCTCGACTACCTGCAGTGGCTCGGAATCGACTGCATCTGGCTGCTGCCGTTCTACCGCTCGCCCTTGCGCGATGGCGGCTACGACATCTCCGACTTCACCCAGGTCCACCCGGATTACGGCACCGTCGAGGACGTCCACCAGCTGATCGACGCCGCGCACGCGCGGCGGATTCGGGTGATCGCCGACCTCGTGATGAACCACACCTCCTCGGAGCACCCGTGGTTTCAGGAGTCGCGCTCGAGCCCGGACTCCCCCAAGCGCGACTGGTACGTGTGGTCCGATCAGAGCGACCGCTACCCGGACGCCCGGGTCATCTTCATCGATACCGAGACCTCGAACTGGACGTGGGATGCGACCGCCGGTGCCTACTACTGGCACCGATTCTTCTCCCACCAGCCCGACCTCAACTACGACAACCCGGAAGTGCGGGACGCGATGCTCGACGTCCTGCGGTTCTGGCTCGACCTCGGCCTCGACGGTTTCCGTCTCGATGCCGTGCCGTATTTGTACGAGCGTGACGGCACGAACTGCGAGAACCTCGCCGAGACGCACACCTACCTCAAGCGCGTCCGCAAGGAGATCGAGGAGAATTACCCGGACCGGGTGCTGCTCGCCGAGGCGAACCAATGGCCGGCGGACGTCGTGCAGTACTTCGGCGATGGCGACGAGTGCCAGATGGCGTTCCATTTCCCGGTCATGCCCCGGATGTTCATGGCCGTCCGCCGCGAGGAAGCGGCACCGATCTACGAGATCCTCGCCAACACGCCGGAGATCCCGGAGAGCTGCCAATGGGGCCTGTTCCTGCGCAACCACGACGAGCTGACGCTCGAGATGGTGACCGACGAGGAACGCGACTACATGTACGCGGAGTACGCCAAGGACCCGCGGATGAAGCTCAACCTCGGGATCCGCCGCCGGCTGGCTCCGTTGCTCGACAACGGCCGCGACGACATCGAGTTGATGACCGCGATCCTGTTCTCGCTTCCCGGCTCGCCGGTTCTCTATTACGGGGACGAGATCGCGATGGGCGACAACGTGTTCCTCGGCGACCGCGACGGTGTCCGCACACCGATGCAGTGGACGAGCGATCGCAACGGCGGCTTCTCGCGCGCCGACTTCGCCCAGCTGTACGCGCCGCCGTTGATGGACCCGGTCTACGGCTTCCAGGCCGTCAATGTCGAGGCGCAGCTGCGCACCGCGACCTCACTGTTGCGCTGGATGCATCGCTTCATCGCGCTGCGCAAGGAGCACCCCGTGTTCGGGTTCGGTACCTACGAGCCGATCGAGCCGTCGAACCCGCGGATCTTCGCCCACATACGCCGGTTCGAGGATGATCTCGTGCTGTGCGTCCACAACGTCGCTCGTTCTGCGCAGGCCGTGGAGCTCGATCTGCGCGAGTACAAGGGCCGCTACCCGGTCGAACTGTTCGGGCGCTCCCGGTTCCCCCGGATCGGCGAGCTGCCGTACCTGCTGACCCTGGCGCCGCGCGGCTTCTACTGGTTCGAGCTGGTCGAGGAAGGACAACGTGAGCGCGATGCGTGAGCCTGTGCAAATCCCCGCGGACGAGATCCGCGAGTGTCTTGACGAGGCGAGTCTGCGCGAATGGGTGCAGCAGCAGCGGTGGTACGCCTCGAAGTCCCGCCACGTCTCCGGGATCGAGATCGTCGAGGGGGTCACCCTTCGCGACGCTCCGTTCCTGTTCCTTGCGCTCGTCCAGACGCGCTTTGCGACCGGCACGCATGAGCTCTACCAGCTGCCGCTGTCGCTGATCCGTACCGAGATCGCCGTCAACGATCCGATCGCCCGGACGAAGGAGTGGACCGCGTACGACGCGTTCGCCGAACCCGTCCGCCTGCTCGAGCTCGTGCTGCGGATGGACACCGAGGACGAGATCCAGGCCTCCGAGGGACGCTTCAGCTTCCATCGGGCCGATGGCCTCGCGTCCGTGTCCGAGGACTCGACGGTGCGCGCGATGGGCGTCGAGCAATCGAACTCGTCGATCGTGATCGACGACCAGATTGTGCTCAAGGTCTTCCGCAAGCTTGAGCCCGGCATCAACCCCGAGCTCGAGGTCCTCCGCTTTCTCACCCAGCGCGAGTTCCCGAGCATCGCGCCGCTGCACGGCTGGTACGACTACGACGGCGCGCCGCTCGCGGCGACGCTCGGCGTCGCCCAGCAGTTCCTCCCGGACGCGGTCGGCGGCTGGGAGCTCGCGCTCGACAAGATCGAGCACGACCCGGATTGGTTCCTCGACCAGCTCTCCGATCTCGGCCGGGTCACCGCCGAGCTCCACAACATCCTTGCCTCCGACGCCGGCGACCCGGCGTTCTCACCGGAGGAGCCGAGCCACGAGGCGCTGTCGCTGCTCACGGCGACGGTCGACGAGGACATCGAGCGGATCTTCGTGCGGCTCCCCGACGACGAACGAGTCGCGCCGATCACCGGCCGCGGCCAGGACGTGCGGGAGCGGCTCGCCGCCCGCTCGCAGATCGGCGTGGGCGGCCGCATGATCCGCACCCACGGCGACTATCACCTCGGCCAGACCCTCCACACCCCGGGCGGCTGGGTGATCATCGATTTCGAGGGCGAGCCCGCGCGGGCGCTGACCGAGCGCCGCGCCAAGCGCTCGCCGCTGCGGGACATCGCGAGCATGTTGCGCTCGTTCGCCTACACGACCTCGGCGATCCCGATCCTCCGCGGTCACGAGGCGCCGGAGAACTTCGAGAACCGGGCGCGCGAGCGGTTCCTGAACGCGTACTTCGAGCACGTCGATCCGGCGCTGATGCCGCCCGGGGACGCCGCGATCGCGAACCTGCTCTTGATCTATGAGCTGGAGAAGGCGATCTACGAACTCCAGTACGAGCTTGACAATCGGCCCAACTGGGTAGCGATTCCGGTGGCCGGTATCCGACGGCTGCTCGAATCCGAATGACGACCGTCGCCACACAAGAGCTCGATCAGCTCGTCCGGCGCGAGCACTCCGACCCGCACACCGTGCTCGGGGCGCACCGCCAGGACGATGGCGTCGTCGTGCGCGCGCTGCGTCCCGCCGCCGTCGCCGTCACCGCGCACTTCGATGACGGCAGCACGGTCGAGCTCA
The DNA here is from genome assembly GCA_963813265.1 of uncultured Solirubrobacterales bacterium. Lineage (GTDB taxonomy): Bacteria > Actinomycetota > Thermoleophilia > Solirubrobacterales > Solirubrobacteraceae > Palsa-465. Next base: position 82,102 of record CAWEYQ010000042.1, on the reverse strand, counting down.
AGCCGATCCACCCCGGCGGCGTCTTCGAGGGCGTCGCGGACGGTGTCGAACTGCCGGTGCACTACGAGCTCGAGGTCGACTACGGCCCGGCCGGGACGTTCCGGGTCGGCGATCCGTACGCGTTCACGCCGACGCTCGGCGAGCTCGATCTGCACCTCATCGGGGAGGGCCGCCACGAGCACGTCTATGACCTGCTCGGCTCGCACATCAGGGACATGAAGATCGGCTCGCAAACGGTGACCGGCGTCGGGTTCGCCGTGTGGGCGCCATCGGCCCGCGCGGTCAGCGTCGTCGGTGATTTCAACTCGTGGGACGGCCGGCTGCACGCGATGCGCTCGCTCGGCGCGTCCGGCATCTGGGAGCTGTTCCTCCCCGGGATCGAGCCGGGCACCCGATACAAGTACGAGATCCTCACCGCGAGCCACGACCTGCTGCTCAAGGCCGATCCGTACGCGCAGGAGGCCGAGCGCCCGCCGAAGACGGCGTCCGTGGTGACGCGCTCGCGCCATCGCTGGAGCCCGGAGGATCGCAACTGGCTGACCTCCCGCGCGGAGGCCAATGCGCTGGGCGATCCCGTCTCGATCTACGAGGTCCACCTCGGCTCCTGGCGCCTGAACCCGCTGGAGGACAACCGCTCGCTGACCTACCTCGAGCTCGCCGACGAGCTGTCGGCGTACACGAAGGACATGGGCTTCACCCACATCGAGCTGCTGCCGGTCATGCACCATCCGTTCAGCGGCTCGTGGGGCTACCAGGTGACCGGGTTTTTCGCGCCCTCGCCGCGGTTCGGCTCACCCGATGAGCTGCGCGCGTTCGTCGACCGGATGCACGCGCACGGCGTCGGCGTGATCCTCGACTGGGTTCCCGCGCACTTCCCGCGGGATGAGTTCGGGCTCGCCCGTTTCGACGGCACCGCACTGTATGAGCACTCCGACCCGCGGCGCGGCGCGCACCCTGACTGGGGCACGCTCGTGTTCAACTTCGGCCGCCACGAGGTCCGCAACTTCCTCATCGCGAGCGCCCTGTACTGGCTGCGCGAGTACCACACCGACGGCATCCGCGTCGACGCTGTCGCCTCGATGCTCTACCTCGACTACTCGCGCAACGCGGGTGAGTGGATCCCGAACCAGTTCGGCGGGCGCGAGGACCTCGACGCGGTCGCGTTCCTCAAAGAGCTCAACGAGGTCATGTACGGCCGCGAGCCGGGCATCATCTCCGCCGCCGAGGAGTCGACCGCATGGCCGGGCGTGTCGCGTCCGACGTATCTCGGCGGTCTCGGCTTCGGCTTCAAGTGGAACATGGGCTGGATGCACGACACGCTCGCCTACTTCGAGCAGGACCCGATCTACCGCCGCTATCACCATCACGAGCTGACGTTCAGCCTTTTGTACGCGTTCAGCGAGAACTTCATCCTGCCGCTCTCCCACGACGAGGTCGTGCACGGGAAGGGCTCGCTGATCTCGAGGATGCCCGGCGATCGCTGGCAGAAGTTCGCCAACCTTCGCGCCCTGTACGCGTACATGTGGGCGCACCCCGGCAAGAAGCTGCTGTTCATGGGCAGCGAGTTCGCGCAGGAACAGGAGTGGAGCCACGAGCGCTCGCTCGACTGGCATCTGCTCGAGCGTCCCGAGCACGCCGGCATCCAGGCGCTCGTCCGCGACCTCAACCGCCTGTACCGCGATGAACCCGCGCTGTGGCAGGTCGACTCGGATCCCTCGGGCTTCTGGTGGATCGAGCCCAACGACGCGGATGCCAACGTCATCGCGTTCGCCCGCCAGTCCCGTGACGGCGAGCGCGTCGTCGTGCTCGCCGCGAATCTGTCTCCGGTCCCGCGGGAGAACTACCGGCTCGGTCTTCCCCGGGCGACCCGGTGGCGGGAGGCGATCAACACCGACTCCACGTTCTACGGCGGCAGCGATATCGGCAACCTCGGCGCCGTCATCCCCGACCCGATCCCCTGGCATGGTCAGCCGGTGTCAGCGGAAGTGATCCTCCCGCCCCTCGCTGCCGTCTGGTTCGTACCGGAGTGACAGAGCTTCCGTGGGAAGAGCCGCTCGGTGCCGGACCGGGCGGGTTCCGCGTGTGGGCGTCGCGCGCGGACGCAGTCGCGCTGCGCCTCGGCGGCCGCGATGTGCCGATGACGCCCAGTGGGCTCGGTGTGTTCGTCGCGGACGTGCCGGCGCCCACCGGCGAGGACTACGCGTTCGTCCTCGACGGCGGCGAGCCGCTGCCGGATCCCTCATCCCGCTGGCAGCCCGAAGGGCTTCGCGGTCCATCGCGGGTGTGGATCCCGGACGCCGCACCCGCGCCGTTCTCCCCGCCGGCGCTGGACGACCTCGTCATCTACGAACTACACGTCGGCACGTTCAGCCCGGCGGGCACGTTCGAGGGCGCGATCCCGTACCTGGGCGAACTCGCCGCGCTCGGGGTCACCGCGATCGAGATCATGCCGGTCGCCGAGTTCCCCGGCGCCCGCGGCTGGGGCTACGACGGGGTCTACATCTCAGCGGCCCAGTCCTCCTACGGCGGCCCGCCCGGGTTGGCGGCGCTCGTGGCCGCCGCCCACGAGGCGGGGCTGGCGGTGATCCTCGACGTCGTCTACAACCACGTTGGCGCGTCCGGCGTCACCGCGCTCGAGGCGTTCGGTGACTACTTCACCGAGAAGTACGAGACGCCCTGGGGACGCGCGATCAACTACGACGACGCCGACTGCGACCCGGTCCGCGAGTGGGTGCTCCAGAGCGCCGCCGGCTGGGTCCGGGACTACGGCATCGACGGTCTGCGCCTCGACGCGATCCACGCGATCTTCGACTCCAGTCCGGAGCACATCGTCGCCGCGGTGGCGCGGCGGGTGCACGACGTGCGGGCCGACGCGTTCGTGATCGCGGAGTCCGGAATGAACGATCCGCGCGTGATGCGGCCGCCGTCCGTCGGTGGCTGGGGGTGCGACGCCGCCTGGGCGGATGACTTCCACCACGCCGTGCGGACGCTCGTCACCGACGAGCGGGACGGCTACTACGCGGAGTTCGGGCGGGTGGCCGATCTGGCCAAGGCGCTGCACCGCCCCCACGTCCACGACGGTGTGTACTCGGCGTTTCGCCGCCGCCGGTTCGGCGCCACGGCCGACGACGTCCCGGCTGAGCGGTTCATCGTGTTCTCCCAGGACCACGACCAGGTCGGCAACCGCGCGTTCGGCGATCGGATGCCCGCGCCGGCGCGCCCGCTCGCCGCGATGCTGACGCTGCTCTCGCCGTTCACCCCGATGCTGTTCATGGGCGAGGAGTACGGCGAGCCCGCGCCGTTTCAGTTCTTCTCCGATCACATCGACCGGGAGATCGCCGACGCGACCCGGGAGGGGCGCCGCCAGGAATTCGCCGCGTTCGCGTCGTTCACCGAGGAGATCCCGGATCCGCAGGCTCTCGCGACGTTCGAGGCCTCGAAGCTCACACGGCGACGCGATCCGGAACTCGGGCAGCTGTACACCAACCTGCTCCGGGTACGGTGTCAACTGCCGCGCGGCGATGTGGATACGATCGCCTTCGATGAAACGTCACGGTGGCTGCGGTTCCGCCGTGGCGACTATGAGGTCGTCTGCAACTTCGCCACGCAGGGTGCGAGGTTGCGCTCAAAGGGAGTCAGCGTGCTGATCGCAACTCACGATGGTGTGCAACTGAGCGACGGGGAGATCACGCTCCCGCCGCTGTCCGGAGCGCTTGTCCAATGACCGAGGTGTGGCCGGGTCATCCCTACCCGCTGGGCGCCATGTGGGACGGCGGCGGAACGAACTTCTCGGTGTTCTCCGAGCACGCCGAATGGGTCGAGCTGTGCCTGTTCGACGACGGGGACAACGAGACGAGCGTCGAGATGACCGAGCGCCGGGCGCAGAACTGGCATTGCTATCTGCCCGACGTCGGCCCTGGCCAGCGGTATGGCTATCGCGTGCACGGCCCGTACGCCCCGCTTGCGGGCCACCGCTTCAATCCGGCGAAGCTCCTCATCGACCCGTACGCCAAGGCGATCGACGGGACCGTCAACTGGGCGACCGAGGCGAACGTCCTGCCCTACGTGCCGACCGCCGGCAACCATGACGCCGACCTCGAGATCGACGACGAGGACGACGCGGTGGCGATCCCCAAATCGGTGGTGATCGACGACGCGTTCTTCTGGGAGGGCGACCGCCCGCTGCGGATTCCGTTGGCCGACACGATCATCTACGAGACGCACGTCAAGGGCTTCACGATGAAGCACCCCGACGTGCGCGACGACCTGCGCGGCACGTACGCCGGCCTCGCCGCCGACGGGGCGATCGCGTACCTCAAGGACCTCGGCGTCACCGCCGTCGAGTTGCTCCCCGTCCATCACATCTCCGACGAGTCGTTTCTGCACGACCGCGGCCTGCACAACTATTGGGGCTACAGCACGATCGGCTACTTCGCCCCGCACAGCGAGTACGCCGCCACCGGCCGCCGCGGCGAGCAGGTGCGCGAGTTCAAGGGGATGGTCAAGGCGCTGCACCGCGCCGGGATCGAGGTGATCCTCGACGTCGTCTACAACCACACCGCCGAGGGCAATCACCTCGGGCCGATGCTGTCGTTCAAGGGCATTGACAACCGCTCCTACTACCGGCTCATGCCCGAGGACCCGCGGCACTACATGGACTTCACCGGCACCGGCAACTCGCTCAACCCGGTGCAGCCCGGCGTGCTGCGACTGATCATGGACTCGCTCCGGTACTGGGTCGCCGAGTGCCACGTCGACGGGTTCCGCTTCGACCTCGCCTCGGCGCTCGCCCGCGAGCTCTACGACGTCGACCGCCTGTCGGCGTTCTTCGACGTCATCCATCAGGATCCGCTGCTCTCCCAGGTCAAGCTCATCGCCGAGCCGTGGGACGTTGGTCCCGGTGGCTACCAGGTCGGGAACTTCCCGGTGCTGTGGTCGGAGTGGAACGGCGTGTACCGCGACTCGATGCGCGACTTCTGGCGCGGCTTCACCAATCCCGGAGAATTCGCCAATCGCCTCTCCGGCTCCTCGGACCTGTACAAGGACGACGGCCGCGAGCCGTTCGCCTCGATCAACTTCATCACCGCCCACGACGGGTTCACGCTTCGCGACCTCGTCTCCTACAACGACAAGCACAACGAGGCGAACCTCGAGGACAACCGCGACGGCACCGATGACAACCGCTCGTGGAACTGCGGCGCCGAGGGCGAGACCGACGATCCGCAGATCCTGGCGCTCCGCGCCCGCCAGCAGCGCAACTTCCTCACGACGCTGCTCGTCTCGCAGGGCACGCCGATGATCCTCGGCGGCGACGAGCGCGGCCGCACCCAGTCCGGCAACAACAACGGCTGGTGCCAGGACAACGAGATCTCATGGTACGCATGGACCGACAACGAGCACTCAGGTGAGCTGTACGACTTTGCGCGGCGGCTCATTCGGCTGCGCCGTGAGCATCCGGTGCTCCGCCGTGAGGCATTCCTGCGCGGCGAGGAGGTCCGGGGTTCGAGCCTGCCGGACGTGTGGTGGTTCCGGACCGACGGGCGCAAGATGACCCAGCGGAACTGGCAGAGCGGCGAGCCCGTGCTCGGGATGTTCCTCAACGGCAAGGAGATCCCGACGCCCGGCCCGCGCGGTGAGGACATCGAGGACGACTCGTTCCTACTCCTGTTCAACGGGTTATGGGAGGACCGCACCTTCACGCTCCCGCAGCGACGGTTCGGCGCCCAGTGGGAGCTGGAGATCTCAACCGCCGATCCGGCGGCGCAGCCGGGCAGCACCCGGTACGGCGCGCGCAGCAAGGTCGAACTGATCGCCCGCTCGATGCTCATCCTGAAACGGGTGACGTGAGCACCGAGCTCCGTGCGACATACCGGCTCCAGCTGACGCCGGAGTTCGGGTTCGCTGACGCGCGGGCGCTCGTCCCCTACCTGCGCGACCTTGGTATCTCGCACCTGTACCTCTCGCCCTCTCTGCAGGCGCGCGAGGGCTCGATGCACGGCTACGACGTGATCGACCCCAAGCGGCTCTCCGAGGATCTCGGCGGCCGCACGGAGTTCGACCGTCTCGCCGAGTGCGCTCGCGACGCGGGCCTCGGCATCGTGCTCGACATGGTCCCCAACCACATGGGCGTCGATGACACGAACCGCTACTGGGCCGACGAGTCGCTGCGCATGAAGTTCTTCGACGTCGAGCCGGAGACCGGGATCTACCGCCGATTCTTCGACGTCGGCGAGCTTGCCGGCGTCCGTCAGGAGGACCCCGAGGTGTTCGCCGAGACCCACGCGCTCGCCATCTCGCTCGTGCGCGAGGGGCTGATCGAGGGACTGCGGATCGATCATCCGGATGGCCTCGCCGACCCGGCCGGCTACCTGGCCCGTCTGCGCGAGGCGGGGGTAGAGCGGGTGTGGATCGAGAAGATCCTCCACCCCGGCGAGCAGCTCCGCGACTGGCCGATCAGCGGCACCGTCGGCTACGGGTTCCTCAACGACGTGTGCGCCGTGTTCGTCGACCCGAGCGCCGAGGACGCCCTGACGTCCCTGTGGGAATCGGTCTCCGGCGACACCCGGCCGTTCAGCGACTACGCGCACGAGGCGAAGCTTGAGCAGGTCCACGGCCCGTTCCGGCAGGACGTCGAGCGGCTCGGGCGGGCCGGCGAGTGGGACGATCTCGAGGCTCTCGGTCTGGCGCTCGCCTCGCTTCCGGTGTACCGAACCTACGTCGAGCCGTTGTCGGGGCGGGTCGAGGACGACGACCGCGAGGCGCTCGCCGGGGTTGATCCGGCGGTGCGTGCGCGGCTGCTGCTCGAAGCGCCGGGGCCGGCTGAGTTCGTCACCCGCTTCCAGCAGACGACGCCGGCGATTATGGCCAAAGGGGTCGAGGACACGGCGTTCTACCGGTACGGGCGTCTGCTTGCGCTGAACGACGTCGGCGGCGATCCCTCACGGTTTGGAATCTCCGTCGAGTCCTTCCACGCCGGCAACGCGGAACGGGGTCGGCGGTTCCCGCTGGACCTGCTGACGACCCAGACGCACGACGCCAAGCGCTCCGGCGAGGTGCGAGCGCGGATCAGCGCGATCACCGCGATGCCCGATGCGTGGCGCGCCGCCGTGCAGGAGTGGCTCGCGGCGACGGAGTCGTTGCGCTCGCCGGACGGCGCACCGGACAACGTCGAGCGGTACTTCATCTTCCAGACGCTCGCCGGCGCATGGCCGATCGAGTCCGAACGGATCGACGCCTACATGGAGAAGGCGCTGCGCGAGGCGAAGCGCAACACGACCTGGATCGATCAGAACCACGCCTGGGAGGACGCGGTGCGCGAGTTCTGCCGCGCGCTGTACACGCACCGGCCGTTCCTCGATTCGTTCGAGCCGTTCGTGGCGCGCGTGGCCGACCTCGGCGGCCGCTTCGCCCTGCGCCAGCACGTGCTCAAGTTGACGGTCCCGGGTGTGCCCGACATCTATCAGGGTCACGAGCTGCCGGTCCGCGCGCTCGTCGATCCGGACAACCGGCGACCCGTTGACTGGGAATGGTCGGAGGCGACTCTGCGGCGACTGATGGGCGGCGGTGCCCCGGATGCGGAATCGCTCAAGCTGTTCCTGACGCTCCGGCTGCTTGGCCTGCGCGCCCGCCGACCCGAGCCGTTCTCCGCGGCCTATGAGCCGCTTGACGTGGGGCCCGACGCATGCGCGTTTCTCCGGGGCGGTGAGGTGCTCGTCGCGGTCGCCGTGCGGGACGACGGAACCGCGGAGCTGAACGACGCGTCACTTGACGGGCCCGGCGGGTTGTGGCGGGACGTCCTGAGCGGTGAGGAGCGCCCACTCGAGGGGCGTCTGCCGTTAGGCTCGCTGCTCGATGACCGGGGAATCGCCGTCTTCGAACGTGTCTGACGGTGCCGCCGCGCTCCGGCTGCGCCAGGCCGTGCTCGCCGCCGCCGACCTCGACGCCGTCGCGGGCGCGCTGCGCACATCGTTCTCGCTCGGCGAACCGTTCGCCGACGAGGGCGTCGGCTATTTCGGCCTGCGCAACGCCGTGTTCGCGCTCGGCGACACGTTCCTGGAGGTCGTCTCCCCGGTGCAGGACGGGACCTCCGCCGGCCGACTGATCGCCCGCCGCGGCGGCGACTGCGGGTACATGCTCATGTTCCAGGTGCCTGACCTGGCGGCCGCCCGGGCGCGGGCGGCCGAGCGCGAAGTGCGCGAGGTGTTCGCGATCACTCTCGACGACATCGACGAGGTCCACCTCCATCCCGCCGACATGCACGGCGCAATCGTGTCGCTGAGCCAACCGTCGCCGCCCGCGTCCTGGCGCTGGGGCGGCCCCGACTGGCCAAGCCGCCCCCGCAAAGTGGGTGACCGGTCACTCAGCGGTGCGGTGGTGGCGGTCGCCGACCCGGACGCGGTCGAGGCGCTGTGGACGTCGATCCTCGGGGCGCCACCGCCGGGCGTGTCGTTCATCGCCGACCCGGACGAGCGCGGGCTCGTCGAGATCCGGCTCGACGCCTCACGCGCCCCCGACGCGGGCGACGCGCCCGCCGCGCCGCCGCCGAGTCCGGTCACGGTCGGCGCCGCCCGGGTCAGCACGCTGCCGAACTCTGGCGTTTGACTCCCGAGGGGTGGGAGCGAAACGCCATCGTTTACCGGCCAGTCGCCACCACAGGCGCGCACGAGTGCCGATGTACAGTGGCGAGGCCGCGGTCGACCGCTGGTAATGCGGCGTCGGTTTCGGCGTCGGCGTCTCGCGGAGCCGCGGCGACGACGAGCGATCGGCGGCGACGGCGAGCGGTCGGCGGGCCCTCCGTGGGCACGATCGTGACGGCGGACATCTGATCTCCTCGGGTCGGCATTGGCGGTTGGCCAAGCGTCGAGGACCATCGTCGGAGGTTCGTCGCGACCAGCGCAGGGCGACCTAAGAATGCGGTGACCAATCGGCACGATTGCCCGCGCGTGGCGCCGCGGGTGTGGGTTCGGGAGTTCGTGCCGCTGTGAGCGGCACACCTGCCCATCGGTCTCACCGCACCGGGACGAGCGGGAACGCGTGCCGGTCCGTCGCGATCGCCCGGCGATCAGCGGTGGCAGGTTGGTCGCGCTTCGTGGACGCCCATCCCGGCGTGGCGTAGGCTGCTGCCGTGGGCTGGGACGACACGATCCGGGGCAGCTCGAGTCGGCGCCGGCCGCGGCGCGCCGGCCGGGCGAACAGCGACGCCGAACGCCGGGCGCTGGCGAAGGCCAACGCGCAGCCGCCACGCTGGACCTCCCCAACACAGGCTCGTCCCGGCTTTGCGACGCTGACGGTCGACGGGGGCGCACGACAGCACCCGCACGCGGCGGCGATCGGCTACGTGCTCGTCGCCGCCGACGGGTCGCCGGTCGCCTCGCACGCCGCGACGATCGGCGCCGTCAGTGCCGTCGTCGCCGAGTACCGAGCGCTGCTCGCCGGGCTCCAGCACGCGGTGGAGCTCGGGATCAACCCGATCGACGCCCGCAGTGACTCCAAGCTGCTGGTCGCCCACCTCACCGGAGAGCGCACGCCGAGCAATCGCAAGCTCGTCGCGCTCGGGAACGAGATCACCGATCTCATCACGAGGATCGGGACCGTGACCGTCAGCTGGATGCCCAGCGAGACAACCGGCGAGGCCCACGCACTCGTCACCGAGGCGCTCGCCTAGCGTCCCCCGAGACCGGACCGTTCGGCCCGGTTTAGCCCGGAAACCGATAGGGTGCCCGGGGGCCGATGCGCGCGTTGTTGATCTCCTGGGAGTACCCGCCCGTGATCGAGGGCGGCCTCGCACGGGCAGTGCGCAAGCTCTCCGAACACCTCGTGCAGGACGGCGTCGAGGTCCACGTTCTCACCCGCGGCGGGGGTCGTCTCCCGTGGCAGGAGGAGCGCCACGGGGTCATCGTCCATCGCGTCGTCGAGCCGCAGTTCCCCAAGGACGTGAGCGCGTTCGTTCGCTGGGTCGACGCGATGAACGCCGACATGACCGAGCTCGGTGTCGAGCTCGCCGACCGGTACGGCTTCGACATCGTTCACTCGCACGACTGGCTCGTCGCGGGCGCCGCCGAGGACATCGCGCGCCACGCCGGCGCGCCGTGGGTTGTCACCGTTCACGCCACCGAATTCGGCCGCCATCAGGGCTGGGTCCACAAGCACCCGCAGTCGCACATCCACGCCGCCGAGCGGACGATGGTCCGCCGCGCCGACCGTGTCATCACCTGCTCGCGCTACATGCGCAGCCATGTCTGCACCGTGTTCGGCGTGCCGACGAGCCACGTCGAGGTGATCCAGAACGGGATCGACCGACGTGACCTCGAGCCGGTCGCCGACGACCTCGACGCACTGCGTGCGCGGTACGCGACGCAGGACGAGCTGCTCGTCCTGCTCGTCGGCCGGCTCGTGTACGAGAAAGGGTTCCACCTCGCGCTCGACGCGCTCGCCCCGCTCGCCAAACGGCTCGGCAACGTCCGGTTCGTCGTCGCCGGCACCGGGAGCGCCGAGGCGGAGCTGAAGGTGCAGGCCCGCCGGCTCGGCCTGACGAGATACGGCACGTTCCTCGGCTGGGTGGGCGACGACATGCTCCACTCGCTCTACCGCGTCGCCGACCTCTGCATCGTGCCGTCGATCTACGAGCCGTTCGGGCTCGTCGCCCTGGAGGCGATGGCCTCCGGATGCCTGTGCGTCGTCGCCGACACCGGCGGCCTGCGCGAGGTCGTCCCCGGCGATGGGACGGTCGGACTGCGCTTCCCCTCACGCGACTCGGACGCGCTCGAGGCGATCCTCGCCCAGGTGCTCACCGACGACGCGGCTCGCGCACAGTTCATCGCCGAGGCCCGCGAGCACGTCCTGCGCTTCGACTGGTCCGAGAACGCGCGGGAGACGCAATCGGTCTACGCCGCGCTCACCAAGCGCGCGCTGACGACCAGCCGCCGCGCGCTGCATTAGCGTAGATCGCCGCGCTGATCGCGCCAGGCCCGTCCTCGCGATCCCGCTTTCAGGCACCGGGTCGCAGTTGCCGGGCGTTTGCGTTGCGCGCACGCCAACACGGTCGCTGAGTCAGCATGGAACCTCTGCGGTAGCTCGGCGCCACGGAATCCGTGAGCCCGCAGCCGGCGCCGCGTCGCTACTCGTCCCGGCGCCCGCGCATCCCCTTCGTCAGCAGGTCCTCGAGCTCATCGATCAGCGTCTGGGCGCGCTTGGTCACCGGATGCTCGCGGGCTTCCGAGAACCGGCCTGAGAGCTCATCCCGAGCGTCGGCGAGGATCTTCGAGAAGGTGTCGTCCGTCTTGATGTAGCCGAGCTCCTCGTCGGTCGCGCGGCGGAACCGCTGGCGGAGGTCCTCGGGATCGGCGCCGGCGGCCGCGGCCTCGCGAGCCGCCTGCCGGGCGCGCTCCTTGGCCGCGTTCGCCGCGCGGAGCTGCCGCTCGAGGTCGGCCATCCGCGCATCGAGATTCGGATCGGACGGAGGTGGAGGGGGCGACGAGGCCCGTCCACGAGACGACCGCGCGCCCCCGCCCTTGCGCAGCTCGACGATCCGCGCGTACGCGTCCTGCACCTCCTCAAAGCGCTGCTCGGACTGCTCCGAACCGCCGTTGTGATCCGGGTGGTGCAGCTTCACGAGCTTGCGGTAGGCGCTGCGGATCTCGGCGTCGGTGGCGCCGCGGTTCACGCCGAGAACGTCGTATGGATCGCGGATCGAGGCCATGGCCAGCCAAGCGTAGATCACGGGGGTGAGCGCGCTCCACCCCTTGGGTGTCTGGGAGTGCCGCCGTGCACGCCCGACACTGCACCCATCAGCGCAACGCAACGAATCAGGAGCCGTCAGATGATCCGCAAGCCCACCCGCCTCGCCCTCGCCGCCGTCGCCACCTTCGCCGCCTCGCTCGGGCCCGCCGCCCTCGCCCAGGCGAGCGCCAAGTGCCAGCCGCACGGCGCGCACACGATCACCCAGAACGGCCAGGTGCGGGTCTACGGCAAGAACGGCAATGCGTACGCCTGCTTCAAGGGGTCCGGCCGCACGACGCTCCTGCAGAACGCCTCCCCCTCCTCCGACAAGTTCGCGGTCGGCGGCAGGTGGGTCGGCTGGAGCTCGAGCGACCCGACCGACTCGAGCGTCCTGCCGCACTCGATCGTCACCGTCATGCGTACGTCTGACCGCTTCATCAACCACCGCTGGTACCCCGGCGGGCTCAACGAGACGATCGACAAGATCGTCGTGCTGAGCGACGGCGCCGCCGCATGGGCGATCACGCCCGAGCCGGGCAGCGATGGCTTCACGATCGTGCAGGGCACGGACCGTGCCGGGCACCCCGCAGACCAGTTTTCCGATGACCACACCGACCTCGTCGGTAGCTCGCTTCACCTGATCTCCGGCAAGACCATCGGCTGGAAGTACACCGATGGGACGAAGGGAACTCAGGCGCTCTTCTAGCCCGAGCGAGCTCTCCCCCGCAGCGGAGGGGTCTGTCGCCGAGTGGCGGCAGGCCCCTCGCGCCCGTTAACTGGTTCGTGTGCGCACCCTCGACGACGCGATTTGAACCGAGGTCCTGCCACCGGGCGCCTCGCCCACAGAACTTGGATAGGCTCCGCCGCGCGAAGGGTAGGTTGAGCCGAGGCAGAGGTAGCCCTGGAGGTAGGGCCGACATACGGAGGTCGTGATGCGCACGCCGTCTAAGCGTTTGTTCCTGGCAATTTCGCTGCTGATCGGCGTGCTCGCCGTCGGCGGCGTCGCTATGGCCGCAGCGGCGAAACGGCGACATCGGGGCTTGTCCCTCACGCAGGTCCAGGGAGCGCAGTCGAGCTCTCCCGCCGGCGTGATCGTGCTGTTGCGCAACCAGCACTCGAACCTCCCGCCGACGCGCGGGCGGCTCGGCGCCCGGCACGGCGCGCTGCAGCAGGACCAGAGCGCACTGAAGGCCTCCGTCCGTAAGTCCGGCGGCAGGGTGACCCGCACCTACAGCACCGTCAACGCGTTCGCCGCAACCGTGTCGAAGGCCGAGCGCGCCAACCTCGCCGCGAACTCCTCGGTCGCCCGGGTGCTCCCGGACACGTTCGTCCATCGCCCCAATCCCGGCCTGACCGGAGGCGCATCCCGGCTCGGGCCGCGCAGCGCGACGCCGAGCGTGCCGAACGGCGGCCAGCAGATCTGCCCCACCGACCCGAACAAGCCGCTCGTCGAGCCCGAGGCGCTGTCGATCATCCACGCCGACCAGGCCCAGTCGCTCGCGACCGGCCAGGGCGTGAAGGTCGCGTTCGTCGCCGAGGGGATCGACATCAACAACCCGGACTTCATCCGGCCGGACGGGTCGCACGTGTTCGTCGACTACCGGGACTTCAGCGGTGAGGGGCCGAACGCGCCCACCTCCGGCGCCGAGGCGTTTGGCGACGCCTCATCGATCGCCGCGCAGGGCACGGTCAAGCACGACCTCTCGAGGTACGTCAACCCGGCCCATCCGCTGCCCGCGGGATGCAACGTCGTCATCCGCGGCGTGTCGCCGAGCGCGTCCCTCGTCGGGATCAAGGTGTTCGGCCAGGCCGCCGGCGCGTTCACCTCGGTCATCCTCCAGGGCCTCGACTGGGCGGTGTCCCACGATCACGTCGACGTCCTCAACGAGTCCTTCGGCGGCGACCCGCTGCCGGACACCTCGCAGGACGTCATCAAGCAGTTCAACCGGCTCGCCGTCGCCGCCGGCACGACCGTCACCTCTTCGAGCGGTGACCAGGGAACGGCGAACACGATCGGTTCGCCCGCGAGTGACCCGAGCGCGATCGACGCCGGCGCGACGACCCAGTTCCGCCACTTCGCGCAGACCGACCGCGGCGGCTACCAGCTCGGTGGCGGCGGCTGGGTCAACGAGAACATCGCGGAGTTCAGCTCCGCCGGCTTCACTCAACAGGGGCGCACGCTCGATCTCGTCGCCCCCGGCAACGAGAGCTACGAGACGTGCACGGCCGACGCGCAGTACTCGCGACTGCGTCAACTTCGCCGGGCAGCCGTCAGACATCCGCTACTTCGGCGGCACGAGCGAATCGGCCCCGCTGACGGCGGGCGTCGCGGCGCTCGTGATCCAGTCGTACCGCAACACCCACGGCGGCGCGAGCCCGTCGCCGGCACTGGTCAGGCGGCTCATCCTCTCCAACGCGACGGATCTGAACATCCCGAGCAACGAGCAGGGCGCCGGCGAGCTCGACGCGGTCGCCGCGGTCAAGGCCGCGGAGTCCTACAACCGGAGCTCGCGCACCGGCAGCGGTCGGCTCGTCGATCCGACGCAGCTCGATCTCGCAACGCCGGCCGGATCCACCACCGGCGCCGACGTGACCGTCACCAACGACGGCTCGAGCTCAGAGTCCTACAAGGCGAAGCTCCGCACGCTGACCAGCCAGATCGGCCACCAGCAGGGCAACGTCACGCTCAATCCGGCGGGCGACCCGACGTTCATCAACGAGCGCGGTGTCGCGCAGGCATACAAGGAGATCACGTTCCACGTCCCGGCGGGCGTCGACCGGCTGGACGCGTCGATCGCCTACCCGGGGCCGGCGAACACGGTCAATCTGACGCTGTTCGATCCGTCGAAGAGGTTCACGGCGTTCACGTACCAGCCGCCCGGCGGCAACACCGACTACGACCACATCTCGGTCCGCAATCCGACGCCGGGGACGTGGACGGCGGCGTTCTCGACCCCGGCCGACTCGAGCGGCTTCAGCGGCGCGGTCAAGTACGACTTCACCGACTCACAGTTCGGGGCGGCGGGGAACGTGTCGCCGTCGTCGTTCACGCTCGCACCCGGCGCGAGCCGGTCGGTGCACGTGTCGATGGGTGCCCCCTCACCGGGCGACTACACGCGTGATCTCGAGCTCTCCGGCTCGTCCGGGAAGACGTCGGTCGTGCCGGTCGTCCTCCGCTCGCTCGTGCCACTCGGTCGTGGCGGCGGGAGCTTCAGCGGCACGATCACCGGCGGCAACGGCAACGGCTTCATCGGCCGCGAGGACACGTTCTCGTTCGATGTGCCCCGCGGCGCTCCGGCGGCCAACGTCTCGCTACGGCTGCCGAATGACCCGAACACCCAGCTGATTGGGTTCCTCGTCTCGCCCGATGGGCAGGCCATCGGCCAGCAGGCGTCCGTCCAGAAGAACAACGGCGTCTCGACGATGGATATCTTCCGTCACGCACCGGCACCCGGGCGCTGGACGTTCGTGATCGCGACGCTCAACCCGGTCGGCGGCACGACAACCGCCGCCCGGTTCACCGGCACCGTCTCACTGGCGCAGCCTCCGGTCAGTGCGAGCGGCGTGCCGGACAACTCGCACACGGTCATCCAGAAGGGCGGGCAGGTCACGGCCAAGATCCGCGTCACCAACCCCGGCCGCACGGACATGAACGTGTTCGTCGATCCGCGGCGCTCCGAGCGAACGTTCTACTCGCTGCTGTCGCTGGGTCAGGCGACGGGGCTGACGCTCCCGCTCTCCGGTGACGCGCTACCGCCGGCATGGATCGTCCCGACGCAGACCGATCTGCTGCTGGCGGCGGCCCACGGCAGCGCGCCGATCACGTTCGACTGGGGCTTCGACGACCCGGACCTCGAGTCCCGGAGCAGCGGCAACGATGCGGCCGGCGCGTTCAGTGCGCAGGAGGTGACGCCCGGCGTCTGGTTCATGGCTCCGGCGCTGATCGGGCCGTTCAACGGCCCGGCAAGCGGGACTGCCGACACCGGCATGGCCGCGCACACGCGGGTGTTCGACACCTCGATCACCTCACCCCCGGGCGACCCGCAGCTCGCGGACGTCGATCCGAACGCGGCCGCGGCGAACCCGGTCGTCGTCCATCCGGGGCAGACGGTCACGATCCCGGTGACGATCGCCGCGAGCGGCCGGCGCGGATCGGTCATCACCGGCGATCTGTTCGTCGATGACAACCAGGGCGCGCTGGGGTCGGTCAACGAGGTGACCGCGATCCCGTACGCGTACCGGATCGGCTAACCGACAGACAATTGGAACGGGACCGCGCATGCGCGGTCCCGCCGGCGGCGCATGCGCCGCCGGGGGCGGGGCGCATGCGCCCCGCCCGTCTCTGCGGATTTCTCCGGACGACGATTGGTGGACGACGGCGGATGCCAGGTGCGCCTCCGTCGGCAATGCTGTCGTCATGTCTGAGCCCAACTCAACGACGATCAGCGTCGAGCGCGGTCGCCGGGGCGACTGGCAAGTCGTGGTGCCTGACGAGCATGGCCCCGTCTCGTGTCAGACGCTCAGCGACGCCCAGTGGGTCGCCTACGTGCTCGCCGCCGACCGCCAGCCCTGCCAGCTCGTCATCCGCGACGCCTATCACCGCGTCGTCGAGCGCGAGCTGATCGCGGCCTAGGAACGACGAAGGCCCGGCTTGCGCCGGGCCCTCATCAAAACACTCGCCTGTTAGGGGCGATTACATCATCCCCGACATGTCGGGCATGCCACCGCCGCCGCCACCGCCGCCGTCCTTCTCAGGAACCTCGGCGACGATCGCCTCGGTGGTGAGGATGTTCTTGGCGATCGACGCGGCGTTCTGCAGCGCGGAACGCGTCACCATCGCCGGGTCGATAATGCCCTCCTTGACGAGGTCAACGATCTCGCCGTTCGCGGCGTTGAGGCCCTCGCCCTTCTTGGCACGGCGGACGTCGTTGACGACGACCGAGCCCTCGAGGCCGGCGTTCTCCGCGATCTGACGGAGCGGCTCTTCAAGCGCGCGCGACACGATCTTCACGCCCGTCTGCTCGTCCGGGTCCGCGGTCTCGACCTTGAGGTGCTGCTGGGCGACGAGCAGCGCGACTCCGCCACCCGGCACGATGCCCTCCTCGAGGGCCGCGCGCGTGGCCTGCAGCGCGTCCTCGACGCGGTGCTTCTTTTCCTTCATCTCGGTCTCGGTGGCCGCGCCGACCTTGACCACGGCAACGCCGCCGGACAGCTTCGCGAGGCGCTCCTGGAGCTTCTCGCGGTCGAAGTCCGAGTCCGTGTTCTCGACCTCGGTCTTGATCTGGTTGATCCGACCCTTGATCGCCTCGGCATCGCCGGCGCCGTCCACGATCGTGGTCGTGTCCTTGGCGACGACGACGCGACGGGCGCGACCGAGCTGCGAGATCTGGGTGTTCTCGAGCTTGAGGCCCATCTCCTCGGTGATCACCTCGCCGCCGGTGAGGATCGCGATGTCCTCAAGCATGCGCTTGCGGCGATCGCCGAACCCCGGTGCCTTCACCGACACGCCCGTGAACGTGCCACGGAGCTTGTTGACGACGAGCGTCGCGAGCGACTCGCCCTCGACGTCCTCGGCGATGATCAGCAGCGGCTTGCCGGACTGGATGACCTGCTCGAGCACGGGCAGGATGTCCCGGACGGAGCCGATCTTCGAGTTCGCGATCAGGATGTACGGGTCCTCGAGGACAGCCTCCATCCGATCCTGGTCGGTGACCATGTACGGCGAGATGTAGCCCTTGTCGAACTGCATGCCCTCGGTGAACTCGAGGTCCATGCCGAACGTCTGGCCCTCCTCGACGTTGACGACGCCGTCCTTACCGACCTTGTCGATCGCGTCGGCGATGACGTCGCCGATCTCGTCGTCGCCGGCGGAGATCGTCGCGACGCGCGCGATCTGATCCTTGCCGGAGATCTCCGTCGACTGCTTCTCGATGTTCTTGACGACCTCGTCGACGGCCTTCTCGATGCCGCGCTTGAGCGCGAGCGGGTTGGCGCCCGCAGCGACGTTCTTCAGGCCCTGGCGAACGATCGCCTGGGCGAGCACCGTCGCCGTCGTCGTGCCGTCGCCGGCGACGTCGTTGGTCGCCGTGGCGACCTCGCGGACGAGCTGAGCGCCCTGGTTCTGGAAGACGTCCTCGACCTCGATCTCGCGGGCGATGGTGACGCCGTCGTTCGTGATCGTCGGGGCGCCGAACTTCTTGTCAAGGACGACGTAGCGGCCCTTCGGGCCCAGCGTCACCTTGACCGCGTTGGCGACCGCGTCGACGCCCTGCTCGAGCGCCTTGCGGGCCTCCGCTTCGTACTTCAGTTCCTTGTGTGCCATGTGTGTCTGGTTCTCCTAGGGATTACGCCTACGACTGGACCTTGGCCAGCACGTCGGACTCACGGAGGACGAGCAGATCTTCGCCGTCCACGACGATCTCCGTGCCGCCGTACTTGCTGTAGAGGACCTCGTCGCCCTCGGCGACGTCAAGCGGTGTCCGCTTGCCGGTGTCCTCGTTGAGCTTGCCTTCACCAACGGCAAGCACCTTGCCCTTCTGGGGCTTCTCCTTGGCCGTGTCAGGCAGGACGATGCCACTGGCAGTGGTCTCCTCCGCCTCGATTGCCCGCACGATCAACCGATCGCCAAGGGGCTTGAGATTCATCTGTTGAAACCTCCGAGTGGGGTAATGATGTTCCTGCAGCGCTTGGCACTCGTAGGGTCAGAGTGCCAACGGCCACCGACTATAGCTTGTGGCTGCACGAGTTCAAGACAAAATTTGGCACTCCTTTAAGGAGAGTGCCAAGGGAAGGCGGGCGGGGCGTGACGGGGTGCGCCCGGCGCCTCTGGCGTTTGGTCCAATGAACAGGCGCAAGGAGGAGGGGGTGGGTTGCGGGCTCGGCCTGGATCGGTGGGAGCTCGGGGCGCCGGAACGCATGGAAGCGTGCTCGGGAATGACCGTAACGCAAGACAGCGACGCCGGTGGCGACCAAAACGCACGACAGCGACGACGGATGGTGGCGCTTTCTTGCGTTACGGCGATATTTCGACCAGAACGTACGAAAGCGCCGAGTCGGCCCGTCGCTTCCATGCGTTTTGGTCGTTCGAGACGCCGCTCACGCTGGGCCCGGGCCAACCTCTCCGTCGATGCGCCGTTCCTCGTTGGTCCCTGATGGACCGCCCCGGCCCCGACCCCCGCACCCCAACGCGTGAGCGCTAGTTGCGCGCCCCGCCGAGCCCGTGGATGCGGTCCCGCATCTCAGGTGGGTTCTCGATGATCTGCGAGAAGCGCACGACGGTGACGGTGTCGTCCATCCCGACCGAGCGGCCGTAGATCTGCTCCAGGAAGTGGACCATCTCATCGACCCGGCGGAACTCGGGGTTGTCGTGCTCGATGTCGCGGGGGGACAGATCCTTGACCCGCTTGACCTCGACCTGGTCGACGACGGCGTAGAAGATCTTCTCGCGCGGAGAGTGCTGGTAGCCGATCGTGACCAGCACGCAGTCGTTCTTGCGGTACTTGTGCGACTTGTCTCCGAGGCGGATCGTCGCCGTCTTGCGGCCGCGGCGGAGCTGGTCGGCAAAGACCGAGGAATAGAAATTGAGGACTCGCACGCGCCCAGCCTACACATCCATCCGCAATCTCGACAGCGCGCGGCGCGCGATCTCCCGCTCACCGTCGTAGGAGAGGGCCTCGGCCGCTGCGTCAAGCGGCATCCAGTACGCATCCTCGATCTCGTGATCGTGGTCGGCGACGTCGCCGGACTGGTAGCGGAACAGGTAGAAGCGGACCCGCTTCTGCACCCGGCGACCGCGGCGCTCGTACGAGTAGCTGACCTCGCCGAGCTCGGACACGATCTCCGCGGTGACGCCGGTCTCCTCGCGGACCTCACGCGTGGCGGCCGCCTCGGGCGTCTCGTCGCCATCGGGATGGCCCTTCGGCAGCCCGAGCACGCGGCTGCCGGCGGCGTCGCGCTTGACCGGCACGATCACGATCATTTCGCCGCCGTCGCGCACGACGACGCCGCCGGCCGAAAACTCGACCTTGTCCTTCTTAGAGGTCATCTCAGTACACGTATCGCTCGAGTGCGGCGGCATCATGCACGACTAGCTTCCCTCTACCTTGAGTAATGATTCCCGCCCGCTCGAGGACGGCGAGAAACCGACTCGCCGATTCCCGTGATGACCCGGCGAGCTGCGCCAGATCCGCCTGCGTCGCGGTGATCAGGACGTCGCCGTCGTCGGCGCCCTCGGAGCGCGCCGCGTCAACGAGCTGGGCGAGCACCGATGCCACCCGGCTCTGCACGGTCTGAAACGACTGCCGCGCGAGGCGCTCGTTCGTCTCCCGCAGACGCCGACCGAGCGCGGCGAGCAGCTTCACCGCGATGTCGGGGTGCTCCGCCAGAAGCCGGCGCATGTCGCCACCGAGAATCGCGATGACCTCGGTCGGCTCGAGCGTCTCGACGGTCGCCGAGCGGCTCTCGTCGTCGAACATCGCGAGCTCACCAAAGATGTCCCCGGGACCGAAGGTCGCGAGCGTGATCGAGCGCCCGTCGGGGTGCTCGCGGACGGCCCGCGCATGCCCCAGGCGAACGATGTAGCACGTGTCGCTGAGGTCGCCCTCCCGGAACACGATCTCGTCCGCGGCGAACGTCCGCGGTACCGCAACCTCCGCGACACGCCGAAGGTCATCCGTCCCGAGCGCAGAGAACGCCGGCACTCGCCCGAGGAGCGCAATCGTGTCCTCGCTGCTCGCTGCCACGGGCCAGAGATAACCACATCGCGGGACGACGGACCGCGAGCAGTCAGCGGGCCGACCGCTGCTGGACCGTCGCCAGATCAGTCGGTTCGGCGAACGGGAGCACCGCGAACTCGGCGTGTTCGGCGAGGTAGCGCGACAGGTGCTGGGAGAACACCTTCGGCTGTGTCGACTCGTCCTGGCTCGCGAACCGCGCGAGCGTCGCCAGCGTCGCGCGGCCTGAGGCGTCGAGCTCCGCCCGCAGGTAGATCGGCTCCGGCGCCCCGACGAGGCGCGCCTGCAGCAGTCGCTGGGGGCGACGTTCGGTCGGCGTGACACCAAACTGGGCGGCGATCGCCTCGGCGACGAGATCGCCGTGCTGGGTGGCGAGCCCCGCCTGCTTGACCGGGAAGTTCGTGATGTCACCGGCGGCGTAGACGTCGGGGATCCCGGCGATCCGGCCGTCACCGTCGACCTCGATGAAGCCCCACCAGTCCGCCGGGACGCCAGTGATCCAGCGCCCGCGGAGCTGAGGCCCGGCGACGACCTTGTCCGCCTCGACCTCCTCGCCCGAGCGCAGCTGAAGCGCTCCGTCGCGGTGCACACTCTGCGGGATCGAGTCGCCGACGAAGTGGACACCCCGCGCGGCGAGCAACTGCGCGACCAGTGAGGAGGGCTGCTCGCCGAACACCGCCAGCGGCGTCGGCTCCGGGCTCACGATCGTCACCTCGGTATGCAGCCCGCGCTCGGAGATTCGCGCCCGGCTGAGCAGCGCCAGCTCGTACACCGGGAGCATCCACGTGTGGCCGGCCGGCAGCGCGAATACGAGCCGCCGGAGCTTGCCGGACTCAACCCCGCTGAGGACCCGCCGGAAGAGCGGGACGTCACGCTGGTCACGGAACGTGAGCGCGCCCGAGATGTTCGCCACCGGACGCGCGCCGACCGCGAGCACGAGCGCGTCGTAGCCGATCCGGCTCCCGGAGGACAGACGCACGTAGTGCGCGCTCGACGCCACCGATTCAAGCCGGGCGGCGTGGAAGGTCGCGCCGAGATCGTCCGCGATCGACCGCAGGTCGTAGATGAGCGGCGGGCCGCCGGAGAACGCCTCGACGGTCGCCGTGGGGCGGAAGATCAGCTCCGGCTCGGCCGCGACGAGGGACAGCTTGACGTCATCGCCGAGCAGCGCGCGAAGCGCGAGCATCGTCTCGATCGCGGCAAAGCCACCGCCCGCGATAACGACCTGGGGTACCTCATCGGTGCGGGGTCTTCTCATCGTGTGACATACGATCGACGCTCGCTGCCGGCCTCACATCCGAGAGTCGCCGCACACACCGCCGGAGAACCACTGACCGCCCGGAAGGCCCTCTCTCCTGCATCCCGAGCGCGAGGAAGAGCCCCTTAAATGACCGCTGGGCAAGGGTGGGAGACTTCCCGACGCACCGATTCATTTCGAATTACGTGTGGTGCCGTGGTCCGCGTCCGGCCCTTGCCCAGCTGAGTCTGCCTGAGCCTGTGGGGCTATTTCCTGTATGGCGGAAGTTGTATTACCGCCTTCCCGGATGAGCATCCGCAGTCGGACGTGATTCGCACTCAGTGGTTTTCGCGGATCGCAGTGCGGGACATCAGGCGACGTCGAGTGTGCGCTCGCGCCGGCGCTGACGTACCGTCACCACCACCCACGCGACGAGCCCGCCGAAGAGCGCTGCGGGAATGAGCACGGCGAGCGCGATCAGCGCGACGCCGGCGGCCACGGTCAGCACCCGTCCGGCGTCGTGGGCCGCCTTGCCGAGCGTGAACGACGAACCGCCACCGTGGCGGACCGGGGTGGCGGCCGCGTTGATCGTCAGCGTGATCCGGCTCATGCTGACGGCCCGGTTGAGGCTCCGCAGACGACTCTCGAGGCTCGCGATCGAGGCCTCGGCATCACGGATCCGGGCGTGGAGCGAGTCGATCTCCGTCTGCGTCGCGGCGTGGGCGAGCTGTCCGAGCAGTCCGGTCCGGAGCGCACGCGCGTCGGCGAGCTGCCGGGTCAGGCTGACGTACCGGTCGTTGACGTCGGTTGAGGAGTCCGTCCGTGACGCGACACTCGCGTCATGCAGTCGTGACAGCGCGGTCATCGTGTCGGGAAGCGACGAGGACGGGACGCTCAGCTCGAACTGGGCCGAGCTGTCAAGGCCGCCGGTCGCGGTGACGTTCGAGCTCCGCACGACGCCGTTCTCGCGTCCGACGACGTCGAACACCTCCTGCGCGACGTTCTCGACCTTGCTCGGGGTGGCGCTCAGCGCGAGCTGAGCGGACTGGACGATCTTGCGTCCGTTGCTCGGTGGCGCCGGCGCCGCGAAGCCCGTGGCCGGGGCGCGCTCGACGCCGGTGCTCGGTGCTGCGGCACTGCTCGCCCTGCCCGCAGTGCTGGAGCCGCCGGAGCTGCTCGCCGTGCTCGGGGCCGTTGTCCGGCTCGGCACGGAGAGCAACGACGGCGACTGGCGCCCGGAGCCTCCAGTGCCGATCACGACCACCGCGACAATCGCCGCGATCCCGGCCGCGAGCGACCCGGCCCCTGCCTGCCATGTGAAGTGCAGGCGACGGCGCGATGCCGTGGCGTCTTCCGCGGCGAACCGGCGTGCGACGCGCGCGTCGAGCACCCGGATGAACTCCGGGTCGGGCTCGGGACGCTCGGCCGCGAGCAGAACCGAGAGCTCCGCGAACTCGGCTTCCATCTCGGGATCGGTCATGTCGTCGTCAGGCCGTCGCATTGCATGCCTTTCTCAGCTTGTTCATCGCGCGGTTCAGGAGCGTCCCGGCGTTCGATTCACTGACTCCGAGCACCCGTGCGAGCTCGGTGTTCGAGAGGCCGGCGTGGAACTTGAGCGCGATCACCTCACGGTCGCGGCCCGGCAGCTCCGCGAGCGCGCCACGCACGAGCGTCCGGCGCAGCGCCACCTCGACCTCGTCACCGGTGTCGAGTACGCGGTCGTCACCCGGGTCGGTGGTCAGTGCCGCGACCCGGCGGCGACGCCGGAGCTCGTCGAGGGCCGCATTACGCGCGATCCCGAACAGCCACGCCCGTTCCTCACCGCGGCGGCGGTCGAACGTGCGTCGCCGCCGGTAGGCGCGCTCGAAGGCGAGCGCCGTCACGTCCTCGGCGGCGCCGCGGTCACGCAGGAGCGTGAACGCGTACGCGTAGACATCGTCGCGGCTCGAGCGGTACAGCGCTTCGAACCGTTGCCATGAGGTATCGGTTGCGGTCACACTTTCGATCACACCCTCACTACGTCCGTGCAGGGGATCCATCACACGCTCGGTATGTTGCACTCAAGATGCGTTCTCGCCTAACCGTTTCGCACCTCTGCGCCGTCGGCATCGTCGTTCTCACGGTCGCGGCGCCTGCCGCCGCAGCCGGCTCCGGCCACCGGAGCGCCGGGCCGAGCCGGTCACAGATCTCGACCGCGGTCGCCCGAGTGGAACGGTCACGCAAGCTGTGGGCCACGATCAACATCTGCAACACCAAGCACCATCCGAACGTGGTCGGGATCCGGGGACAGATGCCGGCGCTCGGCTTTGGCTCGCAGCTGACGATGCAGGTCGAGCTGCGCTACTGGTCGGACGCGGAGAAGCGCTACAAGCTGCTGCCGACGACGACACAGACAATTTCGCTCGGCAACGAGTCGAACGGTGTGCACCAGGGCGGCGTGTCATTCCCGTTCTCCCCACACGCCGGGACGCTCGCGGGCATCGTCCGGTTCGAGTGGCGGCTGAAGAGCCGCTCGATCGGGCACGCGGTCCGCAGGACTTCGACCGGCCATCCCGACGCCGACCAGAGCGACCCGGTGCACTTCAGCGCCGGGAAGTGCGAGATCACCTAAGGCGCCGGGCGAGCGCTCAACCGACCGGGGCGGCGGAGTCGGCGAGCGCGCCGAACAGCCGCGGGTCGTTGGTGATGACCCCGGTGACGCCGAGCTCCTGCAGCGCGCGGATCCGCGGCAGCTCGTCGACGGTCCACACGTAGAGCTCGCCCCCCGCAGCCCGGATGCTCCGCACCAGACGCGGCGTGACGAGGCGCCAGTGGGCCATGAGCGCATCGACCGCGCCGCCGCGTATCGCCCCGGCGGCCCGGACCGGAAGCACGGCGCGGGCAAGGTGGAGCGCCGCCATCGCCGGCAGCAATGCCGCCCGGGAGCGGAACGGATCACGGCGCAGCTTCGGAACCGACCAGCCGAGCCGCACCCGCGGCTCGGTCGCCCGGATGAGCGCCAGGCTCGAGCGGTACTGACTCGAGATGAGCGTGCGATCGACCATCCCGAACTCGCGCAACGCGGCGAGCACCTCGGCCTCGTAGCCGGGCAGCTTGAGATCGACGTCGAGCTCGATCCCGGCAAACGCATCCGACGCAAGGTGGGCGAGACCGTCGTGCAACGCGTGCGGCTCCCGGCGGGAGGCGTCGCCCCAATCGTGCGCGAGCACCAGCCTCGCATCGCCCCACGACCGTCGCTCGGCGGCCCGGACGCTGACGCTCCGCCACTCCGGTGGCGGCGCTGGCAGGACGTCGAACTCGATCATGTCGACCCCGGCGGCGAGCGCGGCGTCAAAGCTCTCGATCGTGTTGCCGGGCGCGATCAGGTCGGCGCCCTTGTGCCCGACCCGTCTGAGCGATCCGTCAGCCATTGCGGACAGCGTACGGGTCACCGCTGGCAGCCCGGACACCAGTACGTCGTCCGGTTGTCCTCGCCCTGCCCTCGCGAGCGAATCCGCGTCCCGCAGCGTGGACACGGCCGGCCGCGCTTGCCGTAGACCTCGCTGACGATTGAGCGCGGACCGTCGGTGGCGGAGAGCTGCATTCGCGGGCGCATCCCGTCGACGATCGCGATCGCCTCAGCGTCGCTCACATCGCGGACCGCCCGCCACGGATCGACCTGCGCCTCCCAGCACCCCTCGGCCTTCCACATGTTCCCGATCCCGGCGACCGTGCGCTGGTCAAGAAGCGCGTCGCCGATCGGGCGCGTGGGGTCGTCGCCGCGCAACCGCGCGAGGAACCGATCCCGGTCAAACGTCTCGGCGAGCACGTCGGGCCCGAGCGCGGCCAGCTGCTGGTCAAAGCGGGTGCGTCCGGTGCTCATCAGCTCGAGCACCGGCCCGTCGAACTGGACCACATCGACGTCACCGACGCGGAGCACGAGCCACGCCCGTCGCGGCGAGCGGCCCCAGCGCCGGCCAGGCCGGTACACCCCCCAGGCACCGGTCATGCGCAGGTGCGAATGGAGCGTCAGCCCACCGTCAAAGCGCAGAAACAGATGCTTGCCGTGCGTGTCAACCCGGGTCACGGCGGACCCGGCGAGTCGCTCCGGCCACCGGTCGCGCCCGTGCCGCGGCTGCGGCGTGCGGATCTCGTCCGGAATGCGCCCCTCGAGCACCGGGCGGATCCGGTTCGCCGTCCACGCGATCGTGTCGCCCTCAGGCACCTCAGGCGCTCAGCGTCAACCGCCGCGGGCCTTCCTGGAATCCGAGCCGCGCGAGCATCGGCGCGAACCGAGATCCCATCGCCGACTCGCCGTCGACCTTCTCGAGCGCGAGTCGCTTGATCGCGCCGCTCTGGACGTACTTAACGACTGCGCCCAGCGCCGGCTCGAGGCGGGCATCGTCGGGGGCGACGAGCGTCTGCAGCGCCTTGCCGCCGCGCTCGAGGTAGACGATCGGCTCCCCGCCGGCGAGCACGACGTACGCACCGGAGGTCCGCGCCGGGCGTCGCTCCCCGTCGTCC
This sequence comes from uncultured Solirubrobacterales bacterium, assembly GCA_963813265.1. Lineage (GTDB taxonomy): Bacteria > Actinomycetota > Thermoleophilia > Solirubrobacterales > Solirubrobacteraceae > Palsa-465. The sequence goes on along the minus strand of CAWEYQ010000042.1, from coordinate 55,912 downwards.
CGGGCCGGCCACGGCAGGGCGGCGCCATACGGCTGCGCCGGGTCGACCGCGGCGAGCACGATCGGCGGATCATCGCGGTCGCTCACCGACCGCAGGCGCTCGACCGCGCCCGGCAGCGCGAACTGCGCCCCGCCGAGGCCCTCGACGAAGTACCCGCGCCGGGCGGTCCCGAGCGTCTCGAGCTGAGAGAGCTCGGAATAGATCCCGGAGAAGCCGCCCTCGATGCCCTCGGCGAGCACCTGCTCCCGGGTGAGAATGCCGTAGCGCTCGAGCAGCAACTCGCCGATGGCGCGCCGCCGGGCGACCGGGTCGACGTCATCCGCGAACAGGGGCGCGGTGAGCGACCAACGGCCCTGGACCTGCGCGGCCGCGCCCATCCCGCGACGCCGGGACGCGGTGAACCGTCCGCCGCGGCGCGCCGTCGTCCGCGCCCGCTCGCGCTGGGCCCGGGCAAGCGTGAGCCGGGGGGCACGCAGGGGCGCGAACGCGTCGTTCGTCGCCTCGCCGGCCCACACCAGATCCCACAGTGCCTCCTGGAGGGCCTCGGGCGCGAGCTCAACGTCGACGAGCAGGTCGGTGAAGAAGCAGGCACCCCGCGCGAGCCGCTCACGGACGAGCGCATGCGCATCGGAGTCCGGCGGCGTGCCCTTGACCGCCGGCCGGGCGGGCGGGGCCAATATCGCGAGGTCTTCACGGAAGTAGAGCGCAACCCGCCCGGAGTTGCGCCCGAGCGCGCCGGCGCCGATCCAGACGAGCTCGCCGCTCGCGCACAGCTGATCCATCCACGCCGGCGAATACGCACCGACGCGACGCGGCAGCACGTCACGCTCCCACGTCTCGGCGGGCAGTGCGAGTCCCTGGAGCGCGACGAGCTTCTCCCGCAGACGGTCGATCCCGGCTCCGGACGCCGGGCTGCGGTCGACACCCTGCCACGCGGGCAGGAAGCGGGCCAGCGCGCGCTGGTCGGCGGGCTCGATCTCCTTGCGCAGCACCGCGAGCGACGCGCGGCGCAGCCGCCGCAGCACCTCGGGATGGCACCACTCGCGCTCGCTGCCGCCGGGCCGGAGCTCTCCGCGAACGAGGTCGCCGGCCCGCTCGAGCTCGGCCAGCGCGGCGCTCGGATCGACCCCGAATCGCGCCCGGATCTCGTTGGTCGTGAACGGCCCGTGGGTCTGCGCGTACCGGCGCGAGAGCCGGGTGAGCGCGTCCGGCACGTCATCGAGAAACGCGGCCGGTAACCCACTTGGGGGCGCGACGCCGAGGGCGTCACGATAGAGCCCGGCATCGGCGGCGTCGATGAAGCGTTCTTGGGAGGCGCGGCGAACCTTGATCGCCCGCCGTTCCTTGACGAGCTCCTGCAGCATGTGATCGGCGTCGAGGCCGGGCAGCACGCGGTCGCGGACCTCCTCGAGCGTGAGGTCGCCGACGGCTCGCAGGATGTCGTGGAGCGTGTCCTTGCTCGTCGCCTGGCGGTGCTCGGAGCGGAACTGGAGGTCGGCCTCGACATCCTCGAGCGCGCCCGGATCGATCAGGTCGCGCAGCTCCTCCTGGCCGAGCAGCTCGCGGAGCAGTTCGCGGTCGAGCGACAACGCGGCCGCCCGACGCTCGGCGTTGGGCGTGTCGCCCTCGTACATGTAGGTGGCGACGTAGTCGAACAGCAGGCTCGAGGCGAACGGCGAGGCGGTTGGCGTCTCGACCTCGACCATCGTGATCTCGCGTCGGTGGAGCTTCGTCAGCAGCTCGGTGAGCCCGGGGACGTCGAGCACGTCGCGGAGGCACTCGCGGTAGGTCTCGAGGATGATCGGGAACTCGCCGTACTTCTTCGCCACCTCGAGCAGTGATTGCGACTTCAGCCGCTGCTGCCACAGCGGGGTGCGCTTGCCCGGCCGCGCCCGCGGGATCAGCAGCGCCCGGCCGGCGTTCTCCCGGAAGCGGGCGCCGAACAGCGCGCTTGACGAGAGCTCGCGCGACGACCCGGTCCTCGACCTCGTCGGGATCGATCAGCGCGAGGTCGGCTCCGGGCGGACTCCCTCGGCGTCGGGGAGGTGGACGATGATCCCGTCGTCGGACCAGATCGCGTCGGCCTCGAGGTCGAGCTCGTCGCGGATCCGAGCCGACAACGCGAGTCCCCACGCGGCGTGCACGCGGCCGCCGAACGGACTGAGGATGCACAGCCGCCAGTCGCCGATCTCGTCGCGGAAGCGCTCGATGACGATCGCCTGATCGGACGGGATGACGCGAGTCGCCTCCTGCTGCTCGGTGAGGAAGTCGAGCAGGTTCTTGGCGGCGAGCGGGTCGAGGTCGTACTCGGCCTGCAGTTGTTCCGGGGTTTCCGTGACCGCGGTGCGGGCGAACGCGCCGATCGCTTCGCCGAGCTCGCGCGGTCGGCCGACGCTGTCGCCCTTCCAGAACGGAACCGCCCCGGGAAGGCCGGGCGCCGGGGTGACGATCACCCGGTCTCGGCCGATCTCCTCGATCCGCCAGGTCGACGCCCCGAGCAGGAACGTCTGGCCCGGTCGCGCCTCGTAGACCATCTCCTCGTCGAGCTCGCCGACGCGGCGGCCGTCGGGCAGCGTCACCGCGTACAGGCCGCGGTCGGGAATCGTCCCGGCGTTCGTGACCGCGAGCTGACGGGCGCCGGGCCGAGCCTTGATCGTGCCCGTGATCCGGTCCCAGATGATCCGGGGGCGGAGCTCGGAGAACTCGGAGGACGGGTAGCGGCCGTCGAGCATGTCGAGCACGTTCTCGAGCTGCTTGCGGCTGAGCTCGGCGTAGCTGTAGGTGCGGGTGACGAGCTCCTCGAGGTCGTCCACCGCGATTGGCTGATCCTCGGGTGCCGCAGCCGCGATGGCGACGATCTGCTGGGCGAGCACGTCGAGCGCGTTCCGGGGGACGACCGTCGTCTCGATCTTGCCGTCGCGCATCCGCTTGGCGACGACGGCGCACTCGAGCAGATCGGCGCGGAACTTGGGGAAGATCCGTCCGCGGCTGATGTCGCCGACGGAGTGCCCGGCCCGGCCGATCCGCTGCAGGCCGCGGGCGACCGACTTCGGCGACTCGACCTGGATCACGAGGTCGACGGCGCCCATGTCGATGCCGAGCTCGAGACTCGAGGTGGCGACGAGGCAGGGGAGCTCGCCCGCCTTCAGCATCTCCTCGACGACGAGCCGCTCCTCTCTCGCGAGGCTGCCGTGATGGGCGCGGGCGATCTCCTTTTCCGCGAGATCGTTGAGGCGGAGCGCGAGCCGCTCGGCGGCGCGCCGGCTGTTGACGAACAGGATCGTCGAGCGGTGCTCCTCGATCAGCTTCAGCAGCTCGGGGTAGATCGCCGGCCAGATCGAGCGGCGCGTCGCCTCGCCGCCGGCGAGTGGGTCGATTTCCGATTGGGTCCCACCCACCCCGTCATCGGGCTCGACCATCGACTCGACCGGGACATGGATCCGGAGGTCGAGCTGTTTGCGCACTCCGGTGTCGACGATCCGGCAGGTGCGCTTGGGACCAACCATGAACCGCCCGACCTCCTCGAGCGGGTTCTGAGTCGCGCTCAGACCGATCCGCTGGACCTCGGTCCCAGCGGCGGCGCTCAGGCGCTCGAGCGTCAGCGCGAGGTGGGCGCCTCGCTTGGTCGACGCGACGGCGTGGATCTCGTCGACGATGCACCACTGCGTCCCCGTGAACAGCTCCTGCGCGCGGCCGGTCAGCATCAGGTACAGCGACTCGGGCGTCGTGATCAGGATGTCGGGCGGCTCGCGGAGCATCGCCTGGCGCTCCTTCTGGGGCGTGTCCCCGGTGCGCACCGCGACCGAGATCTCGGTCTTGATTCCGCGCAGCGGTACGCGGAGGTTGCGGTCGATGTCGTACGAGAGCGCCTTCAGCGGCGAGACGTACACGAGGCGGATCTTCTGCTCGGGATCACGCGGCTCGGTCGCGAGCCGGTCGATCCCGTAGAGAAACGCGGCCAGCGTCTTGCCCGAGCCGGTCGGCGCGCTGATCAGGACGTGCTCGCCGGAGGCAATCGCCGGCCACGCCTGCTCCTGGGCCGGCGTCGGTGCGGCGAACGCGTCCTCGAACCACTGGCGCGTCCTCGGGCTGAAATGATCGAGCGCAGGCACAGGCGTTCGCTCAGCGTAGCGTCGATTTAGGGCGATTCCGGCCCTCGATCGGGCGCGCAGGCCCGGCCCCTCGGCGGACGTTTACCGGCGGCTCGGGGCCATCCCGGCGGCGTTCAGGCCGGTTCGGGCGTCATGAACGCGACCGGCTGACCGAGTCCCGCAGCGCGCTCCAGCGTGACGATCTGACGGCCCGGCTGCACCGCGTCCTTCGGCTTTCCAACCCATCCCGCTGCGAGCTGGCTGGCTAGCCAGCCGAGATCGTCGAGGATGATGACGAGGCCCCAGAACCGGGCCGGGCCGGGCGGCATCTGCCGTGCCTCGACGAGCTCGAGGATCCCCGGGCCGAGGCGGCGGAAGCCCTGGCGAAAACCGGTTCCGGCGACGTCCCCCACCTCGCGGATCCGCCGCAGCGGCATGCCATGCGCCTCGAGCGCTGCTGCCGTCCGGTCGAACTCAGGGGTGCTGATCACGACGTGGTCGAGTTCGATCGCACCGTTGGCGTGCGTGGTCGGCGTCACGTCCCGCAGCGGCTCGACCGTCGTCGGCAGCCCGTCGATCTCATCGATCGGGCCGATTCCGGCCAGCGACCACCGGTTGATGCCCGGCTGAGCGCCACCCAGGATGAGCCGCACGCCGGCGAGCTCGATCGCGCCGTCGAGGACCGTGAACCCGAGTGCCTCCCACCGCTCCGGCGGGTCGCCGAGCTCGAGCGCCGTCAGGGTCGGCCGGACCTCCTCAGTCGCCATCGACAACCTCCTTGGCGCGGGCGAAGATCGCGTCGAGCATCGGCTCGGTCAGTCGCCCGGTGAACGTGTTCTGCTGACTGACGTGGTAGCAGCCAATCAGGGTGTGCCGGGCGAGTGCGACCTCGGCGCCATGGGTGAACTTCGGGCGCGGACGAGGCACCGGGCCGAGCACGCGCAGCGCCGCGTCCCAGGCGAAGCCGCCCAGGCACACGATCGCGCCCAGGTTTGGCAACAGCTCGAGCTCCCGGGCGAAGTAGGGCAGGCAGTTATCCCGCTCGGCCGGGGTCGGCCGGTTGGCGGGCGGCGCGCAGCGAACCGCGGCGGTGACGAAGCAGTCGCTCAGCGTCAGGCCGTCATCGCGACTGACCGACTGCGGCTGGTTCGCGAATCCGGCCCGCCACAGCGCCGCGAACAGCCAGTCGCCGGAGCGGTCGCCGGTGAAGATCCGTCCGGTGCGGTTGCCGCCGTGGGCCGCGGGCGCAAGCCCGAGCACGCACACGCGCGCGGCAGGGTCCCCGAAGCCGGGCAGCGGCCGACCCCAGTACAGCTCGTCGGCGAACGACGCCCGCTTGACCTGGGCGACCTCCTCGCGCCACGCGACCAATCGCGGGCACCGCCGACACTCGACGATCTCGCACTCGATCGCGGCAAGCGCGCTCACGACCGAGCGGCGAGCAGCACTCCGGTGAGCAGACGATCGATCACGGGCGCCAGCTCGAGCACGTCGGCGGGCTCACCCAGCCGCACCTGACGCGAGATCAGCTCGGTGATCGCGCCGACGATCGCAAACGCATCGTGCGGGGAGGCGAACCGATCGATCAACCCGCGGGACGCCGCCGCGGCGTTCTCCCGGTCGAGCAGTTCGGCGAACTGCAGGAGGATCTGGTCGCGGCGCTGCGCCGCCAGCGGCCCCGCGGCGATGATCTCGACGAGCAGCGTCTGGGCGTACTCAGGGTGCTCGGCGAGCGTCGTCAGGAACGCCCGCGTGCCGGCCTGCATCCGGGCCGTCGCATCGCCGCGCCCGGCGCGGCGCGCCCCGTCGGCCATCGCCTGGCCGACGACCGCGGCGGCGGTGTCGAACAGCGCGAGGATGCAGTCCTCCTTGTTCTGAAAGTGCTCGTAGAACGTCGCCTTCGACATGCCCGCCCGCCGGCTGATCGACTCCGAGCTCGCGCTCGCGTAGCCGCGCTCCGCGAACTCGGCGGCGGCGGCGCGGAGCAGGCGCTCGCGCTGGAGCGGCAGGCGCACCTCGGGTGGCGGCGCGTGCCGTCCCCGGGCGGCTGGAGCGTCCGCGCCCACGCCCATCACCCCTTGAGCGCCCGGCCGTAGTGGCGCTCGTAGTAGTCGCGGTAGGCGCCGGAGCGGATCGGCTCCCACCACCACTCATTGTCGCGGTACCAGTTGACCGTCCGCTCGAGGCCCTCGGCGAATCGGACCTGCGCCTCCCAGCCGAGCGCGCGCAGCTTGTCGGAGCCGAGCGAGTACCGCCGGTCGTGGCCGGGGCGGTCGGTGACGTACTCGATCAGATCCTCGTCGGCGTCGGTGAGCGACAGGATCCGCTTGACGACCTCGATGTTCTCGCACTCGTCCGGGCCGCCGCAGTTGTACGCCTCGCCGGGCGCCCCGTGGGCGAGCGCGTGGCCGATGCCGCGGCCGAAGTCCTCGACGAACAGCCAGTTGCGGACATTGCGCCCATCGCCGTACACCGGAAGGTGATCGCCGGCGAGCGCGTTGAGGATCATCAGCGGAATCAGCTTCTCCGGGTACTGGTAGGGCCCGTAGTTGTTCGAGCCGCGGCAGATGACCGTCTCCAGACCGTAGGTGTGGAAGTAGCTGGCGACGAGCAGGTCGGCGCCCGTCTTCGTCGCGCTGTACGGGGAGGACGGCTGCAGCGGCGAGGACTCGGTGAACGAACCCTCCTCGATCGAGCCGTACACCTCGTCGGTCGACACCTGTACGTATCGCAGGCCGCGCTCGCGTGCCGCCTCGAGCAGCACATGGGTGCCCTGCATGTTGGTGACGATGAACGCCTCCGGTCCGGAGATCGATCGGTCGACGTGCGTCTCGGCCGCGAAGTTGACGATCGCGTCCGCACCGGCGACCGCCTCGGCGACGGCGTCCGGGTCCTCGATCGCGCCGTGCACGAAGCGCACGTCGTCGATCACGTCGTGCAGGTTCTCCTTGCGGCCCGCGTACGTGAGCTTGTCCAGCACGGTGACCTCATCGCCGTGATCGCGAAGACGCAGGTGGACGAACGTCGAGCCGATGAAACCCGCACCACCACAGACGAGCAACCTCATGACACGACCGCCAGATCCATGAACGCGTCGAGCCCATCGCGCCACTCGGCGAGCCGGGGCGCGTCGCTGCCGCGCTCGGTTCCGAGCACGCTGTACGCCGGGCGAGGTGCCGGCCGGCCGAGCTCGGCCGTCGTCCCCGGCGCCACACCGCACGTGTGGCCAGACCGGCTCACGATCTCCCGGGCAAACTCGTACCACGAGCACTGGCCCGCGGCGACGACATGAACGATCCCGAGCGGGCGCCGTTCGGCGAGCTCGATGAGCGCCACCGCGAGGTGCCCGGTGAACGTCGGGCAGCCAACCTGGTCGTCGACGACCGTGACCTCGTCGCGCTCGCCGGCGAGCCGCAGGATCGTGCCCGGGAACGAGCGTCCGTGGGCGCCGAACAGCCACGAGCTGCGCACGATCGTGTGACCCCCTGGAGCCGATTCGGCGACGGCCTCCTCGCCGGCTTGCTTTGAGCGCCCGTACTCGGACGCCGGGGCCGCCGGGTCAGATTCGATGTACGGCGTGCGCTTGTGCCCGTCGAACACGTAGTCGGTGGAGACGTGGAGCACCCACGCACCGGCCGCGGCGGCGGCGGCCGCGACATGGCCCGCCCCGACGCCGTTGACGGCCCGCGCGAGCTCGCCCTGCTGCTCCGCCCCGTCGACGTCGGTGAACGCCGCGCAGTTGATGACGCAGTCGGGAGCGGCGGCGGCGATGGCGGCCATCGCGACGTCGCGATCGGTGATGTCGAGCTCTCCGCGGCCGAGCGCGATGACCTCGTGGCCGGCGGCGGACGCCGCCTCGGTGACATCGCGGCCGAGCATGCCGGCGGCTCCGGTGATCAGTACCCGCATGCGTCCCAAGGGTAGACGACGACCGACCCGGATCGCACGCCGCCGAACGCATTGGCCACGTGGATATGGCAGGGTGTCTAGTCAACTTGTATACCCGCCGGATGACCACCCTCGAGCTCGTGAGCGGATACCGGATTCCGCCGGGTTGCTGCGACGAGGTGTTCGACTCGGACGGCAAGCCGCACCCGCACGCAGCCTCGCTCCTGGCGACGCTGGAGCGCCTCGGCTCGGAGGCCCTCGACGCCGCCGGGCGGCGGCGCGACACGATCTTCATGCAGCAGGGGATCACGTTCGAGATCGCGGGATCCGACGGCGAGCGGCGCGATCGGGCATGGCCCCTCGACCTCGTGCCGCGGATTCTCACGGCCGCCGAGTGGACGACGATCAAGCGCGGTCTCGCCCAGCGAATCCGCGCCCTGAACGCGTTCGTCGACGACGTCTACCACGCCCACGAGATCGTCCGCGCCGGAATCGTGCCGTGGTCGCTGATCGTCAGCCGACCGAGCTTCGCCCGGCCGGTCCACGGCGTGCGGGCGCCGGGCGGCGTCTACTGCCACGTCTCCGGATGCGACCTCGTGCGCGACGGGAGCGGCCGCTGGCGGGTGCTCGAGGACAACGTGCGCACGCCGTCGGGGATCTCCTACGTGCTCGAGAACCGCGTCGCGATGACGCGGCTGATGCCCGAGCTGTTCGCGGGCCACCGTGTGCGTCCGGTCGACGACTACCCGTCGCTGCTGCTCGAGGCGCTCCACTCGGTGGCACCGTCCGGCGACGGGACGGCCAACATCGTCGTGTGGACGCCCGGATCGATGAACTCGGCGTACTTCGAGCACGCGTTCCTGGCGCGCCAGATGGGGGTCGAGCTCGTCGAGGCGTCCGATCTCGTCGTGCGCGACGCGGTCTGTTACATGCGCACGACCGCCGGGCTGCAGCGGGTGCACACGATCTACCGACGGCTCGATGACTCGTATATCGATCCACTCGAGTTCCGTTCCGATTCGCTGCTCGGCGTCCCCGGGCTCGTCCGCGCCTACCGGGCGGGCACGGTCGCGATCGCCAACGCGATCGGCACCGGCGTCGCCGACGACAAGGCGATCTACCACTACGTCCCCGAGATGATCCGGTTCTACCTCGGCGAGGACCCGATCCTGGAGAACGTCCCCACGTACCTGCTGCACGACGACGCGACCCGTCGCGAGGTGCTTCGCCGCCTCGACGAGCTCGTCGTCAAGCCGACCTCGGAATCGGGCGGCAAGGGCGTGTTCATCGGCCCGCAGGCGAGCGCCGCCGAGCGCGAGGCGCAGGCGCAGCTGATCGAGCGCGAGCCTGACCGGTACATCGCCCAGGAGCTCGTCCACCTCTCGACGGTGCCGACGCACACCGGCGACGGTCACCTCGCGGCCCGGCACGTCGACCTGCGCCCGTTCGCCGTGTTCGGCGAGGAGATCCGGATCGTCCCCGGAGGGCTGACCCGCGTCGCTCTCGAGGAGGGCTCGATGATCGTCAATTCCTCCCGGGGCGGAGGTTCGAAGGACACGTGGGTGCTCGATGACGAGAGCTCCGCCGATCTCGCGCCCGGCACGCTGCCGACGCATCGTCCGCCGCGCCTGCCCGACGTCCGCTACGGCGGCTGGCACGAGCAGGCCCAGCAACAGCAGCAGTGATGCTCGCCCGGATCGCTCAGGAGCTGTTCTGGCTCGGTCGTGACCTGACGCGAGCCGAGCACACCGCGCGGATGCTCGACGGCGCGTTTCACGCCGACGTCGCGAGCATGCCGGGCGACCGTGGGATCGCGCTCAGTTGGGAGGGGGTGATCGCGATCATCGGGGCCAAAGCGCCCGTGCACGGCGAGGAGAGCGATTCGCGCCTCCCCGACCCGCCGGTCGACGAGGCGCTGGCCGAGGTCGAGGTCGGCGACGGGCTCGCCCGGGGTGACGTCGCGCGGCTGCTCACGCTGGAGACCGCGAGTCCCGCCTCGATCGTGTCGTGCATCACCCGGGCGCGCGAGCGCGGCGGCCGGCTGCGTGACGTCGTCTCGACCGAGATGTGGGAGGCCCTCAACTCGTTCTACCTGTCGCTCAGTCGGTACGACCTCCAGCAGGCTCTCGTGACCGGGCCCTACTCGCTCTACCAGGAGGTCAAGGAGCGCTGCGCCCTGTTCTGGGGACTGGTCGACCGGACGATGCTCCGCGACGAGGGCCGCGCGTTCCTCGAGGCCGGCGGGCGCATCGAGGAGGCCGACATGGTGCTGCGGATGCTGCGCGTCGCGCTCGGCGAGGAGCTGCTCGTCGAGGAGGAGTCCGACACCGGTTATGAGGGCGAGGCGCTCGCGCTGCTGCACGCCGTCGGCGGCATTCAGGCCTACCGGCGGGCCGCGCGTCGGTCGCCGAGCCTGCGCTCAGTCGCCCGGTTCCTGCTCTACGAGGTCGGTTATCCGGGCTCCGTCGCCTCCTCGATCGGCGCGCTCCACGACGCCCTCTCCGCCGCCGATGCCCAGCCCCGATCCTCGCCGCCGGTGCTCCGGCTCGGACGGCTGATCGCCGATCTCGAGCTCCAGCGCCGCAGCCCGGATTCCGCCGCGACGTTCAATGAAATGCTCGCGCGGGTACAGGATGAGCTCGAGCTTGTCGATCGTGATGTTGACGAGCGCTACTTCGCGATCGCCGCACTGGCGGCAATCCATCTTTAGGGAGCGGCATGATGCCAGTGCCCGCCATGAACTACGCAATCCGCTACCTGACGAAATACGCGTACGACGCCGAGGTCGTCGACAACCTCAACGCGCTCCGCGTCAAGCCCATGGGCAACGGCCGGCAGCGCTGCGACGAGTTCAACGTGCGCCTCACACCGGAGGTGCGCCTCCATCGCCACACCGACTACTTCGGGACCGAGGTCGTCGAGTTCGAGATCTCCCGGCCGCACACGTCGCTGGCGATCGACGTCCGCGCGCGCGTCACCACCAAGCCAACCCCGGAGCCGCCCCAGGCGACCTGGGAAGCGCTGCGCGATCCCGGCTACCTCGAGGCCGGGGGCGAGTTCCTGCTCCAGACCGATGACGCGGCCGCTCACCCGGCGTTTGAGGAGTTGCTCGCGGCGGCGCGGGCGGCGTCCACACCGCTCGGCGCGCTGCTGCTCGTCTCCGAGCTCATCCCCGACCGCTTCGAATACCGCCAGGGCGCGACCTACGTCGACTCGACCGTCACCGACCTCCTCGACGTCGGCGCCGGCGTCTGCCAGGACTTCGTCCACCTCGGGCTGTGCCTGCTCCGACACATGGGGATCGCCGCCCGGTACGTGTCCGGCTATCTGTTCGCCGCGCCGGCCGGCGGCGGCGAGGAGTCCGTCGAGGTCGACACCCACGCCTGGCTCGAGGCCCTGCTGCCGGTCCCGAGCGGCGGCGAGCCCGTCTGGGTCGGCGCCGACCCGACGAACCGCGGCCTCGCCGGCGAGAGCCACGTCAAGATCGGTCACGGTCGGCACTACCCCGACGTCCCCCCAATCAAGGGCGTCTACCGAGGCGCTGCCGCGGCCGAGCTCGAGGCCAGGGTCACGATGACCCGGCTGGCGAACGTCGACCCGGCTTCGATCGCGCGCTCGTAGTCGCTGGGCGCTGGCTCTGTCCCGGCTCAGGACGGGGCCGTCGTCTGAGCCGTTTGGCAACGAAGGGAACGGGGTCGGGCCGCGGGTCTGGGCCGACAACCTCGGCGTCGGCGGTCGGCGACGGCGATCGGCGATCGGCGACGGCGACGGCGACGGCGACGAGGTCGACGGTCGGGGTCGCGGCTCGGTGCGAACCGCGGACAACATCCCACTGGAGGGCACCCTGACGGCGGATCGGGACGTTGTTCCGATCGGACCCGGGATTCCGTCCCACCCTGCCCGCCGAGCCCCGTCCGGGTTGCGGATCGGGATCCGGGTCGCGGGCACCCAAGCCGCCCGAATCAGGCCAAAATCCCCCGCTCAACACCCCGAACGCGAGAGGGGGATTCCGGGACGCTCTCAGCGACCCAGAATCCCTTTTCAACTGAAACCGTCCGGAGAGGGGGATTTCGTGCCGATCGAGGGCCCGCGCGCTCACCCGAAACGCCCCGACCCCTCTTCCTCGATGCACAATCGACCCGAGGCGAGGTTCGTCACACCCAGCGCGCGGTTTCGTCAGACCCGGGCGCGGTTGCGTCACACCCGGGTCCGCAGAAACCCTAGTCAGCCGGCCAGAAGTCCTGCACCATCTCGCCGTCGCCGCCCTCCGGCCGATCCGACCCGATGGCGATCAGCTCGATCCCGTCCGGCCCGCCCTCAAACGCGCGGACAACGGCGGGCGCGACCCGGACGACATCCCACTGACGCAACTCGACGACCTGATCGTCGAGCCGCACCTGACCCGAGCCGGACACGACGACGTACGCCTCTTCCTGCTCGCGGTGGCGGTGGCCGATCGGCGAGCGAAAGCCGGGTCCGTACCGGAAGAACGAGACGCCGAGGTGCTCGGAGTCCAGGTGGTTTCGGCCGAAGCGCGCCTCGACGTCGCCCGGCCGGTCGGCGGCAACGTCATCCAGTTCCTTGAGGTTCGTGATCGTGTAGTCGGGCATGGTGATGAGTCTACGACCGTGACGTGGCCGGGCCGGTGGTAGTAGGGTCGAGCGCATGGCCGAGCGAACCACTTACACCCCCGGCACGTTCTCCTGGACGGACCTGACGACGACGGATCAGGAGGCGGCCAAGAGCTTCTACGCCCCGCTGTTCGGATGGGAGGCTCAGGACAACCCCGTCGGCGACGGGATCGTCTATTCGATGATGCTGATCGACGGCAAGCCGGTCGCCGCGATCTCCCCGCAGCCGCAGGCGCAGCGCGATGCCGGCGTGCCGCCCGTGTGGAACTCCTACGTCACCGTCGAGAGCGCCGATGGCTCGCTTGAGCGGGCGCGGGAGCTTGGCGGCACGGTGCATGCGCCCGCGTTCGACGTGCTCGACGTCGGCCGGATGGGCGTCGTCCAAGATCCCCAGGGCGCGTTCGTGATGGTGTGGGAACCGAAGGCGATGATCGGCGCCGGCCTCGTGAACGCGCCCGGCGCCCTGTCGTGGAACGAGCTCGCGACCGCAGACATGGACGGCTCAGCGCAGTTCTACGGCGGACTGTTTGGGTGGACGACCTCGCCGATGGAGGGCGAGATGCCCTACCTGATCGTCAGCACAACGGACGGCAGCAGCAACGGCGGGATCCGTCCCCGGATGGAGAGCGAGCCGCCGTACTGGCTCGTGTACTTCGGCACCGATGACCTGGAGGCGTCGACCGCCCGGGCCGGCGAACTCGGAGGCGCGACGATCGTCGAGCCGATGGACATTGGACCCGGCCGAATCGGCGTGCTGCAGGACCCGCAGGGCGCGGTGTTCGCCCTGTACAGCGGCAACTTCGACGACTAACGACGCGAAGGTGGCGTGCCGGGCGAACCGGCGCGCCATACTGCGCATGTGCGGATGAAGGTCATCGTCACATTCGCCATTGCGACTGGGCTGATCGCAGGGTGTGGACAGCAGCAGCGCGGCTCGACGCCGAACGGTGACACGGTGCAGCAGCGCACGGCACCGCCGAGCACCCCGGCGCTGCACGCCCATCCCCAGGCGGTCGAGCCGGTTGCCGGCACCGGCGGCGGCTCTGCCTCGCAGGGCTCCCCGAGTCCGGGCGGTCCGGCGGGGGTCAGCGTCGGCCCGCCGTCCTCCCAACTCGCCAAGCCGGTTTCCGACGCCGAGATCCGCCGCGAGCTCGCCGCCAGCGGCCTCAACGCCAACGCGACCCACGCAGCATTGACCAACAACGGCCTGGCGGTCACTCCGGTCGACGCTCCGGCCCAGGTCCAGGCGATCATCAGCGCGGGGAACGAGATCGCCCACCTGCCGTACGTCTGGGGCGGCGGACATGGCCGCTACATCGACACGGGCTATGACTGCTCGGGCTCGATCAGCTTCGTGTTCGGCGCGGCGGGAATCCTCAACACGACGATGACGTCGGGCGAACTGATGAGTTGGGGCAAGCCCGGTCCCGGCAAGTGGATCACCGTGTTCGCCAACAACGGACACACGTTCATGTACGTCGCCGGGCTGCGCTTCGACACCGTTGCCCTTGCTCAGACGGGCAGCCGGTGGTCGAACCGAGCGGCCAACGAGCCGGACCTCAACACCTTCGTGGTCCGGCACCCGGCCGGACTCTGAGCGACTTCAGGCCGCGCTCTCGGAATCGCGCGGCGAGCCGTGCGCCGCAGCCGACTCAGCGAGCGCGCCGACGGAGAACTCGAGCAGCAACTCGGTCAGGCGATCGGGGGCCTCGACCTGCGGGCAGTGGCCGATCCCGGGCAGCAGCTCGAGCCGCGAGTCCGGGACAACGTCGAGCACGCGCTCCGCCCCGCGGTGGAACACGAGGCGGTCCCGGTCACCCCACACGAGCAGCACCCGCGTGTTGATGCGGCCAAGCTCGTACGGCGAGCGCAGCTCCGTAATGAGTCGGCGTGCGATGTCGAGGTAGCTCGCCACCTGTGCCCGCTGCCGGTGATGCCACGTGAACGTCGCGACGACCTCGGGCTTCACGCGACGGGGCGTCGCGAACGCCAGCTGGACATACAGCCGCGCCACGGCGGCCCGCAGCACGAGGCTCGGCACGGGCGCCGGCACCGCGAGCAGCGATTTGAGCACCGGGTCGCGCTGCACGATGTAGCAGCAGCCGAGACATCTCAAGTCCCGCCGGCGCCACCGCGATGACGCCGGCCAGGCGCGACCCGTGGCGCTCGGCCAGCCGCAGCGAAACGCACCCGCCGAGTGAGTTGCCGACCGCGACCACCGGCGTCGCCGGACGCCCGGCGGCGTACCGCACGGCCGCCGCAGCGAACGAGTCGAGCTGCGGGAGGATCGGGTCGCCGAGCAGCGGATCGGCGGTTCCGAACCCGGGCAGGTCGACGGCGACCGCCCGGCGACCCTGCCGCGCGAGCAGCGCCAGAGCGTGACGCCACGTGTCGGCGCTGTCGGCGTAGCCGTGGAACATGACGATCGGAGGTCCGTCGCCCTCAAGCTCGAGCACCCGGGTCTCGTAGCCGGCGAGGTTGAGACGGTGCTCAAACAACGGCTGGATCATGCGGCCCCCGGCAACCTCGACTACCCCGTCGCAGCCGTGACCGGCTCAGGTTCGCGTTCGGGAGCCCCGTAGGTGACGAAGTCGCTGGCGCGCACGAGCGCGAGCGACAGGACCGCCCCCACGAACGCGACGATCGCGCCGACGAGCAGAATGTCGTTCATCGTCCCGGCGAACGCGCCGTGGATCGCAGCCGCGGCCTGGGCGCGCTGGCCCACGGGGACCGCGGCAAGGACCTGGCCGGTACCGCCCGCGGCGACGGCGTGAGAGATCGCGGTGGCGTGACCGGCGGCCGGCGTCCCGGCGAGCCCGGGCGCCAACTTGGTCGCGAGGCCGCTCTCGAAGATCGCACCGAGCACGGCGATTCCCGTCGCGATCCCGACCTGGCGGAACGTGCTGTTGATACCGGACGCCATCCCGCTGCGCTGCGGCGGCACGACGCCGATCGCCGTCGACGCGAGCGCCGGATTGATGAGCCCGACGCCGGCACCGGCGACGATGAAGCCCGCCAGCAGCGCCGTCCATTCCGACGTGACGGTGAGGCCGCGCATCAGCAGCAGACCGGCACCGGTGAGGAGCAGGCCACCGCCCAGCAGAACCCGCGCAGGGACCTTCGCCGACAGGTTGCCCGAGGCCGCCGCGACGAAGAACGACACGACGGTGAACGGTAAGAATCTCAGGCCGGTCTGAAGCGGGGAGAAGCCGAGGATCGTCTGGAGGTACAGCACGAGGTAGAGGAACATCGAGAACATCGCCGAGGACACGGTGAACGCCGCGATCGAGGCGCCGCTGAACGTCGGCTTGCGGAACAACGAGACATCGAACATCGCGTTGTCCTGCACGAATTGCGAGACGAGGAACGCGATCAGCAATACGACAGCGCCGGCGAACAGACCGATGATCATCGCGCTTCCCCAGCCCTCCGAATTGCCGCGGACGATCGCGAACACGAGCAGGAACAGGGCGGCGGTGAACGTGACGGTGCCGATCCAGTCGATCCGTCGCCCCGTCGGGTCGCGGGACTCGCGGAGCTTGGCGAGCGTGAGCAGGAGCGCGCCGATCCCCACCGGGACGTTGATGTAGAAGATCGAAGACCAGCCGAAGACCTCGGTGAGGAAGCCGCCGAGCAGCGGGCCGACGGCGGCCGACGCGGCGATCGTCGCGCCCCACGCGCCGAACGCGGTGCCGCGCTCGCGTCCGTGGAACTCCTGGGCGAGCAACGAGAGCGACGTCGCGAACATGATCGCGCCGCCGATCCCCTGGAAGGCGCGGGCGAAGATCAGGAACATCGCACTCGGCGACAGGGCGCAGAGCAGCGACGTAAACGAGAACAGGCCGAGCCCGATCGCGAACATCAGCCGGCGACCGAGGATGTCGGCGAGCGTGCCGGCCGTCAGCAGGACCGAGGCGAGCGTCAGCGCGTAGGCATCAATGACCCATTGGATCTCGGTGAAGCTTGCCTTCAGCTCGGAGGCGATCGTCGGCAGCGCGACATTCACGATCGTGATGTCGAGCAGCAACATGAACGTGCCGACGCAAACGACGATCAGCGTCCACCACTTACGCTCCATAAGTGACGTCGATCTTACCCGGCATTCAAGACCTCCATGCTGGCCTGCCGAGCGGTGACGGAGTACGATCCGCGACGACGGTGACGGAAGCCGTCATGGGGCGACGCACGGCAAGAGGGAAGCCCGGCACATGACCAGCCCGGTCTACACCACGATCGAGCCGACCCGCGGATATGCGCGGTCCGGCAATGTCCACATTGCCTATCAGGTGCTGGGCGACGGGCCGGCCGAGATGGTGCACGTCCTCCCGTTCGCCACGCCGGTCGAAGTCGGCTGGGAGCTGCCGCAGATCGCCCGGTGGTGGACCCGCGTCGGCGCCTTCAGTCGCTCGATCATCTTCGACCAACGGGGCGTCGGTTCCTCGGACCGCCCTGAGTCACCGCCGACCGTCGATGAGCAGGTGGCGGACCTTGAAGCGGTGGTCGAGGCCGTCGGAGCGGAGCGCTTCGCACTCGCCGCCTACTCCCAGGCCTCCCCCGCGGGGATCGCCTACGCCGCCCGGCATCCCGAGCGGGTCACGCGGCTCATCCTGTACGGCGCGACCGCGCGCGTAATGCGGGACCACGACTATCCCGAGGGCCGCAGCACCCAGGAGGCGCGGGCGTGGGTCGACGCGCTCGCAAGCGGCTGGGGCACCGGCGGAACGCTTGACCACAACCAGCCATCCGTCGCCGGCGACCCGGCGATTCGCGAGTGGGTCGCGAGCGCCGAGCGAACGCTCGGCAGTCCAGCGATGGCGATGAAGATGGCGCAGGCGCTCGGCGCAACCGACGTACGTGAGGAGGCTCGCTCGATCGAGATGCCGACGCTGGTGCTGCATCGTCACGGGGACCCGGCGATTCCGTTCACCCAGGGCGAGTGGCTCGCCGCCAACATCCCGGACGCGCGGTTCATCGAACTCGAGGGGCGGGACCACGCGCTGTATTTCGGCGACACGAGCGTCGCGCTGCAGGAGATCGAGGAGTGGGTCACCGGAACGCGCCCCGTCCATCGCGCTGAACGGATCCTCACGACCCTGATGTTCACCGACATCGCGAACTCGACGCTGACCGCCGCAGCTCTCGGCGACGCGGCGTGGCAGGACATGCTCGCCCGCCATGACGCCGAGGTGCGACGCGAGCTGCGCCACCAGGGCGGGACCGAGCTGGACACCACCGGCGACGGGTTCCTCGCTGAGTTCCCCACCGCGACGGCGGCGGTCGGCGCCGCCCGGGCGATCCGGCGGCACGTCGCGGGTATCGGCCTCAAGGTCCGCATCGGGATCCACATCACCGAATGCGAGCGGGCGGGCGCCAACGTTGGTGGCGTCGGCGTGCACGTCGCGGCGCGGATCTGCGCGCTCGCCAGGCCCGGGGAAATCCTCGTGTCCGGCACCGTGGCCGATGTCCTGATCGGATCCGGCACCCCGCTCAGCCCGCGCGGCGAGCACGAGCTCAAGGGCGCGCCGGGGCGCTGGCGGGCCTGCTCGGTCGAGGAGCGCCGCGAGGCGCCGCGGGAGGAGAGCCCGGCTCAGGCCCGGCCGTAGACCGGGACCGCGGCACCGCTCGTCGGTGCCGCGTCAGGCGAGAGCAGGTGCGCGACGACCCCGGCGATCTCCGCCGGCTTGACCCACTTCTCGTGATCGGCGTTCGGCATCGAGGCGCGGTTGGCGGGCGTGTCGATCGTGCTTGGCAGGATCGCGTTACAGCGGATCCCGTCGTTCTTGTATTCCGCCGCCACCGCCTGAACGAACGCCGTCACCGCGGCCTTGGATGCGATGTACCCGGCGGCGCCGGGGAACGGCTGCACAGCGGCCCGCGAGCCGACGCACACGATCGCTCCGCCGCCGTGGCCGAGCATCTCGCGGAGCACCGCCTGGGTCATCAGGTAGGTCGGTCTCAGATTGAGACGGAATTGCGCCTCGAACTCGTTGATCGGGGTCTCGTGGACCTTGCCGCCCATCGCAAAGCCGCCGACGAGGTTCGCCAACCCCCGCACCGGCGCCGCCTCGTCCTCGGCCGCCCGGGCGACGGCCCCGGCGACTGCGTCCGGATCGGACAGGTCGGCCTGGACGAGCTCGAGCCCCTCCCGCGGCGGGAGCCGCTCGAGCTCTCGCTCGGCGATCCACGGGACGACCACCCGCCACCCGTCGGCGAGGAGTCGCTCGACGACGGCGGCACCCAGGCCGCCGGTACCGCCGGTGACGATTGCTGTGCGGTCCATGTTGACCCGCACTCTACTGCCGTCCGCCCCGCTCTCTATCTTCGAGGCACGGTGAAAGTTCGGGAATTTGCAGATGGATTCAACTGACGCACCCGACGGCCCGGTCCGCGCCCCCGAGCAGATGGAGGCCGACCTGCGGGAGCTCATCGCCACGGTCCAGAACGGCCATCTGGCGCGGTTGCTCGCGCTCGTTTTCGGCGAGGGCACGGCGAGCTGGACGCTGTTCCGGGTGGCGCCCGCGGCCAAGCACTACCACCAGGCGTACGCGCACGGCCTGCTCGAGCACTCGCTGACCGTTGCCCAGGCGGTCGGTGCGATCTCCGCGACCTTCCCGGGGATTGACCGCGACGTCGCCGTGACCGGAGCGCTACTCCACGACATCGGCAAGCTCGAAGCCTATGAGGTGAGAGACGGCGCGATCGCGATGTCCGACGCCGGTCGGCTGTACGGGGAGATTCCGCTCGGCTACTACCGCGTGCGGCGCCTGATCGAGTGTCTCGACGGCTTCCCCCCGGACGTCGAGCGCGCGCTGCTTCACATCATCCTCAGCCACCACGGCAGCCTCGAGCACGGAAGCCCGGTCGTCCCGTGCACGCGGGAGGCGACGCTGGTCCACATGATCGACAACCTCGGTGGCCGCCTCGGCAGCTTCGACCGGGTTGAGCGGGCGCTGCTCGACGGCGAGCAATGGTCGGCCTACGACAAGGGCATCGGGGCCGGCGCATATTTCGCCGCGCGGACGGCGCCTGAGGCCGACCGCGAGCGCCAGGCCGCCTGAGCGAGCGTTTCGCTCCAAATCTGCGCAAATTGCGTGCCGTCTTCGTGACGTCGAGTGAACGGCGCTCGGCGCCCAACTACCCTTGGGTTCCGTGGCAAAGGACACTGAGAAACTCATCCGGCAGCTGTCGCTGATCTCCTATCTCATGGCGGAGCGCAGGCCCGTCACCGCGCCGGAGATCAGGCGCGACGTCGAGGGCTACAGCGTCATGAACGAGGACGCGTTCGCCCGCCGCTTCTACGCCGACCGCTCCGAGCTCGAAGCGCTGGGAATCGTTTTGTCGGTCGAGAAGCCGGCCGACGGGCTTGTCGAGCAGGAGAACTACTCGCTCCCGCCCGAGAACTTCCACCTATCGCCGATCGAATTCCGCGACGCCGAACTCGCGGCGCTGCGTACGGCGCTCCAACTCCTCGATGGGGAATTCGCCTACGCCGAACCGTTGCGGCTCGCGCTCCAGCAGATCTCGTGGGGCCGGCCCAGCCCGCTCAGCTCCCCCGAGCAGCGCACCGTCGCGCTCGGGATCACCGGCGCGGCGGGCGGCCATGAGGTCTCGCAGCGTCTCGCCAAGATCGAGACCGCAATCTTCCGCCGGAAGACGATCGTGTTCGACTACTACACGATGGAGCGCGACGAGCTCGGCAGCCGCAAGGTTGACCCGTATCAGCTCCTGTTCCAGGGTGGCCAGTTCTACGTCGTGGGGCGTTCGCACGAGCGCAACGCGATCCGTGTCTTCCGGCTGTCCCGCATCCGCGGCAAGATCGGTTACGCGACGAAGGCAGAACACGATTTCCAGCGTCCCGCCGACTTCGATCCGCGGGCGTACGCCAACCGGATCGACTGGCAGTTCGGCGAACCCGTCGGCACCGCCGAGGTGTGGATCAGCTCGCGGATCGCGTGGCAGATCGAGCGCCATTTCGGCCGCTACGGCGAGATGCGCCCGGGCGATGACGAGGGCGACCGCGTGTTCGTCACCCGATACGCGAACGCTCGGCAGCTGATCGCCTGGGTGCTCGGCCTCGGCGAGCACGCACGCATCGTCGGCCCCCCGGAACTCGTCGAGGAGCTCCACGAGCGGGTCGGCCTTCTGATCGAGCGCCATACCGGCGAGCCGGAGATCGCGGCCGTCCGCGCCGGGGCACCGAGCCCCGTGCCTGCTGACGTCGAGCTCGGCGACGTCGAGGGCAACGGGCATCAGCCGGACGCGGCGATCCGGCCCGAGCGGTTCGCTCGCCTGGTGACGCTCGCCAGCATCCTGATCGACGCCGGCCGGGCGCAACGACGGCTCAACGCCGAGCATCTGATGACCGAGTTGAACGTCTCAGCCCAGGAGCTCCGCGAGGACATCTCCGTGCTCAACGTCGTCAACTTCGGCGCCGGCACGTACGTGCTGTACGCCGAGATCCTTCCCGACGGGACGATCGAGGTCGAACCCGAGCCGTACGGCGACTCGTTCGCGCGGCCCGCCCGCCTGCTCCCGGTCGAGGCGAAGGCGCTGATCGCCGCGATCGACCTCATCGGGGAGCACATCCCCGAGGGCTCGCTCGCCTCCGTCCGCGAGAAGGTCGTCGCCGCGCTCGGCGAGGACCCCGCGCACGAGGGACTCCAGGTCGCCGCCCCCGGCGGTGACGACGCCGAGATCGCGGCCGTCGCCTCACGCGCGATCGCCTCTCGTCGGCTGCTCTCGTTCGAGTACTACAAGGAGAACGAGGACGAGTTCACCAGCCGGGAGGTCGAGCCGTATGCACTCATCAACGGACGGGAGGGCTGGTATCTCGCCTGCTTCGACCCCTCCCGCGGCGATGTGCGCCACTTCCGGCTTGACCGGATCAAGTCGGCACACGTGAGCGACGAGACGTTCGAGCCGCGCCCCGACGTCGACCCCGCCGCCGATGTCGACGGCTGGCCGCGGACCGGCGAGGTGCCCGCATCGAAGCGGGCCCGTGTGTGGATTTCGCCGGACCGCGCCCGCTGGGCGCGGGAGGAACGCACGGTCATCGCCGAGCTTGACGACGGCGCGATCGTGGTTGAGCTCGGCTACAAGGGGAGCGAGTGGCTCACCCGCGAGGTGCTCAAGGAGGCCGGCGACGCCGTCGTCCTCGAGCCCGAGGACGCGCGTGAGGCCGTCCGTGCCGACGCGCAGGCGATCTCGGCCGGCGTCGGCGCCGCCGGGTAGCCCAATGAGCAGCCGCCGCGACCAGATCGCGATGACCGCTGAGGAAATCGCGGCGTTCCTCGACGAGCAGCGCGTCGTCATCTGCGCCACCAACGGCCCCCGTTCCTGGCCCCACCTGATGCCGCTCTGGTACGTCGTCCGCGGTGAGGACATCTGGGCGTGGACGTACGCGAAGTCGCAGAAGGTCCGCAACCTCGAGCGGGATCCGCGGGCAACGCTCCAGGTCGAGGCCGGCGAGGCCTACCAGGAGCTGCGCGGCGTGATGTTCGAGGCGGAGGCGACGATCCACCGTGACACCGAGTTCGTCGCCGAATTCGGCGCCGAGCTGTTCGGGCGCTACGGCGCCGGGCAGACGGGACCCGAGTTCCTCGAGGTCATCCGGGCCCAAGCGGCCAAGCGGGTCGCGCTCCAGTTCGTCGCCCAGCGCACCGCCAGCTGGGATCACGGGAAGCTCGGCGGCACGTACTGAGCCCCACCCGGCTACCCTCCGCCGTCGATGGATGACCTGAAAGGGCTGATCCTCTCCGGCGGCAAGGGGACGCGTCTGCGCCCGATCACCCACACGAGCGCCAAGCAGCTTGTGCCCGTCGCCAACAAGCCGGTCCTGTTCTACGGAATCGAGGCGATGGCCGCGGCCGGAATCACCGAGGTCGGGATCATCATCGCGCCGGAGACCGGGGACGAGATTCGGGAGGCCGCCGGCGACGGCTCGCGGTTCGGCGTGCGGATCACCTACATCGAACAGCACGCGCCGCTCGGGCTCGCCCACGCCGTGCTCACCGCGGAGCCGTTCCTGGGGAACTCGGCGTTCGTCATGTACCTCGGTGACAACCTGCTGCAGGGCGGGATCCGGGATCTCGTCACCGCTTTCCGCAGCGGTAAGCCCGACGCGCTGATCCTTCTCACCCAGGTGCCCGATCCGGAGAACTTCGGTGTCGCCGAACTCGAGGACGGTGTGGTCGTGCGGCTCGTCGAGAAGCCGCCCGAGCCGCGGACCGACCTCGCGCTCGTCGGCGTCTACATGTTCACGCCGTCCGTCCACGACGCGGCGCGCGCGATCCGCCCCTCCGGCCGGGGCGAGCTCGAGATCACCGACGCGATCCAACACCTCGTCGACTCGGGGCTACGCGTCGAGCCCCACATCGTCAGGGGCTGGTGGAAGGACACCGGCCGGCTCGACGACATGCTGGCGGCGAACCGGCTCGTGCTTGAGACGATCGATCACCGCGTCGAGGGCGAGCTGATCGATTCCAAGGTCGACGGGCGCGTCGTGATCGAGCCGGGCGCCCGCCTGGAGCGCTCCGCCGTCCGTGGCCCGGCCGTGATCGGCGCCGACGCGCGCCTGAGCGACTGCTACGTCGGTCCCTACACCGCCATCGGTGACGGCTGCGTGATCGAGAACGCCGAGGTCGAGCACTCGATCCTGCTCGCCGGCTCCTCGGTGCGTGACCTCGCCGGACGAATGGAGTCCTCGCTCCTCGGGCGCAACGTCCACATCGGACGCGACCACAATCAGCCGCGGGCCTACCGGTTCCTCGTCGGCGACAATTCTGAGATCGGGATCCTCTGAGCGGTTAAGCTCGGCACGTGCGGAGGGGCACGGTGACCGTGGTAGTCGTGATGGTGGCATCCCTCGCCGCCGCGAGCGCGGCTGACGCCACCACCTGGTGCGTCAAGGATCCGGCATGCCCGGCCGGGGCCAACAGCTCACAATCGACGATCTCCGGTGCGGTCACGGCCGCCGCGACGGCCGGGGACACGATCCTGATCGGCCCCGGCACGTTTCTCGAGTCGATCAGCCACCGCCGGGAAGTCGATCGACTTCACGGGAGCGGGCTCGGCACGAACGATCATCCAATCGCCGACGCCGGGCAGCGCGACGTTCTCGGCGGGGACCGGCGGGACGATCCGGGACCTCGGGATCATGTTGCCCGCCGGCGCGGGCAGCGGCCGCGGCCTGTTCTTCAACGGAACGGCGGAACGCGTCGCCGTCACCGCACCGCCCGGCACGACGACGGGCACCGGCGTCGTCGAACTCGGCGGCACGTTTGACGACGGCAGCGTGATCCTGCCCACCGGACCCGGCACGAGCACGGTCGGGGTCAGCTCTTTCATCGCGCCGAGCGGCGCCGTCCAGGACTCAACGATCGTCGCCTCGCGCGGGGTTGTCTCCGCTCTCACGCTCCGGCGCGACCGGATTCTCGCCACGCAGGCAGTCGACACGAACAACAGCAGCCCGGCGGGAGGGACGAGCGTCGCGTTCACGATTGACGACACAGCGATCGAGACGGTCCCCGGCGGCTCCGCGGAAATCGGCATCAACGCCGATGAAGGCTCGGCGTTGAGCGGCAGCACCGGCGTCAGCGTCACGGTCACGCATTCGACCATCGTCGGCAGTGGCGCCGCCGGAACCGTCGGACTCGATGCGAGCGCCATCGCCACAACGAGTCCCATCAGCGTCCTCGGAGCGCTCTCAGCCTCGATCATCCGCGGCTACAGCACCGCGATTCGCCGTACCGCGACCGGCGGCACCGCCAACACCGGCGCACGCCGACCTCACGAGCGACACCTCGGACTTCAACCACACCGCGGTCACGAGCACGAACAACGGCAACCCGGTCGGGACCGGGACGTTCACTCCCGGCGCCCACGACGTCGATGCTGACCCCCGGTTCGTCACGACGACGTTCAGCGACCCGCGAGCGTTCCGGTTGCTCGCCACCTCACCGCTGATCGACGTCGGCCCGGACTTCCTCGGCGCCGGAGAATCATCGACCGACCTCGCCGGCAACCCTCGGCTCGTCGCCGCCTTCGTGTTTGGCACGAGGTTCAGCGACATCGGCGCGCTCGAGTTTCAGCCGCACGCGCCCTCGGTCACGGTGTCCGGCCCGCGGTCAACCGTGGTCGGGCGCTCGGTGTCGTTCGTCGCCCACGCGTCGGACCCCGATCCCGGAGACACGCAATCGTTCACCTGGCACTTCGATGACGGCAGGACCGCCGCGGGCGTCGCGGTGTCGCACGCGTTCGCCCACCCGGCCGGCATTCGGCCGCGGTGACCGTGACCGATCACGCCCTGCTGAGCGCGAGCGCGACGTCTGTCATCACCGTGGTCGGGCGCCCGGCGATCACCCACGCTGCGGTGTCCGGCGGACGTCTCACCTACCGGGACGCCGCCGCTGCGTCGACCACGATCACGATCCAGCGGTCCGTCAGCGGCGTTCGGCGGCATCGCCGCTGCGTGAAGGCAACCCGCCGGGTTCCGGCTCGCGCGCGCTGCACGTTGTTCACGACCACAGGCCGGCTCACCCACGCCGACACCGCTGGGAAGAACACGGCGGTGTTGCGCCTCCACGGCCGTGTGCTCGCCCCCGGGTCCTACCGGGTGAAGATCACGGCACGCAACGCGGCCGGGTCCGCCAAGGCCGTGCTGGTCCGCTTCCGCGTGCCCGGCTGATCCGCGCTTAAAGTGAGAGCGCCCCGGACCCGGCGAGGATATGAGGCCGGATCTGCGGGGCGCGCTCGAGGGAGGAGAGAGGTGCTGCACGTCCATGATCGACATATCCGCTCTAGAAGTCCAAGACGAGTTCGCGTCGCAATTTATAAGCTACAGTTATGGAGCTTCGGCAACTGCGGTACCTCGTCGCGCTCGATGAGGAGCGCAATTTCACGCGTGCCGCGCAGCGCGAGCACATCGCCCAGCCGGCGATGTCGCAGCAAATCCGCCGGCTCGAAGAAGAGGTCGGGCTCGAGCTCGTCGACCGCAGCACGCGACGCGCCACGATGACCGACGCGGGCCTGGCACTCGTTGCCCGCGCCCGCCGAGTCCTGGCCGAGGTCGAGGCGGCATACGTTGAGCTCGAGGCGATCCGCGGCGTCCAGAGCGGCCGCGTGACGCTCGGTGTGATGCACACGATGGGCCCGATCGACATCTCGCTGGCGCTCGCCGTCTTCCACGGCCGCCATCCCCAGGTCGAGCTGACCGTGCGTGAGTACTCGAGTGAGGAGCTCGCCGATCTGCTCCGGGTCGACGACCTCGATCTCGCGTTCCTATCGCTGACCGACCGAATCGAGCGCGGTGGGCTTGGCCTGCAGCAGCTGATGTCCGAGGAGCTCGTGGTCATCCTCCCCCGTGATCACCGGCTCGCCGACCGGGCGCAGTTGCGGATGGCCGAGCTCGCCGGAGAAGAGTTCATCAGCTACCGCGAGGGTGCCCGGCTGCGCGAGCTGCTGACCTCCGCCGGTCAGCACGCCGGGTTCGAGCCCCGGGTGAAGCTCGAGTCGAACGAGAGCCGCCGGATCCGCCGGCTCGTGGAACGCGGCATGGGCGTCGCGATCCTGCCCCACTCAGATGCCGAGGAGCCCGGCGCGGACGTCGCCGTCGCGACCCTGATCGAGCCGACACTGAGGCGCGACATCACGCTCGCGTGGCGAGCGGACCGACGCCATCCGCCCGCGGTGGCCGAGTTTCTCGAGCTCTCGCAGGAGCTGTTCGCTACGGAAGCAAAGGCCTCTCGCCCCAGAAGACCGCGACCGGATTCCCGTTGAAGTCCGGAATCTCGCCGTAGCCCTCGGCCTCGTACAGGCCACGGGCGTTGCCCTGCTTGGGACCGGTGTCAAGACGGGCGATCGCGTACCCGAGGTCCCGGGCCTGCTGCTCGAGCGCGCGCAGCAGCGTGCGGGCCACACCCCGCCCGCGCATCGACGGGACGACGTACATCTTCTTGATCTCGCATCGGGTCGCATCGAGCCGCTTGACCCCTCCGCAGCACACCGGCTCCCCGTCGACCCAGCCGACGATGAACGCCCCGCCGGGCGCGCTGAGCTCGGCCTGACCGGCGCGCGGCATCGAGTCGCCGTCGAGTTCGAGACCGTCGTACATCTCCGCGATCTCATCGCGCATCGCCTGAGCGAGCTCGGCGCCCGGCCCGGTGTCGACCCGCGCGTCAGCGAATTCGACGACCGCCTCGCTGGTCATCAGGCGCCGCCCACGAGCCCGAGAAGGCCAGTGGGCGTCTCGGCGCGGCCGACGTGGATTCGCGGCATCGTCAGTGGGTCGGCGCTGCTCTCGGTCGTGCCGCCGGCTGTCGTGTACGCCATCGTGAATCCAGCCGACTTGAGCGCGCTCAGCACCGCATCGTTGAACGCCCCGAACGGATATGCGAAGAAGTAGACGGGGTGGCCGAGCACGCGCTCCAGCACGTGCCGTGAACCGGCGATCTCGGTCTGAAGCTGGCTCGCCGTCAGCAACCGGAGGTCAACGTGATGGGCCGTGTGGTCGCCAACGTCCATCCCGGCGCGGTCGAGCTCCCGGATCTGATCAGCCGTGAGGAATCCCGGCTCGGTCATCCGGCCCGTGATCACGAAGAACGTCCCGACCATGTGAAAGCGCTGCAGCGCCGGCAGGATCGTTCTCACGTCATCGACGTAGCCGTCGTCGACCGAGATGATCACCGGCTTGGCGGGCAGAGCCGCCCCCTTGTAGAGCGCATCGAACAGCTGCCATTCGTGAATCGTGTGGTAGCCGTGCGCCTGGAGCGCGGCGAGCTCCGCGACGAATGTCGACGGCTCAACCTTGAGGTCCGTGATCCCGACCGCGCTCAGCGGAGCAACGCGGTGGTAAGTGAGCACGGGGACGTGGACGGTGCGCACCGGCGCCCCGGCGGGCGGGATGAGGACGGGCACCGAACGACGCGCCACCGGCGGATGCGTGGCTCCTTTGCCACCACCCGGAGTCAGCTTTCGACCTTGCGTCGTCGTGCTCGTGCTTGCGCTGCTGCCGCATCCGGCAAGCCCGATCGCGGCACCGAGCACAAGCCCGATGAGAACCCTCTTGAGATCGCCCACGACCGATCAGGCTAGCGAGCCGAGCGGGTAGCCTCGTCGTCGTGGCGACGTCGGCGACGACCACCTCCGAAGCCCGTGAGCGCCTGCTCACGGCGTGGCGTGGCGAGATTCTGGCCGGCGCGGTGTATGAGCTCATTGCGCGACGGATGCCGCCGCGCGAGGCGGACATCCTGCGCCGCATGGCCGAGGCTGAGAGCGGCCACCGCAGCCGGCTTGAGGCGCGGATGCAGGAGCTCGGGATCGAGATCCCGGATCCTGCGACCGTCCGGATCCCGATGTGGCTGCGCCTCCAGGCGCGGATCGCTCCCGTCGACCGCCTGCTCGCCGCCCGGGAGGCCGCCGAGGACGAGGAGGTCGACGATCTCTATAAGCGCTCGACCGGCGACGAGGTGACCGACCAGCTGCTGCGCTCGATCCGCAAGGAGGAGCGCTCGCACTCGATGGCCGTCCAGGAGATCCGCTCCGGGTCCGCCCCGGACCGCAGCGCCGGCGCGGATGGCGCGGGCGCGCCGCCGTCCTCCTCTGCGCCGCTCGCCGTTCCGGGGGCCCAGGCCAGGCTTGACCGGATCCTCGGCCGCGAGCGCTGGCACCGGATGGGCGGCGGCTGGATCTCCGGCGCGATCTATGGCGCCAATGACGGGCTGGCGGCAGTGTTCGGCATCGTCGCGGGCGTCTCCGGCGCCACCAGCGGGTCCAGCGCCGTGTTGACCGCCGGGCTCGCCGGCGCGATCGCGTCGGCGCTGTCGATGGCGACCGGCGCGTTCCTCGCCGAGCGCTCCGAGGCGGAGGTGGCGGCCGCCAACGTCGAGCGCGAGCGTCAGGAGATCGCCGAGCATCCCGAGGAGGAGAAGGAGGAGCTCTCGCTCTTCTACCAGCTCAAGGGCATCGACGAGAAGACCGCCGACGAGCTCGCCGAACGGCTGGCCCAGCACCCCGACGCGATGCTCCAGACGCTGTCGGCCGAGGAGTTCGGCGCGAGCCCTGAGGGCGGGAGCAATGCCGCCGAGGCCGCCCTGGCAGCCGGCATCTCAACCGGCGTCGGCGCGATCATCCCCGTGATCCCGTTCATGATCACCACCGGCACGGCCGCGATCGTCGCCGCGGCGATCGTGTCGCTGGTCGCGCATTTCCTCGTCGGCGCCGCGAAGTCGCTGGTCACGCTCCGCAGCTGGTGGTCGGCCGGGCTTGAGATGACGCTCGCCGGGGTGATCGTCGGCGGGGCGACGTACCTCGTCGGGCTCGCGCTGCCGACGTAGCGCGTCAGCGACAGCAGTTCGTCCAGCTGCTGCTTGAGCGAGCGCGACCTCGGCCTCGAGCGCCGCGACGCGAGCTTCCAGTGCGTGGTTGTCGGCGGTGCGGCGGCGGGGGCGCGGCCGGCGGCATCGGCGTGGCCGGGGATGGTGTGCCGGCGCTCGTCACGGGCGCGGCCGGCGCGGCCGGCGCGGCCGGCGCGGCGGCGCCGGCGCGCGGCTCACCGTCGCCCGCTCCGCCGAGCAACTGCTCGAAGCGATCCTCTTTCTGGCCGGGCCGGCGCTCGATCCGGCGGGCATAGCCCCGCTCGATCAGCGTGCCCAGGACCGCGTCGACGTGTTCGAGTGAACTGAGCGGCGCCATCCGCTCGGTGCGCGCCTTCAGCTCGCCCGGCGTCTGCGGACCCCGAAGCAGCAGCACAGCGAGCACCGCGAGCTCCTCGCGACCAAGTCCGAGCGCCTCCTCGGCGAGATGGCGGAACTTGATCGCCCGGCTGGAGTGTCCACTCGCCAGCCGGGCGAGCCCGTACTTGAAGAGGCGCTGAGCCGCCTCACGGACGGTGTGCTCGTCGTAATGGGTGACGGGGTCGCGGTTCGTCGACTGGTTGCAGGCGAGGCGCAGCGCATTGAGCGACAGCGGGTACTGATCCGGCGTCGTCCAGCGCTTCTCGATCAGGCAGCCGAGAACCCGCTGCTCGGGCGCGGTGAGTTCGGAGAAATGCACCGGCGGCGAGGATAATCGACCGGCCGATGCTTGACCTCGTACGAGCCCGCACGCTCGCCCTGTCACTCCCCGAGGCGGTCGAACAGGACCACCACGGCCGCCCGTCCTTCAGAGTCGCGGGCAAGATCTTCGCGACGCTGTGGGACGAGGACCACATGAACGTGATGGTCGACGAGCCCGGGATCCTCACCGCCGTCGAGGCGCACCCTGATATCTGCGCGGAGGTGTGGTGGGGCAAGCGGCTCTCGGCCGTCCGGGTCACCCTGAGCGCCGCGGACGCGCCGCTGCTGCGCTCGCTGCTCGAGGACGCCTGGGAGGGCAAGGCGCCCGCCCGGCTGCGACCGAGCTCGGCGTCGTCGGACTGACAGCCGCGCGGGCGGCAACGGCCAACACCTGTACCCGGTCCGCGCCTCCAACCCGCGCGTCCCTGGTGACATGCCCAACCCGCCGGTCGAGGCCGCAGGGGCACTATTTCGCCAGACCGCGTGCGCCATCGGGATCTGGGCGAAAAACGCCCCCTGAGCGGCACTTTCGCGCCCGGATCTGCGGAGCCGGAGCGATTTGGCGCGAAAGTTGCGAGCCCCGGCGGAGCGTTCTCAGCGGAGGACTCCCAGGTTGGGGTCGCCGGAGCCGGACAGCGTGCCCGCCATCGCCGGACCAACACGGAACAGCGCAGCGATTGCAGCCGTCAACGCAACACACAGACGTGCCGTACTCGCATCTCCCACCTCGAGTGCTTTACGCGACGACGGTCAGCACGCGACCATGCGGAAGCTGATCTCGCGCGGCGCTGACACCGACCACGCACCGTCCCGCCAACCCACCCGCGTCCCGTCGGCGAGCCGTACCGCGGCACGCCCCAACCGGGGAACACCCCACAGCGTGGCCACCAGGGGCCGTTCGGGCTCAGGCACATCCCCCAGTCCACGGGCAACGTGCTCGGCCGGGTAGGTCACGACGATCGAGCCCGAGCGCACCCACACCGGGACCCGCTCGAGCGGCGCCTCGACGACGACTTCGGCCGCCGAGCCGCGGACGCGCCGCCCGGACCACGTTTCGATCCAGTCCCCGCGCGGGAGCGCCACCTCCCGCTCGCGCGCGCCGTCGTCGAGCACCGGGGCGACCCACAGCGCCGGGCCGTAGCCATAGGCGTCGGTGATCGACCAGCCCCGCGGATCCTCGGGGTCGATCAGGCACAGCGGGCGGACGATCGGCAGGCCGGTGCGTGCCGCCGTCGCCGCGGCGGCCCGGACGTAGGGCACGAGCATCTCGTGCAGCAGCGCGTAGCCCCGGTACAGGTCGAGCACGCGCTCGCCGTAGTTCCACGGCTCCTGGGGCATCCGGGCGTGCGCCTGCATGAGTGGCGTAAAGCAGCCGAACTGCAGCCAGCGCACGAGCAACTCCGGTGGGCAGCGCTCGACCAGGCGGTGCCCGAGATACCCGCCGACATCGTGCGACCAGTTCGAGAACCCGCTCACGGCGGCGGACAGCGTCGCGACCACGAGCACGCGCAGCGACCAGAAGTCCGAGGCCTGATCCCCTCCCCAGGTGTGGCCGACGGCGTGCTGCCCCGTCCATCCGCTGCGACCGAACAGAACGCCGGACCCGGGGTGGACCTCGTCGAGCGCGCGCTGGAGCACGCGGCGATGCAGTCCGCCGAGCTCCCACGCGGCCTCGCCGCCCGAGCGCCCGTCGGCCAACCGCGCGTCGTCGGGGATGTAGTAGCCGTCACCGTCGTCGGCCTTGATCCCCTCGACCCCGAGTTCGAGGACCCGTTTGACCGATTCCCGCCACCACTCCGCGGCGGGCGCGCTCGTGAAGTCGACCGGCGAGCCGGTCCCCATCCACCACTGGCGCACGAACGGCTCGCCCGCCGAATCGCGAACGAAGAACCCGGCCGCGGCCGCTGGGGCATACGTCGGCGCCGGCTCGCGATGCAGGCGCTCAGACTCGGGCTGCGGCGGGATCTGCCCGTCCCGCGAGTCGAGGTTGACCCACGGCGTGCACCAGACCACCGTCCGGACGCCGTCCGCGCGCATCATTCGCACCATCTCCGGCGCGTCAGGAAACTGGTACGGGTTGAACTCCCAGGTGTTGTACTGGGTCGCCCAGGGCGAGTCGATGACGATCGCGTCGAGCGGGATCGCGTGGCGGCGAAAGCCGTGAAAGTCGTCGAGCACGTCGTCCTGGTGCTCGTGGACGTCGCGGCTCTTCCAGAACCCGTATCCCCAATCGGGCAGAACCGCGGGAAAGCCGGTGAGCCGACAGAACTGACGCAGCCTCGCGGCCGGTGTCGGCGCACACAGCAGCTCGATCTCCAGCGGCCCGACGAGCGCCCGGGTCGACACCGACACCCGCTCGCCGGCAAGCTCGAACCGCGTGCCGTTCGCGAACGTCTTGACCCAGGCACCGTACCCGCGGTTCGAGAGCAGCCACGGCATCGGCGCGCAGTCGCCCTGGGGGATCCCGCCCGCGGCGAGCATCTCCGGCGGGCAGTCCGGCCCGGTGTAGCGGCGGTCGGCGCCAAGCTGGACGGAGCGACCCGCCTGGTCGAACTGGGTGCAGTGGCGGGCCCCGAGACCGACGAAGCGCTCCTCCGAGCGTCGGTCCCAGTCGATCGCGAGCCGCAGCGGCTGTCCGTCGGCCACCAACGACAGCGAGACTCGATCGTCCGCGGACAGGGCGACCCGTAGGCGTGCGCACCGACCGCCATCCATCGCGAGTCCCAGCACGACCCCGTCAGCGTCCTCGCGAGCCAGGACCTCCGCCCCCCGCGCCCGTTCAACCGCCGCCAGGTCCTCGTGAGCGATGACGCCCTCGGTGAACTGCACGAACGTGTCCTGAACGGCGCCATCGGCGACCCAAACGCCGGCGGCGCGCAGCAGCCGGCGACCTCGCCGTCGCACCGTGAACGAGAATGGCCGCAGCGCAATCTCGACGCGGATCTCTCCGCGCGTGAGCAGCAGCAGCTCAGCAGTCGTCGTGACGCTCGTGGGCACCCCCGACACTTTCTCCGACGGCGGCGCGACCCATCCACCCGTTCACCGAATGGTCACAAGACGACAGCGCCTTCTTCACGGAGTTCCCCATATGCAGGGCGATTCTCCTGACTATGAACGAAACGACTCGCGCCGATCTGCACGTCCACTCGACGGCCTCCGAGCTTTCCAAGCTTGGCATCCAGCGCAGCCTGCACTTGCCC
Organism: uncultured Solirubrobacterales bacterium; assembly: GCA_963813265.1. Taxonomy (GTDB): domain Bacteria; phylum Actinomycetota; class Thermoleophilia; order Solirubrobacterales; family Solirubrobacteraceae; genus Palsa-465. Next base: position 23,051 of record CAWEYQ010000042.1, on the reverse strand, counting down.
GAATGTGCCACCACGCCCGAAGAGGTCTACGAGCTGGCCAAGCGCCGCGGGATGGACTTCGTCACGATCACCGATCACGACACGATCGACGGAGCGCTGTCGCTCCAGCATCTCCCAGACGTCTTCATCTCCGAAGAGCTGACGGTGTGGTTCAGGGGTGAGCCACAGGCGGTGCACGTCCTCTGCTACGGGATCACGCCCGGCGATCACGAGTGGCTCCAGGCTCACAACAACGACGTCGAGGCCTGTGCCGAATACCTCCGCGCACACGACATCACGACCGCGCTCGCGCACCCGTTCTACGCCGTCGAAGCGCCGCTCACGGCGCGCCATCGCCGTCGGCTCGCGCAACTGTTCCCGATCTGGGAAACGCGCAACGGCTCCCGGGCCAAGGAGCTGAACCTCCCCGCGTTCGTATACATCGAGACCCACGGGGGCACGGCGATCGGCGGATCGGACGATCACGCCGGCGTCGACATCGGGCGCACGTTCACGGAGACCCCGCGAGCGGCGACGCCCGAAGAGTTTCTCGCCCACATCCGCGCCGGCCGGGCGTCAGCCCACGGCGCCCAGGGCAGCGCGCCGAAGTGGACGCACGCCGCGATGGCGCTCGCGATCCGCGCGCTCGGCGGCGGGACGACGCCCGGACGACCGGACCCCGCCGCGGTGCTCAAGATCACCGAGCGGGTGATGCGCGAGGGCGATGTCCGCAGCGGCAGCGTCGGCGCCGACCTGGGGCCCGAGGACGCGCTCGCGCTGCTCCGCGCCTGGCTCGAGGCGATGGACCTGGGGATCGACGAACGCAACCTCGTGACGCTTCTCCAGGACGGCGAGCTCAGCCATCCCGACCTCTACCGCCGGGCGCGCCGCATCCACGAGCGGAAGCTCGCCGAGGTCGTCGACGACGTCATCCGAATGGCCGACCCCGCCGCCGAGGAACCCCTTGACCTGCACGGCGCGGCACTCGGGCTGTTCGACGCCTGCATCCCCGCGATCCCGTACGCCGCCGCCTCGGCGTTTCTGGGTCGCGAGAAGCTGAAGCTGACGCGCAGCGACGGGGACCGGCCGCGCGTGGCGCTCGTCGCCGATGGGCTCGGCGGCATGCACGGCGTCACCCACACGATCCAACAGATCCGCGAGCGCGGGGTGCCCGGCTTCGACGTCGAGGTGATCGGGACCGACGCCGACGTCGACCGTCGGCTGAGCGCCGTCGCCGAGGTCGACATCCCGTTCTACCCGGGCCTCAAGGTCGGGGTTCCGAGCCTGCCGGCGATCGTCGATGCCCTTGCCGAGGGGCGCTACGACGTCATCCACCTCTGCTCGCCCGGACCGGCGGGCATCGGTGCGTGGCTGGTTGCCCGCGTGCTCGATCTGCCGGTGCTCGGCAGCTACCACACGGAGCTCGCCGCCTACGCGGGATTGCGCAGCGGCATGGCTCACCTGGAGGCACTCGCGGCGATGGCGCTCGGGACGTTCTACGGCGCCTTCGATGTCGTCCTCTCGCCGAGCCCGGCGAGCGACGAACGGCTCACCGACCTGGGGATCGACGCCGACCGCGTCGGCCGCTGGGACCGTGGCGTTGATCTGGGGCGCTTCGACCCCGCGCTCCGCACGGCAGGCCTGCTCCCGGGAGACTCGGTGAATGTTCTCTACGCGGGCCGCCTCACGAAGGAGAAGGGCGTCGAGCTGCTCGCCGAGGCGTTCCTCGCCGCACGGTGGCGGGATCCGCGCCTGCACCTCGTGCTCGCCGGCGGCGGGCCTGAAGAGGAGGCGCTCCGTCAGCGGCTCGGTGACCACGCCACGTTCCTCGGGTGGCTCGGCGGCATGGACCTCGCCCGCGCCTACGCCAGCGCCGACGCGTTCCTGTTCGCGAGTCAGACGGACACGTTCGGCCAGGTGGTGCTCGAGGCCCAGGCGAGCGGTCTCCCGGTCGTGGCGGTCAAGGCGGGCGGTCCGGCCTCGCTGATCGAGCACGGTCAGACCGGACTGCTCGCCGCACCCGAGCCCGACGCCATCGCCGAGAAGCTCATCTCGCTCGCCTCCTCGCCGTTGCTCGCCGAACGGCTACGGCGCGCGGCACTCGCCGACGTCCTCGACCGCACGTGGGAAGCGTCCCTGGAGCGGCTCGCGGCGGGGTACCGCCGGACGCTCCGCGAGTGGCGGGTCGGCAGCGCCCGCCACGTGGCCTAAGACAGGGACGGCACGCGGCGCGTCACTCGATGCTGAGGTTGGCCGGCAGCAGGCCGAGACGCTCGAGTGTCTCGTCGTCGGTCAGGTACGCCTTACCACGGATGATCAGACCGTCCTCGAGCTCGAAGATCACCGTCGCCTCGGTGATGACCTCGCCGTCCATCAGCACCTCGCCACACATCACGAACAGCGTCTCGGAGCACGGACGGACCTCTTTCCAGGCTGCCTCCTGACCCCGGTCGCTTTCCTTGAGCTCGCGAATGTACTGGCGGATCTCATCCCGTCCGACGTACAGCGAGCGGGAGCCGACGAGCACGGTCGGGCAGTACTCGCCGTTCGGATGGAAGATCGCGGCCCACGCCTCAGGATCCCGAGCGTTATATCCGTCGACGAACGCCTGAGCGATCGTTTCGAAGGCGGTCTGCGATCCGGCCATCGGTCGCAATCTAACCGACAGGCTCTGCCCGCTGTCGATCAGTGCCCGCTGAGGCTCCGCACCGGATACAGGTCGATAAGGCCGTAGACGAGCGCGACGACCCAGCCGATCGTCGCCACCCGCGGAATCCGCGACGGCGAGAACATCCTGACCACGATCAGGTAGATGCCGGGCAGCACGATCAGCATGTAGTAGAGGTACGAGATGCGGCCGAGAATCTGCGCCTGAACCGCCAGCGGCACGAACGTCCCGACGCACCACGCGACGCCGATCGCGGCGAGCGTGTCCCGCTCATGCCAGGCGGCGGCGATCGCCGCGAACAGAGCCGGGATCGCCAGGAAGATGATGAACGGGTTGATCTCGCCCCGGGCGTTGAACACGGCCCGACTGGCGACGATCTTGCCGCCTGACAGGGAGTTGACGGCGACCCGGGAGTAGGGGATCGGCTTGTCGTTGAGCAGCCATTGCCACGGCGTCGAGCTGATCCCGGTGGCGTTCGGGACGGCCTTCAGCCGCTCGGCGTACGACAGCATGTGACCGATGTGCGTGAACGGGCTGCCGGCGTACGTCGTGTGGGTCCCCGGGTCGTAGGCGGGCATGACCAGATCGAGCGCCCACACCCCGAGCACGAGCGTCACCAGCGCAACGCCAGTCGTGACGACGAGCGGGATCGCGCGCTCAAGGACGGCGGCACGGTGGCCGTCGGGACCCCGCCAGGCCCAGCCAATCCGGATCAGCTCAAAGACGCCGAGTGCCGGCACCAGGAACAGTCCCGGCAGCTTCATGCACGCGGCGACGCCGAGCACGACCCCGGCGATCAACGGCTGCCGGCGCAGATAGAAAGCGGCGGCGAGGATCATCAGCGACACCGAGTAGATGTCGAGCGTGGCGATCCGGCCGTGGACGAGCATCAGGTTGTCAAGCGCCATCACGCCGGCACCCCCGACCGCCAGCCACGGGCTCCCCCCGGCCGCCCGGACGAGCAGGTACATGGCGACGATCGCGATCAGGCCGAAGATCACGCTCCCCAGCCGCCAGCCCCACGGGTTGTCGCCGAACAGCTTGATCCCGCCCGCCATGATCAACTTCGCGAGTTGCGGATGCTCGGCGTTCGGATCCTTGTGCAGCGGCGCGTCGGCGTACGTCGACCCGGACGGCGGGTGAATGCCGGCGATCACCCGCGCCGCGTTGACGTAATACGCCTCGTCGAAGATGAGCGCGTGGTCCTGCCCCGTGCGACACGGTGTGCTGCACGGGCGGCCGATGAACAACACGCGCGCCATCAACGACAGCGCGAGGATGACGAGCAGCGCGACGAGCGGCGCGCGCGGGTGCGCCAGCAGCTGCCGGATCCGTCCGATGGCGCGGCGCATCGTTGCCACGTGCGCAACGTACTAGGCGCTGCGGCCGCTGGTACGGTCAGCCCGTGCTGATCGGGGTGTGCGAGGCTGGCGGATGAGCAAAGGCCGGCTTGAGGCCTTCTCCGACGGCGTGCTCGCCGTCGCGATCACGTTGCTCGTCCTTGACCTGCACGTCCCTGACCCGGGGAGCGGCAACCTCGGGCACCAGCTCGCCCACATGTGGCCGAGCTATACCGCGTACGCGATCTCGTTTCTCACGATCGGGATCATCTGGATCAATCACCACGCGACGATCGCGCGCCTGCGTGAGGTCGACCACGCGATCCTCGTGCTCAACCTGCTGCTGCTGATGAGCATCTGCGTGCTGCCGTTCGCAACCTCGCTGTTCGCCACCTACCTCCGGGAGGATCGGGGTCAGCACCTCGCCGCGGCCGTGTACGGCGGCGCGCTCCTGGTGATGGGGGTGCTGTTCGTCGCGCTCAACCGGCACATCCTGATCGCCAAGTCGCACCTGCTCCAACCCGAGATGTCGGCCGAGCGCCGGCAGGCACTGCTGTCACGGAATATCGCCGGGATCCTTCCCTACTTCGTCGCCACGGCGGTCGCGTTTCTCTCGCCGTACCTGACGCTCGGGATCACCGCCGCCGTGGCGGTGTTCTACGCGCTGCCTTCGACGAGCGGCCTGGACCGGCGGCCAGAATAGCCTGAGGCTCGACGGGGACCGCAACACCGGGGCCCCAGCGGGCCTCGATCTCGGCGGCCGGAGCCGGGGGGCCGAGGTGGTAGCCGTGCGTGGTCGGTGTTGTTAATCAACGTACGGCGTATGCGGGTGCATCAGCCGCGCGTACGCGTCGGGCCGACGCGTCGTGAGGAACGGGAAGAGCTCGAGCCAATCACGTCGCTGGTCGAGGTCGAGGTCGGCGACGAGGACCGCGGGCTCGTCGCGGGCTGCCTGCACCAGGACTCGCCCGTACGGGTCGGAAATGAAGCTCGAGCCGTAGAACGTCAGCGGCCCCTCAACCCCGATCCGATTGACGGCGACCATGAACGTGCCGTTCGCGATGCCATTTGAAGTGATGACGTTCTGCCACAGCGGCTCGGTGTCGAAGCCGGGATGATCGGGCTCGGAGCCGATCGCCGTCGGATAGACGATCACGTCGGCGCCGGCCAGCGAGTAGGCGCGCGCGACCTCCGGAAACCATTGGTCCCAGCACGTCGGGCAGCCCAGCCGCGCCGTTCCCTCCGGAGTCGGCACGTGCGTGAGCGGGAACGGATCGGCGTCCGCCGGACCCGGCCGGAAGTACTGATCCTCGTGATAGCCGGCGGTGACGGGAATGTGCAGCTTGCGGGTCCGGGACACGAGCCGTCCGTCCGGCGCGACAACGATCGCCGTGTTGTATCCCAGGCCGTCCTCGCCCTGCTCGTCGCGCTCGAACAGAGACGCATGGACGTACACACCCGTCTCGGCGGCGGCATGGGCGGCGAACGCGAACGTCCGACCCGTCTGGAGGTCCTCGGGATGGGCGCCGTCGACGCCACCCGGTCCATCCGGCGTGATCGCGAAATACGGAGACAGGGTGAGCTCCTGGAGGCACACGATGAGAGCTCCATGCTCGGCAGCGAGACGAATTCCCGCCGCGAGGGCGGCCTCGTGTTCGTCGGGGTCGGGGTGCCAGCGCTGCTGGACCGCCCCGACGCGGAGTGGAGCCCGATCCGGCGGCCGCGTGCGTGCCGGTGACTCAGGAGGCGGGGTGGCGAGCAGGATGTGGGGTTCAGTCACAGAGGTCCGTCCGGTCGCGCCGCGGTGACACTATCGCGCATCCGCTCGGACTACCGATGGCCGATTCGGCCAGACACGCTCAGGATCACCGGGGTTTCCGCCGACTTTGCTCATATGCGCTTCTCTGAGCGGACATTCGGCTCCGCCACCCTGGGGCTTGGCATCCTCTTGATCGCGATTATGTCGACCGCGCTCGCGGCGCTCGACGGCACGGGCGCGTGGGTCGTCCTGCTGCTCGGCGGCACGGTTCTCGGGTTGATCTTCATCCTCCTCGGCGTCGGCATCGTTGGCGTCACGAAGGCGATCGCCGTGTCCGAACAGCAGTCGCTGATCGACCCGCTGACGGCGCTGCCGAACGCCGACCGGCTCACACTCGATCTCGCGGACGTGCTTGTGGATGGCAGCGACGCGGTGTTCTCGCTCCATCTCCTCGACGGGTTCAAGAACTACAACGAGGCCTACGGCCGGGCGTGCGGCGACACGATGCTCGTGTGGCTGACCGACAAGCTGCGCGCAGCGGTCCACGGGCAGGCAACCGTCTACCGCATGCGGGGTGGTGAATTCGCCCTGCTCGCACGCGGGAGCGACGAGGCCACGCTCGACGTCCGAGCCGCCGTCGCGGACGCGCTGCTTGAAACCGGCGAGGGGTTTGTCATCCGGTCGCGCTTCGGCGAGGTCGTGCTGCCCGGGCCGTCCAAAACGGTCAGCGACGTACTCAAGGTCGCCGACCACCGGGCCCAGAGCCAGCGCAAGGCGGGACGCCGCGACCTCGAGGTGACACCGCCTGACGACGCGATCGAGACGGCGCGGATAGGGGGCTCGCGCTTCGATGTCGCTGAGCTCGCCTCCGACGTCGGCCAGCGAATGGGTCTGCCGGCCGACCGGCTTGACGACCTCGCGGCAGCCGCGCACCTCCGGGACATCGGGAACATGGCGCTCCCAGGCGAGATCCTCCGCCAAGAGCACGAGCTGAGCGCCGCCGAGTGGGATTTCATCCGTTTGCACACCGCTCGTCGGCGAGCGACTGCTGTCCGCGAACTTTACGATGTCCGAGGTCGGCCGACTCGTACGATCCAGCCACGAGCGCTGGGACGGCGGTGGCTACCCCGACGGCCTGAGCGGCGAGCAGATCCCGCGCGGCTCGCGGATCGTCTTCGTCTGCACTGCATTTCAGGACATGACCTCGGCACGTCCGTACCGCGACGCGCTCACCGTTGACGAGGCACTCGCACAGCTCCGAGAGGCGGCCGGCAGCCAGTTCGACCCGGACGTCGTACGCGTGTTTGACGAGGTCTTCGAGCGGGTCGCCGACGGCGGGCGGATCCCGACCGCGGCTCCCGCGCCGCGCCGCCTGCGCGTCCTCGTCGCCGACGACGATGCCGCCTCGCGCTTCTTGCTCTGGCGCTCCGTCGAGGCGGCCGGCCACGAATGCGTCACCGTCGACAGCGGGACGGAGGCACTGGAGCTGTTCCGGCGCGAGCTGCCCGACATCGTGCTCTGCGATGCCCGTCTGCCCGAGATCGACGGCCACGACCTCTGCCGGCTGATCCGCGCCGAGCCGCAGGCCCCCCATACCTACTTCGTGATGCTGACGGCGCTCGGCGACCTCGGGCTCGCGCGGAGCGAAGGTGGCGCGGGTGCCGACGACTTCCTCACCAAGCCAATCGCGCGCGAGGAGCTGGATTCGCGCCTGACCGCCGCGGCACGCGGCGTCTTCACGCACGATCACGCCACCGGGGCGCGTTAGTCCCGTCTACCTGGCCTCAGGCGAGATGCTGGCGGTGGGCGACCGCCGCCGCCTGCGTACGCGAACGCACGCCGAGCTTGGCCAGGATCCGGGAGACGTGGACGCTCGCCGTCTTCTCCGCCATGTACAGCGCGGCGCCGATCTGCCGGTTGGTCGCGCCCTCGGCGATCAGCGCGAGCACCTGGCGCTCGCGCGGCGTGAGCCCGAAGGGATCCTTGTCGGCCCCGCCATCGGTCGCCTCGGCTGACCCGTCGCCCCCCACCGGAGCACCGTTCCCAGCCGCGAGGCCGAGCCGGGCCCGCTCGGCGAGCGCGGTCGTCTCACCGACGATCCACTTTGAGCCGAGGGCGCGAGCGGTCTCGAGCACGCGCGTGACCTGGTCGGCCGCCTCAGGCCGCTCACCGGCCTCGACGTAGGCCTCGGCAGCCCGCCAGTGCGCGATCGCGGCCGGGTACGGGCGATTGATCGCCTCCCAACTGGAGGCCGCCTTCAGCCACAGCTTCGGATCGTTGCGCCCGCGCGCCCGCGCAAGTTCCGCTGCGCCAGTGTCGCGCCATCCCTGCTCGACGGGGCCACCCTCCTGCGCCGCCGCGGTGAGCCGCTGCATGTGGATCCGCGCCCGGGCGATCGCATCGCGCTCCTGCTCCTTCTCGTGCAGGTCACGGGCGCGCTGCGCCAGATCGGCCTCGATCTTCAGGCCGATCGCCGTGACCCGCGCGATCCGCATGACATCGTCGGTACAGAGCTCGAGCCGATCGAGGGCGTCGGCCACCGCCTTCCGCGCCCCCGGAAGATCGCGCCGCCGCCGGCGCAGCTCGCCGAGGGTCGATCCGAGCACCCCGATCCACTGCGGCTCGGAGCTGACGGCCACCAGCGGTGCCGCATCGGCCAACCGGCGCTCCGCGACTTCCTCGTCGCCGACGCCGAGCGCGAGATCGGCATCGCGCAGCAAACAGAAGATCAGCTGCGTCCCGAGCATCTGGCTGCGCGAGGGGACGAGGCACCCCCGAGCCGTCTCCCATTCTCCAAGGTCGAACGCGATCTCCGAGACCGTCAGCGACATCCATTCGTAGGCGCGCTTGAGCCGCCGCGGGGTCTTCGCCAGCCCTTCCCGCCCCACCTCGAGAGCGTCGACGCCCCGGCCGCGGAGGTTGAGCAGATCGGCGAGGTTGGAGTACGCGTAGGTGATGCCGTCAGCGTCCTCGTTGCGCTCGGCGATCGCGATCGCCTGCCGCAGGCTCGTGACGCCCTCGTCGAATTCACCGAGGGCGAGCTGGGCCATGCCGAGCGTATTGAGAACCTCGCCCTCCGCGACGGTGTCGCCGGCGGCGATCGCCTCCTCAAGTGCCTTCTCGCCGGCACGCGTCGCATCGCGATAGCGGCCCCGCAGCACACGGGTGCGCGCGAGCCAGCCCAGCAGCATCGCGCGCTCGTGGCTCGGCTCGGCCCCGTCGGGCAGCATCGCGAGCGCGCGCTCGGCGGTGGCCACACCCTCCAGCCCCCGATTGAGCGCCCACAGGGTTCGAGCGAGACGGGCGAGGATCCAGGAGTAACGGTACGGATCGGTTTCCTGATCGATCTCTGCCAACGCGGATTCCAGCAGCACCGCGGCGCGGTTGTAGTCGCCGACCTGGCTCTGCGCCGCGGCGGCATGCGTCAGCAGATCCGGACGATCCATCCCGGCCAGTTCCTCGGCGTCGGGCACCCGCGGCCAGAGTTCGAGAGCGCGTTCCGCAAGATCGGCGGCCTCGCCGAACGCGAGTGAACGGCGCGCCGCCCGCGACGCGCGGACGAACGCGCGCAGCGCCGCCGGCTGGTCCCCGGCCGCCGCGTAGTGGCCGGCGATCGCTCCTGCGGCATCGACACTGCCATCACCGTCGGTCGCGTCACGCTGCTCGAACACGCGCGCGAGCGCAAGATGGAGCTCGACCCGCTCGCCAGGCAGCAGGTCGTCGTAGACGGCCTCTCGGAGGAGCGCGTGTCGGAAGAAGAGCGCGCCGTCATCGCTGGCGACGAGCACCTGCTCGGCGACCGCCTCGCGTAGCGCCTCGTGCAGCCGCTCGTGCTCGATTCCGGTCACGGCCGCAGTCGTGGCCTCGTCGACGCGGCGACCGACCGCGATCGCGCGGGCCGCGCGCTGAGCGTCGCCCGGCAACCGCTCGATCCGCAGCATGAACGCATCTCGCAGGCTCTGCGGAGCGCTCCCCCGCCCGTCGAGTCCTGCTGCGAGCAGCTCTTCGGTGTACAGCGGATTGCCCTCGCTGCGGGCGAACAGCCGCTCGACGAGCTCTCGACTCGGTGCGTCGCCGAGGATGTCTGCGAGCGCCTCGGTCAACTCCGGCCGATCGAACGGTGCGAGGTCGATCCGACGAACCCGCTCGAGCCGCTCGAGCTCCGCCGAGCAGCGGACGGAGGGGATGCCGACGGTGCAGTTCGTCGGTCCGGAAGGTGAGCAGCACCATCAGTCGCTCCTGCCGGAGGCTGCGAGCCAGGAACGTGACGAACGTCCGTGTCGAACGGTCGGCCCAGTGAAGATCCTCAAGCACGAGCGCCACCGGCTGGGTTTCGCTCAGGCAGTCCAGCAGCTCGAGCAGCGCTTCGAACAGGCGGAGCTGACCGACGCCGTCCCCTCCGACCACCGAGCGTGTACCACCGTCATCCAGCGACGGGATGAGCGCCGCCAGCTGGGCGCGGCTCCCCGCGGTCAGCGAGGTCAGTGCGGGGTGTCGCTCTCGGACGAGTGGCCGGACCGCTCCGAGCAGCGGCGCGTACGGAAGCTCGGTGTCACCCTGCTCGACCGCTTCTCCACGCAGGACGAGTGCATCCTCGCCCGTCAGTCGGCCTTCAAATTCGGTAACGAGGCGAGTCTTTCCGACCCCTGAGTCCCCGCCTAGCAGCACGACGCTCGGGCGCCGCTCGCTCGCCTCATGCCACGCGAGCTCGAGTTCCGCCAGTTCCCCGACCCGCCCGACGAGATGGCTGCTGGTCAGCCGTGCGCGCATCGGCGAAGTATCGCCGGACAGCGCGCTCGCCGCCCACCCCGTATCTGCTGTGGGTATCAATCCCTTAGTTATGCGGCACGAAGGCGTTAGGCGGCGCGCAGCCGGGGCCGGGATGAGCGCCGGGCGCGAGCGCGGCGGGCTGCCTCACGACGGCGACGAATGCGATCCGACAGTGAGTCAGGGCGTCCGTCGCGCGCTTCGTAGATGTGATGCTGGAGCTCTGCGGCGCGGGCACTTGCGAGTGCGTAATCGAGGTTGGAGTTCATCGGTCGTCTCCCTTGATGACGAGTTTCCGTGTGATCTCAGAATGAACTGAGACCCTGCGTCGCACATCGGGAGAACGCTGCGTCTTTGGCCTTAGGAGGCCTTACGCGGCGTTACGCGGAGGCGGGTTCGTCGGCGCCCGGGATCTGAGCGGGCTCGTCGGCGCCCGGGATCTCCTCCCCGGAGCTGTTCGGGCTCGCCGGAGAGCGCCTGGCGGCGGCGATCTCCTCAGCGGTCACGTTCTGCGGGTGGTGGCACGCGGCCATGTGCCCGCCGGCGTACTCGGTGAGCTGCGGCTCGACCTGTTTGCAGATCTCCGTCACGGCCGGGCAACGCGTATGGAACCGGCAGCCCGACGGCGGCCGGATAGGGTTCGGCGGCTCCCCGGTGACGAGTGGCCGGTTGCGGGCCCGGTTCTCGTGCGGGTCGGGGATCGGGATCGCGCCGAGCAGCGCGGAGGTGTACGGATGGATCGGCTTGTCGTACAGCGCCTCAGCGGGCGAGATCTCCATCAACTTGCCGAGATACATCACGACGATCCGGTCTGACACGTGGCGGACGACGCTCAGGTCGTGTGCGACGAACACGTACGAGAGGTCGAGGTCGTCCTGCAGGTCGTCGAGCAGGTTGATCACCTGCGCCTGAATCGACACGTCGAGTGCCGAGACCGGCTCGTCAAGGAGGATCAGCTGAGGGTTCATCGCGAGCGCGCGAGCGATCCCGATCCGCTGGCGCTGGCCGCCGGAGAACTCGTGCGGGAAGCGGTTGATGTGCTCCGGGGCCAGGCCGACGCGATCGAGCAGACTGCGGGTCTCGTCCTCGATCTGGCCGCGCGGCACGCCGCGGAGCTTGAGCGGCGTGGCCAGGATCTGGAGTACGCGCTTGCGCGGATTGAGCGACGCCTGCGGATCCTGGAAGACCATCTGCATCTCACGGCGGATCGGCTCAAGCTGGCTGCGCCTCGCTGTCGTGATGTCCTCACCGCGGAACCGGATCGCGCCGCTCGTCGCGTCGATCAGGCGCACGAGCGCGCGGATCAGCGTCGTCTTGCCGCACCCGGACTCGCCGACGATCCCCAGCGTCTCGCCCTTTCGCAGCTCGAACGAGACGTCGTCGACCGCGTGCACGTGGCCGACCGTGCGATCGATGATCAGGCCCGACTTGATCGGGAACAGAATCCGGAGGTGCTCGACCTCGAGCAGGTTGCCTTCGCCCGTGGCGGGCGACGGCCCGCAGGTCGTGGCGTCCGTGGCGCTCACGAAGGCACGGCCTCCGGTGCGGCGAGGCCGATCTGGTCACCAACGACGCGCCGGCGGCGCTTCTCCCCGACGTCAAGCCAGCAGCGATCGAGATGATCCGGCGATTCCGGCACGCGCGCGATCAGCTCCGGCACCTCCTTGCACTTATCAAACCGGTGCGGGCAGCGCGGATGGAAGTGGCAGCCCTTCGGCGGACGCAGCAGCGACGGTGGCTGTCCCGCGATCGCCGGCAAGCGCGTCGAGCGATCGCGATCGACGCGAGTGATCGACCCGAGCAGACCCCACGTGTAGGGGTGTTGCGGGTCGTAGAAGATCTGATCCAGCGTGCCCTGCTCGACGACGCGGCCCGAGTACATGACGACGATCCGGTCGGCGATGTCGGCGACGACACCGAGGTCGTGCGTGACCAGGATGATCCCGGCATCTGTCTCCTCCCGCAGCTTCCGCAGCTCCTCCAGGATCTGAGCCTGAATCGTCACGTCAAGCGCCGTCGTCGGCTCGTCGGCGATCAGCAGCTTGGGCGAGCAGGACAGCGCCATCGCGATCATCACGCGCTGCCGCATGCCGCCGGAGAACTCGTGTGGGTACGAGCGCAGGCGCTCACGTGCGCGCGGGATGCCGACCCGTTCCATCAAGTCGACCGCGCGGTCGAGGGCCTGAGCCTTCGTGATTTCGTGATCGTGGACCCGGATCTGCTCGACGATCTGATGGCCGATGCGGTGCACGGGATCAAGCGAGCTCATCGGATCCTGGAACACCATTGCGATCGACGCGCCGCGGACCTTCTGCAGCACGTCGTCCGGGGCACCCAGCAGCTCTGTGTCCTCGAGCATCGCCTGGCCCTCTATCCGCGAGTTGTCCCCGCGGGTGAGGCCCATCAGCGTCATCGCGGTCACCGACTTTCCCGAGCCCGACTCGCCGACGATCGCGACGACCTCGCCCCGGCCGATTGAGAACGACACGCCGTCGACGGCCTGGACGATGCCGCCCTCGGTCACGAACGAAACACGAAGGTCGTCGACCTTCAGCAGGGGCTGGTCCTCGGCGCTCACGAAAGACGGATCCGCGGATCCAGATAGGCGTAGAGGATGTCGATCAGCCCGTTGAGCAGGACAACAAAGAACGCGGTCAGCAGCACGATCGAGAGCAGCGGGATGATGTCGAGCCGCCCGATCGAGTCGGCCGCGAGCTGGCCGACGCCGTGGAGGCTGAACACGGTCTCGGTGAGGATCGCGCCGCCGCCGATGACCTGGGCCATGTCGAGACCCCACAGCGAGATGATCGGGATCAGGCTGTTGCGCAGGACGTGCCGGATCAGCACCTGACGGTTGGACAGACCCTTCGCGTGGGCTGTGCGGACGTAGTCCTCGTTGATCGTGTCGAGGATCGTCGAGCGCAGCACGCGTGAGTAGAAGCCGATGAACAGCACCGACAGCGTGAACCACGGCAGGATCAGGTGGACGAACCACTGCCACGGGCTGTCGGTGAACTTGACATAGCCGCCGAGCGGAAAGATGCCCGCCTTGTAGCCGAGGAAATAGAGCAGCACGGCGCCCAAGAAGAACGGCGGGAACGACACGCCAAACATCGACAGCACGGTCAGAAGGCGATCGACAAATTTTCCGGCCTTGATCGCCGCCAACGTACCCACGAGGATCGACGCAAGCAGCCAGAAGATGCCCGCTCCAAGCGCCAGGGACAGCGTCACCGGGAGACCCTGTTTGATCTCGTCGAGGACGTTGAAGCCCTGCGTGTACGAATACGCCTGACCGGTGAAGATGTTCTTCATCGTGTTGGCGTACTGCTCGTAGATCGGCTTGTTGAAGCCGTACTTCGCGTCGATCTGCTGCACCTCGGCCTGGGTCGCGCTGCGGCCGGCGAGCCGCTGCGCCGGATCCCCACCCGGGATCTTCACGAGCATCACGAATGTGAGGACCGAGACGATAAACATCACGAGGATCATCGCGATGATGCGGCGGACGACGAACCGACCCATTACGCGGTGACCGTCGCCATCAATGGGCGATCCGGACCTTCGAGCGCGGGTCAAGCGCGTCACGCAGACCGTCACCGAAGATGTTGATTGACATGACCGTCAGCACGAGCATGATCCCCGGCACGAGCACGTTGTGGAACGCGGCCGGGATCGTCCCGACGCCGTCGGAGATCATCGTCCCCCACGACGGGTTCGGCGGTTTGATACCCGCGCCGAGGAATGACAACGCGGCCTCGAGCAGAATCGCGTTCGCCAGGATCAGCGGTACGAACACGACGATCGTCGACGCGAGGTTCGGCAGGATCTCGGTGAACATGATCCGCGTGTGACTGAGCCCCTGCTGGCGGGCGGCATCGACGAACTCCCGTTCTCGCAATGTCAGCACCTGGCCGCGTACGGGTTTCGCCACGTACGGGATGTAGACGATCCCCACAACGAAGGCCGGTACGTACAGGGCGTTGCCGTTGATCTTGATGAACCCGACGTCAATGCCCGAGACGGCAAGCGTCGCCCCGAGCGCGATTCCAAGCAGCACGGCGGGATACGCCCAGATCGAGTCGAGAAACACCCCGATCGCGCTGTCGGCTATCCCGCGGTAGTACCCGCTGACGATCCCGAGGATGAGCGCGAGGATCATCGTGATGATCGTCGCGATCACCCCGACCTCTAGCGAATTGCGCCCTCCGTAGAGCAGCCGCACCGCGACGTCCCGGCCAGTGGAGTCGGCGCCCAGAAGGTATTTCGTATGCCACGTCGGGCCGATCGGGATGCCGGTCGGATCGACGACGTACGTCTTCTTGCCGGCGATGGTGATCGGCTTGTCGATGTTCTGATCGGCAAGACTGAGATGGGCGATGCTGTGCGAGTACACCGGCGCGAGCAGGCACAGCGCGAGGATGATCAGGAACACGCCGCCGAAGAACAGCGCCACCTTGTTGCGCCGCAGCCGGCGCCATGCGAGCCGCCATGGCCCGAGACCCTCGGGCAGCTGCTCGCCGTCCGCATCGAGGGTGGCCTCGAGGTCGGACGAAAACTCTGTGCCTGGAGCGGAAGTGGTCGCCATCAGTAGCGAATTGGGGCTGGGACAGCGTAGCCGTCCCAGCCCCTACGCGCGAGTTACTTCCTACTTCGTTGTCAACGAACTCCAGTCCCACCCGTACAGGCCATGGAAGATGGCCTTGCTCAAGTCGATCCGACTCGAAGTGAATGCCGGGAAGGTCAGGTAGCCGAAGTTGGCGACGTATGCCTTCTGGGCGACGTAGGTGTCGAGCGCCTGCCACTGGCTGGCGACCGTGTTCAGCTGCGCCGTCGGGGTCTCCCCGAGCTTCGTCGACTCACTGTCGATCTTCGAGTCCTTGACCTGCCCGTAGTTCTGGTTGTTCGTCGGCTGGATCGCCGTCCCCTGCAGCAGCAGGTAGAAGTCGATCGGGTTCGGGAAGTCCGCGTTCCAGTCGGCGAAGCCCGTCTGCGGGTTGAGCTTTAGGTTGCCGATCGTCGTGAAGTACGTCGCGTCGGCGATGACCTTCTGGGTCGCCTTGAAGCCGATCTGGTTCAGGAACTGCGTGTAGTACGTCATCCACTGCTGGCGCGGCGAGCGGGTCTCGCTCCAGACGGTGACCGGCGTCCCGGCCATCCCGGACTGCTGGACGAGCTGCTTGGCCTTGTTGATATCGCCGCCGTTCTTCGGATCGCCGTACGGGCACTGCCCGTTCGGATGACCGACCATGGCCGGCGGCAGGAAGAAGCAGCCGGGGGTCAGAGAGCCGGAGCCGAGCCGGCTCATGGCGTTCTGATCCAGACCGGTGACCACGGCCTCCCGGGCCAGCTGGCTCGAGAACGGCTTGGCCTTGGTGTTCAGGAAGATGTAGTAGGTCGAGTTCATGACCTTCTTCGAGTACCTGTCCTTGGCCTGCGCGTTGATCTGCGGCAGCAGGCTGCCCGGGATCGTGTCGGCATAGTCGAACACGTCGGCGTTGTTCTGAAGCACCGACAGCGCGTTCGACGAGACGTTCGACGAGATCTTCACGTTGATGTTCGAGAACCCGTTCGGGATTCCCGGGATCGCCTCCGCTGCCCAGTGCGGGTTCTTGACCACCTGGAACGACGCGTTGGGGACGACGTTCGTGATCATGTACGGCCCGACGCCCGGGGGCGGGTTGTTCGGCAGGTTCTTCATCGGCGTCCCACTCGGCACGAGGCCAGACGACGGGAACGCCAGAACGTTGTCGAACGCGCCGTAGGGCGCGAGCAGATGAATCGTGATCTTGCCGGTCGCGTCATCCGTGGTGATCCCGGAGATCGTCTTGGACTTGCCGGCCGCGTACTCCTTGGCGCCGACGATCGTGCCGCCGTAGAACTGACCGGAGCCGCCCCACGGGAGCTTCAGCGAGCGCTCGATCGAGTACGTGAAGTCGCTGGCCTTGACCGGCTTGCCGTTCGAGTACACGAGACCCTTGCGCAGAGTTGCCGTGTACGTCTTGCCGCCATCGGTGACGGTCGGCAGCGCGGTTGCCACGCCCGGAATGATCTGACCGCCGGCCTTACCGTTTGCGTGCGAGTACGCCGTCAGCCCGGTGTACGCGAGCCAGTCCGCCTCGTAGGCCTGCGTCGTGTAGCCAAAGCCAGGATCAAGTGAGTCGGGGGCCGTGCCCGCGACGACGGTGATGGTGCCCCCAGACGAACCACCACCGGTGCTGCTGCTACCGCCGCCGCCTCCTGACGACGACGAGCTTGACGAGCCTCCACATGCGCTCAGCGCAACAACTGATGCGAGCGCAAGAAGGGTCGTGCACAACGACCTGCTGTGCCTCCTCAACTGCATTCCTCCTCCTGCAACGTTGTGGTCCCGCTCGAAAACTAGCGCGGCATCGGGCTTCCCGGTTCCGCAGCCTACTCCTCCTAATGAAGGCGCAACATCAGCAGTCTTACCGCGCGCGCAAATTCAAAACCGGGGCTCAGTCAATCGTCAGGACGGCCTTGCCGTTGACGCGCCGGTCGAGCAGCGCCTCGATCGCACGTCGCCGCATCGGTCCATGGCGCGGTGAGCGCTATCTGGGGATCGAGCCGGCCGGCGGCGATCAGATCGGCGAGCCGGCGCAGGTCGGCGCTCCCGGTGCGGGTGTGCTCGAGCTCGTCGAAGATGTACAGGCCGTAGAGCCTGGCACCGTGCGCCCGGCCGAAGAACGCCCGTGTGGGATAGGAGACTGGGTCGGTTGTTGTCGCGGCGAAGCTGACGACGGTCCCCCGCGGTGCGACTCGCTGCAGCGCGACTCCCAGCACCGGACCGCCGATCGCGTCGAGGATGACGTCATACGTCGGTCCCTCGTCTGCGAGCTCGGTCAGCACCTCGTCGGCACCGAGCTCGGTGAGGCCCTCGGTCCGCCGTGCGATCGCCGTCACGTGAGCGCCCGCGAGCGTGGCGAGTTGGAGCGCGAACCGCCCGACCCCGCCGCTCGCGCCGGTGACCAGCACCCGCTTCCCGACCGCGAAACCGCCGATCTCAAGCGCACGCAACGCGGTGAGCCCGGCCACCGGCAGCGTCGCCGCCTGCTCAAAGCTGACCGCATCCGGGAGCTCGGCGAGGTACTCGGTCCTCACCGCTGCCCGCTCCGCCCACGCGCCCCGCAGCATCATCCCGACGACGCGGGCGCCCGCCCTCGGGCCGCTGCCGTCGGCCGCCGCCTCGGCGACGACGCCGGCGAGATCCCACCCCCAGACCGTCCCCGGCTCGCCCTGCTCCAGGCGCTTGACCTCGCCTCGGTTCAGGCTGATCGCCCGCACCTCGACGAGCGCCTGATCGGGCGCCGGCTCGGGATCCGGCACTTCGGCGATCTCGACACGTTGCTGGGCCGCGGAAGCGACGAGTGCGCGCACGAGAGCAGCGTACCGGAGGTATGGTGTCGTACCGGATCGGCCCTGAAGGAGGAGTGACGGTGACCAGGATCAGGCTGCTCGGAGTTGCGGTCGTGTCGTGCTGTGCGTTGGCGGCGTCGGCGAGTTCCGCCTCTGCCCTCGGTGTGCAATGGATGTCCGGCTTTCGTGCGCCCAACACGCCCGCCAAGTACAACCGTGTCGGCGTCATCAAGGTCGGCCCCGCGCACGCCAAGAACGTCCTCGTGCTCGAGCCGGGAACGTCTGCCGGTGGCGGCTACTTCCTCCCACTTGCGCAGTGGATCGTGTCCAAGAGCGACGGCTGGCAGGTGTGGTCGGTGGAGCGGCGCGAGAACCTGGTCGAGGACCAATCCGAGCTGAACCTGGCCAAACGGGGCAAGGTGAGCGGGACCACGCTCTTTGGCTACTACCTCGGTTACCTCACGAACTCGTCGATCACGAAGCACATGGTCATCCCGGCCGCCTCCGCGTTCAGCTTCGCCAAGGGCTGGGGCATGAACGTCGCCGTCCAGGACCTCCATCGCGTGATCGGCGCCGCGCGCAAGCTCGGCGGCAAGGTCGTGCTCGGCGGTCACTCGCTCGGCGGGACCGTCGTCGCGGCGTACGCGACATGGAATTTCGCGGGCCACCCCGGCGCCCGTGATCTCGCGGGCCTGTTGTTCATTGACGGGTCGAGCTTCCGAACCGAATCGGCCGCCCAGGCGCGCACAGCGCTGAGCGACCTCAACGCAGCGAAGGCCACGCCGTGGCTCACGTTCGGCAGCATCCCGTCGCCGTTTGCCGGCCTGTTCGTGATGACGGGCTCCGAAGGTGCGCTGATCGATCCGAACAGTCCGTCGATCGGCCAGGAGTTCTCGCTGTTGCCGTCCGGGCTGCAGCCGAGCGTCCGGGTCACGAACCTCGGTCAGTTCGGATTCGCTCTCAACGCGACCGCCAACGAGAACGCCGTCCAGAAGGGCCTGGCGGCATCCCAGGCTCACCTCGGTCGCGGTATCGCCGCCGCCGGACCGGTCCACGGCTGGGATGGCACCGGCGCGCTGACGCCGATCAAGCGCTTCGCGACGATGTTCGCCACGCCGGGGATTCAGAACGTCGACGGCAGCGAGTGGTACTTCCCACAGCGCCTCACCGATGACACAGCGGCCGTTGGCAACGGCATCCCGAACCCGGCCCAGGCCGTATTGAACGTTCATTCAACGTTTGGGCGCGCGCTCCCCAAGCGCCTGCGGATGTATGCCTTCGCGACGTCGCTCGGCAGTCACTTCGTGATCGACGCGGTCCGGCAGCTCGCCCAGCAATCGCACATTCCGTCGCGCAACGTAATCCTCATCAACCGCGCGAGCACGTACGCCCACAACGACCCGAATAGTGCGTATCCGACCAACGTCTTCTTTGATCGCCTGGTGCCGTTCCTGCGCGCCATCGGTGCTGGATAGCGTCGCAGCCGCTAGCTTTCTTTCCGGTCCATTGCCGTGCGAGCCATCGCGCCGGCGGGGACGACGAGGAGCTCAGCTGTGGCAACCAAGGGAATTCAGGCGCTGGAGGCGCAACTGCAAGGACCCGTACCGGGCTCGCTGCAGGACCTTGACGATCGGCACCTGAGTGATCTCGCGGCGGCGATCCGTGACGCGCGCCGCCGCCAGGCGGCAGCGCTTCAGACGGCGGGCGATCAGGCGCTCAGCCACATCCCGCGATTGCTGCGCGGGCCGATCCGGAAGGCGCTGGGCTGAGGCGATGAGCGAGACGCTCGAAGCCCGCGCGGAGATCCTCAAGCTCTCCCGGCTGCTGGGCCGCGATGCCGGCCAGTTGGCCTACCTGGAGGGCATGCCCTCCGCCGAGATCAGGCTCCTGCGGGAGCAGGTCACAGACGTCCTCTTCGCCGCCCACGGTCCGGCGCTCTCCCGGCTTGCCGCGGGCAGTCGGCTGTTGCCGGTTTCGCTCGTCGCGACGCTCGGCGAGAAGGTGTTCGGACCGGTTCTCTCGGCGCGGGTCGCGGGGCTTCTTGACCCGGGTCGCGCCGTCGACATGGCCTCCCGGCTGCCGATCGGGTTTCTCGCCGACGTCGCGATCGAACTTGACCCACGGCGGGCGAGCGAGGTCATCGGCCGGATCCCGCCCGAGCAGATCGCGGCGATCACCCGCGAGCTGATCGGCCGTGAGGAGTACGTGACGATGGGCCGGTTCGTCGGCCATCTCGGAACGGACGCGATCGTGTCCGCCGTCGGCGTGATCGACGACACCGCGCTGCTCCACGTCGCGTTCGTGCTCGAAGCGAAGGACAGCCTGAAGGACCTCGTCGGCGTGCTCCCGAACGAGCGACTCGACGGGATCATCGAGGCCGCCGCCAACGCGAACCTGTGGCCGGAGGTGCTGGACCTGCTCGGACACCTGACGCTCGATCAACGCCGCGAGCTCGTCGAGCGCGCGTCCGCGTGGGACGAGGGAAGCACGCTCGGCGCGTTGCTCGACGCCGCGCAAACTCAGAACATGTGGGCCGAGCTGCTCCCGCTGGTCACGCTGCTCCCGGACGATGGGCGCGAGCACGTCGCCGGTCTCGTCAGCTCGCTCGAGCTCGACGACGACGCGGTGCAGGCGATCGCCAGCGTCGTGCTCGAGCACGATCTGTGGGAGCCGGTGCTGATCATCGCCGACTCGCTTCAGGACGCCGATCTCGCCCGGGTGTCGGAGCGGCTGGCCGATCCGGTGGCAGTGATGGACCCGGTCGAGCGCGAGGTGATCGCCGAGCGGGCGCGCGCCGCTGGGCTCATGGACCGGCTTGGTCCGCTCAGCGTGGTGCTCGGCGGCTAACCACCGAGGCGGTTGACGATCCGCTCGGCGAGGCGCGCCGCCGATCCGGGCGCGTGCGTGAAGAACAGCGACGGCTCGGTGAGCTCGAGCTCAACGAGCCGGGGCGCCCCGTCCCGTCCCGGGATCACGTCGACCCGTGCGTAGAGGAGCTCGGCGCGGGACCACGGCAGCGCATCGAGGATCGCCTCGGCGATCGAGCGCTCGGCGTCGGAGGGCACCCGCGGCTCGATCTCCTCTTGGACGAAGAGCGCGTTCGACGGCCCGTGGCCGGGGCGCAGCATCGGACCCTTGCGAATCGCGTGTGAGTAGACGCCATCGAAGTAGACGAGCGCGGTCTCCCCGTACTCATCGACTGCGTCGAGGTAAGGCTGCACCATCGCGGTCCGGCCGGCTGACAGCAGCGATGCGACGTGCTCGTGGGCGCGCTTGGTGTCCTCCGGCGCGTACCGAGCGGCGTCATGCGAGCCGGCGCCCACGGTCGGCTTGACCACGAACTCGCCGTCGTGCTCAGGGCGCCAGGTCTCGCCGGGAGCGAGGAACGTCGTCTCGACGGCGTGCGGCAGCCCGCGCAGATAGCGCTTGTCGGTGTTCCACTGCAGGACTTCCGGCGGATTGAGGATCCGCGGTACGCGGCGGGCCCACTGCAGAAACGCCTCGCGCTTGAGCGTGTAGTCCCAGGTCGCGCGGACGACGACGAGGTCGTAGCCGGACCAGTCGATGTTGTCGTCGTCCCACACTGCCGGGGCGGCATCGACGCCAAGCTCGCCGAGCGCCTCGACCAGCGCCGGTTCGTCGCCGTCGAGCTTCGGCAGCTCGGCGCACGTGGCGAGCGCGACCCGCGGCCGTGGCCGGTTCATGCCGCCCAGCGCTCGTTCAGCTCGGACCAGGTCGGCGCGGGCCCCGGAAGGTTCGCCCCGTCGCCGGCGCCGTTGTGCAGGCCATCGAGGATCACGGTGAGGTATCGCCGCCGCAGCTGTTGCGTGCGCTCCCGATCGCCGACATTGATCGCCGCCACGAGCTCGAACACGAGCGACAGATCGTGGACCTTGACGTCGGGGCGCAGCGTGTGCCGAACGCGTTCGAAGAAGCTGGCGAGGAGCGCGTTCGCGCGCTCGGCGAGCGCGAACATCTCCGGGGTGGGCGTGAACGTGCCGGCGAGGGCGAGCGTCATCGAGCTCGTGTCGGCGTCGACGAGACGCTGCATGAAGCGCGTAAACGCGACCCAGTCCTCGCTCGTATCCGCCAGCGCCGCCTCGGTCTCGGCCACGAACACCGCGAGTCCGTCGTGGCACAGCGTCCGCAGCAGCTCCTCCTTGCTGCCGTAGCGCGAGTACATCGCGCTGATTCCGACCCCGGCCTGCTTGGCCACAGCCGTGATCGGAGCCCTCGGGTCAGCGATGAACACGTCCCGGGCGGCGGCGAGAATCTTCTCGTCGTTCCGAGCCGCCTCGGCGCGGCGGCCGGACAGCGGTGAGGGTGTGTGCGATGCGGCCATAGCAACCCATACTACCCGCGCTGCGGAACGGATGATTCCGTTCCCTGGGAAACGGGGCCCCAGCGACCCCGGGACCCGGGACCCGCGGCCGGGGTCACGGCGCGCCGCGCCGAACGAGCGCCCGCGCCCCAAGCTCCGCGCCGAACGCGGCCGCGTCGGCCACCGACTGTCCCCGGGCGAGCCCCACCATGAACCCTCCCGCGAACGAGTCGCCGCATCCGTAGGCGTCGAGCGGCGGCCCCGGCAGCGGCGCGGCGGCCCACCGCCCTGAGGACTCACCCCACCACCGTCCGCCGCGATCGCCCTCGGTCGCCACGAGCAGTCGGGCCCGTGCCGCGGTCCGCTGCGCCCATGCGTTCTCGTCGGGGTCGTGCTCACTGAACACGATCGCGTCGATCATCGGGCCGGGCGCTTCAGGAACGATGTTCGCGCCCGCGGCGAGGCGATCACCACGCCCCCCGCGCACGCCCGCTCCAGGGCACCGGCGTCGCCCGCGGTGATGGACACCCCGGCGCAGTCGGCGAGGCGTTCCCACGGCAGGTCGTCCGATCCGAACGGCTCGAGCCGGTCACCGATCGTGATGATCGTGCGCTCCCCGTCCGCCTCGAGCAGCGTCACCGCGCGCCGGGTCGGCGCGTCACGCCAGGCCACGTGCAGGCGCGCCCCGCGGTCCGTCAACTGAGCAACCGTCGCCTCTCCCGCCGCGTCACGGCCGAGGGCGACAAAGAACTCAAGCTCGAGGTCCTCCACGTCGGCGAGGACCCCAGCCACCACGCCGCCTCCGCCGCCGGCCCGCGCGAACGACCCGGGCGCGTGCACGAC
>CAWEYQ010000041.1:0-34119 GCA_963813265.1 uncultured Solirubrobacterales bacterium | reverse complement strand
TTCGAGTGCAACACGCTCGTCGGCCGGCTCTTCACGGTCGAGGAGCTGTTGACCGAGCTGGACTACCACGCGGTGTTCATCGGCACCGGCGCGGGCGCGCCGAGCTTCATGAGCATCCCGGGCGAGTCCCTCGCTGGAGTGATGTCGGCGAACGAGCTGCTCACCCGCTGCAACCTGATGCATGCAAGGGACTTTCCGGATTACGACACGCCGCTTCAGGCAGGGAAGCGGGTCGCCATCATCGGCGCCGGAAACACCGCGATGGACGCGATGCGGGTCTCCCTGCGTCTGGGCGCCGCATCCGTCTCCTGTGTCTACCGGCGGACGCGCAACGAGGCGCCCGCCCGCGCCGAGGAGCTTCACCACGCGGAGGAAGAGGGCATCGATTTCCACTGGCTGACAAGTCCGGTCGAGATCCTCGGCGACGCGGACAACAACGTGCGCGGGATCCGCTGCCAGCGCATGGAGCTGGGGGAGCCGGACGAGTCGGGCCGTCGCCGTCCGGTGCCGGTGCCTGACAGCGAGTTCGAGATCGACGTCGACATGGTCGTGTACGCGATCGGGACGAGCGCAAACCCGATCCTCGGCCAGACGTCGTCGCTCGAGCTCAACAAGCGCGGCTACATCGTCACCGACGCAAGCCTCGCCACGTCGATCGCAGGCGTTTGGGCCGGCGGCGACATCGTCACCGGAGCGGCGACGGTGATCGAGGCGATGGGCGCCGGCCGCAGGGCGGCGCAGGAGATCAAGGCCCACCTCGGGCTGCGCGACACGGACGTCGTCTATCGGACGGAGGCCGCCGGCGGTGCGGGCAAGCGCTTCGGCATCGACCTCGCGGAACACAACTACGCGCGCGTGACGACATGAGCAACACCAATTTGAAAGCGCCGGTGGTCATCGGCGAACACATCGTCGAGGTGATCAGCGACTCGGGTGAGGGCGCGCAACGGTGCGGCCAGTCGCTCGGCGCCATCGCCGCCAAGATGGGAAACGGGATCTGGACCGTGGAGATCATCCCGGCGGAGATCCAGCCGCCGGCCCGCAGCGTCGCAGGCGCGAGTGGCGTGCGCATCCGGATCGGCCAGCACCGCGTCACCAACGGCGGTGATGAAGCCGACCTCGCGATTGCCTTCAACGAGCGGGTCCTGCTCGGTCGCGTCCAGGCGAACGAGCTCAAGCCGGGCGCGACGATCATGCTCGAGAGCATGTGGCGCGAGGACCGCGATCCGGCGATCGCCGACTCGTATGCCGAGACGGTCGAGCACCTCGTCGACCAGGGCTTCCGCGTGATCGAGATCCCGATGCAGGTCGAGTGCCGCAAGCTCATCGCGGACCCGCGCCGCGGCAAGAACATGTTCGCGCTCGGCATCCTCTGCAACCTCTACAGCCTGGACCTGGGGCTCGCGCGCGATCAGGTTCGCGCCGTCTTCGCCAAGAAGGACGAGCGGGTGATCACGAAGAACATCGAACTGCTCGAAGCAGGCTCGGCGTGGGCGGAGGAGAACCTCGACTTCCGCTACGCGATCCCCGCGGAGCCAACAACGACGCCGCAGGTGGTCACCAACGGCAACACCATGCTTGCGCTCGGGGTGCTCGCCTCCGGGATGGACATCTGCGCCATGTACCCGATCACCCCAGCCACCTCCGCGTCGCACTATCTGAGCGCGATCTTCGAGCAGGCCGGAGGCATCGTCCATCAGGCCGAAGACGAGATCGCCGCGTGCTCGTTCGCGATCGGCGCGTCCTACGCCGGCAGATGCGCCGTCACGATCACCTCCGGGCCGGGCTATTCGCTGAAGCAGGAGGCGATCGGGCTAGCCGCGATGGCGGAGATCCCGCTCGTGATCATCAACGTGCAGCGCGGAGGCCCGAGCACAGGCCTGCCGACCAAGGTCGAGCAGGGCGACCTGTTCGCAGCGATGTTCGGGAGCCATGGCGATGCGCCGAAGGTCGTGATGGCGGCGAGCACGATCGAGGACTGTTTCTATTCGGTGATCACCGCGCGCAAGATTGCGGAGTCGTTCCGTATCCCGGTTGTTCTCCTGTCCGACGCGAGCCTCGCAACGGCGCAGCAGCCGTTCCCGCGGCCGGAGTTCAGCGCCGACTGGCTCGCGCCCCCCGTCGACCAGACGCCGGCCGCGCCCGGAACGCGCCCGTACGACTGGGACCCCGTGACCGGCATCGCGACGCGCCTGAATCCCGGCCGGCCGGGCGGCATGCACACCGTCACCGGGCTCGCCCACGATCGCGACAGCCACGTGGCCTACGACTCCGGCAGCAACGAGGACGGGCTGCGCCACCGGAGCCTGAAGCTCGTTGCCCTGCAGAAGACGCTGAAGCCACCCGAGGTCTTCGGCGACCCAGACGGCGAGGTGCTGATCGTCGGTTGGGGCAGTATGAAGGGCGTGATCGAGGAGGCAGTCGATCGGCTGCGCGGCGAGGGCCTGCGCGTCTCGTCGCTGCATCTGCGCTTTCTGCAGCCGCTGCCGCCCGGCATCAAGGCGATCATGGAGCGCTTCGACAGTGTTCTGACGGTCGAGGCCGCCTGGTCCGATCGCCTGGAGGACGAGCTCGTCGACGACGAGAATCGACGCTACTCGCCGCTTGCCACCGTGCTGCGGTCGCGCTACCTCGTCGACATCGACTGCTGGAGCGAGGTCCGCGGCCAGCCAATCAAGCCCGCGACCGTGTGCAACGTCGTGCGCGAGCGGCTCGAGCGAATGGAGCGAGTATGACGCCCGAACTCAGCCAATGCCTGGTCCGGATGACGGACGACCACCACAGCCTTGAGGACTACGAGGGGGGCGTCCCCCGCTGGTGCAGTGGCTGCGGCGACAACGCCATCCTGGCAGCAGTGCAGCGGCTCTGCAGCGCCGAGGACCTGAGCCTGGAGCGCACGGTATTCGTATCCGGCATTGGCTGCTCAAGCCGGTTCCCGCACTACATGGGAACGTACGGCTTCCACGGAATCCATGGCCGCGCGTTTCCGGTCGCGGAGGGGATCAAGATGGCACGCCCGGACCTCGACGTGTTCGTCAACACCGGCGATGGTGACTGCTGCAGCATCGGCGCGGCGCATTGGATTCACGCCATTCGCTACAACATGAACCTCACCGTGCTCCTGCACGACAACCTCGTGTACGGGCTCACCAAGAAGCAGGCCTCGCCGACTTCGCCGAAGGGACTCAAGAGCAACACCACGCCGCGCGGGTCGGATCTCGAAGGTCTCAACCCGCTCAGCGTCACTCTCGGGGTGGAAAGGGTTTCGTTCGTCGCCCAGGCGGTTGACTGGATCCCGCAGGTTCTCTACGACGTCATCGCCGCCGCGCACCGGCACCGCGGCTTCTCGTTCGTCCGGGTCATCCAGCGGTGCCCCGAGTTCATGCCGGGGATACTCGATCCGTGGCTGCAGGATCCATCAAAGACACAGCTCCTGACGCACGAGGACGGGCTCCATCTCGCTCCTGAGCTAGCCCGGATCTACACGAATCACCGCGAGCACGATCCGCTCGACATCGACGCCGCGCGGCGGCTCGCCTCCTCCGACGACACGATCCCGGTCGGGATCCTGTACCGCAACCCCGAGGTTGCCTGCTACGAGGACATAAGGCACGCGGGCCAGGCGCGACCGGGCGACCGCATCCGCGCAAGCCTCGAGGCAGAGCTCGACAAATTCACTGTCTGGCCCGCGGGCGAGGAACGCGCTGCAGCGTGATCATGGAAGAGACGGCCGAGATCCAGCGCCAGATCGCGTTCCACTTGACGGGAGTGGGCGGGGACCTCGAGCCCGTCGACTCCACGATGAGGCCGGCGCTGTTAGCGCCCTATCGCGACCTTACGGCTCTCCGCTACGACTATCCCGTCGTGCTGGTTGACGATGCGAGCGATGAAGCATGCGTACGCTCGCTGACCGCGCTCGTCGACGACATGCTCCGGGACGGCGCCCCGCGTGGCGCGGAGGGGGAACGGGTGCGCCGGGACGTCCTTCGCGCCGAACGCGAGATCCGCAGGCTCGTCGCCGAGGGCGCAGGCGGGGTACTGTCGGATCTCTGGGCGCGAGCAGCGCCCGACCTTGCCGACGCCGCCGCTGGCTTGAACGTCGACGGCGAGGTCGCCGACTGCGATCACGAGCTAGCGCGGCGCGTCGTCGGCCACGCCTGGCACAGCGTCCAGCGCCAGAAGGCGCGGCGCTTCCACGCCGACGTGGACCGGCTTGTGCAGGCGCTATCCGACATCCTCCGTGCCGCCTTCATCCACTCCGAACCCGGGCGCCGGCCTGAAAGTCTGCAGGCCGCGTTCGGCTCTCTGCACGGCGACCAGTTCGATTTCGACGTGATGTCGCGCCTGCTCGGGAGGAGTGCGCCGAGGGACGAGCTGCCGCCCGACCGGCGCGAGCGGATCGAGTGGACGCTCGAGGTGCTCAAGCGGCAGCGGTTCTTCGATCCCTCTCCGGGGACCGCGCTCGCGCACTCACTCGAGCCTCCGTTCGAGTATCGCTATAGCAGCTGTCGAGCTGTCGTCGAGGCTTTCCGGGAACGGCTCCCCGCCGTGGTCGAGTTCGTGAAGGCGATGACGATTGCCGAGCTCGAAGCGGACGGTCGCTATGTCAGCGCACGGCACGACGCGCTGTTCCAGACCTTCGACGAGAACTCCCTCTCCCGCGACGACCTGGCGCGGTTCCCGGACTACCTCGTCTGCGTTGACGGTGACGAGAGCGGCGCGGTGATCGAGCTGCTGTCCTCGGGCCTTCCGGTCAAGGTGCTCGTCGAAACCAAGGAGCTTCTCGCTCCGGAGCACTTCGGGGTTCGGTTGCGGAGCACGCAGCTGGCGAGCACCGTCGTCGGGCTGATCGACGTGTTCGCCTTCCAGGCGACGAGCTCGAGTCTCTACCAGCTGCGGGAGCGCCTACTCGCCGGTCTGCGGTACGCGGGCCCGACGCTCGTCAGCGTCTTCTCCGGCACGGCCACGTCGCCCAGCAACCTGCCGCCTTACCTGCTGTCGGCGGCGGCGCTCGAAGGCCGCGCCTTCCCGGCATTCACCTACGACCCCGGAGCGGGGCCGGACTTGGCATCGCGGTTCTCGGTCGACGAGAACCCGCAGCCGGAGCTTGACTGGCCGCTCGCGCCGCTCGAGTACGCTGATCCGTCGCTCCAGCGCGTCGTCGAGCAGGTTCCGTTCACGCTCGTCGACTTCGCGGCTTGCGACCGGCGCTACGCGCGCCACTTTGCGCGGATCCCGCGCGAGCACTGGAGCGACGAGACAGTATCCGTCGACGAGTGGCTGGCGCTCGACGCCGCCAAGGCCGAGGCCGTTGTTCCGCACGTCTTGGTTGTCGACGAGAACGACCATCTGCAGCGATTGATCGTCGATGCGAGGCTGATGCACGCCGCGCGCCGCTGCCGCGAGCTGTGGCACGGGCTCCAGGAGCTCGGCCTTGCGCACCTGCGCGGCGAGCCGGCGCCCGTCAGCGAGGCGCCAACCGAGGCCGTCGAAGAGTCAGTCGTCGAGCCTCCGGAAGTGGCGGTCGCGGGCGAGCTCGCGGCGGACGACCCGTGGATTGAGACGCCGCGCTGCTCGACCTGCAACGAGTGCACCGGGATGAACCCCCGGATGTTCGCCTACGACGACAACAAGCAGGCCTACATCCAGGATCCCGACGCCGGCACGTTCCGAGAGCTCGTGGAGGCAGCGGAATCGTGCCAGGTGGCGATTATCCACCCCGGCAAGCCGCGCAACCCTGAAGAGCCGGGGCTCGAGGAGCTGATCGAGCGAGCGAACGCGTTCCAGTAACTGGTTGGATGGAATAGAAAGACAAGGACCTGTCACATGAGTCGAGACCGCCTACATGTCGTGATCGCCGGCGGCGGCGTGGCCGCCGTGGAAAGCTTGCTGGCTCTGCGCGAGCTAGCCGGCCGGCGAGTCGAGATCACCCTCCTGTCGCAAGAGCGCCAGTTCCTCTACCGCCCGGTCACGGTCGCCGAGGCTTTCGATCGTGGGGAAGCGCACAGCTACGCGCTTGAAGACATCGTCGACTACGTGGGTGGCGGCGAGATCATCTGGGATCGTCTCGAAAGCGTCCTGGCGGACGAGCGCGTCGCTGTCACCGCCTCCGGCACACGGGTCCCGTTCGACGCCCTGATCGTCGCCACTGGGGCGATCGCGACCGAGCCGCTGCCCGGTGCGCTGACCTTCCGGGGCCGCGGGGACGTCGCCACACTGCGCGGCGTGGTGGACGACTTGCTCGCAGGATCCGCTCGGTCGATCGCCCTGACGTTGCCCGCGGAGCGGACCTGGCCACTGCCGATCTACGAGCTCGCGCTGTTGACCGCCGGCGCCCTCCGGCAGCAGTCCCGCGACGCCGACGTGTGGCTTGTAACGCCCGAGGAGGAGCCGCTCGAGCTGTTCGGTCCCGCCGCCTCGCGCGCCGTCAGGGAGATGCTGGAGGCGTGGCAAGTGCGCCTTCGAACCTCCTCGCGTCCGTCAGTCGTGCGCGGCCACGCGCTCGTCTTGGCCGATGGCGATGAGATCGACGTCGACACGGTGGTGACACTTCCGCAGCTGGTCGGACCGCGGCTGGACGGCCTTCCCCACGACCAGCACGGGTTCATCCCCGTCGACGGCCATGGGCGCGTCAGCGGCCTCGGAGACATCTACGCGGCCGGCGACGTCACGACGTTCCCGCTCAAGCAGGGCGGTCTGGCCGCGCAGCAGGCTGACGCGGTAGCCGAGACGATCGCGGCGGATCTCGGCATTCCCCTGACACCGAAGCCGTTCCGACCCGTGCTGCGGGGCGTTCTGATGACCGAAGGTGCCCCGCTGTATCTACGCGCAGAGCCGCAGGGCTCCTCGCGCGGGACGACGGGCGCGAACGACGCGACACCGCCTCATGCCACCACGCGGATCGCCTCATTGGCTTCCGGCCGGGCGCTGTGGTGGCCGGACGCGAAGATCGCCGGGCGCTACCTCGCGCCGTTCCTCGCGAGCGCCCGTCCGCAACCGCTGTCCTCCGGACTGCTCACGGACAGAATCGCGGCTCCGCCGCCACTGTCCGCTGCATCTGACGAGGACGCGAGCGAGCTCGCGTTGATGCTTGCCGACTACGACGCGCGTTCGGGTGACTTCGGTGGGGCCGTCGACGTGCTCGACGGCGCCGAAGCGCTTCAGGGCAAGCTGCCCGCCGAATATGAGTCCAAACGCCGGCAATGGCGCTCGGCGGCGCCCTGACTCCTAAGCCAGAGCACAGCACAGTGTCGGAGTCGATCGAAGGGCTGGCAGCGATGTCGGTGAGGGTCGAGGAGGCCGAAGCGGCGCTCATTGAGTCCGTCTGCAGCCGTCTGCGTGACCACATTCCGCGCGAGCGCGTGGACCAGTGCGAGACGTTCGTTCGCCAGCTGTACCGCTGGGTGCCGCAGGGGGATCTGGCTGAGCGAAGCCTGTGTGACCTGTACGGCGCGGCGATGGCTGTCTGGGACTTCGCTGGTCGCCGCGCTCCGGGTTCCGCGAGCGTGCGGGCGTATAACCCCGAGCTCGCAGAGCACGGTTGGCGGTCGACGAACACGATCGTCGAGGTCATCACCGATCACATGCCGTTCTCGGTGAACTCGGTCAGCATGGAGCTCTCTCGCCGCGGGTACGGGATCCAGCTTTCGATTCATCCGGTCATCGGCGTGCTCCGGGATGCGGACGGTCGCCTTGTGGACGTCTTCCCAGCCGGCGTGGGGGTGACCGGCGCGCCCAGCGAATTGGTGATGCAGTTCGAAGTCGATCGGGAGACCGAGCCCGAGCGGCTCGAGGAGCTTGTCGGTGGCCTTCGCCGTGTTCTCAGCGACACCAGGGCGGCGGTGGAGGATTGGCCGATGATGCGCGAGCGGATTCGGGACATCGTGGCTGGATTCGAGTCGGCTGCCCCGCCACTCGATCGACGTGAGGTCGAGGAGGTCAACGCATTCCTCGAGTGGGTTGATGAAGGGAATTTCATCTTCCTCGGGTACCGCGAGTACGACCTGGTGAGGGAGGCGGGGGAAGACTTTCTACGCGCCATCGACGACTCGGGGCTCGGGGTCCTCAGGCACCGGAGCGCGGTCGTGTCCAGGAGCTTTGGGAGGCTGCCCGCCGACGTCCGGGCAATGGCTCGGACGCCTCAGCCGCTGATCCTGACCAAGGCAAACTCGCGCTCGACGGTGCATCGGCCGCTGTATCTCGACTACATCGGTGTGAAGCGCTTTGTCGAGGGCGAGGTCCGTGGCGAACGTCGTTTTCTTGGCTTGTACACCGCCGCCGCCGCGGAGGCGAGCCCGCGCAGGATCCCGATCCTGCGCGACAAGGTCGAGCGGGTCATCCGCCGGGCGGCGTTTCCCCATGAGAGTCACGATGCGAAGGCGCTGTTGAAGGCGCTCGAGAACTATCCGCGCGATGAGCTCTTCCAGATCACCGACGAGGAATTGTTCGCGACCTCAATGGCGATCGTTGCCCTTGGTGAGCGTCAGCGTGTGCGCCTATTTGTGCGGAATGACCCCTACAAGCGGTTTGTGTCGTGTCAGGTCTTCGTACCTCGCGATCGCTACAACACCGACAATCGCGAGCGGATCGCCTCGGTTCTGAGTGACGCGTTCGGCGCGACCAAGATCGACTGGGCGCTGACGCTATCCGACTCGATGCTCGCGCGCATCCATTACATCGTGCGCTGCCGTGCTGGCGAGGTGGAGCACAGCGTCGCTGAGACCGAACGGCGGATCGCCGAGGTGACGCGGCCCTGGACCGACGAGCTCGCGGACGCACTGAGAGAACAACACGGCGAGGAGCGGGGCAACGCGCTGTTTCGTCGCTACAGGGCGGCGTTCCCGGTCGCCTACTGCGCCGACTGGCCAGCCGATGCGGCGGTCCATGACATCGACCGTGCCGAGGCTCTCGCCTCCGGCGACGGGATCATCATCAGCGTCTATCGGACCGTCGAGGACGACCGGACCTCGATGCGATGCAAGCTGTTGAGTCCGGGCGAGCGCATATTGCTATCGGATGTCTTGCCGATCCTGGAGAACATGGGCTTGCGGGTGGGCGATGAGCGTCCGTACGAGATCAAGCCAGAGGATCGCCGTTCCACGTGGATCTACGACATCGGCGTCGTACTCGACAGCGATGTCGACCTCCAGGCCGAAGCGACGCGCACTGCCTTCCAAGACGCCTTCACGAGGGTCTGGGCAGGTGAGTTGGAGAACGACCAGCTCGGCGCGCTGGTCCTACGAGCCGGTTTGACGGGTAGCGAAGTAGCGTTGCTGCGTGCGATCGTGAAATACCTGCGCCAAGCCGGCACGACCTTCAGCGACCGCTATCTGGAGGAGGCGCTGACCGGCAATCCGGCGGTCGCGCGGCGTCTTGTCGCGCTTTTCGGCATGCGGCTTGACCCCGACGGATCCGACCTCGGGGCGGCGGAGCGACTCACGGCCGAGATCGAACGTGCGATTGACGACATCGCCAGCCTTGATCAGGACCGAATCCTGCGGAACTACCTCGCAGTCGTCCGCGCCACCGTCCGAACGAACTACTTCCAGCGTTCTCCAGAAGGGCATCCCAAGACCCAGTTGTCGTTCAAGCTCGATCCGTCGCTGATGCCATTTCTCCCGTTTCCCCGTCCTCGGTTCGAGATCTTCGTCTACTCGCCGCGCATGGAAGGCGTGCACCTCCGCGGCGGGAGGGTCGCGCGCGGCGGGATCCGCTGGTCGGACCGGCGCGAGGACTTCCGCACGGAGGTGCTGGGGTTGATGAAGGCACAGATGGTCAAGAACGCCGTCATCGTTCCCGTCGGTGCGAAGGGCGGATTCGTGACCAAGCGCCCGCCATCCACGGGCGACCGCGAGGCGCTGCTCGAAGAGGTCGCTGGCTGCTACCGGCTGTTCATATCCGGCTTGCTCGACCTGACCGACAACATCGTTGATGGGAGAACTGTCCCTCCACCAGGCGTCGTCCGGCACGACGAGGACGACGCGTATCTCGTGGTCGCCGCGGACAAGGGGACAGCTTCTCTGTCGGACCTGGCAAACGAGGTCGCGGCCGAGTACGGCTTCTGGCCCGGAGATGCGTTCGCGTCGGGTGGATCACATGGCTACGACCACAAGACGATGGGAATCACCGCTCGCGGGGCGTGGGAATCGGTCAGGCGCCATTTCCGCAGCCTCGGAGTGAGCGTCCAGTCAAGCGACTTCACCGTCGTCGGCATCGGTGACATGTCGGGGGACGTGTTCGGCAACGGGATGCTCCTCTCGCCGCACATCAAGCTCGTGGGCGCCTTCAACCACAGGCATGTCTTCCTCGATCCTTCCCCGGATCCGGAGGCGAGCTTCGCCGAGCGGCGGCGGCTGTTTGATCTGCGAGCCTCGTCATGGGGTGACTACGACCCGGCGGCCATCTCGGAGGGTGGCGGTGTCTTTGCCCGGTCGGCCAAGCAGATTCCGCTATCGGCACCGGTGCGCCGGGCGCTCGACGTCGAGGCGGAAGCGCTTACGCCCGATGAGCTGGTTCGGGCGCTCCTATGCGCGCCCGTCGACCTCCTTTGGAACGGGGGCGTCGGTACGTTCGTCAAGGCGAGCTCGGAGAGGCACGCCGAGGTCGGCGACAAGGCCAACGACAGCCGTGCGGGTCGACGGAGCGACGCTCCGCTGCCGCGTGGTCGGTGAGGGCGGCAACCTGGGCTTCACCCAGAAAGGCCGGATCGATTACGCGCTCCGCGGCGGGCGGATCAACACCGATGCCATCGACAACGTGGCGGGGGTCAACTGCTCCGACCACGAGGTGAACCTGAAGATCCTGCTGGACGCGGCCGTGGCCGAAGGCGAGATGACGAGTACCCAACGCGACGAGCTCCTCGCCGGGCTGACCGACGCAGTCGCGAAGCACGTCCTCAGCGAGAGCTACGCGCAGGCGCTGGCGCTGAGCCTTGAGCACAGACAGGCGCCCGACTTGCTCGACCTCTATGCCCGCCTCATCGACGACCTCGAACGGAGAGGTCAGCTTGACCGCGAGCTCGAAGCGCTCCCTGGCGAAGCACGGATCCGGGAGCTGAAGAGCACGAGCGAGGGTTTGAACGGCCCCGAGCTCTCGGTCCTGCTCGCTTACGCAAAGATCACCCTCCACGCCGACCTGCTCGAGTCCGATCTCCCCGAAGACGAGTATCTGGGCAGTGATTTCGTCGACTCCTTACCGGCATCGTTGCGCGAGCGCTTTCAGCCGCACATGCGCCACCATCGTCTGCGTCGAGAGATCATCACCACCGACCTCGTCAACACCATCGTCGACTATGCGGGGATGACCTTCGTCTCTCGGTTGGCCGAGGAGACCCGCGCCGACACCGCGCACATCTCGCGCGCATATGCCGTCGCCGTCGCCGTCCTTGACATGGGTGGATTCTGGCGCGACGTCGAGGCGCTCGACGATGTCATCAATGAGGACGCGCAGCTCAAGATGCTGCTGGAGGGCCGCAGGCTGCTGGCCCGAGCGGCACGCTGGCTGGTGCGCAACCGGCGCCCTCCGCTTGATATCGCGGCGGCGGTCTCAGACTACGCTCCGGGGGCCGCGACGCTCCGCGAAGCGCTGCCGGAGCTGCTGAGTCGCCTCGACGGTGACGGATGGCATGCGCGCGTGTCTCAATTGGCCGATGCCGGCGTTCCGAGCGCGCTCGCATCGCGCGTCGCCGCCTTCGATGCCTTGTTCTTCGCCTTCGACGTTGTCGAGATCGTGCGTGGAGGCCAACAGCCCGTCCGCCGTGCGGCCGGCATCCATCTCGGGCTCGACCGCCGCTTGGAGCTAGCTTGGCTGCGCGATCGCGTCCTCGGATTACCTCGCGCCGACGTCTGGCAAACGCTTGCCCGCGCTGCCCTGCGCGACGAGCTGTACAACACCCACCGGGCGCTCACCGCGGCGGTCCTCGAGGCGTCTTCGATCTCGATCGACGGCGCCGCCGCGATTGAGGCATGGCTTGAAGCCAGCGGCGCAACGGCGCAGCGGTATCTCGGGATACTCACGCATATCCGGGCAGCGCATGGCAACGACTTGACGAGGCTCTCCGTCGCAGTCCGCGAGCTCGCCAACCTCATTCCCTCCAGCAGCAGCTAGCAAGCTCGAGCGCGATCACGACGCTTGGTGGCTCGCTCCGTGTCAAGCCTCAGGCTCGTGAGGCATTCCGCGGTCCTGCCGAACTCGGGTCGCGTGCCGACGGGCATCTTGCCGAGTCAGGCTTCAGCGCCCCTCGATCCTTCGGAGTGACGCTGCAGATCAGCGTCGCGCCGCCGGATCTTCCCCACGCGAAGCTGATCCTGCCGCATCAACTTCGCCGATGGGCGGGGCAGGTGGACGAGGTGCTCTTCACGCTCGATCTCGGCCGCGCGAGCGTCCGCCGTCCTGGCCCGCGCAGCGGGCAGCACCGGGCCGCTGAGGAGCTTCTGGAGGAGCTGTGCGAGCGCTGGCCGATCGCGCGGGTGGTGGGTGTCGATTACGGAGACGCGGCTAACGGAGCTACCGGAGCCGTCGGTTTGCGACGTTGTCGAGGTTTCGGAGGAGTTCTCCGCGGGGCTGAGCGCCGCCGGCGGTGAGGCTCCGTCCGACAGGGTTCGTATCGTTTGATACGTGACTTCGGTCGTCGGCCGGGAGGCCAACGGGCGCGGCTGGCGCTGACCAGGCACCGCGTGGGCTCGCGGGGATCGCCAGACGGCGGCGAGACCCGTAATGTCACGCAGCCTTGAGATCGGGCGGCGAGGGCGGCAGGGGCCGCGCGGTGGGAGCTGCTGACCCGTGGGTTTCGCCGCGTCCGGTGATTGGGATCTTGATTGTGAAGGTGGTGCCGTGGCCGACTTTGCTGGCGAGTGTGAGTGAGCCGGCGTGGCGTTCGATGATCGATCGTGCGAGTGAGAGTCCTTGTCCGGTGCCGCGGCCGACTTCCTTGGTCGTGAAGAATGGGTCGAACACGCGGGTGCACAGTTCGTCTGGGATGCCGCAGCCGGTGTCGGTGACTGAGATGATGGCGATGCCGTCGATCGCCTCGGTCCTGATCGTGATCTTGCCGAGTTGCTCTGTGTGGCCGCGGGCGTCCTCGATGGCGTGCGCGGCGTTGACGATCAGATTGAGGAACACCTGATTGAGGTCGCCGACGTTGCAGATGACCGGTGGGAGATCGGCGAGGATGGTCTCGACGTCGGCGACGTATTTGTACTCGTTGCGTGCGACTACGAGCGTCGTGTGGATGGCCTCGTTGAGGTCCGCCGGGGCCTGCTGCTCGCTGTCTGATACGCGTCCGAAGGTCTTCATCGCCTTGACGATGGAAGCGACCCGCTCTACCCCGTTGATCATCCGAGCGAACGCCGCGGGAACGCGCTCGCGGAGGTACTCGAGGTCCGCGGCGTCCTCCGCGACGCGGACCTGCTCGCGGAGCTCGGCTTGTTCCAGGACGTCTGCCGTGTCGATGATCGCTCGGTATCTCTCGATCAGCTGTTCGAGGTTTCCGACGGAGTTCCGCAGGAAGTGGGCGCTGTCGCCGATGAATTGTATGGGCGTGTTGATCTCGTGGGCGATGCCGGCGGCGAGCTGCCCGACGGCCTCCAGCCGTTGCGAGATTCTGAGCTCCAGCTCCATGCGCTCGTGTTCGGCCTCTAGCTGCTTGCGCTCGCTGATGTCGCGCAGGATCAGCGAGATTCCGGTGACGCGGCCGTCGCTGTCGATGATTGGAGCGCTGGTGCCGGAGACCTCGACCGGCGTGCCGTCCTTTCCGATGTCGGTGACCTCTATGTCTCGGAGCACGCCGTCTGCCCCTCGGCCGAGGAGCTGTTGGCGTTCGTCGGGTTCGCGGGAGAGTAGCGTTGGCGCGTGCCGACCGATCGCCTCGGTGGCGGTGTAGCCGTAGAGTTGCTCAGCGCGCGCGTTCCAGGTCGCGATCTCGGCGTTGGTGTTGAGGCTGATGATCGCGTCGGCGGAGGATTCCACGATCGCGGCCAGCCGCGCATGCTCGGCGTCGGCGAGCATGCGGTGGGTGATGTCCAGCAGTTGCGTGAAGAATGTCGCCGGCTGCCCACCCGCGTCGCGCACGACGGTGACCGCGATCTGCATGTGGATGACGGTGCCGTCCTTGTGGATGTAGCGCTTCTCGGTCTGATACGGCTTGTTGTGCTCCAAGATCTCGCGCATCGCGTCTACGTTCTCGGCGGCATCGTCTGGGTGGGTCAACGACGCGAAGTTGACGCCGACCAGCTCCTCACGTGTGTAGCCGAGCATCCGAGCGAGCGCCGCGTTGACACGGCTAAAGGTTCCATCCAGGTTCGTGAGCGCCATCCCGATCGGCGAGTGCTCGAACCCGCCGCGGAAGCGTTCCTCGCTTAGTCGCAGGGCGCGCTCAGCCTCGGTGCGCCGTCGCACCCGATCGATCGCTGTCAGTCCGAACGAAACGTCCTCGGCCAGCTCGTCCACGAGCCGTAGTTGTTCAGCGTCGAAGTATCCCGGGCTCGCGGCGTAGACGGCGATCGCGCCGGCGTCGACGCCAGCGCGTTTCAACGGGAAGGCGGCGGCGGAACCGTATCCTTGATTCAGTGCGTGGATCTGCCATGGCGCATCCGTGTTCTCCGCGGCGAGGTTGTTGTAGACCGCGTGCGCGCCGGTGCGGATCGCGGTCGCCGTCGGCAAGCTGGCTTGTTCGGGCAGATCCAATCGCACAACGGCGCGCGATCCATTGTCGCGATCAGCGCGCAAGCCGAGCTCCTCGACGTATCCCTCCAATGCGCCGGCTGCCGCGACCTGCTCGATCACACCCTCGACTGGGTTAAGTAGTCCCGCCCACGCCATCCGCAGACCGCCCTTCTCGACGATCGCCTTGCAGCACGCGTGCAGCAGCTCGACTTCATCCTCGGTGCGCATGATCGCCTCGTTCGTCGCCGCCAGCACCCGGTACATACTGTGCAGACGCTCCGCGCGCTCCTGCGCAAGTTTGCGCTCGGTGATATCGATGATGTTGCCACCGACACGCACTACGCGACCGTCCTCAAAGATCGGACGGCCGATCGTGCGAACCCACATGTTTTCCCCGCCCGGGCGGGCGAGTCCCAGCTCGAGGTCGTAGGGCTCGCCGTCCGCCACTAGACGGTCGAACGCCTCCTGGATAATCGGCTCACTGTCCGAGTCGTACGCGACGGCGCCCTGCGCGATACCGCTCGCGTCGTTGGTCTTTTTGTGCACCCCGTAGATGCGGTAGACCTCATCCGTCCAGGTGAGTCGTTGGGTATCAACCTCGTACTCCCAGCCCCCCACCTTGCTGAGCTGTTGCGTGCGGTCCAAGAGTCCTCTCATTTGCGTGAGTTCTCGCTGGGCGCGCTCGCGCTCGCTGATGTCACGCGCGATTCGGGCGATTCCAACGATCCGCCCTTCGGTGTCGCGAATCGGGGCGTCAGTCACCGATACGTCAAGCTGACGGCCGTCCTTGTGAACGTCGTGGCCCTCGATGTGGACCGGTTGCCCACCAGCGATGACGGCCGCCAGCAGCGGCTCCCGCTCGCTGGGGTCGCGAGAAAGCAAGCTCGGTGCGTGGTGGCCGATTGCTTCGTCAGTGCTATAGCCGTACAGGACGGCGGCAGCTCGGTTCCAACTGTGGATCACCCCGTCGGTGTCGAGGCTGATGATCGCCTCGGCGGAGGATTGCACGATCGCCGCCAACCATGAACGCTCCGCCTCGGCGGAATTTCGGTTGCGCGCCTGCCACAGGCACATGCTTGCCGTCCAGACCAGGCTTGCGAGAACGAGCAGGCTGTAGACCATGGGGTCCTCCTGCAGCAGGCAAACCACGAGGTAGCCGAGCACCACCATGCAGGCGACGGCGAGGGCCGCCCGAACCGGATATGACAATCCCGCGAACAGCAACGGCATGAACAACGGCAGCGTCAGCGGGCTCCTCGGCAGCGGGTCGAGCAGTGCCATTACCAGCAGCACACCGACGATCGCGGTCGACCACGTCATGAAGAACGTCTCGCGCCATCGTCCAGCGACGATCGACTCAGACGGCACGACCGTCAGCAACGCAAGACTCGACAGCACCGAGATGACGGCGAGCACCAGGATCGCGACTCGATTCCCGGCATCCCAAGTCTGAGCGACGTAAAGCAGAATGAACCCGCTCATGGCGAACGTCAGCCAACAGCCGGTCTGTATCGTCGCCAAGCGAAAGCGAAGGACAGCCGGATCGGCGAGCGGTATCGACTTACCGGGCCACATCACCCATGTTCTCGTCCAATCCGCCGCTAACTGTCGTCGGCGGCTGGATCCTGGACCACCTGCCGGGGTTGAAAGACTGACATGCGTCGGCCTCGCTTCCCGCCCTTTGTCGAGCGCCCCTTGCACGCTCAAGCGTGCCCGCGTCAGACCCATGGATCCTGGACCGGCAGCCCATCGCGCGCCGGTCGTCGTTTTCGCTGCTCCAGCAGCAGCTGGGCGAGGCGATCACGAGGAGTGACTGTGGCGGAGATTCGGGTGTCCGACGATGACTGCACTGCGAGCGAAGGTGTGCCCGAGAGCGGGCCGTTGAAGCGGGTCATGTTCGTCGATGACGAGCGCGACGTTCTCGACAGTCTCCGCGACGCGCTTCGCAACTACCGCCGGGTCTGGCGCATGCGGTTCGCGATCAGCGGCGCGGCGGCGCTTGACGAGCTCGAGGCGGAGCCCGCCGACGTGATCGTCTCGGACATCCAGATGCCGAGGATGGACGGCGCTGCGCTGCTAGCGCGCGTGCAGGATCTCTACCCGGCGACGATCCGGCTGGTGCTCTCCGGGTACGCGAACCCTGAGATCGTCGCGCGTGCCGCGACGGTTGCGCATCGGATCCTCGGCAAGCCGTGCAACGTCGAGGAGCTCGGTTTGGTGGTGGAGCGATCGTGCGCTTTGCACGAGCTCACCGAGAAGGCGGAGCAATACCGGATCACGGCCGCAGCGACGACGCTCCCGTCGGCCCCGGGTCTGTATTTGGAGATCTCGCGGGTGATCGCCGACCCGGCGTCGGGTCCGGACGGTATCGCGGCCGTGATCGAGCGTGACACCGCGATGACGGCGAAGCTGCTGCAGCTGGCGAACTCGGCGTTCTTTGGGATCGGTCGCAGCGTGAACCGTGTACGGGACGCGGTCGTCTATCTCGGAGCCGACACGATCAAGGCGATGACGCTGTCGGC
This sequence comes from uncultured Solirubrobacterales bacterium, assembly GCA_963813265.1. Taxonomy (GTDB): domain Bacteria; phylum Actinomycetota; class Thermoleophilia; order Solirubrobacterales; family Solirubrobacteraceae; genus Palsa-465. Next base: position 16,936 of record CAWEYQ010000041.1, on the reverse strand, counting down.
GGAGGCGGTCGGCAAGCTCGCTCCCACGGGCGTCGAGGGATTCTCGATCGAGGAGTTTCAGCTCCACGCCACGCTCGTGGCACGGATCGCAGCTTTGATCCTCCCCGACGGCGCCACACAGCAGGAGGCGGTCACCGCGGCGCTGCTGCACGACATCGGCCAGCTGGTCTCAATCGCAGATGACCGGCAGCGGTGGCGGGCGCTGATCGACGAGGCCAAGCGTCGCCAGCTGCCGCTGCATCAGGTCGAGGAGGAAGCCCAAGGCATCACCCACGCGGCGACCGGGGCGTATCTGCTCTCCCTTTGGGGGCTCCCGGACGGCGTCGTCGAGGCCGTCGCCCACCACCACGATCCGCTCGCGGTTCCCGGTGCCGCGCTCGACGCCGTCGCCGCCGTGCACATCGCCGACGCGCTCGCTCACGAGGTGCGGCAGAGCCCCGACGACACAACACCCCCGCCGATGCTCGACGCAGCCTACGTCGACCAGCTCGGAGTCCGATCGCGTCTCGATCAATGGCGCGAGCTCGCCCGCTCAGCTGCGGGGCCGCCCGGTCGCGTCCGGGCCTTCCTAGTCGTCGTGATCTACGACCAGCACCGGCTCGCGGATTGAGCCGCTGCGGAGATTCCGCAGGCGTGCGATCAGCTGATCGGTCGCCGTGTGCCCGCGGGCGATCAGCAGCGCGCCGGTGTCGCTGCGCACGTCATCAGCGAGCATCATCCCGGGGCGCAGCTGCCCCGATCGGATCTCGCGCACCCTCCGGCTGCCGGAGTCGCCTGTCACGACGGTTGCGAACACCTCGAGCAGGTCCGGGTCGTACAGGCGCTCTCGTCCGCGCATCGCGGCGAGCGCGACGCCCTCGTCGGCGCAATGCGCCTCGAGCGCGTCGTGATCGAGCGCGATCCGCAGGATCCGCGCGCCGAGCGGCAGCGACAGCCCCGCTCCCGTCTGCCGGTACGGGCGCTGATAGTTGGCGAGGATCTCGAGCACGCCCTCGAGCCGCGGGATGTTCTCGAGGATCCGGCGGGTCAGTTCGGGCACGCGCTGCACCATCTCCTGCTCGCCCGGGGTCAGCGTCGCCCCGGCGTACAGCTTCTCCGCGGTCTCGGGCGGCAGCGTAACCGCACCGATGTGAGCAAGCAGAGCCGCGACCTCGACCTCCCAAGACTCCGCCAGCCCGAGCGCGCCGGCCAGCCTCGCAACCGAGCTCGCGGACACGGGCGCTGCGGCCAAACGCAGCGGGATTGGCGAGCGCGAGAACATCCGCGAGCGCTTTCACGCTTCCCTTCAGAGTCTGTTCGAGCAACACGCGCTCAGCCGTCCGCAGACGATGCTGCTCCAACCCGGCCACGCACGTTGCGAGCAGATCCGCGGGCGGGCATGGCTTGGTCAGAAAACGAAACAGCTGCGCCTCGTTAACCGCGCTCACGGCGGCGTCGAGATCGGCGTAACCGGTGAGCAGAATCCGACTAGCGTCAGGTGCAACGCGACGCGCCTCGCGCAGGAACACCGACCCGGTCATCACCGGCTCCGCATGTCGGAGATGATCACCGCATACTCGTCCGGGTCATCCCCGAGCCGCGCCAGCCCCTCGGCGCCGCTGCCCGCCGTCCTCACATCGAAGCTCCGACGCAGCGTGTCGCACAACGACTCCAAGATGTTGGGCTCGTCATCGACACACAGGATCCGCGGGCGACAGGCGCGCGGACCGCTGGCTGAAGCAATCACGCTCACAACCTCGAAGTCGGACGGCGCACCGGCGCCTTGAATGACGGCATCTACTTGGGGCTCGTTTCTTAATTACTGATGCGGAGTGATGGTGTGGTTCCACTCTGGGTGGAATTCATCGTCGGCGAGTTGGACGGCCTGCATCTATTGATCGCTGACTTGGATCTTGGTGGGATACGTGTCGGGTCCAGCCGTGCGTAGACCTTCAGTCCGGCGCTGGTCGTGGTCGCGGCGATCAGGTCGATCACGACTTGGCGGCTGGTGAGCGGTTTCGCGCGCCAGTTGATCGAGATGTAGCTGAACAGCCGGTGCCCGATCTGGGGTGAAATGCCCGCCTCGGGTCGCGACAGCGGTTGATGACGTTGGGCGTGCGAGAGCCGCTCGGGGTCTTGGCGCGTCTTGAAGTAGTCGTCGCCGAGGTCCTTGAACACCTCGCCGGTGCTCAGTAGATGCCAGACCAGCTCGATCAGATCCAGACCGAGCGCATGGTCCCGCTCGACGACGACGCTGTCGCGCTCATTGACCGGATCGTCGAGGCGCGCCCATCAGGCCTCCCGCTCCCTCACCCGCGCCACGGCCGACCGGTCGAGTTCCTATTACCCACAATGGCAAGCGCCTCACCGAATCCTGGCTCCGACGCGAACTCCAGCGAGCCGCCAAGTACGCCGGCCTCGGCGCGATCACCACACCAGCTCCGGCACACCTACGGCGAATGCGCTAGGCCGCTGCTGTTCCGCTTGCAGCCGGCTGGGACCTGGCTAACGATGGAGCTGACCGACTGGTGTTTGGCCGTGTCGGCGCTCGTCGGTTCGACGCTGCTCTTGATCCTCAGCACCGCGGCGAGCTGTTCACCAGACGCGATCGAGCAGCCATGCCCATCCGTAAATCAACTCAGGATCCTCCGGGTCATCGTCGCTGGAGTCAGGCCCGAAGCCAGCGGTCTGAACCAGGCGGGTGAGCTGCGATCGCACCTGGCTCACGTTGTTCATGGTGCCCGTCGTGGCTGCGCCGTGGATGTGAAGAGCGATCCGCGCGCGCGTGCCGAGTTCGGGGATGTGGCTGAGCTCCGCGCAAGCGACGGTGATCTCAGCGGCGAGCTGCGCACCGCCGGGATGAGCCCGAAGGCACCGGGTGGGCAGTTGCTGAACCTCGGGGCAGAGCGCGAGCAGGTCGGTCGCGACCCGGCGACGGTTGCTCGGGCGGCTGGCGCGAAAGGGAAGTTCCGCGACGAATGCGATGACCTTTTCCAGCGAAGGCGTCAAACGCGCCTGTGCTCGTGGCGCGTTGCGCACCTGGTGCTCCGGCGGCAGCTCGTCGAGTTGCGCGCGCGCGTCGCGCCGGGGTCGCACAAGCAGCGCTGGCCAGCGGCCGTTGCCGAGCGCGATCTGCGCGCGCGAGCAGACGTCGTTCTCGTAGATCTCGACGATCGGGACCAGCGTGCCGGCGTCATCGACGCGTCGTCCCCGGCGGCGTGGGTCATCGGGAACGACGAGCACCCTTGTGCGCTCGCCGCGGCCCGGGCAAGCAAGAATCTCGGCCATCCGCTCAGGCCGCCTCGGAGTTGAGAACGTGGCGATCACGCGAGCGTCCTCGATGTCGCGGAGTCTCGCAGAGCCGCCGGACTGTCGCCCGCGCGCGAGCGTCGCCTTGCGGCGCACATCCTCCGGCTCGATATCAACCGCCAACGCCCGTTGCCGATCGCGGCTAGCGACGCCGGGGGCAGCGCTCGCCCGCGCGACGATGATCGTGAACGTCGGATCGTCCACCGGGATGAGAAGGCACGACGCGTTCACCAAGGGCGCGAGCTGCCGGCGCGCGATCGTCGCGTGCTCGTTCCAAACGATCCGCGCTACCCATCCCGGCCAGTCGTATGTGAGCAGGAATGCGTCGTGGAGCTGCCGCACGCGCCGGAGCCCCTCGGACCGGCTCCCGCTCGGGGACAGCGCGCCGCTGAGCAGCAACCGCGCGCGGAGCGCGAGCAGGATCGTCGAGAGCGCCGCGTGAGTCGCTTCCTCTGACTGCTCGCTCGAGAGCCCCAGCCTCGCGCTGTCAGCGCGCGCCAGCGGCTGGAGTCGGGCGTTGAGCATCCCGACCGCCTCTGCGTCGCGCCGGCGAGCGAGTCGCGCGAGCAGCTCGTCAACCTCCGCGCCGAAGCGGGCCGCGTGCAGCGCGGTCAACGCCCGCGCGTCCGCCCTGAGCGTCGTGTCCGCCCCTGCACGCCCCGCGCTTTGGCGCAACGTCTGAAGCGCGACCTCGCGAGCCGCCGCGCGCTCGCACCGGGCGCATGCCCCGCAGTAGCGCCGGCACGGCCACGGCCACACGGCGCCCGCGCCGGGGACACGCGCGCCCCCGCAACCGCGGAGAGCCAGAGACGAGCCGGGCGTCGAGCGCCGTTCGGTTCGGCGAGCTGGAAGGGACACATCATCGATGGTCGACGGGATCGCGACCTCGGGAAAGCGCGCGGACCTGCGCCCGGCGCGCGGCGCTTCTGGATCTAAACGTTCGGACATTCAAGGTCTCCTGAGAGGGAATGAGCCTTGGTCTTTGCCGGTGCGAGCTTCGTGACGCAGGCAGCGCAGGTTTGGGAGGGATCGCTTTCTGCGTCACGCCGAGGGTCCGGCCCGGACTTCGGTTCGTATCGTCAATCCCCAACCACGGGAGTCTTCAGACGGACAGCGAGTCCACCCTCCAGCAGATCGCCGTGATCCTCACTCGCAACGAGTTTGTGTTCGACACCTCGACTGACGGACAGGTCTTACGTCCTGGTCGCCGCCCTTGCGCCGATCCTGACCGGGATCGACATGGCTGGCCGCCCAGGCGGGCAAGCGCTGAATCCCGTGCCCTCGCTGAACGCCAGTTATCGGCTCTTCAGGTTCCTGCCGGGCAAGACCGGGGACCCGATCGGCGTCTACGACTTCCCCGAAAGCAGCCTGCGGAAAGTCCGCTCGTCTGGCCGCCGATGTCCGAAGAATGACCTCGGGGCGGCATCCGTCGTCGTGCTGCCCTGCCGCTGGTTACGGTGTCGCTGCCACGATGCTCGATCGATCCACTTCGACTGCCAAGAACCGCGACCGTGATATCGACCAGGTTCGGTGGGTCGAGCCAACCCCGGCTGTCCGGCGCCTCGCGGAACACGTGTTTTCCGATCCGGCTCTCAGGTCGAGCCTCGCCCGGTTCCTGCGGGACGTTTCGCCGTCCTGCCAAGGCTGTAGTCGGGCACCAAAGCTGTCGCCGTTGCCGGAAGAACAAGCGACGCTCCTGATCGAGACGTTGAACCGTTTGGATGAGAGCGACCGCAACGCCATGCTCCTCGGAGCGTCCTCGGAATCCCCAGCGCTGCACAGGACGGGTTCTCGGTTGCTCGCGCTTCGCCTGGCGCGAAGAGCTGCGGGCTAATCCTCGAGGAAGGTGAGGAGGAGTTGGACGGCAACGGCGTCCTCGGCGTCGGTCGCGACCGCCAGCAGCCGTCGGGCGGTCCGCCGATCGCTTTGCTTGTGGGAGTTCAGCTTGGAGAGAAATCGGTCCAGTGATCCGTGGTTGACGTGCGTCCACGCCTTGCGGGTGGCGGATGTCATGTGTGTTGCCGCGGCGGATCCGACTGCCTCGAGCAGTCGGCGCTGTCTCATGGCTGACTCCGCCGCCTCGTCGGCCAGAGCCAGGGTGAGCCGGACCCGTCCCCGCGTCTGCGCTTGGCGCACCGTCGCCGGGGTCGGTCCCGTTCGAGATGGGAGATCGATCAACGCTTCGCGCTCCTTGGTGGGGAGCCGCATGAGCTCAAGGCGTATCCGCTCGGGGGAGATCGTCTCCAGCCCGAAGATCTTCTCGGCGCAATCGTCGAGCGCTGACCCGCGGTCGGTCCAGGGCGCCTGAAAGGGCTCATGAGCGCGCAGTGCGTTGTCTCGATCCCCGCCGCTGCACAGCGACTCGTGGGAGTCGTGGTGGTTTTCGCGATCCATGACGTAGTCGCTGGCCGTGTGGTGAACGGTCGCACGGATGTACGCGTTCAGGCACCCCGGTCTGTACTGGCTGCCATTGCGGATCGACTTCCCCACGCGCACGCCCGCTTCGGCGCGAACGTCCTCAGCAGCCGGCCACGAGGCGACGCCTGCGTTGCGCAGGGAGAAGTCCGCGGCCCTCAGGTAGCCTTCGTCGAGCCAGGTGACGAGGAGCATTCCCCGTTCCAGCTTGGGCCCGATCACCGCGCGCGCGCTCGCCTCGATCGCCGGCTTCGCTGAGATCGCATCCGCAGCAGCGGCAAGGTTGCGAGCAAGCGCCGCGGCATTCAGATCCTCAGCCGCCGCCGTCGCATCGTGGACGCCGAACTGCTCAAGCCGCTTGCGTAAACCAGGGCAGCGTGCGAGCTCCCGCGCGACCGCGCGCCGGATCTCCGCATCGAGGCACGAGCGATCGGCCGGCCTGGCTATCGCCGCCCCATGACTCGCCCCAGTCGGGAGCCTGCGATCGTAGTGTCGGTTGCGTGCCACAGGCGCGCCACCGTGATATCTGCACACAGGGGCGCGCATGAGGAACACGCCTCACGTTCATCAGCCGTTGCGACGTTGTGTCGTGTCGCCCTGGCCAGTGTCGCACCAAGGAGCGCGGCCGCGTCCTGCCGACGCTGCTGCTGTGCGTCGTGCGCGGCCTTCATGGTTGAGTGCAGCGGCTGGGGCGGGACATCGTGTGACATGGCGACCTCTGGGAGAGAGATTGGTGGGTGCCAGCCATAAGAGCAGCATCGGTTAGGGCCCGTCAAGTTCGACCCCTCTTCAAATCAGCAGCAAGGCGCGCCCGTTGCCAGCAGCTAGAGGAGTTATTCACGTAAAGTAATACGGGCCTAAGTGCAAAGAGCATATAGACTTGCCGCTCATGAGCGGCAACTTTCGCAAGAATGCTGCTGCGCCGCGGGTGCTTGCGGCGCTTTTGGTGTATGGCGAGATGGATCTGTCGCTCGCGGATTTGGCACAGCATGCGGGCGTCTCGAGGCGATCAATGACTTCGGTCGCGGCCGAGCTTGAGTCGCTCCGAGTATTGGATCGCTCGCCGGCCCGCTTCGGGAGCGGAGCGGGACTGGTCCTGAGCGTGTCGGTAGGCTCCGAGACCGTTCACGCGGCGATGGTCGACGCGAACGGGTCCGTCCGTGCGAGCTTCCATGCGCATCCGGATCCGGATCAACTAAGAGGCCCTCCGTCCACGCTCCTCGCTCGAATTCGCGCGGTCGCGCGAGGAACCTTGTCGCGCGCGTTGGAGAATCCGAGTCTCGTCATGGACGACGGTGCAATCGCCCTCTTGGGTGTGACCGTTGCCCTCCCAACTGCTCTTGATCGCGACGGCTACGTCCATGGTCACGCACTTGACGACAAGGAATGGCAGACCGTGCCGGTCACCCAACGTGTGCAATCCGTGTTGGGCGGCGTGATTGGCGAGCGTGCATACATCGACGCGATGAATGGCTCCAACGCGGCCGTTCTGGCTGTCGCGTTCGACACTGCCCGAAACCGCGCTCACGGCCCACGTGATCCGCATTCAGAGGTCCTGATGACGGTCAGGCTGGGAGGCGGAATCGGGGCCGGCACCATGCAACTCGCGCGCTACGCACCCGAGGCTGAGTTTGCCCTGAATCGGTCCCGATTAGTCGTCGGCACCAGCGGTCTTGCCGGCGAGTTAGGACATCTACCGATAGGCAGTTCGGACGTCACGAACATCAATGCTCACCGCCCTCCTGGCCTTGCCGCCGTTGGGGACTGGGAGTGCTCATGCCGACAGCGCGGGCACCTTGAGGGCATCGCAAGCGTACGAGCGCTCATCCGTAGGCTCCAGAACAGCGGATATGAAGTGGACCCTCGGAGCGCAGTTGGACCCCAGTTGGCGCGTTTGCTTGATTCGCCTGACGAGCGGATCACGCGTGCTCTGCACGACACCGGGAGGCTCGTGGGACGAGCCCTGGCAAGCCCAATCCTGATGCTTGATCCGAAGCGCATCACCTTGACTGGCTATCTGGCTCGCAAAGAGGTGGCCGCCGGGGTCGCTCGCGAGCAGCACATTTGGTCGACGGGCGTCGCGAATAACGTCGAAGTGGTCGTTCTCGATGGTGAGGCGAACGAAAACGTAGAGATACGAGGAGCCGCGATAGGCCTGCTTCGACGGCGAGTTCACACTCACCTCACCAGCCTAGTCGACGCGGATCGCCGCTCTCGCCTCATGCTTTCGGTGTCGAAGGCGGATGTCGGCTAGGAGAAGGCCTCGCGCAGACAGAGGAAGGAGGGAGCGCGGCCCGGATCCGCACGCGGTGGTATTTGATCGCGCGACTCGGCCACTCGTACTTCACGAGTTCGCTGGGCGCGACCTTCACCAGGCCCGCGACGTGCTGCACGCCATTGGCGGAAGCTCCCCGCTGTATGCGCCTGGAAGCGGCGCTCCAGGTCAAAGGACTTCAACAACAGCGTGAATCCGAGCCCGGGTCGCGCCGGACTTGTTCGCGACCAGCTCCCAATCGCGATCGACCAGCGTCCAGCAGTCGATCAGCCTTTCCGGCTCCCAGTCGCGACGCATGCGAGGAACCCTCGCTGGCAGAACACCACCGTGGCGCTCCGGCCACATAGCCGCGCTCGAGTTCCTCAAGCGCCGCCCGGCGGTCCTCGAGTTCCGAGCGCGCGTAGCGGCGTGTGGTCCCGACATCGGCGTGGCGTTTCGACTATCGACGGCCTTCGTCATGGCGTAGATTGGAGAGGTACGGCGTTCTGCGTGGATCGAGGCTCGGATGGCGGGTGGGCTTCATTTGCTTCTGCATGGGTTTGGAAGGCATCGCCTTCTGTTGCCCCGGATCGGTGGGTTTGTCGGTGGCAGCGGTGGAGTCGTTTGGCGGCGGCCGCTGTGGTCCGTGGCGCTGTTGGCGGGTTGGTGCTTTGCGCACGCTGGCTGTGGATTTGTCGGTGGATCGGCTCGCGGTGGGCCGGACGCGAGCGGCGGCTGGGTGAGTGTGTGGAGAGATGACTTCGGTGGACCGGCGCGCAGCCGAGTGTCGTCCGCCCGCTGGCGTTACGACATCGGAACGCGGTACCCCGGCGGACCGCCCGGGTGGGGAAACGACGAGGCGGAGACCTATACCGCAAGCACCCGGAACGTCTACCTCGACGGACGTGGCGACCTCGCGATCAAGCCGGTCAAGGGCGGTCGCGGCAAGTGGACCTCCGGGCGGATCGAGACATGGCGCACCGATTTCCATCCGTCCGTAGGTGCGAGCCTTGCGTTCTCGGCACGGATCAGGCTTCCCGCTGGCGGTCCGGGCTACTGGCCGGCGTTCTGGATGCTGGGGGCCCCGTTTCGTGCGAACGTCCATGACTGGCCGGCGGCCGGCGAGCTCGACGCGATGGAGAATGTAAACAACCAGCCGACGGTCCGCGGCACGCTGCACTGCCGTGTGGTCGGGCTCGGCGGACCACGACGATGCGACGGACCCACCGGTCTGACGGCTGCTTACAACCTCGGCCAGCTGGCAGGGAGGGCTGGTTTTCACTCGTACACCGTGCTGTGGAACACCAATCCCCGGCGGATTGCATGGTACGTCGACGATAGGCTCTATCTGAGCGTCACCGCGGGGATGATCGGCCCCAGCACGTGGCGCTCGACCTTTGGGCACGGGTACTTCATCCTGCTCAACGTCGCGATCGGCGGACTCCTCCCGGGGAATCCCAGCTCCGCGACTCCGTCGGGGGCACCGATGCTCGTCGACGCCGTGACCGTCGCGGAGAACCCGAGCGGAAGTGCTGGTCCGCCGCCGAACTGACTCAGCCATCGGGCGATCGGCTGCCGATTTGAAGCGGCGGTCTATTGGCGAAGGGGTAGCGGGTGGAGGCGGCGTTCGGCAAGCCGCCCGCGCACGCAAAGCGGAGTCGTAATTCATTGAGGGCCCCGGTCAGCGGGATCAGGCTGCCGAATCGAGACCTATTCGCGTGCCGCCGACGCCGGCATGTGTGCGACGGGGCGCGATCGGCGCTTCGGGCCGGGCGTTGCTGGATCTCGTTTCACGGGATCCCTCCCAGCCCGTTATATGTGGCAAAGGGTGTTTTCGATCGGAGGTGTTTGATGGTGGTTGATACGCGCGCGGTGGCTATCGGGGGTGCCGAGTCGGCCCCTGCAGAGTTGCGTGATGGTGTGGCGGTCGGGTCGTTCTCGCTGAGGCTGCTTGCCCATAACAGGCAGCCGGTCGAGCTGGAGGTGCCGGGCGGTATGACGCTCGGCGAGCTGGCGCAACGCCAGGGCATCGAAGGCTGGGATGCGGTGTCGGCGATCAACGCAGCCGGCGTCCGGTTGCGGGCGGGGAACGTGCTGCGGCCTGAGGATGATCCGGTCACGATCACCGGGCGGTTGAGTGGAGCCGCGGGGTGATGGGCGAGGCGGCAGGGCGGGATGCGTTGGCGCTCGCGCGCGCGGTGGCGGCGCGCGCGGGCTCGCTGGAGGAGCTTTCGCCCAGCCGTGCACTCGGCTTGTCCGAGGAGGAGGTGCGTCGGGCGCGCGCGGGTCACGTGCGCGCGGGGGTGCTTGAGCATGTCAGCGAAGCGGTGGCGGTCCTTGACATCGCGCTCGCCATGGGTCGCGGACCCCGGTCGCGCAGCGCTGCGCTCACGCGCTGTGACGAGCGGCTCGACAGCGTCGAGCGGGAAGTCGAGACGGCGCGTGAGGCGTTGGTCCGCGCGTTGCGGACGCGGCAGTCCTGCGCGGCCGAGGTGGCGCGGCGGTCGCGTGAGCGGGAGGTGGTTGCCCAGGCGGCGGTGTTGGCGCTGGTGGAGCAGGCCGAGCGGGTCTTGCGGCTCCCCGCGGTCCGTCGCCTCCGAATGGTCTCCTGGGGCGAACCGCCGGACCTCGAGGTCAGCACGCATGCGCTCGTCTTTGACGCACATGGCGTCACACGCTCTGCTGGGCGTCTCCGTTTTCGCGTGCTGAGCAGCCCGCCACGTGTTCAGTTCGACGTCACCGACGGCCTGTCTCCCCACCCACACGTGATGCAAGACGGAAGGCCGTGTCTCGGGTACGCGGAGGGGGCGGTGCACGCGGCGCTTCTCGATGGGGAGATCGAAGGTGCGATCGCGTTGATCAGCGGGTTCCTGCTCGAGGTGGATCCCGGCAACGCCGCGCGCTCGGCAGACAGCTTCCCGCGAAGCGAGCGCGCCCCAGGCTGGTATGAGACCGCGGACGAGAACGGGGTGGCCCGATGACGGGGCCCGATGCTCGCCCGCGTCGCCAGATGACCGCAGCTCGCAACGGCCGCGACGATGTGGTCGGCAGGCGGATCCGCGCCGCGGGGGCGATCGGGGTCGACGCACGGGTCGCTCAACGGTTCAACGCCTACGCGGCGCTCGCGTATCCGTTTGAGGTAGGCGGGCTGCTGCGGGTGATCTCGGACGGCGCGGGCCGATGGCGCGTCGTGGATCTGCGCGTGCTCGAGCAGCACGCGACCGAGGCATCATTCGAGCTCGATCCGGTGGCGGTTGCGCGCCATGCGCAGGCGCTCGAGGCGTCGGGGCGCGGCGCTGAGCTTTGCGAGTGGCGGGGAATGGTGCATAGCCATCCGAGTATGCAGGCGTTCATGTCAGATCTTGATCAGCGCACGCTCGTTGCGCTCGCGGGTGACGGCTTTGCGTTCTCGCTGATCTGCTGCGCGCACCCCAACCCGCGCCGGAACTCGTGGGCGGCGTTCTATGCGCAGCGAACGCCGCTGCCGCTGGTGGCTGACCTCCCGATGCGCGCTCGCGGCGGTCTGCTTTCGGGGATCGAGCTGGTCGACTCCACCGAGCATGAGCGGATCGCCCGCGAGCTCGCGCGCGTACTGCACCGCCCGCCCGCCCTGCCGCACCGCACGCGAGGCTCTGCGCGTGCGGCGGCCGAGCGAAAGCCGGCCCCGGCCGCGGGCGGACCGCTGGGGCTCGACCTGGAGTGTCTGACGGCCGGCGAGCTCGCGCTCGCGCTCGCGGTGGTCGAGAAGCGGCGCGAACGTCCGAACCCCGACGCGACCAGTCGGCTCGGAGCACTGGACCGGCTGGCCCAGCGACTACGGAACGGTCGCTGGCTCGCTCCCTGCGAGGCGCAGCTGCTCGTCAGCGAGGTGGCGACGAGTCGCGTGGGCGCTTGGGAGCTGCTGTCTCGCTCGCTGCTCGCCAAGCTCGATGAGGCGAAGACGACCCAGGGCGGGGACGGTCCGGCGCCGATCGCGGGCAGCGCGCCTGAGGTGCGCGTCGACTACCGCCGCCAGTCCGAGCTGCTCGACCCCGAGACCGCCGCGAGCGCGCACGTGACCGTGTGCGGCGCCGGTACGGTCGGTTCGCATGCCGCGCTCGAGCTGTGCCGGATGGGGATCGGTGCACTCACGATCTACGACGACGACATCGTCGGGCCTGAGAATCTCCCCTCTCAGACCTACGAGCTCGCCGACGTCGGCGAGCCGAAGGTCGCGGCTCTCGGAGCGCTGCTTCAGGCCTGCTCGCATCACGTCCGGGTGCATGCGTACGCGTCGAGGCTCGCCGGCGGGGAGTCACTGCCCGGGCGTGTGGTCGTGCTCGCGGTCGACAGTATGCTCGCCCGAAAGGCCATCCTCGAGCGCTCGCTCGCCCAACGAGCCAACCACGAGCTTGTCGTGGACGTGCGGATCGGTTCCGCACTGCTGCAGATCCTCGCGCTTGATCCGTGCTCGACCCGGGATCTGGCGCGCTGGCGCGAGGAGTATTGGTTTCCGGACGAGCAGGCCGAGCAGCTTCCGTGCGGTACCAGCGCCGCGAGCTTCGTTGGCGCGTTCGCCGGGGCGCTGGTCGCCTCCTACGTTCGCCTGCACCTGATCGGGGAACGGCCGCCATTCTTCCTCCAGCACGACCTGAACGCGCACGCCCAAACACTTTGTCTCCCCGCGCCGGCGCGAGCTGACCGTGCCTGAACCGCCCGACGCGGCACTCACGGAGTTCGGCGCCAGCGTGGCGGTGCGTCTCCAGGCGCACATGCGGCGCGAGGTCGCGCGTGCGCTCGCCGTGCCGGTGCCGCCTGCGCCACCCGCGCCGCATGCCCGGGCGCTGATGCTCGAGTCGTTGCTCACCAGCCTCGGGCCGCCGAAAGCAGAATCCTTCGACGCCGAGATCGGACTGGAACGGACGCTTGGCTTGCCTCCCGAGCGCCGGAGGGTGCTCGAGCTCCTCGATCCGGAGGATCTGGGGCTCCTGGTCGAGCTGAGCGATCTGGGCCTCCTCAGCTGCAGCTCGTTCGGTGAGCTTCTCGAGCCGCTCGTGATCGTCACCCACGCCCAATGGCGCTCACGCGCCTGGCAACGGCGGGCCTTGCGCATGCTCTCGCCCGCCGTGCGCGAGGCAAACGTGCATGCCGTGCTGATCGCCGCGCCTGCCCCCTCGCTATGGAAACTCGAACGATGCCTCCCCGCCGGCCGGCTCGCGCTGCTGCACCCAATCGCCTCGGACGATGCAGGAGCGCGCGACGCGCAGAGCGTGCTCTTTGCGTGCGACGAGCAGGCGCCGCCGGGGCCCTGGTACGCCGCAGCTCATCTCAATGGCCAGCCCGTCGCGTGGGCACCCGCCACCCACGACGCGCTGCTCCTGCCGGCGCAACCGTCGCTCGGCCTGGACGGCATGCGAGCGCGCGCCGAGCGAACGTTCCCGAACGTGCTCGCCGCAGCTCTTCCCACGCTACGCGGCGTTCACCGAAGGGACGATACCGCCAGCGAACGCGACTGGGAACCAGCGATCGATGCCGCCGAACGCTTGCTCCTAACTGCCGAACGGCTAACCAGCGAGCTGCGCGAGCCCGAACAGCGCGCACGCGACCAACTCGCGGCCAGCCGCGCACGCGCGATCGCGTCCGACCGAGCCGGTGACTGGAAACGACACGCCACTGCCACCGCGCGACTGCTCGCCCTGATGCTAGAACGCCGCCGCCTCGCCCACCAGCGGCTCACCCACCCCGCCCGGGCCGCCGCCACGATCTCCACACTCCCCGGTGTCGCTCGCGCCGAAGCCAACAGCACCGAGCAGTGCGACGACCGATCGGTCACGATCCACACACACGCGAATCCCGACCGCGCGATACGCCTCCCGTTTGACCCGCGCCGGTCCCCGCTCCTGGTCCACCCCGACGGCACTCAAACAACCATCGAACTCGACGCCGCCACGATCCCCTACCTGGAGGCGATCATCGCCTCCCCCGAAAACGCCGCGCAGATCCTGCTCGCCCTGATGAGCACGCCGTCCCCGGCGGCAAGCCCAAGTGTGCGCAGACGAGGAGCACGCGACCGCCGCGCCGTCAGCCGCGCGTGACCACCACCTGCGCCAGCACCATCGCCACCGCCGGAAGCCACTGCAACCCGGGTAGGGCACGCTGCCCGGTCCTGGCAGGCGGTCGCCCAAACCCGGCCCCCGTCCCGGCCACGAACTCCCCACTGGAAACGACGGCACCCTGGCTCGGCTCAATCGTTAGCCAGGTTCCCGGCCGGCTGCCAGTGACAGCAGCCTCGGCGCCGTCGTCCAGACTGCCGATACTGGAGCGGAGCGGTTGCGATCTCGCCGTAGCTGCTTGAGGCGTGGAGCAGCCACAGTCGGGTCGGCTCCTGAGGGCCGACGCAGACCTGCCTTCGTTGTCGTACAGGCATCTCGTCGGCGACTCCACTGGCCCTGCTCGTCGACGGCGGCGATTTCGCGGCCGTCGGAGTTCTGACAACGTGATCGTCTATGACGACGGCACGCCGCGGACCCAGCACGTCACCACGAATCTCGCGATCGATGTCGATGAAGAGGCTGGCACCGTGGTCTCGCGTTCGTAGTTCACCTTTCTGCAGGCGCTACCCGACATGGCGTTGCAGCCGATCGTCAGCGGTCGGTGTCACGACTCGGGCGCCACGAGGGGCATTGGCGTTTCGTGGAGAGGCGCGTCCAAACGGATGTAGTCGGCGACGTGAGCCGCCATCTGGCTCGCTCTGCCGCCGACCCGTAGTGCGCGCCTGCGCCGCCCGTCACGAATGAACCATCGTGCGCCGTGAATGAATACCCTGCGGGGAACGCGGCTCAGCAGTTCAAACGCGATCCGTCGCGATACTCCCTGAGTCGGGGCGGATGCGGGTCGGTCATCGTGGCAAGATCTTGGGGGTGGGGGACTGGGATAGCAGCGCTGCGCCCGTCCTCCGCGGAAGTGTATGTGGCCGAATCGCGGCGACGCCGAGGAGCTCAAAACGGGGCTACCCGGTCGGGTAGTCGACGACGATGTCGCCGAGCATCGCGCGATAGTGCGGCCGGGCGCTCGCCCCCTTCGCCCCGGAAAGCGGAACGGGGGTCTGCAGGTGCATGCGGCGAGCGGGGCGCTGCCGCCCGCGGGGCGTACCGCGTCACAATTCATTCAATGACGACCGCTCGGACCCCCTCCGACCGCAAACGCCACTCGCTCGCGCTGTTCCAGGGCCTGCCGCGACATTACGACCGGATGGGCACGGTGCTCAGCTTCGGTCAGGATCCGCGCTGGCGTCGCGCGCTCGTGCGCGCGATCGACCCGCAGTCCGGCGAGCGGGTGCTCGATGTCGCGACCGGCACCGGAATGGTGGCGGCGGCGCTGGCTCGCCGCTCGGCATGCGAAGTCGTCGGGCTCGACCAGAGCGAGGCGATGCTGGCCGAGGCCCGAGCGCGCGTCGGTCGGGACCCCGAGCTTGCCGCGAGGGTCAGTCTGGTCCGAGGCGAGGCCGAGCGGCTTCCGTTTGCAGACGCGGAATTTGACGCGCTGACGTTCACCTATTTGTTGCGCTACGTGGACGATCACGCGGCGACGATGCGGGAGCTCGCGCGTGTGGTCAAGCCGGGCGGCCGCATCGGGATGATCGAGTTCGGCGTTCCGGGCCGCGACCGGCTGCGTGCGCTGTGGCGCGTCCACACTCGCGTCGGGTTGCCATTCCTCGGCCGGCTCGTCTCTCCGTCGTGGCTCGAGGTGGGGCGTTTCCTGGGGCCGAGCATCGAGGAGCTTTACGACCTCGAGCCGGATTTGGTCGGACTGTGGGGGCGCGCCGGAATTCGCGATGTTCGCCTGCGGAGAATGAGCTTCGGGGCGGGCATCGTGATGTCTGGTGCCAAGGATGGACACCGAGCGCCGTAGAGCTCGACCGTCCTGCTTTCTACGCCCTGGGGGGTGGGGGCTGGCGCGATCTGGTCACGCTGCTGCACCCGCCGTACACGGCCTGGCACCTGAGCTACGTCGTGTTAGGCGCAGCCGTAGCGCCGACTCTCCACGTCGGTCGGCTCGTTGCGACGCTCGGCGCGTTCTTCCTGGCGGTCGGGGTGAGTGCCCACGCGCTCGACGAGGCTCACCGGGCGCCCGCTCCAGACAACCCTGCGGCGTCGCACGCTCATCGGGCTTGCCGTCGTGGGGCTCATCGGAGCGGTTGGGATTGGCGTCGCCGGCGCAATCGTCGTCTCGCCTCTGCTCGCGCCGCCAGTGGCGATCGGCGTCCTGCTCGTGCTCGGATACAACCTCGAGCTCGCCGGCGGCCGACTCCACACCGACTTGTGGTTCGCGATCGCGTGGGGTGGCTTCCCGGCGTTCATCGGGTACTTCGCGCAGACGCTCACGATTACTGCCGCGGGCGTGCTGGTGGCCGGCGGCTGCTGCCTGCTGAGCGCCGCGCAGCGCCGACTGAGTACGCCGGTGCGAGAACTGCGGCGCCGCACGGCGGCGGTCACCGGCGAACAACGGCTTACCGATGGGACGACGGTGGCGTTGACCAAAGCCAGCCTCGCCGCCCCGCTCGAAGGCGGCCTTTCCGCGCTCTGGATCGCCGTTGTCCTGCTCGCCGCCGGCCTGCTCGCAACCAAGTTGTGACAGGTCCAACGGCGGTGCCAATCGCAGCCTGTCTCATGGGCGGCGGCCCGGGCTGGGCGGCGTCGCCCATGCATCGACCATGGCTACGCGCGACTCGCCGCCGCGGAATCATCGCGCGCCTCACCGTGCCGTCTGGCCGAGACGTGACCGACGACCCGGCAACGGCCGTAGCAATGGCCTAGCAAGACGACCCGCAGACACGCGGCGCAGCGCGCTGACATATACCTATTTGTGCACTTGACACGCCGTTGTCACGATGCAAGACTGCGAATTGAATCTGTATAACCGTCCTGTCAGCGTGCGCGTTGGGTTATAGGGGACCGGCGCCGGCGCTGAGCTTTACGGAGGTAGGTCCGTCCAGCACTA
>CAWEYQ010000040.1:0-11126 GCA_963813265.1 uncultured Solirubrobacterales bacterium | reverse complement strand
GCTTAAGGGTGCTCTGAGCCTCTGGCGGTCCGGCTCGGTGGGCGAGACCAACGCGTGGCGATGCGGGCGCGCCGGAGGAGGTGGCTTGCCCTGATGCGAGAGGCGATCTCCCGCACTAGGGTCGCACAGCAAGACCGAGTGCTGTCGGGGCGCGATCGGCGGTATCGAAACTGAAGAGGAACGCAACCTCGAGCCTTGGAAGTACTCAGTGCTGGGCGGCGAACGTTACGGTGATGTCCACCGAGCTCGCTGCCGCGCTGAAGGAGCGAGCGGCGGGTGAGCAGTTCGACGTTCACGCTGATCATTCCGGCCACGGGCGGGCGAGCGACCGCCACGCGGGCTCGCTGAGGCGCTTGAGCATCTCCGCGAGCAGGGACTCGAGGCGATGGGAGTGTCGGCGACGCGGATCCGGTCGCGGCGGTCGTCGACGTGTGGGACCCCAAGCTTCACGACGAGATCATCGTCTCGACGCTGCCGGCGAACCCTCCCAATGGCTTCATGCTGGACTCCCACACCGAACCCAGAAGCTGACCGGCGCCCGCGTCAGGCACGTCGTCTCGGCTCCGCCACTGCCGCGGGTGCGGGCAACCATGGCAACAGCGCACCGCCGCCCGGGAGTCGTGTTCGACCCGATGTCCGTGCTCAGGGCCGCCCCGGGTGGTGCTGCAACCAAGGCCACGCGACATCGCCGAACACGAGGCCGAGCAGGTCGAGCAGGCGAACGCGTCAGGCCGCTTGCCGGTGGCGTTCATCCATGGCCTGTGGCTGCTTCCGAGCAGCTGGGACCGATGGGCGAGCGTCTTCGAGGAGGCCGGCTACGTGGCGCTCACCCCCGGTTGGCCCGACGACCCGGAGACCGTAGAGGAAGCCACCGCCAAGCCGGAGGTGGTGGCGCACAAGACGATCGGACAGGTCACCGACCACTTCGCCGTGATCGTCGGCAAGCTCGAGACGAAGCCCGCCGTGATCGGCCATTCGTTCGGGGGGCTGTTGGCGCAGATCATGGCGGGCCGCGGTCTCGCGTCAGCGTCCGTCGCGATCGACCCTGCACCGTTCCGCGGCGTGCTCCCGCTGCCGATCTCCGCGGTGAAGTCCGCGCGCCCGGTCCTTGGCAATCCGGCAAACCGCAACCGTGCAATACCGCTCACCTACGATCAGTTCCGCTATGCGTTCGCCAACGCCGTCAGCGAGGCCGAGGCCCACGAGCTCTACGAGCAGTTCGCTGTGCCCGCGTCTGCCGCGCCGCTCTTCCAGGCAGCGGCCGCCAACCTCAACCCGTGGACCGAGGCGAAGGTCGACACCAAGAACCCGGAGCGGGGGCCGCTTTTGATCATCAGCGGCGAGGAGAACCATGCGGTTCCCTGGGCGATCGCGAACGCGGCCTACAAGCGTCAGAAGCGCAACGAGGGCGTCACCGAGATCGTCAAAATGGCGGGCCGAGGACACGGACTGACCATCGACGGCGGCTGGCGCGAGGTCGCCGACACCGCTCTCGAGTTCGTGCGCCGATTCGCCGAGCCCAGTGTCCCGCAACGTTCGCCCTACGCTTCACCTGGCTCCGACGAACACGCGGACAACGACTCCCGCGCTCCGCGGGTCTCCTCTACGGGTTAGACACAGAGTCCCAGTTCCTCGCTGCGCCGCGGCGAGGCGGCGGCGTGGTCCGATAGTGCCGCCGGAGGCGATGAAATATCACCCCGATCGCGGAGCTTTGACGTCTTCCCTCTGCCACGGCATCGCCGAGCGAGCACAATCGGCCGTTTAGCCGCAACTCGGCCGCCGAACAAGCGCTGGTCCAGTCGAACACAATGGCCGCGACGCCAGGATGGACCAATTCGGGTTTGAACAGCATGCCGCCTGGCTGACCCACCGCGTCTCGTTGCCGCCCCGGACCGCTCTTCGGCGTCATCGATGGGTCAACGCGAGGCCGGCGCTGGGCCGCCACCGCCGCCCGAGCCGAACTGCGCCAGCTCGCCGTCGATGCCGGCGTCCGACGCCGGTTCGCGCCCCATCAACTGCGTCACGCGCGCGCCGTCGAGCTCGCCCGCGAAGGAGTGGCGATCAACATCATCCAGCGCCAGCTCGGCCAACATACCGACCTCGGGACCACCAGCACCTACCTGCAAGCGATCGATCCAAGCGAGATCATCGACGCCGTCCGCTCACGCCGCCAGCCGACGATCTCCGCCACCGCCGGGCTGACCCTCTGACTACGTTGGCAATTGCCGCCCGTCGTCCCGGCGGGCGGCCGCGCCGAGTCACGTGCCTCGACTGCCGCCCTGTGCGCCGTCAGCCCCGATGCGGCAGCGGCCCGCGCGCCGCTCAATCGGCGACATTGCAGCACTGAGCTTCGTCGCGGACGAGACGATCGAGATCGTTCCCAGGCGGTAGCGATGCAAGTGCGGTCGATCCCGATCTATAAGTCCGTTCGGGATACCAATGAGGACGGATTGAGTGCCCTAACGGCCCGACCAGTCGAGGGGATACACGCGCTCCACGCTCGCCAACCCCTTCAGGCGCAGCTCCATCGCTTCACCGTACCGCCATCGTCCAAGGCGCCTTGTGTAGTCCCTGCAAGCGGCGGACACGAGTATCTCGCCGCCTCGCGCGCGGCCGGTGATCCGGGCGGCCAGGACGACTGCCCTGCCGAGAAAGTCGTATTCAGCTTCGAAGATGTTGCCCGTGTGCAGCCCGACCCGCACAAGCAGAGCCTCGGCGGGCTCGCGAACGTGGTAACGCGTGAGGATCCGCTGAAGCTCGACCGCGCAATCCAGCGCCGCACTAGCGCTCGAGAAGGTGATCATGAACCCGTCGCCCTGTGACTTGACCACCTCGCCCCCATGCGTGCCGACGCAGTCGCGGACCATTCGGTTGTGGACGATCATCATCTCCACAAAGCGGTCCTCGCCCAGCCTCTCCATGATCTCGGTCGAGCCCTCGATATCGGTGAATGCGATCGTCAACATCCCGTCGGGTGAAGTCTTCTCGCGGAAGCCGGGAATCTCCTCACCGACCTCGTCAACGATCGTGGCAATCGACGGCGACGTCTCGCCGCTCGGTACAGAAGCGCGACTCACGGCTGTTGATTTTCGCCGATCGGGGCTTGTGGTTCCAAGCCCGTGATCACCCCGCGCCGATGAGCTCCGGATCGGACCTAAACCGGCGTTCGGGGGTCGATCGGTTCCTTGCGCGGACAGACGGCCGCTCGTCGCGCAGAGCTCCGCTGCGGGACGCAGCGTCGACGCCATCTTTGCGACGCGAAACGCACCGCGGGTCGTCCCGACCACCCGGACGGGTTCCGTGCGCTGCTGCAGTCGCCGAGGTGCGCCCCGCTGGCGATTTGCAGGGCGCACCCGAGCGGCGGCTCTTAGACCTCCCCGCGCGGATATCGGGCGAGCCGAGCCCGGAGGTGCGTGGCTCCCTTGTCCGAGAGCAGCGACCAGCGGCCGGGACCTCGACTATGAGATGGTGGCTGCTTCTGCCGAAGGAGCAGCCACGCCGCTGGGCGACCCGCACCTGCTCCGTGCGGAAACCGTGCAGTGGGATCTTGCTGCCGAAGGCCGGGTGGCACCGACTTGGCGTTGGGCTACACCGTCAGGAGACCGTCGTGCACTTGGAGAATTCTGACGTCGAGTTGGCGCCCACGAGTACGATCGGCACGGTTGACCCGCCGAGGATGGTGGCGGTTGCGGTGACGAGCTCGCCGGAGGCGGGCGCCGTGACGGTGGTCGTGTCGGCGGCGTGACCTTTGTTGTCGGTCGTGCCGGTCACGGAGCCGAGGTAGGTCCTGCCCTCGCCGTAGCCCGAGGGATCGCAGGTCGTGCCGAAGAACTCGATCCGGACGGTTCGCGACTTCATGGTGTCCAGCGTCCAGTCGACGTCGATCTGGGCGCCCGACACGCTGGCGCTGGTGATGACGGGATAGTTCTGGAGGAAGTTCGCGCCCATGTCGCTGTCCGGCGCTGCGTCATTGGGCGTGTGACCGTTCTTCCCGAGGTCGATTCCGAGGCCGTTGTTGTCGTAGATCGCGTTGCCGAGCACTCGGTTGCGGAAGCCGGCGGCGACCGTCACGCCGTCGGCGCTGTTATTGGCGATCGTGTTGCCCGCTCCGGTGTTCGTCCCACCGATCAGGCTGTCGTCGGCGAGGTCGATGTAGACGTCAAGCTACTTTCCGATAGCACGTCGAGTTTCCAGCCGTTCCTTCTGCCCGGCGCTTTCCGCGCGCTTGGCAGGGCGCGACCCGGCCGATGGTCGCGTCCAATTACGGCTGTAAATTCGCGCGCGGTTCAGCTTCCCGGGGTGAGTCTAGGCGGCTGCGATCTCCTCGTCGAGCTGGGAGTGCAACGGCTACGCCTTCCACAACGCGGACGCGCCAGGGCTGGAATCGGCGCTGAGCCGCGCGATCGGCCTCTGGTAGTTCCTATCCGCAGGAGTACCGGGAGCTGCAGCTAAACGGGATGCGTGCCGATCATTCGTGGGCGTGGCCGTCCCAGGATTACCTGAACATCTACGAACACATCCGCCATAGATGAGCGAGCAGCAAAGGTATCGGTGAGATGCGTCGCTAGCGGAGGCGCCGGGCTACTCAGTCGGCGCTCGCATTCTGTTGGACGGCCGGAACGAGCCAGACGACGGCGAGCGGGGGCAGCATCACTTCGGCCGAAGCGGCCTGCCCGTGCCACGGGATCGGCTCCGCTTCGATGCCGTTGGGGTTTCCCACATTGGAGCCGCCGTAGCGTGCGGAATCGGTGCTGAGCGCCTCGATCCAGCGGCCGGAGCGTGGGAGCCCGAGGCGGTAGCGCTCGCGCGGGACGGGGGAGAGGTTGGCCGCGCATACGAGCAGGCGGTTGCCGTCGCGGGAGGCGCGCGCGAACGCGAACACGTTTGACGCCGCGTCGTTGGGCTCGAGCCACCAGAAGCCGGCCGGCTCGTAATCCTGCTCATACAGGGCCGGCTCCTCACGCAGTAGATGGTTGAGATCACGCACGAGGCGCTGCACGCCCGCGTGCTCCGGTTGCTCGAGCAGGTGCCAGTCGATTGACCGCTCATAGTTCCATTCCTCTTCCTGCGCCAGCTCACCGCCCATGAACAGCAGCTTCTTGCCCGGGTGCGCCCACATGTAGCCGTACAGCGAACGCAGGTTTGCCAGCTTCTGCCAACGGTCTCCCGCCATCTGCTCGTAGAGCGAGCGCTTGCCGTGCACGACCTCGTCGTGCGAGAGCGGCAGGATGAAGTTCTCGGTGAACGCGTACAGCAGGCTGAACGTGAGCTCGTGGTGGTGGTAGGCCCGGTATATGGGATCGTGCTGGAAGTAGCCGAGGGTGTCGTGCATCCAGCCCAAGTTCCACTTAAAGCCGAAACCAAGGCCGCCGAGGAACGTGGGGCGCGACACCCCGGCCCAGGCGGTCGACTCCTCGGCGGCGGAGATCACCCCTGGCTCGCGTCGGTGGAGCACCTCGTTCATCTCCTGCACGAAGGCGATCGCCTCGAGGTCCTCTCGCCCGCCGTGCGCGTTGGGGATCCACTCGCCCTCGGCGCGCGAGTAGTCGAGGTAGAGCATCGACGCCACCCCATCGACGCGGATCCCATCGGCGTGGTACTCGCGCGGCCAGAAGATCGCGTTCGCCTCCAGGAAGTTACGCACCTCGTGGCGGCCGTAGTTGAAGATGAGGGTGCCCCAGTCCGGATGCGCACCGCGGAGGTGATCATGCTCGTAGAGCGAGGTCCCGTCGAAGCGGGCCAGCGCCCAGTCGTCGCGCGGGAAGTGCGCCGGCACCCAATCGAGGATCACTCCGATTCCCTTGCCGTGCAGGTGATCGACGAACTGCTTGAAGTCATCCGGGGAGCCGAAGCGCGCGGTCGGCGCGAAATAGCTGGTCACCTGGTAGCCCCACGAGCCCGCGAACGGATGCTCCATCACCGGCATCAGCTCAACGTGCGTGAAGCCAAGATCGCTGACATACGCGGCCAGCTCATCAGCGAGCTCCAGGTAGCGCAGCGACCGGTTGCCCTCCAAAGGGTTCAGCCGCCACGACCCCAAGTGGACCTCGTAGATCGACATCGGAGCTTCGTGCGGCTGCGTCGCCCGCCGGCGCTCGATCCAGTCCGCGTCCCGCCAGACGTGACGCGAGCGGTGCACGACCGAGTCGGTGCGCGGCATGGGTACCGTGGCGAACGCGAACGGATCCGCCTTCAACCGAATGTCGCCGCCCTGGGTGAGGATCTCGAACTTGTACGCGGCGCCCTCTACCACGCCCGGAATGAAGATCTCCCAGATCCCAGACGCACCGAGCACGCGCATCGCGTGCAGGCGCCCGTCCCAGGAGTTGAAATCGCCCACGACGCTGACCGCCTGGGCGGCCGGCGCCCACACAGCGAACGAGGTGCCCAGTGCGCCGTCGATCTCGCGCACATGCGCCCCCAGCCGCTCGTAGAGCAGCTCGTGGCGCCCCTCCGCGACGAGGTGCAGATCGACGTCCCCGAGCGTGGGCGCGAAGGCATAGGCGTCGCGAAACGTATAGACGTTGCCGTCCGCGTAGCTCACCTCGAGCTCGTAACGTAACGGCAGCCCAGCACCGTGCAGAAGCCCCTCAAAGAGCCCCGCCGGATGACGCTGCTCGAGCATCACCGACTCCCCGCCCTCCGCTCGCACGAGCACCTCCCGTGCGTCGGGGCGGAAGGCACGGACCACGACGCCGCCGTCGACCGGATGCGCGCCCAGCAGGTGGTGCGGATCCGAATGCCGGCGCGCCACGACCAACTCAATCTCGGCCTCGAACGTCACGCCTCAGGTGCCTCCAGCCACCGCCCCGAACCGCGGAGCAGACCCCTACTCGACCCCCACTCGCGCCGCGTATGGGTCCCCCGCGTGCGTCGCCTCGCCGTGATCCTCCCGTTCTCTCGCCGAAGACCGGGCCGCTCCACGAGATCGGGGGTGTCGGCCTTAAGGGCATCCATCAGACGCAGCGACATCCCCCTCCAAACCTGCTCACCAATCAAGTCCGCGACCCGCTCCGCCGTCATCAGCGACACCCGACCCACAGTTCGCTCCCCCGTTCGTTTGGCGACATCCTCTCTGCTCAAGCGCCTGAGCGTCAACCGCCAACTCGGCGGCGGGCGTGACGCGGCTGTGCGTACTGCACCAGCCCGCAATCGATGACGCGCTCGCAGCCAGCGCACCGACTCGAGCACGACATCGACGTGCTCATCCCCCGAACGACCTCCACGACCGCCATCCTTAGCGACTCAGCGTGCGAATGAGCCGCGCGGCGAACGGCGGCGCGCCGTCGTCTTCGCGTCGCTGACCCGGAGGCGGTCCGGCGTGATTAAGATCACGTGAGACAGGGTCAGTTGTTGCGTAGCGTGGGCTGCGATGCGTGTCGCTTGCATTCGATTGGGGCGAGATGGTCCGGGAATTGCTTCTGCGGGCGAGGGTTATGCCGATCCTTTCGCGTCACTTGCATCACCTGCGTCACTTGTTTCTGAGAGGTTCGTTACGGGCCGTCTAAGGGGTTCAACGAGCCGTAGCCGCTGCGCACTGGGCGGCGTCCGCGTGACGGCGACCGGCGGAGATACCAACGGCACGAGACTCACCGCCGGCGATCCAGTTAGCCGCCAAACCGGAGAGGAAATGACGATGTCGACAACAACAGCAGACGAGCGCACAGGAACAGCTCCGCGGGAACGGCCCGCGGTCGAGTACAGAACGGTGCAGCCCGCGGTCGCGCAGGCTGACCTGGCAGTGATCGCCCAGCACATGTTTGCGCTGATGTTGCGCAACGTGTCCAGCGACGGCTACGCGTTCACCGATCCGACGGACCCGAGCCAGTTCTCCCGTCCGGGGTGCATCATCGCCTCGCCCTCGTACCACGCGTCGTTTCCGGTCGTCGATCAGGACTACGTGTTCAACTGGACGCGCGACGCCGCGGTCACCGCGGTCGAGCTCGCAGCGGCTGAGCTGCCCACCAGCCAGCCGCTGATCGACTACGTCACGTTCGCGCAGACCTGCCAGAACAGTGGCCCGCCGATCGGGTACGCCTCCTTCACGATCGAGGGCCGCCACCGGCCGAACTGGTCAGAGCAATCCGACGGGCCCGCGCTACAGACGCTGGCGATCCTGCAGATCTACCGCGAGCTCGACGCGACGGCCCAGGCGGTGGCCCGGGCGGTGATCGCTACCGACATCGGCTACCTGCTGGCGGTCTATCAGCAGCAGACCATTAACCTATGGGAGGAGCGCGACGGGTACTCGTTCTTCGCCCGCGCGGTCCAATTGCGCTGCTTCTCCGAGCTGGCTGGCAACAGCCTCGGGATTCCGGTGCCGGCCGGCGTCGCCGAGGCGATCGGCTGGCTACAGGCCCGGCTCGCGGAGCACTGGAACAGCAGCGAGAACATCTACGTCACCTTCGGCGGTCCGGCCGGAACGACCAACCCGCCGCTAACACCGGGCTATGACCCGAATGTCGACATCGTGATGGCCTGCATCTACGGCGCCATCCCGCCCACCGACACGCGGATGCTGGCCACCGCCGCCCGGATTCGCAGCCAGTGGACCGACCCGGCCTCGACGTTCGCCTACCCCATCAACGCGGCGGACCTAGCGCGCGGTGTCGGCCCGCTGATGGGCCGCTACCCCGACGACCACTATGACGGCGACAGCGTCCCGCCGAACGAGGTGGGCCACCCGTGGGTGCCGTGCACGGCCAACTTCGCCGAGCTCTACTACCGGCTCGCGACCACGATCCGCGATCTGCAGACCGTGCCGCTGGACGCCGTGTCCGCCGCGTTCTTCACCCCGCTCGGGATCGACAACACGACCCCGCCCGGGAATGCCGCAGACCTGCTTGACGCCGCTGGTGACCAGATGCTGGCCGCGCTGATCTTCCACAGCGACCGTCTCGAGCTCAGCGAGCAGTTCGACCGGATCACCGGGTTTGAGAAGAGCGTCGCAAACCTGACCTGGAGCTACGCCGCCTTCCTATCGGCCGTCCGCGCCCGCACCGGCACCGTCGTGCACGGGTGAGCAAAGGGCGTTCGGGCAAACGCCCGATCTGCAGGTCCGCGGCTGGCTCGATGCGTAGGTAGGTCGATGCCGCCGGATCCCGAGACGAGCGCCGACAAGGACCTAGTCGAGCGATAGCTGCTCCCGAGTGTCCGATGAATGTCGGTTAGCCGCGATCCGCCGTTCGGGTGGCGCGAGGGTGGTTCGTCGGGGCTGCGTTGCGGATGGGTGAGCGGGGGTGACGATCTCACGCAGCGCGTGGACCTCGGTCGCTCGGCCAGTCCGCGTGACGCGCGCGGCGGCGATCCGGGTAGGGTTGGGGCCGTGAGCGTGGAGAGTAATGGAGAGGCGCGAGTTCGGTGCTGGGTGGGGGCGGGGCGCGTGGGTCCGACGCATCGGGGCGTCGTCGGTGCCTGTTGCGCGTGGCGATGTTGGCGGTCGGTCCGGCGCGGTCAGCGGACGCGGCGGGGGGAGGTGGTTGCTGAGGTCATATCCCGTCTCTGCAGCTGGAGGATGGCGGCCTGGTTGTGTTACCGGGGTCGACGGAGTGGCGTGCGTGTCTGTCGACCGGTACGGCGGTGTCGTGTCGCGTGAGGTTTTGCGGTGTTCGTGGTGATGGTCGCGTCCGAGTGCGCGCCGGTCGCGCAGGCGGGTGGGCTGGGGGAGGTGGTGTTCGGGCTTAGTCGCGAGCTGGAGTTGCGGGGCCACGCTGTGGAGATCATCCTGCCGAAGTACGACTGTATGCGGTATGACCGCATCTCCGGTCTGACCGTGACGTACGAGGATCTGTGGGTTCCGTGGTATAGCGGAGCGGTTCACTGTTCGGTGTGGTTTGGGTTCGTGGAGGGCCGCAAGTGTTTCTTTATAGAGCCGCATTCGCAGGATCGGTTCTTCGAGCGTGGGCACCTGTACGGCTCGGCGGATGATGTGTTTCGCTTTGCTTTCTTGTCCAAGGCCGCGTTGGAGTTCATGCTGCGGTCGAATAAGCGGCCTGAGGTGATTCATTGTCATGATTGGCAGACGGCGCTGGTGCCGGTGTTGCTGTACGAGATGTACCGGGACGTGGGGATGGGTGATCAGCGCGTTTGTTACACGGTTCACAACTTTGGTCATCAGGGGATCGCGGGGGAGGCGGTGCTGTGGGCCACCGGCCTTACTCGGCCGGATCATTTCTATGACTATGACCGCTTGCGGGATGAGTTCAATCCCTTCGCTTTGAACCTGATGAAGGGCGGCATCGTGTACGCCAATTTCGTGACGACCGTCTCCCCCCAACACGCCTGGGAGGCGCAGTACACCGATCAGGGTCAGGGCCTCGGCCACACCCTGCACCTGCATGGCAACAAGTTCGGTGGCGTGCTCAACGGCGTCGACTACGACCTGTGGAATCCGGAGATCGATCCGTTGATCCCGGCGCGGTACGGCAGCGACTGGATCGACGGCAAGTACGTCAACAAGCAGGCGCTGCGGGACCGTTTCCTGCTGGCCCACGACTTCAAGCCTGTGGTGGCGTCGATCGGGCGACTGGACCGCCAGAAGGGCGTGGAGCTGATCCGTCATGCGCTGTTTTACGCGCTGGCCGAGGGTGCGCAGTTCGTGCTGCTGGGAAGCAGCCCCGACCCGGCGATCGGCGCCGGGTTCTGGGCACTCAAGCACGAGCTTAACGACAATCCGGATTGCCATCTGGAGCTCACGTTCAGCGTCGAGCTGGCGCATCTGATCTACGCGGGCGCCGATTTGTTGGTGATGCCGAGCATGTTCGAGCCGTGCGGGTTGACGCAGCTGATCGCGCTCAAGTACGGGACGGTGCCGGTCGTGCGCGCGGTCGGCGGGCTGGTCGACACCGTGTTTGACCGCGATCACTCGTCGGTCCCGGGCTGGGAGCGCAACGGTTACGTCTTTCACCACGCTGACCCGCCGGCGCTGGAATCGGCGATGGCCCGCGCGATCGGCCTCTGGTACGCCTATCCGGAGGAGTTCCGCGAGCTGCAGCTGCACGGGATGCGGACTGATCACTCATGGGCGCGACCGGCCCAGGACTACCTGAACATCTACGAACACATCAGGCACAAGTGAGCGAACGAAAGGCAGGGTGGTATGGATCAGCTGAGCCGAGTACGTCGAT
>CAWEYQ010000039.1:0-39318 GCA_963813265.1 uncultured Solirubrobacterales bacterium | reverse complement strand
GTTGTCGAGCAGGAGAAGCAGGTCGCGATTTGCGAGGTAGCCGATGAGCGCGTCGGTCGCCTTCGCCTCGCTCACACTGTGAAGGCCGAGCGACCGGGCGGTCTCGCGGGGAACATCCGGTGCCTCCGGACCGGCGGTGAGATCGACGAGCCAGACACCGTCAGCTCGGCGCCCGACGTGATCGCCCGCCAGCTCCAGAGCGAGGCGGGTCTTGCCGACACCGCCCGGGCCGGTCAGGGTCACAAGCCGCGTCCGGCGCAGCATCTCAACCACTTCCGCGAGCTCCCGCGCCCTCCCGAGCAGTGACGTCAGCGGCGCCGGAAGGTTGTGGTGAGAGGACGCTGTCCGCGCCGCAGTTCGAGCCCAGGTCGTTGCCATCAAGCCCTAGCTTCTCACCCCGACGGGTGCTCTCGCGCGAGGTCGCATCCGGCGCAAAGCAGTGACACGGCCGCTGGCCGGCTGCCGCTCGCCAGAATGGAGCAGCAACCGACCGATGCCCGGCGGGACTCGCTTTCCTCCTGCGAAAGGTCTCCTGCCGCTCGCGTCGGCGCCCCTGCCTTGCGCGGCACGGAGGGTGCTGTCAGCGCTCGGTCCGGGCCGCGTCTGAGCCCTGCTCGCTCATGAAAGCGCGTCCCTGACCCGAACGCGGGTTCTGCCCTGCAGGCCGCGCAAACCAGGGCGCGCATTCCTGTTCCCTGGTAAGCCGGCAAACCAGGGGTCTGCGCCGATCGGTCGCCGCGGCCCGACCACCGACGGCGCGGCCGGTCTCGCAACTGGCGAATTGCGGGGAAGGTCCGATCTGAGCCGCAACACTCCTCGGCGCATCAGAGCGGGTCTGGTGATCGGTGCCGAGGCGACGGTCTGACCGTACCCGCCGCCGCGCAAAAGCAGGGCGGCTGGACTCACCTACAGCTGCTCTGGGCGCCGGCGAGGCGGCTGGCCCCGTAGGTGCCGAGATGCGAGACGAACGTCGTCTACGGTGCGCAGACCTGCATTCGTGTCGGCGCATGTACGCGGAGCCAGCGCGGTCGTCGTGACTGCCTCTGTCCGAAGGCAGCTGTCCGGGCGATGCCGGCGAGACTGTTGCTCTTGTGCTTGCTACTCAGGAGTTCGTGGCTAACTAGTGGAGGGCGACCGTCACGTCGGCGCCGCCGGAGTGCTCGCCGAGGCGGACGAGCAGCCGTGGCTGCGCGGGTCGGCGTGGCTGCCGAACGTTCCATTACAGAACTCGCCGAGCCGTCGGTCACGGCGCGTCAGGCTGCTCCTTCTGGGCGGGAGCAGCAGCCCGGGGCCGCGTCCAGGCACAGTCGCTTCAATAAGCCGCCGCGGCCGGCCGTCCGCTTGCTCGACGCACGAGCGTGGCCCTGAGCAAGCACCTCGCACACTCCGGTGGCGGCTGCTGCTTCGCCTCGCGGAGCGCCACTGCGACCCAGGCGGCGTCCGCGTCGAGGTGCATCGACTTGTGGACCGCCGGGGCGATGCGCTTGTGACCGGGTCACAGGCCGCGACTGTGCGCACCGGCACCAGGCTGACTCAGACGACCCGCACGACCCCTCTCTTCGGGTGCGATCAGGTGCGTGCCGTCGTGCTGACGGCCGCGGCGCTGCGGTCCCGGCCGCCGCCGGCTGGCTGCACAGCCGGCGACCACGACGCCCGGCCACCCACGAGGCGCGTCACGCCAACGACGCATGCCCGCCCACCCGCTCTCGAAGCCTCACCGACACAGCGGCCCGGACCTCACAACGCTGACGCCCACCACCAACGAGGCACCTCACAGACCACCTGCCACCCGCCGCGGCCCGACCAGCCTAATCAGACGGTTACTGAATGATCCGGACTCGGACGCCGCATCGGCTGCGAGGGCGCGCGTTACGGGATCCTTCGATTGTGGCCCGGCGCAGGTGGCGGGGCCGGGGAAGCGCTGTCAGCGGCATCCCCCGACCCCAGCCGGAGCGCCGACGGTAGGGGCGCAGCGCCGGCGCCGATCCGGCGTCCGTGCCGGCACACGGAAGTGTACTTGCCCAAGAACAGTCCGTGCGAGCGGGTGTGTCAGCAGCCGGCTGGCGCTTTCGGAACCTCCGCCAACCTTTCGGCTTCGCCTGCGTCTTAACGGTCATAGGGACGCAGCGCCGGCGGGAACGGGCCGCCTGACGCCGGTTCTGTCCGAAGAGGCGTTCGGGCTTGAACCGCCAGGGTCAGGGGGAGGTCCGGTGAGTCCTGCCGTTGCACTGAATCGAGCAGCGACGCTCGGGGATGGGGCGCAATCCCCGGGCGTCGCCTCGCCTGGCAGCGTCTGCCCCGGGCGTCGTTTGCCGCGCGGAATATACTTCGCGGGTGGCGCCAGCAGCAGCGCTTGCACGCATTGGGCGTGCGCTACACGGGGGCGCGGGCCTAGGCGACGAGCAGCTCTTCGCGCTCGTCGGCGCGGGGGACGAGCGCGCGTTTGAGGAGATCGTCGACCGGTACGGGGCTGGCCTGCTCAGCTTCTGCGTGCACATGCTGGGGAGTCGTGAATGGGGAGAGGACGCGCTGCAGCTGACGCTCACCTCGGCGTACCAGGCGCTCAGCCGCGGTCGGCGCCCCGACGCGCTGCGCCCGTGGCTCTACACGATCGCGCGCAATCGCTGCCTCTCGGAGCTGCGCTCGGTTCGCGAGTACCCCCGCAGCGACGCGATCGTCGTCGAGCGTCCGGAGCTCGACGGTCCGCCGAGCCTGGTCGCACGCCGCGAGCAGTTGCGGGAACTCGTCGAGGACATCCAGCGGTTGCCTGACGACCAGCGCGCTGCGCTCGTGCTGTTCGAGCTCGGGGACTACTCGCACGCCGAGATCGCGAGCGTGCTCGACGTGCGACGCGAGAACGTCAAGGCGTTGATCTTCCAGGCGCGGGAGGGGTTGATGCGCGGCCGCACGGCGCGGGAGAGCCCCTGCTCGGAGGTACGGGAGCGGATGGCGAGCGCGCGCGGCAAGATTCCCGCCCGCGGTCAAGTGCGCGCGCACATCGACCGATGCGCGCCCTGCCGGGCCTACGAGCATGAGGTGCGCCGGCAGCGCTCCGCGCTCGCGCTCATCATTCCGATCGCTTTCAGCGGCAAGCTCAGGGCGTCCGTGCTCTCATCTGCTGCTCACGGAAGCGCCGGTGCTGCAAGCGTCGCGGGTGCGGGCGGAGGCACCGCAGCAGCCGCCGGCGCGGGCACTGGCACCGCCGGGTTCGCCGGGGCCTCCGCTGTCGGTTCGGCCTCCGCGACGGGCGCGGTGGCGGTATCCGGACCGGGCGCCGTGGCGGGCGCCGCGGGCGGGGTGAGCGTCACCGCCGCCGGCATGTCCGCGGCGGCAGGCGGTGCCGGGGCGGCGGCTTCAGGCGCGGGCGCCGCTGGCGTGAGCGCGCCGGCCGTGTTCGCCTCAGCGCTGGGCGGTGAGGCCGTGGTCGGCACGCTTGGATCCTCCGCCTCAACCGCGCTTGTGGCGAAGATCGCTACCGCCGCGGTGGCGGTCGTCGCCGCCGCCAGCGCGCCGAAGGTGCCCACCAGTCTCTCTCCGCCGTCGCGGCTCGTGGCGGCGTCCATGACAGCACCACAGCCGGCGTCCAATCCCGCTCCCGCCGCCACAGCACCAAGCACCGGAGCGTCGCAACCCGCCGGTTCGGCGTTCGGCGGTGTTGCGCCGCTGAATTCCTCTTCGACGATCACCACACCAACGTCCTCGGTGTCCTCCGCAAGCCAGTCGTCGTCCGCCGCGCCCGCCGCCGGTGAGCAGCCGGCAGCACCGGAACAGCCGGTCGCCGCTGTTCTTTCCGGCGGCGCGTCCGGTTCCTCGACCAGCACCAGCGAACGCGCCGCCAGCGGCGGATCCACACCCACGATGACGCCCACCGCCGCTCCAGCGCCTGCTCCGCCATCTGGCGCGGGATCCACGACCGCGGCACCCCCGGCCGCGCCGGACAGCGCCGCTGCCTCCCAAGCGGTGAGCGGAGCGACCGGTGCCGCGTCCTCGCCGGCACCATCAACCGTCGCTACCTCCGGCGCCGGCAACGTCGCTGACGCCGGCACTTCCACGGCGGGCACCTCGGACACGTCCGACGCCAGCGCAATCGCGACCACAAGCACACCTGGTGCCGCCCAGAATGCGCCCGCCCCGGCCGACAGCGCCGGCGCGGGAGCGTCCGACTCCGCGGCATCCGGTCAGGCCCAGGCAAGCGCCGAGGGGACATCCTCCGCGCCGAGCGCGCCCGATCCGAACGCCGCATCCGCGTCGACACCCCCGCTGCAGCCACCGGAGGTCCCGCCCATCGGCCCGGCCCCCGATACGGCCGCGCCCGCTCAGACGCCAACACCGGCGTAAGCGAACACCCCGCTATGCGCGAACAACTCGCCGTGTGCGGCCGGTCACTGCACCGTAGCGCTCAGCGGCCGCGGCCGCCGCCTGTCGAGAGCCCGGAACTGATCGCTGGGCCCACGGTCACACCGCGGGTGGCGCTCCCCGCCGCCCAGGCAGGGCATACACACTGCCAAACGTCGGGGCCACCGTGAGGGTCATCACCATGACCCGCTGGCGCGACATCGACGCTCCTCTGGAGACCCGGACGATCTTCGACTACGCCCGGCACGAATCTCCAAGGAGGCGCGCGGCCCGCAGCGGCCTCAATGTGATCCGGGCAGTAACGCTCGCCGCGGTGCAGGTGCGCGGCGCTTTGCGATCACGAGCTTCGTCGGCAAAGGCTGGACGTCTGATGCCGCGCGAGCCCCACACGCGTCGGAGGGACGCCGACAGCCTGCCAACCGCGCCCGATCCGCTACACGCACTACCAAGCACGTATGACTTCAACGATTCTCCGACAGGCCCACGATCGGCCGCTCCCGGGCTCGAACAGTCGAACATGAGCCGCGAACCCGCAGCACACTCCCGCATGCCGGCGGCGCGGGTAATACGAGCGCATTCTGCCCCGACCTCGGCGCTGGCGATCCGCGCGGGCGTTTGACGACGAGCGGGGTGTCACCGCTTCGCCTTCCTTCTCGAGAGCTGGATGCCAACCTGGAGCACGATCACGCTGATGGCATGGGCGACGATGTCGTACAGCTCGTCGCGAGTCGGGCGCGCACCTTGGCTACTGCGACTCGTAATCGCTCCTCCTCGCGAGGATCCTGAGGCGCGACAGCGGGGCGCCGTTACGAGCCCCGTGACACACCGCCGAATCGGCCTCGCGCCGGAAAATGCGGCGAGAGCGCCCCCAAGCACCTGCGGATTGTCGCCCCACGCGAGGGCGCGGTTGCCGTTTTCCGCGTCGATGCGACCGCACCGATCGCGAACCGCCATCTCCCGGTACGAACGACGGCCAGCCATGTGGACGCGGTCGACGTGGAGGCTGTCGCTCACGCTCGTGGAGCGGAACGCGGCCGGAGGCTTGCTGCTAGCCCGATCCTCGGAGACGAGCAACCAGAGCGCGCTGCTGCTCCCGTGACCGAGTGGGCGCCCGCGCCGGTGCTCGCATCTCTTGCGCGATGGATGAGAACCAGCGGTCGCGCCGAGCGCGGCGGACTACCGCATCGCCTCGGCGGTCCACAAGTCGATGCACCTCGACGCGGACGCCGCCTGGGTCGCAGTGGCGCTCCGCGAGGCGAAGCAGCAGCCGCCACCGGAGTGTGTGAGATGCTCGCTCAGGGCCGCACGCTCGTGCGTCGAGCAAGCGGACGGCCGACCGCGGCGGCTTATTGAAGCGACAGTGCCTGGACGCGGCCCCGGGCTGATGCTCCCGCCCAGCAGCAGTCGTCTGGCGCGGCGCGGCGTTACGGCTGCTTTGCCGCTGAAGCGGCCATCAGACCGCTCGGCCCTCAGACTGCTGGTGTCGGACACCTGGGGTCACGACCTGGTTCGTGCGACCTCGACGGCGTCGTCCACCGTCGTCCGCTACCGCTCGACGCCTAAAGGGGGAAGTGCTCGTGTCGACGCCGTCGTGACCGCTTTTGTGCTTGCATCTTCCCGTCCTTCAGTTAGCGCGCCGAGCCCCGATCGGACGATGTCGGCGACGCGAAGCGTGCGCGCTTGTGGCGACGACCCGGTGCGGGCGCTCGGCTGTCCGTGACCTCGATTGCGACTCACCCGCGACCAGGCCACCACCAGCGTGGCCGGATCGCAGACCAGGTTCCACAAGGAATCTGCGCTCGGCATCCACAGATGCCCACTCGTGCAGCTTGCGCTGGAAGTGAAGTACCCGCCCCTGCGCCACCTCGACGCTCCGGTACAGCGCGCCCATATTCACAGGCGACCTTCTTCCGTCCAATCGTGCTGCGTACTCACTGGACCCCTTCGCCCTGTCGGCGGCTTTCCCGCCCTCCCTGGTGGCGCGTGACTGCCACGACTACTACGGGTCCTGCGCCACGCCCCGGCGGCAACAGCGGACGGTGCGCCTGCCCCCGACCCCAGAGGGTTCGGCGGGCACCGCCGGGACGCCTCCCACGTTCACTCATTGACCGCTCCGCACGGTCGGCGCCCAGCTGTACCCCGGGGGCATCGTCGCGCGCTACCGCAACCCGGCACGGACCTCGACCGTCTGCACAGTCACCGGAGAGACGAGACGGTCCTGAACAACAACCAGAACCAAGCACCCCAGGAGCCCACAGCCGCCAGTTTCCGGGCTGATTCCGCGTATCGGGGCTTCTAACACTGGTTCGTCTCCTGCGGCGGGACGGCGGCTCGCGATGGTTTCAGCCAGTCGCCGGCGAGCCGTGTAGCAGAGAACGAGCGAGGCTCCCGTGGCGTCGAAGATGCGACGCCAGCGGGGTCGCGCGCTGGCCGCGGGTCAAACGTGGGACGGGAGTCGCTAAGCGCGTCGCCAGTGGTGATACGGCTCGACCGTGCCGGAATGGAGGGCAGGGGCAGGCCGGGGATGCCGGCCGCGCTGCTCTGCGTCAGCGCCAGTGACAGCAGTGTGGAACTTTGAGGATGCGGTAAACGGTCGGGAGCCTGCCCACCGGCCAGGCTCCCGGCCGCCCGGGGCTAGGTCCCCGCCGGCTTTTCCTCGCCGAGGACGATGAGGCCGTGGAGGATGTACACGCAGAGCGCGAAGATGGCCAGCGACCACCACGGGTGTGTTCCGCCGATCGACAGCAGCGACTCAAGCGCGCCGATGGTGGCGGCGATGATCCCGATTATCCGGCCGTAGGCTCCGCCGACGAACAGCGAGAACCCGGCGGTGAGCTGGATGACGCCGACGATGATCGTGATCCAGCCCCAGGTGTGGAGGCTCGAGAACACGTACTGGGTGTTGTCGAAGAAGTGAGCGTTGCCCACCGCAGCGATGCCGTAGATGATGTTGAGCGTTCCCGCGATCAGCAACAGAATCGCGACGAACAACGCCCGGCCCACACCTTTCATGTGTGCTTCCTTTCTCTCGCGGGGCCGCCGTCTTCGACGGTCGCCTGATTTCGCGTGACGAGTTCGCATTCGCCGCCTCGAATCCTCTATCTGCGCTGGCTCACGGCTGGTTCAACGTTCCACCCCAAGCTGGGCTTGTGCCGGTCCGGCTTTGAGGTCCTCGGCGCTCGCGCCGTCGCGTTGCGCCACAGGTTTCTTGATCGCGTTGGCGAGAGCCTTGTCGACCGCGCCGGCGCGATCACGAACATCCCGAGCCTCGAAACGCAACGAGGACCAGACCCGCACAAGCTGAGCGCCGCTGACGCCTTCAGCGCACGCAAAGACGGAAGAGAGTCCGGGGCCGCCGTAGATTTGGCGGGCACCAAGTCTTCACGAGCCTGCCCCTGATCCGCCAGCGCTCGCCGGTCCTGGCGGCGCTTCGCCGTCGGCCGTCGTCTGACTGCGCTTGCTGTCCGAAGTGGCGAACTGGAGCATGCGCTCGACCCACGCGCCGACCCGTTCCTGTTCGGCCAGGGCCTCTTCAAAGGCGCGGTGGCGCCCGCCGCGCTCTGGGCGGTCGGCCGCGGGAACACGGCCTCGATCGCCTCGGGAAACCCGGTGAGCCCGTCGACACAGCAGATCAGGATGTCCTGCACGCCACGGCGCTTGAGATCGCCGAGGACATGCATCCAGACCTTCACGCTCCTGTCCGCAGATTCGCTCTCCGCATCGTCGCGTGGATGAGACGTCGGCGGATCATCCAGAAGGGATGATCCGTGACTCGCCGCCCGCCAGGCGATGCTGTCAAGAAGCCAGACCAGCTCGATGTCCAGCCGCCTGCAGCTTGCGTGCCAGCTCTCCAACGCCGCGGCGGCCTGGCGTGTCACGCCCGCGAGAGTCATGCCCCGCCACCGGCCCGCACGAAAGCCTCCGCTCGAGCATCCAGACTCGATCGTCGTCCATCGAGACTGAAGCGGGGCTGCCAGTCAAACGCACCGAGCCTGGGTCCGTCTGGCGCAATGCGACTGCCTCGCGCGGCTTCAGCATGGCGCGGCGCCTCATCGCGCGGCCATCAGCAGGTCCCGCACACACCACGCCTCTCGCGGCTCCCGCTTTCATGACACCCTGCCGGTATCCGCCTCGGCCTGCCGCACGCGCTTGCGCAGCGCCTCCGCCGAGACGCCCAAAACGCGCGCGACCTGCGCGACCGGCCGGCCGAACTCGAACACCAGCCGACGTCCCCGCTCCATCACCTCATCGGCGTACGTCTTCGGGCCAGCGATAGTCTGGAATTCTGTCCTCCAGGGGCCAGGCCCTCGTTCGGAAGTCTCCGTCAAACAGTCAGCTCATTCCGATCGGGACGTCGGGCTCCCCGGCCAAGACGCTCCAGCCAGCCGGGTGTGATCTCGTAGGCCGTGGGACGGTCAGGCAGGCGCGCTGGCGGCAGATCAATCGGCAGCGCCGACGGTCACGCCCAGCTGCGCCTTGAACATCGCGCCGAGCGCGTACAACAGCGCCACCGATCCGGTCCAGCCGGTCTGGTGACTCGCGCCGATGCCGGCGCCGTTGTCGCCGTGGAAGTACTCGTGGAACGGGATCAGGTCGTGCCAGTGCGGATCGGTCTGGAACTTCTCGATCCCGCCGAACACGGGCCGGCGTCCGTTCTCGTCGTTGAGGAATGTCGCCGTGAGGCGCCCGTTGATCTCGTTGACCACCTCGAGCAGGTTCATCTGCTGGCCGGAGCCCGTCGGGCACTCGACCTTCAGCCGGTCGCCGTAGTAGCGGTACTGCTGCAACAGGCCACGCATGATGACCAGGTTCATCGGGAACCAGACCGGGCCGCGCCAGTTGGAGTTGCCGCCGAACATGCCGGTGTCGGACTCGGCCGGGAGATAGCGGACCTCGTAGTGCTGGCCGCCCCAGTCGAACTCGACCGGATTGTCGAGGTGCCGGCGGGAGATCGCGCGGATCCCGTACGGGCCGAGGAACTCGTCCTCGTCGAGCATGATCGCGAGGATCCTCCGCAGCCGCTCCTCGTCGACGAGCGATGCCATGCGCCGTCCCTCTGGGTTGGGTCCGGGGCGCCGCGCCAACTGCGGCAGCGCATCGGAGAAGCGCTCGGCGAACTCCGTGATCCGCCCCAGCAACTCGGGGTGTTTTTCGATCAGGTCACCGTCGAACACCGTCGCCGCGCACATCGGCAGCAGGCCGACGAGCGAGCGCACCTTGAGGGGAATCGTCTGCCCGTTGGGCATCCGCATCACGTCGTAATAGAAGCCGTCCTCCTCGTCCCACAGCGCTGTGCCGCCCTGGGGAGGATTCATCGCGACCGCGATCCACACGAAGTGGCCGATGAACTTGAACGCCATGTCGAGGTAGACGGGATCGTGCCTTGCCAGCTCGGCGGCGATCTGGAGCATCCACTGGGCGTAGAGCGCCATCCAGGCGGTGCCATCGGCCTGCTCCAGCTGGCCGCCGCCCGGCATCGGCGCCGAGCGATCGAAGATGCCGATGTTGTCCAAGCCGAGGAACCCGCCCTGGAACAGGTTGCGGTCATCCGGGTCCTTGCGGTTCACCCACCAGGTGAAGTTCGCCACCAGCCGGTTGAACACGCGGGCCAGGAACTCGCGGTCGCCCTCGCCGCGGATCTCCGCCTCGCGCTCGTAGACCCACAGCGCCGCCCACGGGGTCACCGGCGGGTTGACATCGCTGAAGTTCCACTCGTACGCCGGCATCTGTCCGTTGGGATGCTGATAGCGGGTACTGAGCAAGAGCTCGATCTGCTCCTTGGCGAAGTCGACGTCGACGAGCGAGATCGGCGCGCAGTGGAACGCCAGGTCCCATGCCGCGAACCACGGGTACTCCCACTTGTCCGGCATCGAGATCACGTCCTGCGCGACCATGTGAAACCAAGGCGCGTTGCGCACCGACGTGCCGGACGCGGTCGGATCCCACGGGTTGACGCCGTGCTCGCCGAGCCAGCGGTGCACGTCGTACTCGTAGTACTGCTTGCCCCACAACAGCCCGGCGAGCGCCTGGCGCATCACCATCGCCTCGTCTTCGGTCAGGGCCGACGGGATCAGCGTCGCGTAGAACTGGTCGGCCTCGGAGAGGCGACTGCTCAGAACCTTGTCGAACGACGCGCCGAGCGGCTGGCCCTCTTCTTCTTCTTCTTCGTTACCGGCATCGTCCGTCTTCGTGAGACGGAGCCGGACGGTGGCGCTGTCGCCGGCGGCGATCTCAAGCACGTGATGGGCCGCGACCTTCGTGCCGGTGCGCTCCGGGTTGACCGCCTCGCTCACGCCGGCGACGACGAAGTCGTTGATCCCGTCCTTGACGTACAGCGACGCGTTCTCGCCCCCGAACAGGCGCCGATTGTTCGTCTCGTTCTCGCAGAACAGCAGCTGGGCCGACCCGTCCGCGCGCAGAACCCAGTCCCCGAGCTCGGGATGGGAAGCGCTCGCCGCGGCGACTCCTGCCTCGCCGTCGACCGCCTTCAGTGTCGGCTTCGGGACCTCGCCGCCCCACGACCACGTGTTGCGGAACCACAGCGTCGGCAGGAGGTGCAACGTCGCCGCGTCGGGACCGCGATTATGGGCCGTGACCAGCATCACGATGTCATCAGCGGCCGCCTTCGCATACTCCACGATCACGTCGAAGTACCGGTCCTCATCGAAGATCCCCGTGTCCAGGAGCTCGTACTCCATCTCCTGCTTGCTACGGCTGCGGTTGGTCTGCGCCAAATCCGTGTACGGGAACGCCCCCTGCGGATACTTGTACTCGCACTTCATGTACGAGTGCGTCGGCGTGCTGTCCAGATAGAACCAGTACTCCTTCACATCCTCGCCGTGGTTCCCCTCCGAGTTCGCGAGCCCGAACATCCGCTCCTTCAGGATCGGGTCGGCTCCGTTCCACAGCGCCAACGCCAAGCACAGCCGCTGCCGCTCGTCGCAGATCCCGGCGATCCCGTCCTCCCCCCAGTGGTACGCGCGCGACCGCGCCTGATCGTGGGTGAAGTAATTCCACGCGTCCCCGCCACCGCTGTAGTCCTCGCGCACAGTCCCCCACTGGCGCTCACTGAGGTAAGGCCCCCAGGCCTTCCAGAGGACTTCGCCGGTGCGGGCTTCCTCTAGGCGCTGATGCTCAGGCGTATCAAACGTCGGTGGGGTCGTGGACATCGCTCCGGAGCCTCCCGATCGGACAAGAACCAGTGGTCATTCTGTTCGCGTAATGCGGTGCGGACGTCTACCGCGGTGCGGACGATCGCTCGTCGGTCGCGCCGCCAAAGACTAGGCGTCCATGCACGAGCCAGCATCACCCGAACGGGATGACCGGCGGCGAGTCGCAGCTCGAGATAGCGACTTCTTGCGGAACAAGTGAGAGCGCGCTCGACGCGGACGTCGTCATCGCGTTCCTCGACCCGCCTGACGCCCATCACCAACGAGCGGTTGAGGTGCTCGGAACGCACCTCGTTGGAGGCGACGGCGTTCTGATCGCGGCAATCGCATATACCGAGGTGATCGTGCGGCCGCTGCAGTACGGCACAGACGCCAAGTCGACGAATTCCTCGCAGCGATGGGCGCACGGGTCGTCGCTGTCGACCGCGCCGTTGCTCGACGAGCCGCTCAGCTTCTGGCCCGGCGCCGCGCCGGCAACTTCCCGACGCGTTCTCGCTCGCGACCGCGCTCGCCCACAGCGCGGAGCTTCTGACGCTCGACCGGGGCCAGCGGCGCATCGCTGACCACGAGTCCGAGGGCTAGTCAGTCGAGCTAGTTGCGGCCCACCGATCGTCAGAGTGCTCGCTTGTCGACCTGCCGGGCATATCGCGCGGTACCTGGTGACCGCAGAACGAGCAGCAAGCCCAGCGCGTCCGATGAGGAGAGTCGCAACTGCCACAGGGAGGGCTGCGCCGTCCAACGCAACGCCGACTGCGCATGCCCGGTCGGCGTCGGGCGCTAGGACAGCGAGCGCGAGCAGCGTGAAAATGATCAGGTAGACGGCGTAGTCGCGGGACGGCTCCGGGAGGTATCGGTTCGCAGCGATGGCGGTCATCTCCCGCGCACCGCCCGGGACTTGCGACTCCGCTCGACGGGATCGGTGCTCAGCCCTGCCTCGAGGGTGTGAGTACCCGGTCGACGAGGTCAAGCCCCCGCTTCGATGCGTGATCGGCAGCACGGTGCGGTCGTTCGCGGCCGAGAGCACGTCGCGGACGAGCTCGCTTGCAGTATTTGGGCCGAGGTGGGCGGTCGGCTCGTCGAGCACCAGCACCGACGTATCGGCGGGCAGCGCCCGAGCCAGGGCGATCCGCTGTCGTCTCGATTGCGCGCTTCGCGGTCAGGAATGCGCAGTTCGCGGCGTTCGTGCGGACGACCGGCTATCGGACCGAGGCGGAGAGGTTTGGCTGGTCGTTTGTGGCCGCCCAGTTCCTGCCGACGCAATTCCCCTGCGACGCGCGCGGTCGTCGATGCGCCGTGGTGACGGCAGGTAGAGGGGGCTGACTGGGCGCACCCGGAGGGCCCGCACTCGACGATCGACGATCGTGCAGATCATCCCGTCGTGCATGTGTCGTGGAATGACGGGTGTGCGTCCTCCGCGGGAAGCTGCCTGTCGAGCGAGTGGAGTCGCGCGCGGCGCTCGCGCGAGCCGCTTCCGCGGGCGACGAGCTCGAACCGGGCGGCGAGCACCGGATGAACGTCTTTCAAGGCACCTTCCCGGCGCGAACACCGAGGCGGACGAATACGCCGGCACGGCGCCGGTGCAGGCGTTCAGGTCGAACAGCTACGGCCTGTCCCAGATGACCGGCAACGTGTGGGAGTGGACGGCCGACCGGTTCTCACCGACGTACTACCGCGACAGTCCGAGCGAGGATCCCCAGGGGCCGGAGGATGGGTCGCCCGGGTGACGCGCGGCGGCTCGTATTGTGCCACGCGTCGTACTGCAACCGCTACCGCGTCGACGCCCGCAGTCCCGACACGCCTGACAGCTCGACCGGGAACCTCGGCTTCCGCGTCGCCCGCTAAAGGTCAGGCGACCGCGGGCGGCCGGTACCCGGGCCGCTCCCCGGCTGAGGGCGTGAGGCGCTTGGCGGCGAGCTGCTCGTTGAGCAGTCCGAGCATCGTCTGTTGCAGCGCGCGAGACTTGTCGTCGGCGTGGCTGGGGTGCGCGAGGTTGCGTTCCTCGGTCGGATCGAGCGTCAGGTCGTACAGCTCGTATTCGTCAGGTTCGGGCTCGGTGACCGTGGTCGTGTGGCGGCCGTGGAGGCGTTCGTCGCGCTCGCCCGCGACGGTCCAGAACTGCGGGTTGTCGTAGTAGCGAGAGAACTTGACGAGGTGCGGCTCTCCGTCGACAGGGACCTCGGCGATCACCGTCTCGAGATGGTTGGGCTGCTTCACCGTCGTATACACGCGCAGGACTCGGGCGAAGCGCTGAAACGGGCTCTTCGGGGGCATGCTGCCCTCGCTGACCTCATCGTCGGTCGTGAACAGGATCGGCTCCGACGGCGCGGCCGGCTCGGCGGCCCGGATCGCATCGGAGAGGTCGCGGCCGACCAGCGGATGCGCGTCGACGTGATCGACCTTGAGCTTGGCGAGCGCCTGGTCATGGTCGATGCCCGTGAGCCCGAGCA
Source organism: uncultured Solirubrobacterales bacterium (assembly GCA_963813265.1). GTDB lineage: Bacteria > Actinomycetota > Thermoleophilia > Solirubrobacterales > Solirubrobacteraceae > Palsa-465. The sequence goes on along the minus strand of CAWEYQ010000039.1, from coordinate 25,346 downwards.
GTGTCGGGATCAGATCGGCGTGGTTGGTCGGGATGTCGAGCTCACGCTCGCCGCCCGGCAGCAGCGGGCTTGAGACGATGAATGGGACGCGGAGCGCCTCGTCGTAGGCGCAGTGCCACTTCTCGTGCATCCCGCCGTGAGAGCCCTGCAGATCGCCGTGGTCGGAGCTGAAGATCACGATCGTGTTCTCATACGCCTTGCTGGCCTGCAGCGCGTCGAGCACCCGCGTGATCTGCTCGCCGACCGCGGCCTGCATCTGGTAGTAGAACTTCAGATGCGTCTCGATCCACGGCTGCGGCGCGATGATCTTCCCCCACGTATCGACGTAGCTCTGCTGACACGACGGCTTCGTTGACAGGTCCTCCTCGTGGGTCGGCGACTGCTCAACATGCGGCACCTCCGAGGGGTGGTAGCGCAACCCCTGCGAGAGCGCGATCACGCCGAACAGCGAGTCATCATGCGGATTGAGGAATGAGCACACGGTCAGCGACGGCTCGTCGCTGTCCTCGGCGTCAAAGCGTTTCAGAAGTGGGATCGTTTCATCGGCGGTGAACGGATCCTTCACCGTGCCGGTGTTGTGTGCGCCGAGCCCGTGCGGCTCGGGCCCGACCCACTCTGAGAACCCGTACGGATCGAGCAGGTCCGCCTTCAGGTACTTCTCGATGTTCTCCGGCTGGGGGTTGCCGTCGTCGTCGATCGACAGCAGGAACCCGTCGCCGTCCTCGGCATCCAGATGCGCGCGCGAAGCGTGCCACTTCCCCTTGAAATACGTCCGGTAGCCGCCCGCGCCCGTCGAGGTGATCACGCCCGAGCACGACTCGTCGAGCATCGAACGCGCGCGATCCGCGCGCGCCCGGGCGGGCGCTCCACGCATCCCGTCGAGGACCTGGCTCGCATGCAATCCCTTCAAGCAACCCAAAGCCGTCGTCCGGTGCAAACAGCAACGTTGGTGTGCACCACGGAGACCACGGCCGTCCGCGAGAGGCCTAGCCCCGCTTTGGCCGTCGCGCGGTACTTGTCGCAATCTGGCCGGATGCCCCCTGCGCGGAAGGCGCGCACGGCGCCCGCAGGCGCTTCACGCCCGAGTTCGTCGCGGCCCCTGTCCGAGCCCGCTCGCGCGAGCAGGTCGCCCGCGCGGTCGAGCGCTCCCTACGCGCCTAAACGACGCCCTCCTCGCACCCTCGCGCGCCACGACAGAGCCGAGATTCAGGAACTCCCCGGAGAAACGGCGTCCGATAAACGAGTGTGGGCCCACGGCCTCCAGGCTGCGCCACGACCCCGCTGCGGTCGCAAGCTCTACCGCGAACCACCCCTCGCAGATCCGTCCGATCAACCTTCCCCACTGAGACCGCGATCTTCTCCGAGCACCTCTCCTCGTTGGCGCCCCGGGCCCCCCGCAAGCCACCAGGCTCAAAGCCCCCTTTCCTCGCGCCGCAGACATCTCGCCGCTGAGGGACACCCACGCCCGACGCAGAAAGCGCTCACATCGCGGACGATCGCTTCCCCGCTCCGGGCGCCGAGGAGCGCACGATCGGATCGGCGACCGAGCGATTCTCCGGATCCGGAAGTGTTGGCGCTTTGGAGCGGATGGTTGACATCGAGCGATCGTCTACGCGTGGCTCGCCTGCTCGCCCATCGGCTTGTTCATCATCCGTAGCATCGTGAGCCCTCCGCCTCGACGGAAATAGCGCACGATGAGGACTGCTGCCAAGAGCAGGAAGATGATGTTGAGCACGCTCGTGTAGTTCCAGCTCACGCCGGCGTCCGTGACCTTGGCATGACGCGCGCCGGTGGGGACGAGCCCGAGGGCTTTGAAGATCAGGTCGACGATCAGGCCGGCGGCCGCCATCGTGGGGTAGAACGTCGCCAACAGGAACCCAGCCATTCGTCGGCCGTAGTACTTGCGGTAGATGTTGAGGATCGGGAGGATGATCAGGTCGGCGAAGATGAACGCGAGCACGCCTCCGAAGCTGATGCCGCCGTTCCACAGCACGGCGGCAAGTGGCACGTTGCCGATCGAGCAGACGAAGGAGAGGATCGCCACCAGCGGTCCGATCATGGGGCCCCAGATGGTCGCCAGGGCGCCGTCGTGTTGGAGAAACAGCCCTTGCCAGAAGGAGTTGGGGACCCAGGCGGCGAGGGCACCGGCGATCAGCAGCCCGCCGAAGATGTCTATCCAGACCGCGGCCCAGTCCATCACGAAGTAGTTGCTGATCGCGGTGAAACCGCGGGGGGAGCGCAGCCGTCGCCAGACCGACCCGTCGTCCGCGACGCTCATGTCCATCTCGGCGTGCCCTTCCATTCGGCCGAGCACGCCGCGGTCAGCCTCGTGCCGCGCCTCTTCGACCATCTGCGGTTTGAGGAATCGACGGAACAGCAGCGCCATCAGCGCGATCATGATCGGTCCGCCGAGGAACTCGCCGGCGGTGAACTGCCATCCGATCAGGACGGCCAGGATGATCCCAAGCTCGATCACCAGATTGGTGGAGGCGAACTGGAACGCCATTGCGGCGGTGAAGTTGGCGCCCTTGCGGAAGAGCGACCGAGCGAGCGCGACCGACGCGTAGGAGCACGAGGATGACGCCGCCCCCAAGCCGGCGGCGACGGTCAGCGTGCGCGGCGAGTCGTCAGGCAGCAGCCGGCGCATCTGCGGCTTGCTGACCACTGCCTGGACCGCGCCCGAGAGCGCGAAGCCGAGGATGAGCGCCCACAGGATCTCCCAGGTCATCCCGAAGGCGAACCGCAGCGCATCACCAATCGCGTTCATACCCTGGCGCGACGTTACACGCTGGTCACGGCGTGAGGCGGACGAGCGCCATCTCGTCAACCAACGAACCGCTCAGGGTCTTGCGCGAACGCCCCGGCGCAACTCAGGGTGCAGAAGAAGAAGGTTGTGTCGCCGTAGACGAGCCGTCCTGCCGAACGGTTGATATCGACGGCCATGCGGCAGACCGGGTCGATCGCAAGCCCGCGATCCGAGGTGCGGCCGTGGCGTACCGCGGCGATAAGCTCAACGGGGTCGCGAACGTTGCGCAGTACTCGGCGTCCGCGCGACTCATAGAGGACATCGCTTGGGGCGGGAGCCAGGGCTGCGGTGTGCGCGGTCAGGAGTACCTCGCCCCCTGCCGCCGCAGCGGATACTCGCGCCGCGAGGTTGACGGCAGCGCCGATGTAATCGCCGTCTCGCTCGACCGCCGGTCCGTGGTGCAGACCCACCCGCACCGCCGGCGACCCGTGGCCCCGAAGGATGTCGTGAGCTATGCGCAGTGCGAGGTGCACGGCTTGGGGTGGGTCGGGAATGCGGAGCATGAGGGCATCGCCGATGGTCTTGATCTGCGCGCCGCCGAAGGCGGGCAGCTCGACCTTGACCGCGTTGGAGAAGTTCGCCACCAGTTCGGCCGCCTCCTCGTCCCCGTGAGCCTCCGTAAGAGCCGTGAAACCGGCGATGTCTGCGAACAGGAACGTCGCGCTCGTCGAATCGATTTCTGGTCCTAGCTTGGGCATCTCGTGAATCGGCCAAGTGTGGCGGCTGACCTGCTCGACGTCGAGTCCCTAAGTCCTCAACCACCTTGCAGACAGTCGTGAAGTAGGCAGCGCGTACACAGGTGAGCCGCTGACGGCAGCTCCGCCCCAATTCGAGTCGGCGGCGCACTGCCTGAGTCAGGGTCGGCCGGGGCGCGGCTCAGAAGGGTTGGTCTTATCACCCCACGGCCGCCGGGAAGGCGAGTCGCCGCATCGAGCCACCAGAAGGCGAGCGGCCATGCGGCTGCTGCTCGCGGGGCGGGACCTGGTGTCAGTCTTGCAGCAAGCCCAACGGGAGGGGTGCGAGTATCTGTAGCACCGACGCCTGCGGGCCCGCTGTTCATTGCAGCCCGGCGATGCGACTGTTCATCGCGGCAGACGATGTCGCCTCAGCGCCGAGAGAGTGAGCGAATCCCGTGTCAGTCATGACAGAACGCCGTGAAGTGATCGTGGTTGGAGGCGGCCAAGCCGGCCTCGCAATGGGGTATTTCCTTGCCCAGCAGGGACGGCGGTTCACGATCCTCGAGGCGGCTGGCGCACCGGCGGCCGCATGGCGTGGTCGGTGGGACTCGCTCAGGCTGTTCACGCCTGTCCGCTACGACGGCCTCCCAGGGAGACCTTTCCCCGGCGAGCCCGACAGCTATCCGGGCCGGGATGAGGTCGTCGGCTACCTCACCGATTATGCCCGCGAGTTCGAGCTGCCGGTCGAGCTGGGCAGCTGCGCCCGGTCAATCAGGAGCGATGCGGACGGCCATCTGGTTGAGCTCGACGATCGGAGCTACCGGAGCGACCAGGTGGTCATTGCGACCGGGCCGTTCCAGGTTCCGCGCACGCCTGGGTTCGCGGACCGCGTGGCGGCGGAGATCGTCCAGCTGCACAGCAGCGCGTACCGGACGCCGGACGCGATCCCTGAGGGCCGCGTACTGGTTGTCGGGGGAGGGAACACCGGCTTTCAGATCGCGGCGGAGCTCGCCGGCTCGCACGAGGTCCATCTTTCCGTCGGTTCCCGGCAGCCGCCGCTTCCGCAGCGTGCCTTTGGCCACGACTTGTTCTGGTATCTCCAGGCTGCAGGTTTGATGGGCAAGTCGACGGGGTCGAGAATCGGCCGGCGGATGCGCCAGCGCGACCCCGTTCTGATCGGTTCGAACCCGCGGACCCTGCGCCGCCGATACGGTGTGCGGATGCATCCGCGCGCGACCGATGCGTCCGGCTCAAGCGTGCGTTTCAGCGACGGGACCGAGCTGTCGGTGAGTTCGGTCATCTGGGCCACGGGCTTCGGGCGCGATCACTCATGGATCCACTTGCCTGTGTTCGGTCAGGACGGGGAGGTCGCGCATGAGCGCGGCGTCACGGCTTCCCCCGGCGTGTACTTCTTGGGGCTGCCGTGGCAGCACACCAGGGGGTCGGCGCTGCTCGGCTGGGTCAAGGACGACGCCGAATATCTCGCGCACCGCATCATGACCTACCAGCGATCACTGAACTCGGGAGAGGCGATATGACTCCGGCCAGCGACCAGTTCCCCACGGCGACCTCCGGGCTGGCGGCGTGTGAACGCCCTGAGCTAGTTGAGCTCTCAGACGGTGAGGTGTTCGATCTGCGGATCGCTCCCGTGGTAAAGCGGATCGGCGAGGTGACGGTGCGGATGTTGGCCTACAACGGCTCCATTCCTGGGCCAACGCTCAAGGTGCGCGAAGGTTCAGGCGTGGTCGTGAATATCGAGAACCAGGTTGACCTCGAAGCGACCGTGCATTGGCACGGGCTGCGTCTTGAGAACCGCTATGACGGGACGCACGAGACCCAGCGGCCCATGGGGCCAGGTGAGAGGTATACCGCCCACATCACGTTCCCTGATCCGGGCGTCTACTGGTACCACCCCCACATCCGGGAGGACTATGGGCAGGAGATGGGTCTCTACGGCAACGTGCTCGTGGTTCCCTCCGACCCTGACTACTGGCCCCCTGTGCACCGCGAGGTCGCTCTGACGCTCGACGACATCCTGATCGAGGAGGGCGAGGTGGCACCGTTCAGTCGCGCCGAGACAACCCACGTGGCAATGGGCCGGTTCGGCAACGTGCTGCTCATCAGTGGCGAAACCGACATGTCGCTCACTGCCAGGCTCGGAGAGGTCGTCCGGTTCTACTTGACCAACACCGCGAACACGCGGGTGTTCAAGGTGGCGCTGCCTGGGGCACAGATCAAGCTGGTCGGCGGCGACAGCGGCCGTGTCGAGCACGAGGAGTTCGTCGAGGATGTGGTCCTCGCTCCGTCCGAGCGAGTGGTGATCGATGTCCAGTTCAGCCACCCCGGCGAGCTGACGATGGAGCATCGCACCCCGGACCGGACATATCGACTGGCATCAGTCCACGTCGGGCAGGAATCGGCGGAGCCGTCGCTCGGCGAGCAGTTTCGAGTGCTGCGCGCTAATCCTGACATGGCTGTGGAGCGAGAGCGGATCGCGCCGTACCTCGACGCCGAGCCCGACAAGACGCTGGCCTTCCTCGCCGAGATGGACATGGGCGCGCCGGAAGGGGACGGCCCCGTCATCTACTCGTGCCCGATGCACCCAGATGTCGTCAGCGACGAGCCTGGCCACTGCCCTGAGTGCCGGATGAAGCTGCTGGCAGTCCAGGCGCCTCCGGCCACCTACACGTGTCCGATGCACCTGGATGTCGTCAGCGACGAGCCAGGTCATTGCCCCGAGTGCGGCATGAAGCTGCTCCCTTCGCACCTCGTGGCCGAGGCGGGCGCCCACCATGAGCATGGGGCAGGCAATGAGCCTCACACGCACGACCACGAGAGCCACGAGCATGGCCATTCCGCACGAAGGCCACGACCATGCAGCGGCCGGCGGCATCGAGTGGGAGGACGACATGGTCGAGATCAACCGGCTGACGACCCCGGCGAACATGCGATGGAAGCTGATCGACAAAGACACCGGGGCTGAGAACGCCGCGATCGCCTGGCGGTTCCGGGTCGGCGACCGGGTGAAGATCCGGCTGCTGAACGAGATGGCCGGGGATCATCCGATGCACCACCCGTTCCACATCCACGGAGCGGGTCGCTTCCTGATCCTGTCCCGAGACGGGATCGTCGAGCCCAACCTCGTCTGGAAGGACACGGTGCTGGTCCGCACTGGCGAGACGGTGGACATCCTGCTCGATGTCAGCAACGTCGGCCTATGGATGGCTCACTGCCACATCGCCGAGCACCACGAGAGCGGAATGATGTTCAGCTTCAACGTCGAACCCGCCGACGGCGAATGAAGGCAACGGATGAAAGACCGCCTTCGTTCTCTACCCCGCCTTCCGCGCTCGACGGTCATCAGTGATGAGGTGGTGATCGACTGGCCGCGCGCCGCGGCGACCGGATGCAAGTGGACCGCATGCGCTTGCACCGGCGCCGGCGGGTGTGCGGCCGTTCACCCGATGGTCGGATCGGAACGCCACGTCGGGTTGATGGCGGCCTGATGACGAGCGCCGCAGTGGGGGAGCCATCACGAGCGCACCTGCGCACGGCAGTGGTGTGGGGACTCGTCTGTGGAGGCTTGCAGGCAGCGTCGGCGCTCGCGTTCTGGTGGCTGGACGCGGCCACGGTGTATGCCCTTGGTCTGGCGCTGATCGCTTCGATCTACATCGGTTTCGCGGTTGCTGACGGGCGCTGGCGAGTGATCGCTGTGGAGAGCGGCGTCGCCGGCATGTTCGTCGTGATAGCCGCGGTGGCGGTCACGGGTTCTCCCTGGTTGCTCGTCGTCGGTCTCGCCGGTCACGGGCTGAAGGACCTCTGGCAGCATAGGAGTCAGTTCGTCGCGAATACGCGGTGGTGGCCTCCTTTCTGCCTGGTCGTCGACTGGACGGTCGCGGCGATAATCGCCGTCGAGATCGTCGCCGGCGTCAGTTTCCACCAATAGCGGCTTTCAACCGGAGCCCCGACATGACGATCGCTTGCTCGAGGCGAAGCTCGATCTCACGGTAGTCGGGACGTGCCAAGGCGGGCGTGCGATCAGAGGTCGCCCTTGACGAGAGGCGCCTGGCGTCGACGGCAGCTCCCCGTCCTGGTTCAGGGCTCATGGGATCTGGACTTCTCTGACCTCGATCGCTGTCGATCGCTCGGCGACGAAGAAGGGCAGAAGCTCGAGCGCGTCTTCGGGGCTAGGGGCGATGACGAGCCACGAGATCGTGTGGCCGCCGAACAGGCACGACGCGAGCGCCGTTCTGTGACGCAGTGGGCTTGAATGACCTTTGAACGAGGCAAACGCGACGTTGCAATCAGCCGGGTCATGTTTGTGGTGGAGCAGATAGCGGGGCATGCCTGGATGTTGGCGGTGCTGGGTGGTGCCGACATCGGGGGAGCACCCGTAGATCAGGCTGCGGCTGACGACGCTCAGGCCCTTGACTCTGCTAGCCGATTGGCCCGCTCGATGGTCCTGGCGACGTCGACGCGGGAGTCGGCGTCGAGTTTGCGGAAGATGTTGCGCAGGTGCGTCTCGACCGTCTTCTGACTGAGATACAGCTCGGCGGCGATTTCGCGGTTGGTTTTGCGGTCGACGATGAGTCGTGAGATCTGGAGCTCGCGTTCGGTGAGCGATTCGATGCCGGTCCCGTCTGCCTTCCCCGGTCGCGTGCGCCGGTGGATGTGCTGCCCGAGCCGTCGAAGCTCACGATCGGCAGCGTCGCGGTATCGCGTCGCGCCGCACCGCTGCAACTCGGCGGCGGCGGTCTCGAGCTCCGCTACGGCCCGGTCGCGTTCGTCCAGCTGCGCCAGCGCGCGCCCAGCGAGGGTCCGGGCCGTTGCCGCCCACACGGGAACCCCGACCTCATCGGCGAGGGCGGCGGATGCGAGCGCGCTCGCGGCGGCCTCCGCCGGATCGCCCGCATCGAGGGCGACGGCGGCGGCGGCGTGCTGAGCCATGGCAGTCGGCAGGCGCAGACCGACTGCTGCGGCGCTGGCTTGTGCGCCGGCTGCGGCGCGCTCGGCATCGGACCGTCGACCGAGCTCAATCCAGCAGCTGGTCATCTGCTGTAGCCCGTAGGACCTCCAGACGTCGGGAACAAGCGTGACCTGCTCGCCCCCCGCCGAGCTGGCCAACACTTCGGCGGCGCGGGAGGGCTGCCCGGTCTGAAGGAGAGCGACGGCCAGCATCAGTGCAGCGCGGGCGGCGATCACGCTCTCGCCAACGTCACGCGTAAGGTCAAGGCTCTCCTGGGCGGAAGCGACGGCGATCTCCGCGTCTCCAGTCGGGACCGCGACGAACGAGCGACAGAAAAGAACCCACGCCAGCGCCTGCGTGTTCCCCGACAGACGCGCAGCTTCGATCGCAGAATCGAGGAGCTCGGCAGCGTCGGCCAGGCGCCCGACCGCGCACCACGCCACGCCGAGAGTGGCGAACAGGCCGGGGAAGAGCTGTCCTTGGCCCGTCGCGCGACCGACTGCCACGGCGCGCTCGGCGTGTGCGCCGGCCTCGATGAAGCGGTCGAGGTAGATCTCCGCACCAGCCAGGTTCACCGCGGCGTCAAGCCGCCGGGCGAGCTCCTCGTCGGGGAGCGAGTCGATCAGCGCCGACGCCTCGTAGCGAACGGTCTCGCCCGGCTCGACCACGCCACCCCACGCGAGCGAACGCGCGAGTACGGCGAGCGCGGCGGCGGTCAGCGGTCGGTCGCCGATCGGTCTCGCGGCGGTTAGCGCGCGGCGCCCCCAATCCTGGGCAGTCTCGTATTGCAGGCGGAAGATCGCGTCGCCCGCGAGCTCGATCATCAGTGCCACGGCTTCGGGTGACGCGGCGTCCGCCAGGTCGTTCAATGCGCTGGCGAGGCGGGCATGGGCCTGCTCGTGATCGCCGAGTAGATGCTCGACGGCCGCGCAGGCCGCGGTCAGGCGAGCGCGCGTCGCTGTCGCCTGCGCCGGGACGAGCGCGAGGCTCTCGAGCAGCGCTTCATGGCTCTCGGCGAACTGGCCGGTCGCGGCCAGCGCCTGAGCGCGTGGGAAGAGCAGCGCGACGCGATCCTCGGCGGGCGCGGTCGCTGGCAGCAGCCGCAACGCGGCCGCGAACCAGCGTGCCGCGCTCGCGGGCGCGCGCGCGGCCGCGTCCTCACCGGCCTCGCGCAAGACGGCGACCGCCTCAATGTCGCCGTGACGCGCGGAGTGCTCGACGTGGTGTGCGCGGGCCGCGATCGACGCGCCGCGCGCCGACAGGGTCTCGGCAGTGCGCTCGTGGGCGCCCAGGCGCCATCCGCCGGGCGTTGCCTCGTAGACGGCGCGGCGCACGATCGGGTGGCGGAACCGGAAACGACGCGGGACGTCGGTCACGCGCACGAGGTCGCAGCGCAGCAGCTCGTCGAGCGCCTCGACCGCCGACGCCTCAGACACGCCGGCCGCGGACGCCGCGAGGTCAGGCTCGAACGGGTCACCCGCCACCGACGCACCCTCGAGCACCAGCCGCGCGCCGTCAGGGAGCACCGCGAGCTCCTCCGTCAACGCCGTAGCGACCATCGGCGGCACCCGTACTCCAGCGAGGGACACATCTTCCGCCACGGGCGCTCCCGGGATGGGCTGATCCGCTGAGCGGGCGAGCTGCTCGAGGTAGAACGGATTGCCGCCGCTCTCCTCATACAACGCGGCGGCCCTCGGATCCTCGGTGGCGTGGCCGATCAGCTCGAGGGCCTCCCCGCGCGTCAGCGGTCCAAGCTCGAGCCGGTCGAGCACCCCATCGCGGTGCGCGCGATCGAGCGCTGCCGCCACCGGCATTGGCATCTGACGCGGCCGCGCGGCGAGCACCATCAACACGCGGGCCGCAGGCGGGCGGCGCAGCAACGCGCCGACCAGCTCCGCCGAGGCGTCGTCAGCCCAATGGAAATCGTCGAGCACGAGCACGAGCGGCCTCGTCGCAGCGAGCCGCTCAAGCAGCTCGCGCACCGCCCGGTGCATCCGATACCGCTCGACCTGAAGCGTCGACCGCCCTTCGGCGACGAAAGTCGACAGGGACGGAAAGACCTGTCCGAGCTCGGCCCGGACCTCGTCATCGAGGCGATGCAGCCACCGCGGATCGAGACCTCCGAGGTAGTCGTCGAGCGCGTCCACGAACACCCAGAACGGCAGGTCGCGCTCCTGCTCGGCACCGCGTCCGCCGAGCACCAGCCCCCCCTCAGCCTCGACGCGATCCCCGAACTCGGCCAGCAGCCGGGTCTTCCCAATGCCCGCGGGTCCGAGCAACTCGGCGGCGGCCGACCGATCGCGATCAAGACTGCCGAGTGCCCCGAGGAGCCAATCGAGCTCCGCGGCGCGACCTACGAGATGGTCAGCGAGCTGCTCCACAAATCCCCAGGGCGAGCATAAACCCCTACTGACCCCGGAGGTTAAGGGTGCTGCCCCGATGTCGGCCAAGCCGGGGGCACCCAGACTGGCGAGCGTGCAATTCACCGCGAACCAGGAGGATCTCGTGCAACGGTCAACCACTATCGCCAGGCATGCCGGCGGTCGGGCCACGCTCCGCAGGCCCGCCGTCCTGGGATCGGTTACCGCCCTCATCGCGGCCGTGCTGATCAGCGGCACCGCCGATATCAACACTCTTGATTGGCTGCTGGTCATCGACGGGTTCGTCGCCGCGAGCTGGTGGGCGCTCTCCAGGCACCGCCAGCCCGACGCTCTCCAGGTGCTCTCACTTGGCGCTTTGCTCCTCGCGATCGTGACGCTTGCTGTCAACGGCACGCAGTGGCAGTTGGTGCCGTGGCAGGTACTTGCTGGGTCAGTCGCGGCTGCGGCTGCGTTTCGACGCTGGCGCCCCGGTCACTCGCGCCGCTGGCGCCGGGCGATCGGACGAGGCGTGCTCGTGATTGGCCTCGCGCTTGGCGGCCTCGCGCTGCTCACCGCATTCGTACCGGCAGTACCCAGGCCATCGGGACCGCACAGCGTCGGCAGCGAGATCTTCCGCTGGACCGACAACCAGCGTCCCGAGACGCTCACCGCCGACCCGTCGGACCACCGGCAGGTCATCGCCCAAGCGTGGTACCCGACCGACGCCTCGACCGGTCCGGCAGTCCCGTACTTCGAGGCACAGCGCCACCTTCCGGGGTCGATCGGCGGACTTCCCTCATTCATGTTCGCGTCCTTCGGGCGTGTCGCGACTCACGCGACCTTCGGCACCGCGATCAGTCGCGGGCAGCGGACCTGGCCGGTGCTGCTGCTCTCGCCCGGGCTGGCGATCCCACGCGAGCAGTACACCGCTCTGTCCGCCGAGCTCGCAAGCCGCGGCTACGTGGTCATCGCCCTCAGCGCCCCCTACGAATCAGCCGTGACAGTGCTCGGGGGCGGGCACGTCGTCGCGCAGACCACACATCCCGACGTGATGGGGCCCCCGCCGCACCCCGCGATCGAGCGGCTGATCAACATCCGCGCCGCAGACGCCAGCTTCGTGCTGGACCAGCTCAGCCGATTGACGCAACTCGACTCGCGCTCGCCGCTGGCCGGCCACCTCGACCTACGACACGTCGGGATCATCGGCCACTCGATCGGCGGTGCAACCGCCGTGCAGGTCATCGCCACCGACCCGCGGTTCAGAGTGGTCGTCAACCTCGACGGCAAACTCTTCGGCGCTCAGAGCGCCTCCCACCTCAATCGGCCGCTGCTCTGGATCCAGTCCGATGGCCCCCAGACCGCGGAATACACGCAAGGGACGCGACCGGCTCGTGAGCCATCTCCGTGCCGGCGGGGCCGTCACAACGATCCTCGGCAGCGTCCACACCGGCTTCACCGACGCCCCGGCCTACCTGACAGCACTCGGACGCTCCGTGATCGGCCCGGCAACCGGCATCGGCTCGATCTCGCTCGCCGACATGACCTCGATGACCGGCGACACGATCTCCGCCTTCGTCGGACCCGCCCTCGGCGTCAACAATGGGCCTAGGATGCGCGTTTACCCGACCGTTCGCATGGACCGACTGATCACTCCCCGGAGTCCCCGATGACCTCCGCACGAATCGGAACACTTGCCTGGGCAGAGCGCAGGGGCGGCGTCCTTAGCCGACGCGAGCGCATCAGTCTGCTCGGCGATGCGGCCCGTCTGCAGATGCGGATCCTGCCTGCGCAGACGCGGGCTCTGCTGGGCCGGCCGAACCCCGGGGCTTTCAGCGTGGACCCCGACCGCCTGCGCGTTCCGGACACGATGATCGCCCGGGAAGCCGAGGCGCTCTGCTCTGAGGTCTCCACGCAAGCGCTGCTCAACCACTGTCTGCGCAGCTACGCCTGGGGTGCGATCCTGGCCGAGCGAGACGGACTGGAACACGACGCCGAGCTGTTCTACGTGACCTGCCTGCTGCACGACCTCGGCGTGACCGACCGCTACCGCGACACCGTTGCCGGCCAGGCGTGCTTCGCGGCCACGGGGGCCACCGTCGCCCGGGACTGGAGCCGGGAGCGCGGCTGGCGAGAGCCTCGCTGCACGGCCCTCGCTGACGCGATCTGTCAGCACCTCAACCCACAAGTGCGTCCCGATCACGGGATCGAAGCTCATCTCATGCAGGCGGGGGCGGGCTTCGATGTCGTCGGCGTGCGCCGCTGGGAGGTGGCGACGCCCACCGTCCAGACCGTGCTCGCTCGCCATCCCCGGCTCGGCTTCAAGAAGTCGTTCGGCAGCGCCATGTGCGCCCAAGCCGCTCAGCACCACGGCACGAGGACCCACTTCCTCTATCGCTACATGCAGTTCGGAGCTCGCATCAACCGAGCTCCGTACGACGACTGACCCCGGGGTTCTCGAATCAGGGTGCTGCCCTGATGTCGGACGAACCGAGCCCGGCCAAGCTGACAGCCGAGTTCTCGTCCACCACCGCCGACTCACGAACGGAGCCCCGCATGTCCCGCACACATCACCGCACGTCTCTCCGCCAACACGTCGCCGACCTCCACGGCCATGGCAAGAGCCGCGGCCACCCCCAACGACAGCGAACATCCATGGCCACACCGACGGGTCCGGCCACCCGCACCGTCACCACACTGACGGTGCTGCTGACGCGACGCCCGCACAGCGGGCGCATGCACATCCGGGCGCTGGGAGGCTGCTGCTCCTCGTCTGCGTCGCCCAGCTGATGGTCATCCTCGACATCACGGCCGTCAACGTGGCTCTGCCGCAGCTTGCCGACGGACTACACATCAACAGCTCAGACATCGGCTGGACCATCACCAGCTACTCGCTGATCTTCGGCAGCCTGCTCCTGCTCGGCGGTCGAGCCGCCGACCTCATCGGCCGGAAGCGCATGTTCCTCACAGGCCTGGGCATCTTCACCGCCGCATCGGTGGCCTCGGCACTGGCGGCGAGCGCGACAGCGTTGTTCGCTGCCCGGGCCGGCCAAGGGCTCGGTGCGGCGATGCTCTCGCCCGCCGCCCTCTCGATCATCATGGCCACCTTCACCGAAGGCCATGAACGCGCTCGCGCGCTGGGTGCCTGGGGCGCAGTCGGTGGCGCCGGCGCCGCAGTCGGCGTGCTCCTCGGCGGTGCGCTCACCTCGCTCATCGGCTGGCAAGCGATCTTCCTGATCAACATCCCGGTCGGTCTCGCCCTCGCAGCAACGGCAGTCAAGATCGTGGCCGCCGACGCCGTCCGACCCCAGTGGCGAGGACTCGACCTTCGCGGCGCGGTTCTGGCCACCGGGAGCCTCGGCGCGATCGTGTTCGCACTCTCACAGGCGACCAATGCCGGCTGGACGTCGGTGCAGACCCTCGGAATCGGCGGGGCCGGCATCCTCGGTCTGGTCGCCTTCGCTCTGGTCGAGATGCACACGACGCAGCCGCTGCTGCAGATCCAGCGCCTCGCCGATCGCGGCGTCGGCGGCGGCTTCGTGATGATGCTGGCCGCCTCGGCCGTGCTCTTCGGAACCTTCCTGCTCTCATCGCTGTACATGCAGAACGTCCTCGGCGCGGGCGCCTTGGAGACCGGCCTAGCCTTCCTGCCGCTCGCCATCGCGATCGCCGCCGGCGTGCACGCTGGAAGCCATGCCGTTACCCACACCGGCGTTCGCATCCCGATGGCGCTCGGCTTCGCCGTCACCGCCGCAGGGATGCTCCTGCTCTCGGGCATCGAAGTCGGAGGCAGCTATCTCGCCGACGTCCTGCCCGGAATGATCGTCGCCGGCCTCGGGCTCGGTCTGATCCTCGTCTCCGTGTCGGTGTCGGTCATGACCGGCGCGCCCGACCAGCAGACAGGCATGCTCTCCGGCCTCAACACAACCGGGCACGAGATCGGCGGCACGATCGGCATCGCCATCCTCGTCACAGTTGCCATGGGCGTCGGCGGAAGCGCAACACGCTCGGCCACGCAACTCGCCTCAGGCATCAGCGATGCCTTCCTCACCGCAGGCGCCGTGGCCGGGGCGGCGAGCCTGATCGCCGTGCTGATCCTGCCCGCCGCAGCCAGCTTCCTGCCCAAGCTCCGGCTCGCCCCGCGCGTCGCAATCCACTAGGAGCGCCACGACCGACCAGTACACCCTTCTGCCGACGGGAGCCGCCGGCCAAGTGCGCCACGAATTCCTAGCGGATAGGCTCACCCCGGTGACTGGCATCTCCTGAAGGGCGTGCCGTACGTCAGGCGCTTGGTGTCCCGCCTGCTCAAGCCGAGGCGCGAGATCCCGGGACTCGATATCGCCGACGGGTTGAGGTCACCGGCAGACACGTCAAGCGGTTTCGACTAACTGCGCGTGTCGTTGTCGTCCGCGAGGTAGGTGTGGAGCAGGGCAACCGCCATCGCGCCTTCGCCGACTGCCGAGGCGACGCGTTTGATGGAACCGTGGCGGACGTCGCCCGCGACCAACACACCCGGCTGGCTTGACTCCAGAGGCAGCGGATCGCGCCCCAGCGGCCATCCGCTGGAGCCGCGGTCGTGAAGCAGGTCGGTCCCCGTGATGAGGTAGCCAGACTGGTCCCGACGTAGCCAACCTTCGACCCCGGCGGTCAGCGGCCGGCCGCCGATCAGTACGTACATCGCGTCGGCTCGCAGTTCGCGTTGGTGCCCGTTGTCGTCAG
The DNA here is from genome assembly GCA_963813265.1 of uncultured Solirubrobacterales bacterium. Taxonomy (GTDB): domain Bacteria; phylum Actinomycetota; class Thermoleophilia; order Solirubrobacterales; family Solirubrobacteraceae; genus Palsa-465. The sequence goes on along the minus strand of CAWEYQ010000039.1, from coordinate 9,821 downwards.
CCACCGTAACCCGCTCAAGCCGAGGATGTCCCGTTGCCGCGACGACGTGGGTGCGCGTCAGCACCGTGATTTTCGGGTGGCTGATGACCCGATCGACGAGGTAGCGCGACATCGCGTCCTGGAGCGAGGGGGCGCGCACCATCATCGTCACCGACCGTGCGTAGGAGGCGAGGTGCAGCGCCGCCTGCCCAGCAGAATTCGCGCCGCCCACCAGCAGGATGTCGTGATCGCGGTGGCTGGCTGCTTGGGCCGGTGCGGAGCCATAAGCGACCCCGCAGCCGACTAGCTCCTCGACGCCGGGCGCGTTTAGACGGCGGTACGCCACGCCCGTGGCGATCACCCCCGTGCGAGCACGGAAGTGCCCGCCACCGCTGAGCGACAGTTCGAATGTGCCGTCAGGCTGGGGCTCGGCGCCGATGATCTCGACGCCCACGAGAATCTCGGCGCCAAAGCGAAGCGCCTGCAGATGAGCGCCGCCAGTCAGCTCAGCGCCGCTGATCCCGTCAGGAAACCCTGGGTAGTTCTCGATCCGCGCGCTGGTGCCCGCCTGGCCGCCGGGCGCCACGCGCTCCAGAACCACCGTGCGCAACCCCTCCGAAGAAGCGTATACGGCGGCCGTCAGCCCCGCTGGACCGGCACCGACGACGACCACGTCGTACAGGTCATGCTCAGGGTGGGTGCGTAGCCCCGCGCGGCGTGCGAGCTCGCTGCGCCACTGGATGCTGGCCAGGTAGGCCTCCGCACGGTGTGGGGGCGTTCGCGCCGGCACTGCCATCCCGGTACGCCGTTCCGCGCCAGCGTGCGTCTGCTCCGGCTCCTCGCCGGTTCGGGCGGGACCAGGCTCGACGAACTCCACCGGCGCGGGCAGTTGGGAGCCGTCCGCGAACACCGCGACCGGCGTGTCGACTCCGAGGGCACATTCCTCGGCGAGCAGACGTCCCACCGGATCAGAATCGGCGTCGATCCAGCGGTGCGCCACGTTGTTGCCTTCCAGCAGGGCGCGCGCCGACAGCATCGCCGGCGCCGAGCCCGAGCCGACCATCGACACGACTGGGTCGGCGCCGCTCACCAAGCGATAACGACCAGTGATGGGCGGCCGACTGGAAGCTGGCTGTCGATGGTTAGCTGGATGGTCATGCTCACAACTGCGTCCTTTGCGCGGCGCGCCCGCGCAGCACGCCGACCTTCAGCGCGACCCCGTATCCCACGGAGCATCTTCGAGCTCATCACAAAGCTGACGAGCTGAACCGGCTCGACGAGCAGCGGTCCCCAGCGCCGCGTGTAGCGGTAGCGCTCGCGCACGATCAGTCTAGTCGAGCCGTCCGCAGCGGCGTTCAGAACGAACGCCCAGGAGAAGTCATACGGTGGGGCAGCCGTCTCGCTAAGCGGCACGGCGCCACGGAGAACCAAGGACCGACGGGGCTCGACGCGCGCGACTCGCAGCGCGACGTCGGGGTGCAGGCGGAACGGATCGCCGACAGCAACATCCTGCCACTCGAGCCGTGCTTGCTCGCAAACGCGACAGCACGACGCGACCGTCCGCGGAGTGTCCGGCCCGGTCGGGCGCCTCCAAACGCGCGTCCTCGGCCACACGCAAAGGTTCGCAGCGCTCCTGCAGCGCGACATCGGCAGCAACCCCCGTGTCGAGCGGCGGCGAACTACGCTCAACCCGAGCGTGCTCCCCGTTTCCGCCGCGTCGTGGAGTTTCTCGTTCACAGCTGGGTAGGAATCCGTCGCGGTAGCGATGCAAGGATTCGATGGTGAGGGCAGACCCGGTCACGCGCGACGCCCCTGCCGGAGGTCCGGTCGTCGTCGATGTCGCGATGTTCTACGGTCCGCGCAGCGGCGGGATCCGTACCTATCTCAACGAGAAAGCGCGCTTCGCCGCCGCGAGCGAATTATTCGAGCATCACGTGATCGTGCCGGGGCGCCGCGAGGTCCACGACGGTGCTCGCCATGAGGTTCGCTCGGTTCGCGTGGTCGCCTCGAACGGGTACCGGATCCCGCTCGGAGTCAGAGCGCTGAAGGACACGCTGCGCCGTGTGCACCCCGACTTCGTGTTCCTGCACGACCCCTTCTGGGGACCGCACGGCGTGACGGAGTTCGCGCACCGGCTCGGCGCGAAGGTGATCGCGGTGCACCATGCGACACCGGCGCTCGGAGCGGCTGCGATCCCGGGCCCCGACGCGCTGTACGTGCCGCTGTTGCGCCGCGTGTATCGCCATGCCTACAGGACCGTCGACGCCGTCATGTCGGTTGTCGACCCGCTGCCAGACACCGGGCGCGAGGCGTCGATCCCACTGCGCTTCGGTGTCGACCCTGCTTTTCGCCCCGAGCCGGCGACGCGCTCCGAGCATCTCCTGTACGTCGGCCGGCTTTCCCATGAGAAGCGGATCGAGGACTTGTTCGTCGCCGCGTTGCTGCTCGACCCGCCACGACCCGTGCTCGTCGTTGGTGACGGCCCGGCACACCACGCGCTGACCGCGCGAGCCAAGCACATCGGACTCGCCGAGCGCGTGAGCTTCAGCCCGTTCGTCAGCGACCGCGTCGAGCTGGCCCGGCTCTACCGCGAGGCCGCCTGCGTGGTCGATCCCGGGCCGCACGAGACCTTCGGCCTCGTCGTGTTCGAGGCGGCGGCCAGCGGCGCACGGGTCATCGCCTGCGACGAGACGCCCGCAGCCGCAGTCGCCGACGGGCTGATCGACACATTCACGGCAGGCGACGTCAAAGACCTCACCCGGACGCTCCGCCGGGCGCTCGCGCGCCACGAGAACCTCGCCGCGGCAGCAGCTCTCGCCGAGCGCTCGACCTGGCAGCGGGTGTTCTCCGCCGAACTCGACGCAGTCGAGCAACTCGACCCAATCGCTCACGCCTGAACTCGCCACCAACCTCGCACGCGGCGAGTAGGCCGAAGCACGGGTGAATTCGCCGCGCTCACGGCTCACGCGTTACAACCGGCACCAGTAGCGTGCCTACAGGCCGACCGTCCCGGTGCTCGCCCGATCGCCGCAGTTGGGCGGCGCCCCGCCCGCGGAGCCTGCTTCGGCCGCTCCGTCCGTTTCACCCGGGCCTCCCGCTCCGTCTGTTTCACCCGCGCCGCCCGTTGCATCTGTTTCGCCCGCTTCGCCTGCCCCGTCGCCGTCCGTCGCGGCGCCGCGCGAGCGGTTCGTGCTCGACTCAGCGCACATCGGTGACATCGAGGGCGCGTTCGGGAAGATCGGCCAGCACGAGGAGAGCCATCACGGCCTCCGGGCGCGGTTGCTCGCGCTGCTCGCGATCGTTGGCCCGGGGCTGATCGTGATCGTCGGCGATAACGACGCCGGCGGCGTGGCGACGTACTCGCGGGCCGGGCAGAACTATGGGACGAGTCTGCTCTGGGTGCTGCTCCTGTTGGTTCCGGTGCTGATCGTCAACCAGGAGATGGTGGTGCGTCTCGGTGCGGTCACCGGTGTGGGGCATGCGCGGCTCATCAAGGAGCGCTTCGGACGCTTCTGGGGCTGGTTCTCCGTCGGAGACCTGTTCGTGTTGAACTTCCTCACGATCACGACCGAGTTCATCGGGGTCAGCCTCGCGCTCGGCTACCTCGGAGTCTCCAAGTACATCGCGGTGCCGGTCGGCACGACCGTCGCGCCGTGGCAGTTGTTCTTTCAGCAGTCGAACATCATCGACAAGCGGATCACCCCCGCTGGATCAACTACGAGCGCGTCGACACCTGGCTCGGCGGTCTCGTGGTCGTCGTCGGCGCCGCCGCCCTGATCTGCGTCTCCGCGTTCGCGTTCCAGGCACCCCGTACCTCGAACACTTCACCGACGCCGGCGCCACCGCCACCGCGCTCGACCACACGCTCGGCTCGACCGCCGGCACGATCTTCGCGATCGTGCTGCTCAACGCCTCCCTGATCGGAGCCGGCGCGCTCACCCTATCCACCAGCTACGCCGTCGGCGACATCTTCGGCACCAAAAGCTCACTGCACCGCACCTGGCGAGACGCCAGGCTCTTCTACGGACTGTTCGCCGGCGTGATCGCCTGCGCGGCATCGATCGTGCTCATCCCCGGCGCGCCACTCGGCGTCATCACCGAAGCCGTCCAAGCACTCGCCGGCGTCCTGCTCCCGAGCGCCAGCGTGTTCCTCCTACTGCTCTGCAACGACCGCGAAGTGCTCCGACCCTTGCGCAACCGACCCTGGCTCAACGCACTCTCCGGCGTCATCGTCGCGACCCTTGTCCTGCTCTCCCTGATCCTGATGGCTACCACGGTGTTCCCGAGCATCAACGTCACGACGTTCGCGCTCATCGGCGGGATGGTCCTCGCTGCTGGCCTCGTCGGGCTCGCTCTCATGTCGCTGCGGTCGCGCCGTGAGGCGACAACCGCGGGAATCGTCGAGGCAGCTCCCAAGATTCCCCGCGCACAGTGGACGATGCCGCCGCTCACCCTGCTTGCCCGCCCGGAGATGTCTGCCGGGCGTAGAGCCGCGATGCTCGCCATGAGCGGCTACCTCGCCGTCGACGTCATCCTCCTCGTCGTCAAGGCAGTACAACTTGCCGGCGGATAAGACACGTCTGACGACCGCCGTTCGAACGACCGAGCAAGGTGCGTACCGCTCAGAGCCGAGCCCGGACCTGCCTCGTTGCCGCTGAAGTGGTCGGGGCGCATCCGGAGAGAATCCGTAGCCGCGATCCGCACAGCTCCCAGTCTTCAGATTGTTGTGAACGACCTGTGAAGTGCGTGCTCGCAGGCGGTCGAGGATCGATCGGGTGGCCGCAGGTCGCGATGCGGCTGGAACTGCCGCCGATCGAGCGAGTGCGGCGGCTGACTCCGCTGGAAGCGCCCAATGTCGGCGGCGCGCTCAAGCCGCGCGCCGCCAGTTCGTCGATGATCGTGATCGGCGAGGTCGCTGGCGCGTTGCATGGCTGGCCACTTGTGCTGAGCGCGGCGGCTGTCGAGGTGTGACCCCGTCAGGCAGAGATCGACGCGGTCGTGGTGTTAGGAGATGCCGCTGCGCACGGCTTGGACGGCTGCCTGGATGCGATTCTCGAGATGGAGTTTCGCGAGGATGCTGGCGATATGGTTGCGGACGGTGTTGGTGCTGAGCGACAGCTCGTGCGCGATGTCGTGATTGCTTCCGCCGCTGGCGAGCCGTTCGAAGATCTCTAACTCGCGTTCGGTCAGGACGGCACGAATCGCGCTCGCAGCGTTCTCACTGGTGCTGGTGATGGGGATGTCACGTTCGCGGATGCGCTGCAGGAGTTTCCCTGCGATCTGTGAGGAGATGACCGACTCTCCCGCGCCAGTTGCCTTGACCGCAGCGATGATCGCTTCCGGCGGGGCGGTCTTCAGGATGTAGCCGCTGGCACCGGCGACGATCGCCTCGACGACCCGGTTTTGCTCGGTGCGGGTGAGGATCAGCATGCGCGAGGCGGGGGCGAGCAAGGCGAGCTGTTCGATAGCTTGCACGCCTGGGCTGTCGGGAAGCCGGAGGTCCATCAGGACGACGTCAGGACGCACGTCGACGACCAGCCTGAGGGCGTCTTGCGCGTTGGTCGCTTCACCGACAAGGTCGAGCCCGCCGCCGGTCAGCGTCTGAGCCAGGGCGCGGCGGATCATCTGCTCGTCGTCGACGACAACGACCGTGATCGGCCGTGGGGTCTCCGTGGTGGAATCCTGCTGTCCCGGCACCTGGCCTGAAGACTAGGGCTTCGCTGAAGGCGCGAGTAAGCGCCAGTGGACGACACGAGCTGAGTAGCTCGGGCGGGGCACAGCCTCCGGTGGTTCTGAGCTCATCGGGGGGGTCGAATGGGCCCCCCGACGAGGTCCGAACGAGCCATGTACAGACATGCTTCGCTGCGAGTAGCTTGCAAAGCGAGCTCTTCGAGGCTCGGCTGTCGTCGACCGCCAGGTTGCTCGAGGGTCAGCGAAAGATGTCATGAGCAGTCCGTCTGACCAGACGTGTAGGGACCTCCTCAGCTCAAGCGCGGAGCGTGTCCGCGCAGGCTTGGTAACCGTGGAGCTTGAGGAGGCCCCGAGTGAGCATCGTAATGGGACTTGACCAGCATCGAGGACAGATCACCGGTGAGTGGATCGACACCGAGACCGGTGAGGTGCAGCGCACGCGCGTGGTGCCGGCGGACCGCGTTGGGGTGCGGAAGTGGCTGTCGCGTTTCCGCGGCCGGGAGCTTGAGGTCGCGCTGGAGGCGACGACGGGCTGGCGGTTCGTGGTCGAGGAGCTCCGGCGCGTCGGCGCGGTGGTGCATCTTGCGGAGCCGGCTGAGACCGCCGACCTGCGGGGGTCGAAGAAGCGCGCGAAGGGCGATCGCGCGGACGCCCGGCATCTGCGGGAGTTGTTGATGATCCGGCGGCTGCCGGAGTCGTGGATCCCGCCCGATCACATCCTCGACCTCCGCGCGCGGGTTCGCTTGCGGCACACGCTTTCTGAGCAGCGCTCGGAGTGGCAGCAGCGGATCCAGGCGACGCTGTATCACCATGGCTGCCCGCAGCGCCGCTCGTTGCTGGTCGGGGATGGGCGCGAGTGGCTCGCCGCGCAGCCGCTGAGCGCCGCCGCGCGCGAGCAGGTCACGGTCGCGCTCGCGGTGATCGACTCGCTCGAGGCGCAGATCGCGCCGCTGGATCGGGAGCTGCGCGCGTATGCGCGCCGCCAGGCCGGGTGCAAGGCGCTGATGGCGCACTACGGGATCGGCGAGCTGACCGCGGTCACGATCCTCGCCGAGCTCGGGGACTGCACCCGGTTCTCCTCCTCCCGCCAAGCGGTCCGCTATGCCGGGCTGGAGATCACCGTGTATCAGTCCGATCGGCACCGCGCGCCCGGGCACATCTCGCGCCAAGGACCGCCCGCGTTGCGCTGGGCGCTGTACGAGGCCGCGCAGGTCGCCCGCCGCGGTGAGCGCAGCCCGGATCGCGAGTACTACCTGCAGGCCAAGGAGCGGATCGGCGGTAACCGCGCGTGCCTGTCGGTCGCGCGGAAGCTGCTGAAGCGCAGCTACCACACGCTGCGCGAACTCGGAGAGGAGGCACTCGCCCCCGCATGACCTGGCCCCGTGCGCGCCACGCCCCTCGTCACACAGATCGCCGCGGCCGGCTCCCGGCAGGCTCCTGCCCGCCACCGATCGGTGGACAGCCCAGAAAGACTGAGCGGCCGCAACGCCTCCCCCAGCGGGATCAATCGCGGTAGGGACCGCCGTCGTTGGCGGCCCCCCGCACAGATCCCAGCGTGCGCGTCTAACGCACTGGGCTCTTCCCTTGGGTTCTGGCGTCGAAGCGCACGCTCGGCCAGGGGTGCAGGATCCGCGGAAGGGGTAGCCATCGATCGGCGAGGCGTCGCACGCGTTCCCAGGTGATCTCGCTTTTCTGGCTGCGGAGCCGAAGCGCCTGTCGCCAGTGCCAGATGACCCGGAATCGGAACGCACGGAGCGCTGTGCTGTTGTCGGGCACCGCGTAATAGTTGTAGTGCCCGGCCAGGACGCGGGCGAGCCAGCGTCCTTGTTCGGGGATCGGGTGATGCATCCGACGCCGCATCTCGGCGTTGACCGCGTGCAGCTTGCCGCGCATCTTCTTCCTTGCTCGTGACCCGCTTGAGCTTGAACCGTCCCCGCCTGTCCTTCCCGCAGATGTGCGTAAAGCCCAAGAAATCGAACGTCGTCCGGCTTGGAGACCCCGCGGTGCTGTCGATCTCGGGCGGCGAACCGACCGAACTCGATCAACCGCGTTTTCTCCGGATGCAACTCCAGACCAAACTTCGCGAACCTGTTCGCCGAGCTCGGCAAGGAACCGCTCAGCGTCTTCACGATGCTCAAAGCCCGCCACGTAGTCGTCGGCGAACCGCGAGAGGATCACGTCCCCGCGCGCGTGACGCCGCCGCCAGTGGTCGGCCGACAGGTCGAACACGTAATGCAGGTAGACGTTGAGAGCAACGGCGATGCCGAAGTCCTCTGCGCCGTCCCCGCCTCCGGTCTTGACCATCCCCGTCCTCGATGACTCCTGCCGCTGAGCCATTTCTGGATCAGCCCGAGGACCCTCCTATCCGCGATCCGGTGCTCAAGGAACTTCGCCAGCCACGACTGGTCAAGGCCGGTGAAGAAGTCGCTCATGTCAGCGTCAGCGCCCAGTTCACCTTCTTCCGCTCCATCGCGACCGCGAGCGCGTCCAACGCATCATGCTGACCACGCCCGGGCCGAAACCCGTAGGAGAAACCGACGAAGTCCTGCTGTCGCGGTAGGGACAGCGCTTCGCCCAATGGGCTCGCGCTGCCCCCCGCACAGATCCCAGCGTGCAGGACTACCGCACTGGGCTCCTGCCTTGGGTAATGGCGGCGAATCGCTGAGGTTGCCCGGATCGTCGTGGAACTTCGGTGACGATCCTCACGGGTTGACGGTTACACGGTAACGGGCTGGCGGGTCTCCTGATGGTCACGGTTCTTCTCGGCGACGAGGAGGGAGTGACGCTCGATCGCGATCACGAGCTTGGCCAGATCGCGGTAGCCGATGATCCTGCGGAACTGCTGTTCGGCGACGAGCATCCCGGCAGCGGTCCAGCGCTTGCGCATGTCGCCGTCCTGCCAGCGTTTCACGTTGCGCTGCGTGTAGCGGACGATCTCGATCATCGACTCGCATGGGTTCGTCGACGAGAGCGTCTTCGCGAGCTGCCCGGTGATCCCGAGTCGCATCAGCGTCAGCGTGTCGTCCATCCCCTCACGCAACGAGCTGGCGGCGTCGGGCCAGGTGCGTTCCAGCTCTGAGGCGAGCAGCTCGAGCCGTTCCTCGGCCAGCAGCGGGTTCGTGAGCGCCCACGCGCCGCGGATCCGCACGAGGATCTTCGGCCGGTCGCGCTCGGGCAGCAGATCGGTGACGTTGCGTTCCTTGTGGCGGTGACAGCGGTGCACGAGCGCGTGCTCGCCGAACACGTCCTTGATCCCGCGGCGCAACGCCTTCCCACCATCGATCACGAACAGGATCGCCTGCTCGGGATCCAGCCCGCGGTCGACGAGGTCAGCGAGCAGCATCGAGACCAGCGTCGCGTTCTCGGTGCTGCCTTCCCAGAGCCCGAGCGGGATCTTCACGCCCTCGGTCGAGATCCCCAGCGCGACGACATGTGTGCGCTCGGCGATCTCGAGCCCGTCGAGCATCATCACCGCCAGGCGCACGTCATCCAGCCGTCTGCTCATCAGCTCGCCCAGCGCGGTGCGGGTCCGTTCGATGAACAGCTCCGACACCGTGCTCTTCGAAGTCGAGCTGGCTTCCTGTTCGACCTCTTCGCCGACCGGCTCGCCGACGACCGCGAACTTGCGCGTCGAGACGCCAGCGAGCATCCGGTCCATCACCGCCCGTGTCAGCGGGTCGCGGTCGGCGAAGTACTCGTAGCTCGCGACCGGCAGCTCATGCTTGTCATCGGCGGTCCGCATCCGCGGCCGGCTGACAGGCACGCGCCGGCCACCGAGCGTCATCGACCCATCCTCGTGACCGTGACGCTTCGCCGTCCGATCCAGGATCTGCTTGTGCTTCGGGCCCACGACCTCATCGACTTCCCGTTCCATCAGCTGATGCACGACGCCGAGGCCGAGACCAACGCTCAGCGCGAGCAGCCCGTCCCTCGCTGCCCCGACCAGCTCACCGAGCGCTTCCTGAATCTCTGCAGGCAGCGGCAACTCCGACGCCTCCGTGGTCGTGACGACCTTCGAGCCGGATACCTTCTTCATGGCGGTCCTCCTGTCCGTGACGGACTTGGTTTGGCGACCACGAACGCTCCCAACACGAGCGGACGGGCCGGGAGGACCGCCTCAAACTTCTACGAACTTCCGGACAACCTCGAAT
>CAWEYQ010000038.1:0-20122 GCA_963813265.1 uncultured Solirubrobacterales bacterium | reverse complement strand
TCGTGCGTACCAAACGCGTACATCGCGCCGCGCATCTGGGTGTCTAGACGTCCCGAGGGCAATCGAATTATCCTGCAAATACTGGCACTTTCGGGAAACGGCCGGGAAGGCTCAAGCTCCCTCTCACGGGCGGCGACCTGCATTGCTTGACGACGAGCGACGTGCTCCAGGCGACGAGCACGGCGCCGTGCGTCCGCCAGGAATGGGCGCTCCTGGCGACCGCACATAGGCGTAGCGCGCCTCGTCGCGGTGCTCGAATCTCGGGACACAACGGGGACACATGCGGTTTGTTACAAGCCGCGTTTTACCTGCTAATCGGCGAAGGCGACGACCGGAATCGAACCGGTGTAGACGGCTTTGCAGGCCGCTGCGTAGCCACTCCGCCACGTCGCCGAGGAGGTTCAAGGGTAGCGGTGGCGGGGTGGCGACGCCCGCGCGCGGCAGCCGCGGCCGGGCCTGGGCGGATGGGGATTGGCTTTTCGGGAACAGGGGGTGTTCCCCAAAGGACAATCCCCCCGGGGGGTCCCGCCCGCCGGATGCGTGATCAGGCCGCGGCGCGCAGGAGGACGGCGTTGCCGGACGGATCACGGAGGAGCGAGCCGTCGTCACGCGACTCAACCGCGAGGCCGGCCCCCGACACCCGTGCCAGCACCGAAGCGAGCGCGTCGGCGTCCGGCAGCACGATTTCGTAGAACCGCAGGCCGACCGCGCCAAGCGCCGGCGCAGATCCACCCGCGCTGTTCCAGACGTTGAGGCCGAGGTGATGGTGGTAGCCCCCGGCCGACACGAACAGGGCGCCAGGGTAGGTGCGGACCATGACGTCGAACCCGAGGACGCCGTTGTAGAACGCCTCGATCTCGTTGAGCTCCGCGACCTGAAGATGCACGTGCCCGATCACCGTGCCGGCGGGCGCGAGTGCGGGCAGTTCCCGCTCGTCAGCGGGCAGCTCATCGATCAACCCGTGCAGGTCGAACGGCAGCGTCGCCATCTCGATCGTCCCGTCGCGCTCGGGCCACTCCTCGCGGGGACGATCACGGTAGATCTCGATTCCGTTCCCGTCCGGATCGCTCAGGTAGAGCGCCTCGCTCACGAGGTGATCGCTCGCGCCGGCGAGCGGCCAGCGTGCGTTCGCCAGTCGCGCGAGCGCCACCGCCAGATCCCGCCGGGTCGGCATCAGGATCGCGAGATGAAAGAGACCGGTCGCGCGCGGGTCGAGCGGCGGGGCCGAGGCGTCTCCGTGGAGCACGACAAGCGGCGGGCCGCCGGCGACGCCGAGCGCCACCGTCCCGTCCTCGCCATCGCTGGCGGACAGGCCGATCGCGGCCTCGTAGAACGCGCGGGAACGCGCGATGTCACTGACCGTGAGGTGGACCGCGCCGATCCTGGTGCGTGCGTCGATCGAGCGGAAGCCGCCGTCGGCGTCGGTTGGAAGCTGCGTTGCCATCGACATGATCAGCCTACGCCGCCTGCGTGAGCTCGTGGCGATGGTCGATCAAGGCCGTGAGGATCTCGGACAGCCGCTCGGCGGTCTCTGGATCGTTCAGCGATCCGTCGTCGTCGAAGCGGTGCTGTGCTTTTCCGACCGGGAGCTCAACCTCGAGTGCGCGCGCGCCGGCGATGCCGAGTGCCTTGCGGAGGTGATCCTGGGCCCACATTGCGCCGTAGTCGGTCGTGCTTGCGCCGATCACCGCGGTTGGCTTGCCCCACAGGGCCGCGCCCGGACCGTAGGGCCGCGAGGCCCAGTCGATCGCATGCTTGAGCTGACCGGGAACGGTGCCGTTGTATTCCGGCGTCGAGATGAGGACGGCGTCGGCGGTCGCGATCGCGTCGCGCAGGCGCGCGACCTCGGGGGCCGGCAGGTCGGTCTCATGGTCTTCGTTGAAGGGCGGGAGCCGGTCGAGCCCTTCGTAGAGCTCGACGTCCACGCCCTCGGGCGCCAGCTGCGCGGCCGCGCGCAGCAACGCCGTGTTGTGTGAGGCCGCCCGCAGGCTGCCCGAGATCGCGATCACCCGCATCATTACGCCGCCTTGACCGCCGAGATGCTGACGACGAGCTTGACGGTGTTCGAGACGAGCAGGTTGCCGTTCGGCAGCGTCTGGTTCCACTTCAGCTCGAACTCACGCCGGTCGACCTTGCCCTCGACCTCGACGCCGACGCGCTGGTTGCCCCAGGGGTCCTCGCCGTTCTCGGCGACGGTGCCGGTCAGCTCGATCGGCTTGGTGATCCCCTTGATCGTGATCTCGCCATTCAGCCGGATCGTGCCGTCGTCGGCGAGCTCGGTCGTGGTCGAGTGGAAGGAGATCTTCGGGTTGCGCTCGACGTCGAAGAAGTCAGGCGCGGTCAGGTGTGCGTCGCGCTGCTCGTCACGCGTGTCGACGCTGGCCACGTCGACCGTGCCCTGAAGGACGGGCGCCGTGCCGGTCGCGTCGAGCGTGCCCTCGAACGTGCGGAACTGGCCGTGGACGGTGGCGATGCCCATGTGCTTGACCTCGAAGCCGACACTCGAGTGGCTCGGGTCGACGTTGTAGGTCCCGGCGGGGATCGTGACGGGGGTGATGGTTGACAACGGTGCTCCTTTGCAAGATTTGATTGAGCCTGCAACTACCGTAGCACAGGCAGTTGCGCTGTCAAGTATTGATTACACAATCTTTAGCCGCCGACGCGCGCACCGCGCGTCCACCGAGCGCCCACCGAGCGCACCCGGCTCGCCGGAACGCGTCCCGCGCAGGGGGACGAACACGCGAGGGGGGAGGGGGCTATTCGACGGCGCAGCCGGTGTCGGCGGCGTCGACCGCGCAACCGGTCTCGGCGCCGTCGACCGAGCAGCTTCCGCCGGGAGCGGCGCCGGGTAGGCGGCTGAGGAGGGAGGCGAGCGTGTCGATCTCCTCCTCGCTGAAGTGCTCCAGGAACAGCCGGCGGATGCCGGCGATGTGGGTCCGGCCGGCGGCGCGGAGCTTCTCGTAGCCGGCGTCGGTCAGCTGGGCGTAGGACACGCGAGCGTCGCTTTCGCAAGAGACGCGCTCGATCAGTCCGCAGGCCACGAGCCCGTCGATCAGGCGTGTGATTCCGGAGCGGGTGAGCATCGTGCGCTCGGACAGGGCCGACATCGGGAGCTTGCGATCCTCGGCCTGGGCGAGGTACAGCAGGACCTCGTAGTCGCGGCTCGTCATGCCGTGCTCAGCGACGAGCTCGCCGTCCAGTTCGCGCACGATCGAGGCGTGGCTCTGGAGGTAGCTGCGCCATGCTTCGAGAGCCGAACCGCTAAGCCCAGTAGTCGCCACGGTATCCATGAGTAGATATTGTAGTTGACGAGTCAACGGCAGACCGCGCGGAACGGCGGCGACCTTCCACCAGATCCGTAGTTCCCCGCAAGCAGGACTCGTAGTCCGCCGCCACGAGGACGGGCGCTTTTCCGCCGATGAGCGCACTATGACCGGTGGCCCCAGCCTTTGGCAGCGGGGACTCGATGATGCGATCGAGACTCGCGCAGCCGATGCGATCTCGCGCTGCGAGCGACTGCCCGTGCTTGACCGGGCCGTGCAGCGCGTCCTCGCGATTACCGAGGACGAAGATTCCGCCACGAGCGACCTCGTCGCCGCGCTCGAAGCTGACCCGGCGCTGGCGGCGAACATCCTGCGGTTTGCCAACTCGGCGTACGCCGGTCGGCCGATCCGCGCCAAGACCGTCCGCCAGGCGGTGACGATGGCCGGCCGCAAGGCCACCCGTCAGCTGTGTCTGGAGGCGGTCACGTTTCGTTTCTTTGAGACCGCACCGGGCAACGGGCACGCCTCACGCGGACAACTCCACATTCACGCCGTCTCGGTCGCGATCGTCGCGTCTGCCGCGGCGCGACTCGTCGGGATCTCGCCCGAGCTTCCGCACCTCGCCGGCCTGCTGCACGACTGCGGCAAGCTCGTGATGCCGCTCGCGTTCGGCGAGGAGGAGATGGACGAGATCGCGGATGAGCATCCGTGCGGCGTCCAGCGCTCGGCCGCGGAATGGGAGCGCTTTGGCATCGACCACGCATACGCGGGCGCGCTGTTTGCGCTCCAGTCCGGTCTCGACCACGACGTCGTCGACGCGATCGCCTGGCATCACGGCGGACGTCGTGGATGCGTCGCCCCGACACCGGAGATCGCGTGCGTGCAGCTCGCGGACACCGTCGTGTGGATGCTTGCCGGCGCGAGCCCGGACACGATGCTGCTCAACGAGACGCTCGCCAGCCTCGGGCTCGGACCGGAGGCACTCGACCTGCTGGCCGAAAGCGCGACCGACTCCGCTCCGGGCGGCGGCGTGCTCGCCAACCGCGTCGAGCAGCTCGAGCGGCTTGCGAGCACGGACGAGTTGACCGGGCTCTCGAACCGCCGCCACTGGATGAACACGGTCCGCGAGCGGGTCCGCACCGGCGAGGCCGGCGACGTGCTGCTCTGCGATCTTGACTTCTTCAAGGCGATCAACGACACGCACGGGCACTCGACCGGTGATCTCGTTCTCACCGAGATCGCGCGGATCCTGTCTCTGTACGGGATGGCGGGACGGCTCGGTGGCGACGAGTTCGCGCTCTGGCTCCCGACCGGAGCCGTCCACAGCGCCGCGGCGGCCGAAGAGATCGTCGCCGAGGTCGCCACGGCGTTCCCCGAGCACGCCCAGCTCTCGGTCAGCGTCTCGATTGGTGTGGCGCCCGCCGGAGACGAGCTCGCGGACGCACTCGAGCGGGCTGATCAGGCGCTGTACGCGGCGAAGGCTGCCGGCCGGGGACGCGCGTGCCACGCGGAGCCTGAGGTTCATTGGGCCGCGTGAGGCGCAACCAGCGCGGCAGGTACCAATTCCATTCGCCGAGCAACGTCATCGCCGACGGCAGCAGCACCGCGCGCACGATCGTCGCGTCGATCAGGACGGCGATCGCGAGCCCGACACCGAGCTGCTTGAACACGACTGCGCTCAGCGTGGCGAAGATCGAGAAGACCGCGACCATGACCACGGCTGCGCTCGTGACGACGCCGGCCGTCGCCTTGATCCCCACCCGGACCGCCTCGGTCGTCGGACGACCACGGAGATGCTCCTCACGGATGCGGCTGAGGATCAGCACGTGGTAGTCCATCGACAGGCCGAAGAGGATCACGAACAGGAACAGCGGGAGCCAGTCGATCACTCCGCCGATGTTCGTCGCGCCGAGGAACGAGCGGAGATATCCGTCCTGGAAGATGAGCTTGAGGATTCCGTATGCGGCGCCAACGGACAGCAAGTTCAAACCGATCGTCGTGAGCGGGATGACGAGCGAGCGGAACGTGATCAGCAGCAGCACGAACGCAAGCCCGAGTACGAACGCGAACACGAGCGGCAGGTGTGCCTTCATCGTGTCGTTGAAGTCCTTCGACTGAGCGGTCGTGCCGGTGACGTACGCCTGCGTATCGGCGACGCGGCCGATCGTCGCCGGAATGATCTGCGTGCGCAGGCTCGTGAGCGCCGCCTCCGAGCGCTGGTCGGTGCCGTTGCCCGCCAGTGACAGGGTCACGGTGGCGACGCTGCGGTCCGGGCTGACGGTGACGAGCACCGGTCCGCGCATGGTTGGCTTCGCGAGCGCGGCGCGCGCCATGGCCGCCAGGCCACTCCGGACGGCGGGGGCAGTCGTGTTTGGTGCGCGCACGACGACGATGGCCGGGATCGGACTTCCCGGGAACGCCGCCTCGATCCGGTCGTAGGTACGCATGATCGAGAGGTCGTGCGGAAGCCCGACGGTGCCGGGCGAGACGGTGTGCATGGTCAGAGCCGGGAATGCGAGCGCGAGCAGCAGCGCCGTCGCGAGCGCGCCTGACAGAGCTGGAACGCGGAGCACGCGGTCGACGATGAACCCCCACACCCGTGACTCGCCCCGGGCGCGGCGCTTGGCGATGATTGGCGCCCGGCCGCGCTCGACGTTGTCCCCGAGCTTGGAGATGACGGCCGGGAGCACGGTCAGCGAGCCGATCAAGGAGACGAACACCACGAGCACGGTCGCCATCCCGAACGATGTGAACACACTGTTGCCGGCAAGGAACATCCCGGCCATCGCCGCCATCACGGTCATGCCGGAGATGAGCACCGCGCGCCCGGAGGTGCCGGCCGCGCGCGCGAGCGCGGTGTCACTGTCGTGGCCGGCGTGGCGCTCTTCGAGCTTGCGCCGCAGATAGAACATCGAGTAGTCGACGCCGACGGCGAGGCCGATCAGCAGCACGACGGAATCGACCGTGCCCTCAGGGACCGGGAGCACGTGGCTGAGCGGACCGAGCAGGCCGAGCGCGCCGATCACGGCGGTGAGCCCCAGCAGCAGAGGGATGCCGGCCGCGACGAGCGAGCCGAACGCGAACAGAAGAATGATGAGCGTGACCGGCAACGAGGTGAACTCGGCCTTGCGGAAGTCACTGCTGAACGACTGCATGATCGCCCGACTCGCGCTCGCCTCGCCGAACTCCTCGACGCGGATCGACGGGTGCGCCCGTTGCGTTGCCGCCACGACGCCGAGCGGCGCGACGACACGCTTCGGGGCCTGCGCCTCATCACCGGCGAGCGTGAACGTGACGAGCGTCGAGCGGCCGTCCCGCGAGATCTGGCCGTGGCCGGCGGCGGTCAATGGGGAGCGAATGTCGCTGACATAGCGCAGCCCGCGCAGCCGGGAGACGAGGTCGTTCACGGTGGCGACGAACGACGGATCGCTGATCCGCACGCCCGGACGACCCTGCACGATCACCTGCTCGACCGCGTGCTTCGGGAACGCGTCAGAGACGATCTGGGTTGCCTTACCGGACTCGCCGTTCCCCATCTCGGCGTTGGTCAGGTGGCGCTGGCCAACCGCGCCACCCACGAGGAACGCGATCAGGACGAACGCCAACCAGCCGACGATAGCTCGACGGCGATGACGGGCACTCCACCCCGCCGCACGCGCAGCGACGGTCGACCCGGCGGACTGAGAGCCAGGCATGGCGAGCTCCTTTCGGCTCCAGAGCTTTTCGCTCAGTGTTCCGGTGCGCGCGCGGGGGCGCATCCGTAGCCCTCCCTACAGGCCAATCTGTAGTTCGGTGCGACTCAGACCGGGATGCTCCCGTGCTCGATCCCGAGCGCCGCGATCCGCTCGGGGTCTGGAAGCGCACTCGCCACGTGAATCATGGCCGCGAGCACCTCGAAGTAGCGCTCGAAGCCGCCGGGGTTGACGAGCCCTCGCGGCACAGGTCCGCTTTGACCGCAGTCGCGCTCCGGCGACCGTGCGAACGCGCGCGCTGGAAGGCGAGTGGTTCACGCTCGACGCCGTGCATGCAGCTCGCGTCGGGACGTCGACGGTGCTCGGCGATGGGCTGCGAGGTCGCCTCGCTGCTCATCCAGGGCCGCTCGGCGAAAGCGATCGCGTCGACGCTTGTCCTGTCGCCGTGGACCGTCCAGGACCACATGAAGGCGATCTACGAGAAGACCGGCGTCAGCGACCGCTACGCGCTCGCGGCGCTCGCGTCCTGATCGCGCACCGCGTCGGCGAACACGCTCAGCGCGTCGCGGATCTGCCCGCGGATCGCGTCACCAGCGATCTCGCCGTCATCACCGATGTCGGAGCGGGCGAGCGGGATCCGCACGCACGCCGGCTCGACGATGTGCGCGCCGACATAGCCGAGCACCTTGCGTAGCGAGTCGTGGGCATCGGCACCGCCCGTCGGCGCGGCGACGCCGGAGACGTTGATCCATGCGACCGGCTTGCGGTACGTGCTCGCGTCGCCGACGGTCCACTCGAGCAGGTTCTTGAACGAGCCCGGCAATGCGCCGGCGTACTCCGGTGTGCACAGCAAGAGGCCGTCGGCGTCGGCGATCGCGGCCCGCAGCGCGGCCACCTCCGGGTCGACGGCCGCGCCCTCCCGATCGTCGTCCGGGTTGAAGTGGGGCAGGCGGCCCATCCCGTCGTACAGCGTCGTCTCTATCTCCGGCGGAGCGACCGCGCGCGCCGTTCTCAGCGCAGCGGTGTTCGTCGAGCCGCTGCGCAGGCTTCCGGAGATGAGCAGGAGGTGGACGGGGCGGGGCATGTCGGCGATCAGGCGTTGAGGGTGTCGCCTCTGAAGTTAGCGGCGCCGGGGCGCGGGCCTGCCCCGTGGTGCGATCACGGAGCGGTCGAGACCGTCAGTAGCGCGGCGCTCGCCGGCGGCACGGTGAGGACGTAACCGCCCGCCTTGGGCTGAACGATCTCGTTGCTGGGGGTTCCGGTGAGGTTGCCGGTCAGGGTCGGCGAGACGACGCTTTGGCCCCCGAGCGTCACGCCGCGTGTGGCGTGAAGGCTCGGCGCGAGCAGTCTTTGTACATGGGCTGGCCCACCGGCGGTGCGCAGCGAGAGGTTCGCGCGATACGGCGCGAGGATGCTCTTGTTGATGATCACAACATGCATGCTCCGGTCCGCTGCGCGCGTCGCCCATATCCGCACCGCTGAGGGCGTCGAGCCCGAAACGGCGAGCAGCTTCGCACCGGGCGATGCCGCCCGGGCGAACATCAGCAGCCCGTAGTACTCAGGATGGACGGTTGCCCACCACGTCGTGCCGGTGTTCAGGACGTCGAACGGTGCGTAGGGGGCGCCGGGGAAGGTGTGGACGTTGACCCCGTCGATGCCGTCGCGAGCGACCTCGAACAACGTGTCGACGGCCCACAGCGCGGAGGCGAAGGTGTCACTGACCCCGACCTTGCCGCTGCATGACACGGAGTTGAACTCGTCAAGACGAAAGCGTGCATGGTGCGCGTGCGCGAGGGCGACGTACGGCCGAGCCGCGGCGATGAACCCGCCTGACGCAAACGGTGTCAGCAGGTTTGGCAGGGTTGCCTGCTCCGGTGACCCGGGCGAGGGAAAGCACCGATTGAGCGGGTAGCGATGAAAAGTCACCGTCGCCAGCCCGGCGGAGTGCGTGAATAAACGTGCTGAGATGCCGCAGCCAGCCGTATCCCGCCAGCGCCGGACCGGCGAGCGGGACTCCGCGCAGACGGCGGGCGGTGGCCGAGAAGTCCTGCGTGAACTGGGCGAAGCGATAGGAGTGCGGCCGGGCGTAGACGGCGCGCCGCCGAATCCGATACCACGCGAACCACGGGTAGTTGCTCGGCTCGTTGCCGATCTCGACTCCGGCAATGCGCGCGCGTCCGATACCGCCAAGCAGGGCACGGGCCTCGGCGATGGCGAGCGCGGGCCGGCCGGCCTCGAGATTCACCCCGACGATCGCCCGCGCACCGAGCTGCCGGATGAATGCCCCTGTGGCTGCGAGCCAGGCCGGGGTCAGCGTGTACGTGACGCCGGGCGGGCGGCGGATACGCCGCATCGGCCACCACGTGTGATCCGTGCTGACCCCACCGATCCGCAGCGAGGGCGAGCCGCCAGGCGAGAGAGCGCGGAGCAGCTGCGGGAGGATGGGATCGAGGTGAGCTGGGTCGCTCCCGGTGTAACGGAGAAGCGTCGGGTACTCGAGGGAGAGGCCGATAAATCCCGGCTCGATCGGCCGAATCGCTGGCATCCGCGCGCCCGTGATCGTCACTCTTCCAGTGGCACGAGCGACCTGCCTATCTGAATCCGCAAGTCCTTCCGGCGCAGTCACGCAGATCGTGGCCGCGAGGCCAACCACTGCGCAGAACGCGAGCCGTCGCCGGAGGCGCCCCCACGGGCTCACCTTCGATCCCGGCAGGTGCTGGTGACGGCCGGGCAGTGGGGGACGGTCGGCAGCGTGAGCGGTGGACACGGCCGCGGCGCGTTCCGTGTCCACCTGACTCTCCGCTGAACTTCCGGTGAGAGGGGGCCTAGAATCCGAGCGACCGCAGCCGCGCGAGGTCGTAGGCCGCGACCTCGTCGCCGACGCGGGCACCCACGACGTCCGAGAACCGGAAGTGGATCCCCTCCCAGACGCGCGCGTTGATCACCTCACGTGTGACCTTCGCCCAGTTGCGGTACTGGTGGGTCACGCCCGGGTCGTTCGGACTCGTGACGGGAATCGGCGCCGGCGCGTTGCGGCCGTAGAACGCGGTCAGCACGACCTGCGCGGCGCCGGCGACGCCGCCGTGGCCGCTGAGCCAGTCCGGGTGCCGTGGCGTCGTGAACAGCGGGGTCCACGCCGGGTCTGGGTTGACCTGCCCAGTGCGAATCGCCGTCACCGGTCGCCAGAACACGTACTTGAACTTGGCGTTGTAGATCGCGATCTGCGCATCGGTCGTCACGACGTTGAACGTCGCGACGAACCGCGCGTCATCAGCGAGCGAACGGTGCGACTGAGCGAGCAAGCCGCGGAGCAGCTGCACGTACTGAATGTTGATCGCCGGCTCCCAGAACAGCGCGACGTCGGTTTGCTCCGGGGTGCGAACGGTGCTCGTCACGCTGCCGTATGCCCGGACCTCGGCGAGCGACCGGAGATACCGACGTGAGCTGAGCGACGGGGGAGGGCCCGGATCGAATCGGTCGGCCGCTCCGAGCAGGAACGTCCGCGCGTTGCCCTGCCCCGCCCGGATCGCCGGCGCGAACGTGGGCGGCGTCGGCTGCCACACGCCGGGTCCCGGCGGTGGTGGCGTGAACGGGATGTCGAGCGACGCGGTGTCAAGCCCGTCGCCCTGGCGCTCGGCGAGCACCGCTGTCGCCTGCTTAGCGCCGGCGGCGATGCCGGCCGTCTTAGCCGGACCGTCGGGGATCGTGCCGAGCGTCGAGCCGAGGGCGGTATCGAGCGCTGACCGCTGGCTTGGGACCTGGCCGACGAGCGCGTCGTGCAGCGCCTGGGCAAACGCGGCGACGCTGTAGCTCGGGTTGTCGTGGTGCCTGTTCCGCAGAGCGCGGGCAGCGGCGAGCCAGCTGACGGCCCACGTGCGGCTCTGGGTCGCGGGCTCCGGGAAGCCCGCCGCCGAGACGGTCTGGTCGGTGAGGTCGTACCACTGGCGGGCCACCGTGCTTTCCAGCGCGCGCTCGCGCCGCTCGTGATGGCGAGTCGGTCGATGATGGGATCGAGCGCTCGCGGCAGCGGTCGGCACAAGCGCGAACGCCACGGCGAGGGCACCGAGATATCTGATCCAACGTGACATTGGTCCTCCTTTCGATGGACGGGTGCCACGTAAACTACATAAAGTTGATTGAAAAAATGTAGATAGCCGGTGTTCGCGCCGTGCGTCTGCGCGCTGCCGTGGGCGTCCGTCATGATCACGGCGTGGACGTTCCCCCGCAGTTCGCGACCGACCCCGACGTCATTGCCAGCGAGGCAGCGGTCGTCGCGGCCGCGTGGTCCCCGGACGGTGCGCCCGACTCGTGGCAGTTGATCGCCGCGCAGCTCGGCGCGCTCCGTGACGATGCTGAGCTGAGGGCGATCGCGGCGAGCGCCCCACCGGACCGTCTGCCGGCGCTGCTGTTCACGGCCGCGGCGACGCACCTCGTGCTCACGCTTGAACCCGAGCCGCTCCGTGGCTGGTTCCCGCGCGCGGGCGAGGGCCAGGCGCCGCTCGGCGACGCGTTCGGCGCCGAATACCGGGCGTTCTGCCTCGATCACCGCGACAGTCTGCGCGCGGTCATGGCGGCGCATCGTTACCAGATGAATGAGGTCGGTCGATGCGCTGGGCTTGTGCTCGCGCTCGATCCGGAGCTCGCCGACGGACGGGACGTCACGTTCATCGATATCGGGACCGGCGCGGGCCTTGCTCTGCACTTCGACCGGTACACGTACCGGTTCGTCGGTCCTGCCGTGATGATCCAGAGCGTCGGAGCCGACGGCGCGCCGGTCGCGATCGACACGCAGATGCTCGGCGCGACGGCTCCGCTCGTCCCGGCGCGACTCCCGACCGTCGTCGAGCGGATCGGCATCGATGTCGAGCCGCTCGAGCTTGCCGACGGGGCCGTCCGCGGGTGGCTCGCCGCCTGTATCCCGCAGACGGTCGAGGCGGTGACCCGGTTCGAGCGGGCCGTCGACGTTGCGTTGTCGGAGCCGGCGACGATGATCCGCGGCGATGCGGTTGAGGTGCTCGCGGACGCATTGCGATCGGTCCCCGCTGAGCGCTTCGTCTGCGTCCAGGACAGCTACGTCAGCGTGTTCTTTGACGACGCGCAGCGGCGGCGGCTCCGCGCGGTGATCGAGACGGCCGGTGCCGAGCGCGACCTCGATTGGGTCTCGATCGATCCGCTCGTACCGCTCGGCGCCACCGCGACCGACACCGTCCTCGGCCGGCGGGCGCCGGACGCGCTGATCGCGCGCAACCACGACGAAGGTGTGTTCGGCGCGATCAGCCGGCTCTCATTCAGGGGCGGGCAGCGCCGCGAGGTACTTCTCGGGATCGCCCATCCGGGCGCGGCCTGGCATGAGTGGCTGACGCCGTAAGAGCGCGCGTGGAGCACGGCGGCGGGGATTGACCTACGCAACCACGACGCGATCCACGGGACCGAGGTGCCGCAACGCGGAAGGACGGCGAGCGCCGCGTTCGCGATCTCCGAGACCGGCAAGTAGTGAGCCGCGGCGGCTGCCGACTGCGGACCGGCCGAAGCCGGCGGGGCTACTCGACGACGACGTCGGCCTTGGCGGCCGATGCCTTCACACGCTCCGCCGCGTTCCGAGCGTTCGCCTTTGACGCGAAGCTCTCGCCTGAACTGGCGGTCGTCTGACCGTTCGATGAAATGAGCTTCCAGCGGTACTTGCCGCTGGAGTCGGCGTACACAACGAACTTAGCTGCCAAAGCTGCTCCTTCTGGATGCGGAACCCCGCGGCTCAGGACGCGGGCACTCTATCGCGGGCGCCGGGCGGAGCCTGCTCAACCCCGCCGGTGGCGCTCCTCCTCCTCAACCGTCCGCTCGGCCGTCGGCAGAGCTTCAAGCCTTGCGTCGGGAATCGGCTCGCCGCTCTCCACCGACAGCCCGTAGCGGCCGGCCTCCAGTCGCGCCTCCGCGCGGCCGACCGCACCGAGCTGCGCCTGAAGCTCCGTGCGCCGGCCCAGGTTGAGCTCGTCCCGGTAGAGGTCCTCGGAATCGCGGTCGCCCGGCTCCCAGTTCTCGTCGCCTTCCAGCGACCCTCCTGGGCTCAGTCTCGCGAGCTCGTCCTCGATGCGCGTCCGTTCGCGTTGCAGCAGCTCGCGCGCTCGATCGTCATCCACAGGCGAAGCGTAACGCCCACCGGTCTCCCGAATGCTGAGCTGACCCTGAATTACCGTCTGAGCCTGATCGCGTTGAGGTCGCGCTCGCGTACCTCATCGATCCGCTCGAGCAGCTCATCGACGTTGTCGTGCTCGGCGTGGAGGTAGCGGCCGGCGAGCGCGTCATAGCGGCCGGTGGCGAGCCGTCGGACGAGCTCTGGAGCGAGCTCCGGCGGCGTCCAGGGCGCGTCGTCGGCGAACGCGCCCGCAGTCAACTCCGTCTGCACCAGGCCGGGACTGAAGAAGAAGACGGGGATCCGGCCGGCGAGTTCGTTTGCCAGCATCTCGCCGTAGCGGCAGACCGCGGCCTTGCTCGGTGGGTACGCGGTGCTGGTGCCGCCCGGGAGATACGCCGAGCCGCTCCCGGTGATCACGATCCGGCCGCGGCCGCGCTCGAGCATGCCCGGGATCACCGCGCGGCAGCAGAGGTGCACGCCAAGGACATTCACCTCGTAGACGTGCCACCACTCGTCAAGGTCGATCTCCCACGACGGCCGTGGCTCGTGACCCTCGCTGACGCCGGCGTTCGCGACCAGCAGGTCAAGCTCGCCCGCCTCGGCGACCGATCGCTCGACCGAGTCGCGATCGGCGACGTCGACCTCCACCCACTGGCCGCCGATCTCATCCGCGACCGCCTCGACCTGCGCGCGGCTTCGCGCGCCCACGAGAACGTCCCAGCCGTCGCCCGCGAGCGCACGGGCGATGCCCGCTCCGATGCCGCGACCGCCACCTGTAACGAGCGCTCTCATCGCGCGCACCCTACCGCCACGCAATCACCAGCGTCCACGATGAGGACGTCATGAGCTCGGATCGGTAGGTTAGGGTCATGGCGATAGGTGAGAAGCCGGATGTCGTGGTGCCGTCCGATCAGGCGCCGTCGTATCAGCTTGAGATCGAGGACATCGTCGTCGGAGACGGTGATGAGGCCGTCGCGGGGCGCGTCGTCGAGGTGCATTACGTCGGCGTCGCCTGGAAGACCGGGCAGCAGTTCGACGCGTCTTGGGACCGGGGCAGCACCTTCAAGTTCGGCCTGGGCAAGGGCCAGGTCATCGCTGGCTGGGATCAAGGTGTCGCCGGAATGAGGGTCGGCGGTCGCCGGCGGATCACGATCCCGCCGATGCTCGCGTACGGCAAGCGCGGCGCTGGCGGGGTGATCGGACCGGACGAGACGCTCGTGTTCGTCGTGGATCTAATCGGCGTTCGCTGACGCGGAGCTGCGCCTCGACGATCTGCCGGATGCCGACGCGTCGTCCGGGCGGTCGCCAGCCTCTCAGCGGCGACGTATCCCGAGGTCGGCTTCGACATCACCGCTCGCGAAATATGCCGAGATCAGCAGGTCGGTATCGCGCTTCGCTTGCTGCGGGAGGCGGAGCATCCATCGGCGCCCACTCGTCCCGAGGCGCACGACCTTGACATCGACGATGCGGCTCGAACGATTGCCCGCGGTTCCGAACCGCGCCGCCTGGATTTGCACCTGATGAGCTGGCAGGCGGAGATCCACGCGAATCGTGACGCCGGGACGCCAACGCAACGTGTGGGCGGGATGGCCCGGCGTTCCGTCAGCGCACGTCCCTTGTTCAGCGTCCCCCGGGAGCTGCACGGTCCAGCAGTAGCTGACGAGCGTCGCCGAGCGTGCGACACCGAGGGTGCTGACGCGCGGTATCGGTGGCCGTACCTCGCGACGCCCTGTCGATGCGACCGTCGTGATCGGATTGTGGGCCGCGACTCGGACCGCAGACGCTGCGCCGACGGGTGCGATGATCGCCGTTCCGACCGCCAGCGCAACCGCCGCCGGACTCCCGACTACCGCGAAACTGCGCAACCGCCTGTGTTTTTCAAACCGAGACAACCGAGACACTACGCACCGCCGGACCGTTCATCACAAGTCTCGTCGATCCGTCAACAGCAGCTCGAACCGGGGTGTGCGCAATTTGTGCGCACGCCGACGCCGGCACGCGTCGCTGACGTCAGGCGCGAGCGGCGGTCGGCTCGCGGACGCTGCGGCGGCCGGTGATCGGCGAAGTACATCCCGATCACGATCGTGTGACGCGAAGCACGGTGATTGACCGCCGACGGGTGGCGGTCGATCACCATCGCTCGTCTTCGCAGCCTGGTCGACCGACGACGAGCGGCGCGTACCTCGCTTCGCAGCTGCGGGGGTCGAGACCGTTCGGCCAGGTGATGGTGCGCGACTCTGGATCGACGCGGACCTGCCGGAGGTAGTCCGGAACCCGCAGCGGCTCCCCGAGCGTTCCGCGCCGCAGAAACGAGCAGTCGATGTCCCGCACGATTCCATCGTTGAACGTGACCCGCAGCCAAGAGGGATCTAGCGGCTGAACATCGACGACGTGAGCACCTCCGCGTGCCGGATCGATCGAGGACGAGCGGCGACCGGCGGTCGCCCTACTCCTGCGGAGAGCCGCAATAGGCGATCTCGCGACCCTCGCCCATTGCTGCCGCCTTCTGCCGTCGCCACGTTTCATAGCCCTCTCCGAACGGGATCGTCTCCCGCGCGAACATCAACAGGCACTCGTAGAAGTACGGGGCGGCATCCGAATCCGCCGCGTGACGGAGCGTCTCGCACACCCGCGCGCGGACTGGCGTGCCGCCGAGCGCGAAACGCGACGCCACCGAGAGCACCAGCTCTCGCAGGGGCGCCTGATCAAGCGCATCCTGAATGCGGCCCCAGGTCACGAAGTAGCGTCGGCCGCCGTCCTCAAGCTCGACCTCGACGGCAACGACATCGTCCACAGTCGAAGCTTCTGCGAACCGCGGGTGATCCCTTCCGAGGACCAACGCGCATGACCTGGCCATCTTCCGCCGGGTTAGGCTGGACTCGACCGTGTCGCATGTCGTTGTCTCGAATCTCGCGTACGCCCATCCTGGCGGCGACCTGCTGTTCGCCGAGGTGTCGTTCAAGATCACGCCGGGACAGCATGTGGGGCTCGTCGGCGCGAACGGTGTCGGTAAGTCGACGCTGTTCCGTGTGCTCGCGGGCGAGCTGCCCGCCGATGATGGCGACGTCGATATCGGCACGTTTGCCTACATGCCGCAGGACGTCGGCCTCCAGGCCGACGGCCGCACTGTGCGCGAGCTGCTGCTGGCCGCTGCGCCCGCACGATTGCGTGACGCGGGCCGGCGGATGCTCACGGCCGAGCGCGAATTGGCCGTCGGCGCAGATCCAGGGGAGGCCGGCATGCGGCTGGGCGAGGCGATCGGCGACTGGTCCCAGCTCGGTGGCTATGAGCTGGAGGGCCGGTGGGACGCGTCCTGTCGGCGGATCGTTCGCGCCGGGCTCGATGAGGTCGGTTCGCGCGCCACCACCGACCTCTCCGGCGGCGAGCGTAAGCGGCTCGTGCTCGACGTGCTGTTTGAGAGCGACGCCGCGGTGCTGCTGCTCGACGAGCCCGACAACTTCCTGGACGTCCCGGCGAAGCTCGAGCTCGAGGCGCGGATCGCCGCTTCCAACAAGACGATCGTGTTGATCAGCCACGACCGCGAGCTGCTTGGTGCGGCCGCGACCGCGATCCTCACGCTTGAGGCCAACGGGACGTGGACGCACGGCGGCTCGTACCGGACCTACCCGGAGGCGCGGGAGCAGCGCCAGGAACTGCTCGGAGACCGGCTGGAGCAGTGGAAGCGCGAGGAGCGCCGGCTGTTCCATTTCTACAAGACGATGAAGCAGCGGGCTGCGATGTCCGACGTGCTGAGCAAGCGCGCGAACGCCGCGGAGACGCGCTGGCGCCGTTTCGTCGACGCCGGGCCGCCGCCGGCCCCCGTCGCCGACCAGCAGATCCAGGTCCGCATCCGCGGCGCGGATTCGGCCCGAATTGTCGTGGCGCTGCGCGGTGTCGCGATCGGCGGCCTCGTGCGCCCGTTCGAGGACGAGATCCACTTCGGCGAGCGCGTCGGACTGATCGGCCCGAACGGCTCGGGCAAAACGCACCTGATCCGGCTGCTCGCAGGCGAGCCCCTCGTCCACGACGGTGAGCTGCGGATCGGCAACCGCGTCTCGCCCGGCCTGTTCACGCAGCTCAACGCACGCGCCGATCTCAAGGGCCGTGTGGTCCTCGACGTCGTGCACGAGCGGCTCGGCGCCGTCGAGCCGTCGATGCGAGCGCTCGCTCGCTATCGCCTCCAGGACGCCGCCCACCGCACGACCGACACGCTCTCCGGCGGCCAGAAGGCCCGGCTGGAAATCCTCTGCCTTGAGCTCGAAGGCCACAATCTGCTGCTGCTCGACGAGCCCACCGACAACCTCGACATCGACTCCTCCGAGGCGCTCGAGGCGGCACTCGAGTCGTTCGTCGGCACGGTCGTCGCCGTCTCACACGACCGCGCGTTCCTGCGCCGACTCGACCGCTTCCTGCTGCTCGCGCACGACGGGTCGGTGTACGCGCTGCCGGACATCGAGTCGGCACTCGAGGCGCTGACCGTGCCCGAGCGCGCGGCCAGGGCGCGGCTGGCGAAGCGGCTGACGCCCGCATAGCTCGTAACCGCCGATTTCAAGCAAGACAAATCGACCGACCGGTGTTCCCGTCGGTTATCGTTCGGTGACAGGGGTGAGGAGCTCGCGTCGGCAGCGGATTGGACTCGGGGCAAGGAGAGGGTTGTGAGAGGGAGATTGGCGCCTCTAGCTGTGTCGGTCGCGACCGCTGCGATCCTGGCTGGGACATTCTCGGCAGCGGCCGCGGCCCGGACCGTCAAGACGTTCGCGGTCCGCAACGGCGTCACGTCGGTCACGCTGACTGTCCCGCACACGACCGGATTGCGTCCGCCGGCGATCCTCCTGTCGACGAGGCCGGCCAACCTCAGCTGCTCGGTCTTGAGCTACAGGTATCACGCCATCCGTAAGAAGGGCACGTTCGACCTGCGGATCCGCTGCCGCAAGGTGGGGAGCGGCGCGCAAGGTCGTCTCGTGTTCCGGCGCCCATACGTGCGCGTGTTCAAGCTCCACAACGGCACGGGCACAATCAAGCTCCGGCTCGACAAGTTTCCCGGGACCGCAGTCCCGCTCGGTCAACTGACGACGCGACCACGCGCGGCCAAGTGCACAGCCACGCCGACCGGACAGCACGTCGGCAGACATGTGTTCACCGCCAGCGCGCGCGTGAGCTGTCACGGATTGCCGCACAACGCCACGGGCGTCCTCGCGGCCGGGGGCCTGTTGGCGCCGAGTCCCTCAGCGGCCACCCGGTCAGCCGCTCTGCCGGCGCCGCGGCCCCCCTCAGCGACCGAGTCCCACACGACGGCAGGCATCGCCGCGGTCAAGCCGTGCAGCAGCCCACGCACCCTGTCGGCGCTGGGCCACTCGGTTTCGTGGCGGTACTGCTACGGAGCCGGAATCAATCTCGGGCCCTGGCAGTCCGCGTACTTCGGTCAAGGGCCCACCCAGCGCTGTCCGCCGGGGTGGGTCAACACCTCCCAGGTCCAGCCGCTCCCCCTGCGGATCATTCTCAACAACCTGTACCCGGCCGCCGTCTACGTCGAGCCGACCACCGCATGGGCATGGTCGTACTCGTGGATCTTTGGAACCGTGACCAACTGGCAGTTCAGGGGCAACATCACGGCGATGTGGTCGTGGAACTGCTACCAGGTCC
The DNA here is from genome assembly GCA_963813265.1 of uncultured Solirubrobacterales bacterium. Lineage (GTDB taxonomy): Bacteria > Actinomycetota > Thermoleophilia > Solirubrobacterales > Solirubrobacteraceae > Palsa-465. Next base: position 1,394 of record CAWEYQ010000038.1, on the reverse strand, counting down.
ATTAGCCCGGCAACGAAAGAAGTGGGCGATACCGGGCTCGAACCAGTGACCTCCGCCTTGGCGAGGCGGCAGCGCGTGGCCAAGGCTTGACAGGACAGGTCAAGGATCCTGAGGGACGCGCTGACAGCGCGGGCGAGCATCCGGCCGCCGTCCGGTCATAGCGCCCACAGACAGCGTCACCGGTCGAAGGCATCTGAGTCCGTAGTTCTTCGGCTGGATCGGTGCGGGGTTGTGCTGAACAGGTCAGCTGGACAGGTGTCGATGCCCGGGGGAGGCACCTCGATCCAAGATAAGGGTGATGGAAATGGGCGGTCGGTTGCGATTGGCGCTCGCGTGTCGAGCAGCTTGTCGGTTTGGCGTGACGCTGGTGGCCGTCGTCAGCGTGTTGGCTGCCGTGCCGGGGTTGGCGTCAGCGGATGTGTTCGCGTACGCCACCAATTCCCTCGGGGCGACCGTCACGCCGATCGACCTGACCACCCAGACGGCCGGCACCCCGATCGTCGTTGGCTATAACCCGGCGGGTATCGCGATCACCCCGGACGGCAAGACCGCATATGTCGCGAACTTCAGATCGGACAGCGTCACGCCGATCGACCTGACGACGAACACCGCCGGCGCTGCGATCCCCGTCGGCTCGTTTCCGAGCCCGATCGCGATCACGCCGGACGGCAAGACGGCCTACGTGGGGAACGCCGCTGATGGCACGGTCACGCCGATCGACGTGGCGACGAATACCGCCGGTACCGCGATCCCCGTCGGCCCGGGGCCGTCCGGGATCGCGATCACGCCGGACGGCGGCACCGCGTACGTCGTCAACGGCCAAACCCCGGGCACGGTCACACCGATCCACACCGCGGACAACTCAACCGGGCCGGCGATCACGGTCGGCGATGCGCCGGTGGCGATCGCGATCACGCCGGACGGCAAGACCGCCTACGTCACCAACTCCGACTCCCACGACGTCACGCCGATCGACACGGCCACCAACACCGCCGGCACTCCGATCAGCGTGCCCGAGAGGCCGTACGGGATCGCGATCACCCCGGACGGCACCACCGCCTACGTCGTCGGCGTGACCGGGGTCACGCCGATCGATCTGCTGACCAACACGGCCGGGCCGCCGGTCCCGCTCGGCGGCAGTCTCCAGCTGACCGCCGGCGTCGCGATCACTCCCGACGGGAAGACCGCCTACGTCGCCGACCGCCAACCGTTCGGTACTGGCCTGGTGACGCCGATCGACATCGCCGCGAACACGGCCGGATGCCGCGATCTCGGTCGACCACCCGTACTGGATCGCGATCACGCCCAACCAAACGCCGACGGCCGCGTTCACCGCCGGCGCCGCGACCGTCGGGCAGGCGACCAGCTTCGATGCGTCGGCCTCATCGGACAGC
>CAWEYQ010000037.1:0-48397 GCA_963813265.1 uncultured Solirubrobacterales bacterium | reverse complement strand
TGCACACGTACACGTCGACCCGCGGCTTGGGGACGGTCTTGAACATGTCGTAGAACGTCGCCACCGAGGTCAGGTAGGCCGGGGTGAGCTGCATGACCGCCGCGACCTCGGTGATCGCCTCCGGCGAGCACCAGCCGTGCAGCTTCTGGGCGGCGTGGAGTGCCGGGATCACCGCCGAGCGGCGATCGGGGTACTTCGCCATCGCCTTGACGATCGTCTCGCGCAGAGCGTCCGGCACGGGCGTCGTCGCCGGATCCGGAATCGTCGCCGGCGGCTTCTCGAGATCGACCGAGTCATCCCAGCCGGGCACGCGCGAGCCGTGGGCGAAGCGGGGGACGGGCGGCGTGCCCATGCTCATCGGTCAATCCCTCCGAGGATCGGATCCAGCATCGCCAGCGTCGCGATCAGATCGGCGATGTACCCGTCCTTCACCATCGGGGCCAGGGCCTGGATGTTGACGAAGCTCGGGTCTCGCATGTGAACCCGCGCGGGCTTCGACGAGCCGTCGGCGCGGACGAAGCAGCCGAGCTCGCCGCGCGGGCCCTCGATCGGGTAGTACACCTCGCCCGGCGGCACGCGGAAGCCCTCGGTGACGAGCTTGAAATGGTGGATCAGCGCCTCCATGCTCGTCGCCAGCTCGTGGCGCGGCGGGAGTGCGACCTTGCGATCAGAAGTCATATGAGGTCCCTCGGGCAGGCCCTCGATGGCCTGGTCGATGATCTTCACCGACTCGTAGAGCTCAGCGTGGCGCACGCGATAGCGGTCGTAGTTGTCGCCGACGGTGCCGACCGGGATCTTGAAGTCGAAGTGGTCGTAGCTCGAGTACGGCGCCGCCTTGCGCAGGTCCCACGGCTTGCCGGTGGCGCGCAGCAGCGGACCGGTGACGCCGAGCTTCAGCATCGTCGCCTGGTCGACGATCCCGACGCCGCGCAGGCGCTCGAGCACGATCTCGTTCTTCTCCAGCAGGTCGGCGTACTGATCGGCGCGGTTCGGCATGTCCCGGCAGAATGCCTTCACCTTCTCGACCCAGCCGGGCGGGACGTCCTCAAACACGCCGCCGATCTGGAAATAGCGCGTGTGCATGCGGGCGCCCGAGGACATCTCGAATAGGTCGAGGATCTTCTCGCGCTCGCGGAAGCAGTACCAGAACATCGAGATCGCGCCGAGGTCCAGCGCGCCGGTGCCGAGCCACACGAGATGCGACATCAGCCGGTTGAGCTCGAGGTGGATAACCCGCAGGTACTGGGCGCGCGGCGGCACCTCGACGCCGAGCAGCGTCTCGACGGCGCTCACGTAGGCCATCGCGTTGAAGTAGTACGCGAGGTAGTCCATCCGCTCGACGACCGGGATCACCTTCCAGTAGGCCTTGCCCTCGGCCGTTTTCTCGATCCCCGTGTGGATATAGCCGATGAACGGCTTGATGTCGCGCACGACCTCGCCCTCGAGCGTCGCGAGCAGGCGGAGCACGCCGTGGGTCGCCGGGTGATGCGGCCCGATGTTGAGCGTCAGCAGCTCGTGGCTCTGGCTGGCGGGCTCCGAGGCGAGCGTGATCGATTCCTCGCGGCGGCGATAGTCGCTGCTCACTGCCATTGGCCGTAGCCCTGCTTTTCGTTGTGGGTGAACAGGATCGGCTCGCCCCCCATCGGGAAGTCGCGACGCTGCGGATGGCCCTCGTAGTCCTCGGGCATCAGGATCCGGCGCATGTCCGGATGGCCCTCAAAGTCCACTCCGAACATGTCGTAGACCTCGCGCTCGGGAAACTCGGCGCCGGGATACAGGTCGGTGACCGTCGCAATCGTCGCGGCCTCGGTCGGGACCCGAGCCTTGACCGAGATGCGGTCGACGGTGTCCATGTCGAGCAGCTCGTAGAGCACGCCGAGGCGGGGCTCGTCCGGGTAGTAGTCGACGCCGTGGAGGCTCGCCAGGAAGTTGTAGCCCCGATCGTGGAGATGGCCGATGATCGCCCGGACCTGGGCCGGGTCCGCGATCAGGGTCGCCTGCTCGCGGTAGAAGTTCGTGTCGAGGATCGCCCCGTCATTGACCTGCTCGCGAAGCTCCTGGGCGATCAGCTCGAGCCCCGTCGCGTCAGGCACCGGCCGTGTCCCCGGGCTTGAAGACGTTGACGGCCGTGGTCTCGGCGCCGGCCGGCGGGTCGAGGATCTCCTCGGTGGCCTCCGCGTCGTAGCGCTCGCGCCAGCCCTCGGGCGGGTTGCCGTGCACCAGGTCACGCAGGCGCAGAATCCCGTGGGCGAGCGACTCGGGGCGTGGCGGACAGCCCGGCACGTGGACAGAGACCGGGAGGAACTTGTCGGCCGGCACGAGCGCATAGTTGTTGAACACGCCCATCGACGAGCAGCAGGCGCCCATCGAGATCGCCCACTTCGGGTCAAGCATCTGGTCGTAGAGCCGCCGGATGACCGGCGCCATCTTGATCGACACGCGGCCGGAGAGAATGATCAGGTCCGCCTGCCGCGGGCTCGCCCGGAGCGCCTCCCAGCCGAACCGCGCGATGTCCATCCGGGCTCCGACGATCGACATCATCTCGATCGCGCAGCACGCGAGGCCGAACGTCAGCGGGTAGAACGAGTTGCCACGGGCCCAGGCGACGGCGCGGTCCATCGTCGTCGTCAGCACGCGCTCCTCGACGTAGCGCTCGAGGTCCTCACCCTCGAGCCCGGTCAGCATGTCGTGCGCACGCACCTTCTCGACGTTCAGGTCTCTGTGCTCACCTGGGGTGGCGCCGCCAAGCGGCTCGCGCTTTATCTCCACTCCAAAGCTCCCCGCCGCCAGACGTACACGAACGCCACCATCAGCAGGATCACGAACACGACGGTTTCGGACATCGCGAACGTCCCAAACGCCCTGAGCTGGACCGCGATCGGGTACAGGAAGATGACCTCGATATCGAACAGGATGAACAACATCGCGATCAGGTAGAAGCTGATTCCGAACCGGAAGCCTCGCTGAACCTCTGACGGAAGACCGCACTCATACGGCGAGACCTTCGACTTGTTCGGCCTCGACTTGCCGAGAAAGATGTTCAGCACCGAGAACAGCAATCCCACAGCGCCGCCAAGGATGAGAAAGACGATTGCTGGGAGATAAGTTCGAAGCATCGGCAGATCGTTATATCACCGAGGAACGATAGCTTGTAACAAAGTGTTACTTAGTGCCAAATGCGGCTATGTTCGAGCGGACACCGATCGGTCCGCTCGCCTCGCTGCACCCGGCAGGATTTGGGGCGTTGCGTGAAGTCAGTGCACATCATCGTCGGTATCGCCTCGGTCGTGTTGATGGGTGCCGCCGGACTCCTCGGCGCGTGGCTCTGGTGGCGGGCCGAAACGAACGTCTGGTTCTGGCGATTTCTGCGCGCCGGGCAGATCGTCGTCGTGCTCGAGGCGGCCCTCGGCGGCATCCTCGAGCTCCAGCACCACAAGACCTCTTCGATTCACATCATCTACGGCCTGCTCCCGCTCGCCGTGTCCTTCATCGCCGAGCAGCTCCGGATCGCCTCGGCCCAGATGATCCTTGACTCCCGCGGCTTCGAGTCCGCGGCCGACGTCGGAAAGCTCCCCGAGATTGATCAGCGGCGGGTCGTCGTCGCGATCGTCCAACGGGAGGTCGGCGTGATGGCGCTCGCGGCGTTGGTGATCGTCGTGCTGCTCGTGCGCGCGGCGGGGACGGCGTAGGCGGGGGCCGGCCAGGCCTCGTCTCCGCGGGCCGCTCTGCGACCAGCCCCGATCACGGACGCCGCGGCCGTCACGTGGCTGCAGCAGGAGCCCCAGCCGCGGTCCCGGCCCGCGATGAATGCCAGTTCACCGTCGGGGGGTGGCGGTGGATCGCCAAGCTTCGCGCCGCGGAGGTCCAGTCCGGCGATGAAGGCCAGCCAGCCACCGGGACCGTCGCGCGGGGGTCGGGCGTCAGCGGGGGTCGGGCGTCAGCGGCAGGCTGTGGTAGCGCCCCTCGTACCAGAGCAGCGGATCGCCGCCGCCGAGGCCCAACGCCACCACCTCGCCGATCCCGATCGTGTGGTCCCCGCCGGCGAGCAGTTCCCGGAGCTCGCAGGCGGCCCAGGCGAGCGCGCCGTCGATGATCGGGACGCCGGCCTCCATCCGGTGGGCCACGCCGTCGAGCTTCTCGCTCTCCGGCAGCTTTGAGGCAAAGACGCGCGCGATGTCCTCCTGGCCGGCCCGGAGGACATTGATGCCGAAGCGGCCCGCCTCGCGGACGATGGGCAGGGTTCGGGCCCGGTTCTCGAAGCAGACGAGCGCGAGCAGTGGGTCAAGCGACAGCGAACAGATGGCGTTTGCGGTCATCCCGCCGGATCCGCTTGGGCCGGCGCTCGTGATCACCGCCACGCCGGTGGCGAAGCGTCCGAAGACCTCGCGGAACAGCTCGGGATCGGGCGGGCGGAGCATGGCCGGCTGGTTATAGCGCCGCGATGCAACGATCTGCCCCGGCGCCGGCCTCTAGGTTGCCGCCGTAGGAGGACGATCGCGGTTGGAGAACGAGGCGAACGTCTCACGGCCGACGCCGGGGGATCGCTCACACAGGTTCGGCGCGCCGGGCGTCGGTCCTGCCCGCCCGACGCAAGAATCCGCCCGCCGCTCTCAGTGGACGGTGAGGGTCCCGTACTCCCCGAGCGCCTCGTCGGAGGAGATCGACGAGGCCATCAGATACGTCCCCGGCGCCAGCGAGAGGTCCAGTTCGGCCTCCCCGCCGGGCGGGATGCCGTGCGTTGAGGCGATCGAGGTGCCGTGTTCGGAGACGACGAGGTTGTGCGTCAGGCGACCGTAGTTGTGGATCAGCATCATCAGCGTTCCGGTGCCGACCGACACGCTCTGGGGATTCACGCGATACTCCGTCAGGGCGATGCGGACGGAGCGATCGCTGCCCACCTGGTGGTCGTGACCGCAGCCGGAGAGGGCCCCCGCACCGAGGAACGCACCCGCCGTCATCAGACATGAGATCGCACGGAACCGCACTGGTCGATCGTAACTTCGTATCATCCCCGCCCGCATGAACCGGCCGATCAGGGTCCTTCTCATCGTGGTGTCGTCGGCCGCCCTCGTCGGCTTCGCCGCCGCGTGTGGAACGCAGCGCCTCAACGTTCCCTCGTCGAACCCGGACGTCCACAAGGGAGCGGTGCTCTTCTCGCAGCGGTGCTCCGGCTGCCACACGCTGTCCTACGCCGGAACGCACGGCTCCGCGACGAACGTTCGCAGCCGGCAGATCACCGATGGCCCGAACTTCGATGTCCGCTGCGAGCGCCCGATCGACCGCGTCCTGTACGCGATCGAAAACGGAGGATTCTCCGGCGCGATCATGCCGCAGAACATCGTGACCGGCCAGCAGGCGCGCAACGTGGCGCAGTTCGTCGCGACCTTCGCCGGACGCGCGTCGCCGAAGATCGTCGGCACGACCCCTTGTGTCGCCCAGCCGATCGGCACGTTGCCGCCCGCAGGCTCGACGGCGACAACCACCGCGGCGAGCGCGCCGGCGACCTCGTCGACCACGTCGACGTCGACGACCGCGTCAAAGACGACGAAGTAGACGCGACCCGCCGAGCGGTCCGCGCGGCGCTCGCCTAGGATCGGCCCCCATGCTCGACATCAGGCTGATCCGGCAGGAGCCCGACACCGTCCGGACAGCGCTTGCGCGCCGCGGGTCTGATGCCGCGGCCGCCGTCGACACCGTGCTCGGGCTCGACGAGCGCTGGCGCGCGCTGACCACCCAGCTCGAGGAGCTGCGCGCCGAGCAGAACCGGGCGAGCAAGGGCCGGAAGGGCGCGCCGACGCCCGAGGAGCGCGAGCAGCTCGCCGCGCTCGCCGCGCGTGGCCGCGAGCTGAGCGACCAGGAGGACACCATCAGACGGGAGCGGGATGCCGCGCTCGCGTCGCTCCCCAACCTTCCTGCGCCCGATGCCCCCGACGAGGACACGGTCCTCAAGGAGGTTGGCGACGCGAGCAAGACCGGCAAGGACCACCTCGAGCTCGCTGGACCACGGATCGACATGGAGCGCGGCGCGAACGTTTCCGGCTCGCGCTTTGCCTACCTCAAGGGCGATCTCGTGCTGATCGAGTTGGCGCTCGTCCGGTACGCGTTTGAGAAGCTCATGGCCGCCGGGTTCGAACCCGTCATTCCTCCGGTGCTCGTACGCGAGCCGGCGCTGTACGGCACCGGCTTCCTACCGGACACCGAGCAGCAGATCTACCGTCTCCCGGACGACGACCTGTACCTCGTCGGCACCTCCGAGGTCCCGCTCGCGTCGCTTCACGCCAAGGAGATCCTGGCCGCCGACGCACTCCCGGCGCGCTATGCCGGCTTCTCGACCTGCTTCCGCCGAGAGGCGGGCGCGGCCGGCAAGGACACCCGGGGCATCTTCCGCGTGCACCAGTTCGACAAGGTCGAGATGTTCAGCTTCGTCGCGCCGGAGGATGCGCTCGCCGAGCACGAGCGGCTGCTCGCGACCGAGGAGTCGATCCTCCAGGATCTTCAGATTCCCTACCGGGTCGTGGCGATCGCGGTCGATGACCTCGGGGCCTCGGCGGCGAAGAAGTACGACTGCGAGGCATGGCTCCCCGGCCAGAGTCGCTACCGCGAGCTCACCTCGACATCGAACACGACCGACTACCAGGCGCGGCGGCTTGACATTCGCTACCGCCCGGCCGACGGTCGCCCGGCGACGGTTCACACCCTCAACGGCACGGCAGTCGCGGTCGGGCGGACGATCATCGCGCTGCTCGAGAACGGCCAGCAGGACGACGGGTCGGTGGCGTTGCCCGAGGTGCTCGTCCGCTGGGGCGCGCCCGCAGTGCTCCCGCCCGCCGCCCCGGCGTAGAGGCCCACGACGGGTCAGCGACCGCCGCGGCTACGAGCGACGGTTGCGGTTACGAACGACCGCCGCGGCTACGAACGACGGTCGCGCCTACGCCGGGCCGACGGCCCGCAGCCCTGGAGTCCCGCTCTCGAGCAGGATCAGCGCGGCGCGGGGCGGCCCGCACGGCGCGATCTTCGCCCGCATCCGGACACCGAACGTGTTCCACGGGCGGACGAACGCGTGCATCGGGTCCTGGGTGCCGGCCACGGCCTCGGCGACGGCGCCGGCAAAGCCAACGCGGCCACGGGCCTCGGCGTCAGCGGTGACGAGCAGCTCCGAAACCGGATGATGGACGGCAGCCTCCTCGTTGACGTCGAGCAGCCGCTCGGCCTCACGAGACAGCGCCTGGATGACGAGCGCCGAGTCGACGATCAGGAAGGCGTCCCGCGGACCCGGGACGATGTCGGCGCGCGCCTCGAGCATGACGCCGAAGCCACACGACGAGCAGACGCGTCCGCCCGGAGGAGGCGGCTGGCCACCTGGCGACGGCTCCGCGCAATGGCCGCAGAACCAACTCCACTGCTCAGGGGCAGTTTCAGCGGCGTGAACGAGCCGGAGTGCAGGTGTTGACGGTCGATTGAATCCGTTCATAACCCCACCGTGGAAAAGTATAGGTTCGCGACAAACCCTGTACAACCGCGTGGTCAAGTTGCACAACTTCGGCGCCACGCGTTCTCGCCGCGGGTTGTAGGTAAGGCGGAGAGGGGGGGATTCGAACCCCCGAACGAGGTTAACCCCCGTTACGCGATTTCCAGTCGCGCCCGTTCAACCGCTCCGGCACCTCTCCGCAGGAGCACCGCAAGCCGGAAGCGTAGCTCGGTCCGTCGGTGAGCGCCTTCGAGGCGGCGCCCTACAACTGCCACTCGCCGCGTCGCAGCAGCGGGACCTCGCGCCCGTCCACGGTCGTCCCGGTCACCGCGACGTCGCTGGACCCGATCATGAAGTCGACGTGGATCGCGCTCGAGTTCACCCGGCTCCGCGCGTGCTCGCCCTCGATCGCAAACTCGAGGCCCTGGCCGAGCGCGATGTGGCTCGCCGCGTTCTCGTCGAGCAGCGTGTCGTAGAAGATCGTCCCGAGCTGGCCGATGCGGCTCTCGCGGTCGACCAGCGCCACCTCGCCGAGTCGACGGCCGCCGTCGTCCTGCGACGCCAGCGAGCTGAGCGCCGCCCCGCCCTCGTCGGCGTCGATCTCGACGGCGCGTCCACCTTCGAAGCGCACGCGGAGGCCGGTGATCGTCGTCCCGGTCAGCTCGAGCGGCTTGGTCGACGTCACATGCCCCTCGGTCCGCTCCGGGTCGGGGGTTGTGAACACCTCCTCGGTCGGGATGTTCGGCACGTGCTCAATTCCGTCGACGGTCGACAGGCGTGCCGCCTGCCAGCGGCTGCCCTCCAGCATCCCGACCTCGAGATCCGTCCCCGGCCCCTCAAAATGCACGCGATCGAGGCGAAGTTCGTCGAGCGTGCGGCACAGCTCGGTGAGGCGGTCAAGCCGTGTCTCCCAGGCGGCGACGGGATCGGGCTCGTCGAGGCGGCAGACGCGCGCGATCTCCTCCCACAGTCGCTCGTACGCCGCCGCCGGTTCGAGCTCCGGGTACACAAGCCGTGCCCAGCCCGGCGTCGGGCACGGAATCAGGCTCCAGTTCGTGGTGCGCGCGTTGAGCACCTCATTGGCCTCGCGCACGCGCGGGAGCGCGTCGCGCCCGAGCAACTCAGGGTCAACACCGTCCATCACGTGCGGATTCGCCGGACCCGTCAGCCCGATCCGCGCGCAGCGGTGCTCGCCGTAGGCCAGCATCTGCTGCCCGTACCACGGGGGCACGAACGAGAGCGTGTCCGGGTCGGCGTGCAGCGCCCGAACGCGCTTGAGGTAGAGGTCGAACACGCGGAGGTCGACGAACAGCGCTCCGTGTTCGTAGGCCGCCTCGGCGATCGCTCGGGCCATGTGTTCCTTCCCCGGCTCGGAGCCGAGCGTCAGGATCTGCCCCGGCTGCACATTGGCGCCAAATCGGACGACGAGCTCGGCGAGCTTGCGGACGTACTTGGTCTCGCTCACCGTGGCACCAGGATGCCCGGGTTGAGAATTCCGGCTGGGTCGAGCGAGGATTTGACGGCGCGCAGAATCTCGATCCCCAGCTCGCCGACCTCCTGGCGGTACCACGGCAGATGGTCTCGTCCGACCCCGTGGTGGTGGGTGATCGAGCCGCCCGCGGAGATGATCGCGTCGCTCGCCGCCGCCTTGGCGGCATGCCATTGGGTGAGCGGGTCCTCCAGCGCGGCGCACCCGATCGTGAAGTACAGCGACGCGCCCGCGGGATAGACGTGCGAGACGTGGCACAGGATCACCGGCGGCGTCCCCTGCGCGGTGAGCGCCTCGCGCAGGGCGGTCGTGACCGCGTCGTACAGGCGAGGGATGCCTGACCAGAACGTCGCCGTCTCGAGCGTCTCGATGATCGCACCGGCGTCGAGCAGCGCGTCGCGCAGGTATGGACCGCGGAACCGGTCGTGCGCCCACGCGTCGCCGGCGCCCGTGTCGGCCGGCTCGGCCCCGGCGCTCTCCAGAATTCGCTGGGCGCCGGCCTGCCGTGCGGCGACATCCTCCGTCGTGCCCTCGTAGCCGACGATCGCGAGGCACCCGCCCCCGGCGCCGGCGCCGAGCTCGCCCGGACGCGCGAGGTTGAGCGCCGTCTCGGCCTCGTCGGAGAGACGGAGCACGGTGGGGAGCGGACCGTCCTGGGCGAGCCGACGAACGACCTCGGTCCCCGCGGCAAACGAGGGCAGTCGCCATCCCTCGTAGATCCGCTGCGCGGGCACCGGTCGCAGCCGCACCGTCAGTCCGGTGATGACGCCGAAGGCACCCTCGGACCCGAGGATCAGTTGCCGCAGGTCCGGACCGGCGGCGGACTTCGGCGCCCGACCGAGCGACAGAGTGCCGGCCGGCGTCGCGACCCGGAGCCCGACGACGAGTTCGTCAAAGCGTCCGTAGCCGGCCGAGGACTGACCACTCGAGCGCGCGGCCGCGGCGCCGCCGAGCGTCGTGTACTCGAACGACTGCGGGAAGTGGCCGATCGTGTATCCGTGCGCGCCGATGAGCTCCTCCGCCTGCGGGCCACGCAGGCCAGGCTCGAACACCCCGAGCCGGGAGGGCTCGTCGAGCTCGAGCAGCGCATCCATCCGGCGCAGGTCAACGGCGAGGACCCCGGCGTAGGCATCGGCGTCCGGCTCAAGCCCGCCGACGACCGAAGTGCCGCCGCCGAACGGCACGACCGCGATCCGCGTCTCCGTGCAGAGCGTGAGCAACTCGAGCACCTGCGCGTGCGTGTCCGGCCGGACGACGAGGTCCGGCGCGCCGGATGTGTCGCCGGCTCGGAGTCGCAGCAGGTCAGGAGTCGACTTGCCGCGCATGTGCCGGATCCGGGATTCGTCGCTCGCGTCGGCGTGCTCGGAACCGACGACGGCGCTCAGCCCCGTGACCGCGGCGTCGGGCAGACGCGGGGGCGGCAGCGCAAGCTCCGCGATCGAGCCCACCGTTGGTCCCGGCCCGCGCACGCCGAGGCCGCCGGCGAGGAGTTGGAGCATCGACTCGGGCAGGGTCATCGCGAGCGCGGGATCGCCCCAGCCTGACCAGGACAGGTCCGGATACGGGTGGCTCGGACGCTCGATCGCCATCGGATCGCACGGTATCCGCTCCGGGTCTGCGGGGTCTGCTCCCGGGTCTACGGGGTCTGCTTGCGGCTGCTGCGCCAGAACGGCACGCCGAGCAGGATGAGCCGGACCTGCTTCTCGGCCACGAGCGCGATCTCGGCCTCCGCCTCCGGCGCCGCGACCGGGACGTCGAGCATCGCCCCGACCGTTGCGATCATCGTGTTCACGAGCAGTCCCGCGAGCATCTGCAGGTCGTCGGTCGTCCACTCCCGCAGCACCGGGAACCGCGCGAGATCGGTTGCCAGTTCGCTCGTGAACAGCCGGACCTCGTTGCGGACCGCATGCCGGAGGATGACGTTGCCGGTGTAGCCGGCACGGACGACGAACACGAAATGCAGTCGGTGCTGGCGGACGTGATCCATCAGGATCTGGACCGACCGGCCGATGACGTCCTCCGGCTCGACGCCCTCCCGCGCGTCGCGCAGCATCGCCCGCAGCGTGCGGAACGAGTCCTCGACGAGCGCGAGCCCGAGCTCGTCCATGCTCGAGAAGTGGCGATAGAAGGCAGTTGGGACGACGCCCGCTGCCTTGGCGACGCTGCGCAGGCTGAGCGAGTCGAAGCTCGCCCCGGCCTCGATCTGGTGCAGCGCGGCGTCGAGCAGGGCCTCGCGGGTGTGCTGGCGTCGCTCCGCCTGGGTCCGCCGCCGATGCGCCGGCGCGGAGCGACTCGACTGTCGAGATCTATGTGTACGTCCGTTCACATTCGTGTGCGTTCGCTCACAGGACAGAGTTTACCGCTTGACGCTGACGGGAACAGTCTTCAGACTGCCGTTTGTGAACGACTGTCCACTAACTGAAACGACCGACCAATGCCCGTGATGACAGCCACGCGCCGGTTCTTGAAGTCGCCGCTGGTCGATCTCCTCGTCGGCCCGCACGGAATCGACCGCTACCTCGAACTCATCCGCCCGGATCTGACGATCTCGGAGGCCCGGGCGCGGATCGTTGCCGTCGAGCGGCAGACGGCGCACAGCGTCACCCTCCGGATTCGGCCCAATGCCGCCTGGCCCGGTTTCCAGGCCGGCCAGTTCATCCGGGTCGGCGTCGAAATCGAAGGCGTCCGACGCACGCGCACGTACTCCCCCGCCAGTTCGCAGTACGCCGCAAGCGACCAGCTCGAGCTGACCGTCAGCTTCCTGCCCGACGGCTTGGTGTCGGGCTACCTGCGGCGCGAGAACCCGGGCGGGACCGTCCACCTCGGCCCGGCCGACGGCGAGTTCGTGCTGCCCGCGCAGCGCCCGGAGCGGCTGGCGCTCGTGAGTGGCGGCAGCGGCGTGACCCCCGTGATGGCGATGCTGCGCACGTTGTGCGACGAAGGGCACACGGGCGAGGTCACCTTCATCCACTACGGACGCGCGCGGGCGAACTGGCTATACGAGCACCAGGTCCGCGAGCTTGCGGCCGCGCATCCGAACGTGCGCGCCCACTACATCGCCACCCGTGAGGGCGGCGCGCGCTTCAGCCGGCACGGTCTCGGATTGACGGCCGACACGCATGTTGCCGTCTGCGGGCCACCACGTCTGATCGACGCGGTCCGCGCCGAGTGGAGCGACGCGCCCGCGCATGTCATCGCCGAGACCTTCACCCCGCCGACCCTCGCCCTCGCCGGTGCGGCGGCCGCGGGGACGCTGCGCTTCACCCAGAGCGGGACCTCGGTGCCGATCGTCGACGGGACGCTGCTCGAGCAGGCCGAGGCGGCGGGGCTCGCACCCGAGTTCGGCTGCCGCATGGGCATCTGCCACACGTGCACGTGTCGGAAGGCAGCCGGCGCCGTTCGCAACGTCCTGACCGGCGAGGTCTCCGACGAGGAGGACGAGGACATCCAGCTGTGTATCTCGGTCCCCGCCGGCGACGTCGCCCTTGAAATCTGATCCCACAACACCATGGAGAGACCTGCGCACATGACCACGACGACACATCCCGACCTCACTGAAGACCAGATCGAGGCGCTTGGCCGAGAGCTGGACGAGCTGCGCAACCGTGTCCGCGCCGACCTCGGCGAGCGCGACGCCGCCTACATCCGCCGCGTCATCAAGGCCCAGCGCGCGCTCGAGCTCACCGGCCGCGGCCTGCTGTTCGCCGGCGCACTTCCCCCCGCCTGGCTCGGCGGCGTCGCCGCGCTGTCGCTGTCGAAGATCCTCGACAACATGGAGATCGGCCACAACGTGATGCACGGCCAGTACGACTGGATGAAGGATCCGGCGCTCGACTCCAAGCGCTTCGAGTGGGACACGGCCTGCCCGGGCGACCAGTGGCGCCACTCCCACAACTACATGCATCACACGCACACGAACGTGCTCGGGAAGGACCGCGACATCGGCTACGGGATCCTGCGGATGTCCGAGGATCAGCCGTGGCGCCGGCGCGATCTCGGCAACCCGGCGTATGCGCTCGCGCTGGCGCTCCTGTTTCAGTGGGGCGTCGCGGTTCACGACCTGGAGGTCGACCGGATCGAGTCCGGTGAGATCACATGGAGCGACAAACGGGACATCCTCGGAGCGATCTGGCGCAAGGGCCGCCGCCAGGTGCTCAAGGACTACGTCGTGTTCCCCGCCCTCGCCGGGCCGGGCGCCCCGTTCGTGCTCACCGGCAACCTGAGCGCGAACCTGATCCGCAACGTGTGGTCGTTCATGATCATCTTCTGCGGCCACTTCCCGGAGGGCGTCGAGGAGTTCTCGGAGGACGAGGTCGAGAATGAGACGCGCGGCGGGTGGTACCTGCGCCAGATGCTCGGGTCGGCAAACCTGACCGGCAGCCGGCTCTTCCACATCCTCTCCGGCAACCTCAGCCACCAGATCGAGCACCACCTGTTCCCTGACATCCCGGCGCACCGCTACGCCGAGATCGCGACCGAGGTCCGCGCGATCTGCGAGCGCTACGGGCTCCACTACAACGCCGGCCCGCTCCACAAGCAGTTCGGGTCGGTCGTCAAGAAGATCGTCCGGCTCGCGCTGCCCGGCCGCCCAACCACCGAGGCGTCAGGGAGCGATCCGATCGATCCGCCAGCCGCCACCGTCGGCGGGCCGGTAGACGAGACGGTCGTGGAGCCGGTCGGCGCGGTGCTGCCAGAACTCGAAGACGACAGGCTCGATTCGGAAGCCGCCCCAGCTGCTCGGGACCGGCAGCTCGACCCCGTCGTAACGGGCTGAGAGTTCGGCCACCCGCCGCTCGAGCGCGTCCCGGTTCTCGACCACCTCGCTCTGGGGAGACGCGAGCGCGCTGATCTGGCTGCCCCGCGGCCGCGATCGAACGTAGCGCTCCGTCTCCTCGGCGCTGACCCGCTGCACCGGACCCTCGACGCGGACCTGACGCTGCAGCCGCGGCCAGTAGAACAGCAGCGCAGCCTGCGGGTTCTCACCGAGGTCGCGGCCCTTGCGGCCGTCGTAGTTCGTGAAGAACACGAACCCGCCCGGATCGAATTGCTTGACCAGCACCATGCGGACCGACGGGGCGCCGTCGGCATTCGCCGTCGCCACCGCGGCCGCCTCGGGCATGTCGTGGCCGGCGTCGCGTTCCTCGCCGAACCACACCGTGAATTGGGCGAGTGGGTCGGCGTCGACGTCGGCTTCAGTGAGCGGGGGCGGATCGAAGGCCATGGCGGGCCGCGGACGCTACATGAATTGACATATGCCCATATCGGCATGTATCGTCCGCGTCATGGCCCGCGCCGCGACGACAACCGACGTGTTCAACGCCGTCGCCGAGCCACGCCGGCGGGAGATCCTCGACGCGCTCGGTGCCGCCGAGGCCTCGGTCGGTGAGCTCGTCGGGGTGCTCGGCCTCGCTCAGCCCCAGGTGTCAAAGCACCTGCGGGTGCTCCGCGAGGTCGGCGCGGTTGAGGTCCGCGACGCAGGCCGACAGCGGCTCTACCGGATCAATCCGGCGTCGCTGAAGCCGATCCACGACTGGGTCGCGAACCTCGAGCAGCTGTGGTCGGAGCGCTTCGCCGCGCTCGACGAGGTGCTGGAAGAACTCAAAGCAGAGGAGGAACACGATGGTGCCGGCAACCGGTGACAAGAAGGCGGTGCTGACGCTGCCGAACGACACACAGATCCTGGTCACGCGCGAGTTCGATGCCCCGCGCCATCTCGTCTACCGCGCGTGGACGACGCCCGAGCTCGTCCGGCGCTGGTGGCACGCGAAGCGGGGTGAGATGACGGTCGCCGAGATCGATCTGCGCGTCGGGGGGCGCTGGCGCTACGCGATGGTGATGCCGACCGGCGACGAGGTCGCGTTCCACGGCGCGTACCGCGAGATCGTGCCCGACGAGCGGCTTGTCTCGACCGAGGTGTTCGAGGGCGCGCCGGACCACGAGGCCCTCACGACGCTGACCTTCGGCGACGACGGCGAGCGCACGCTCGTGTCGCTGCTCGTCGATCACGGGAGCCGCGAGGTCCGCGACATGGTCCTGGGGACGGGGATGGAGGACGGTCTCCAGGACGCGCTCGATCTGCTCGAAGAGGCAGCCCGCACGATTACATAGGGCGCATGCCAGATCGCGCCGCCGACACGTTCGATCGCCAGGCGAGTGGCTACGACGCCGCCCGGCGGCGCCTGGTCCCGTCGTTCGACGCGTTCTATGGGACGGCGGTCGACGCGCTCGCGCTCGGCGCACGGCCGCCGCGCCGGGTGCTCGACCTCGGTGCAGGAACCGGGCTGCTCGCGTCGCTCGTGCGGGCAGCCCATCCGAAGGTGACGCTGACGCTGCTCGACGGATCGGCGCGGATGCTCGAGCAGGCAGAGCGCACGCTCAGCACGGCCCGGGCCAGCTTCGTCGTGGCGGACCTGAACGACCCGCTGCCGGCCGGCCGATGGGACGCGGTCGTCTCGGCGCTCGCGATCCACCACCTCACCGACGACGAGAAACGGGCCCTGTTCATGCGGGTGCACGCGGCGCTCGAGCCCGGTGGGGTGTTCGTCAACGCCGAGCAGGTGATTGGACCGTCCCCGCGGTTCACCGAGGTCTACGAGCGCTGGCACGAGGCTCGGGCCCGCGAGGCTGGGTCCGATGACGCCGAATGGGCCGGCGCGGTCGAGCGGATGGCGCATGACCGCTGCGCCACCGTCGAGGATCAGCTGCGATGGCTGCGGGCAGCGGGCTTCGCCGAAGCCGACTGTCTGTTCAAGGACCGCCGGTTCGCCGTGCTGGCGGCGGTCTCAGAACACGGTGAGCCCGGCGGCGGTCATCCGCTCCCGGACGGACACGACGAGCTCGCGTGACGGCGTCGACGCATCGGCGAGCGCAAACGGAATCCCGAGCTGGGCATATTTGGCGGCACCCGCGCGAACTCGAGCGTCGGCCCGATCGGCCGGGTCGGTGACGAACGTGGCGTCGCCGTCGTACCCCGTACCCGCGGGCCTGCGGGAATCTACGCAGCCAGGGACAACCACTAGGCTCTCGCCCCCGGATGAAGATCTGGTTCGACATGACTGCCTCCGCGCACCCGGTGGTGTTCCGGCCGGTGATCCAGCGGCTGCGCGCGGCTGGCCACGAGGTGCAGATCACCGCCCGCGATTACGCCCAGACGCTGGGACTCCTGCGTCTGCAGGGGCTCGACGCGATCGTCGTCGGACGCCATGCCGGAGCCTCCCGGACACGGAAGGCCGCCGCGCTCGCGCAGCGCAGCGTCACCCTGTATCGCTGGGCCCGCCGCCAGGGCTTTGACCTCGGCGTCGCCCACGGGTCAAACGACCTGGCGCTCGCCGCCGCGGGCGCCGGCGTCCCCGCGGTCAACATGTTCGATTACGAGTTCGCGATCCAGCAGCACCACCTCGGCTGCCGACTGGCGCGCAAGGTCATCACCCCGGATGCGATCCCGCCGTCCCGGCTCGCCCGGTTCGGGGCCACGGGCGACAAGCTGCTCCAGTACCCCGGGCTCAAGGAGGAGTACTACCTCGCGGATTTCCAGCCGGACGAGGCGATCCTGGCCAAGCTCGGCGTCGATCCGGCGCGGATCGTCGTCGTCGTCCGCCCGCCCCCTGATGTCTCGCTGTATCACCGAAAGTCCAACCCGCTGTTCCCGCGCGTGCTGAACTACCTGGGTGACCGGCCGGACGTTCATGCTGTTGTCCTGCCGCGCACCGATGCCCAGCGCCAGCATGTCCGCTCGCTTCACCTGCCATCCGTCGTCGTCGCGGAGGGAGCCGTGGACGCCCAGAGTCTGATCGCCGCCTCGGACCTCGTCGTGTCGGCGGGGGGGAGCATGAACCGCGAGGCGGTTGCGCTCGGGGTTCCGGTGTACACGACCTACGGCGGCCGGCTCGGCGGCGTCGACGAGTCACTCATCCGCACTGGCCGGCTGCGGCCCCTGAGTGACGCCCGCGCGCTCGAACTCGAGAAGCGCACCGGGACACTCGATTGGCCGCGCCGCGACCCGCAGATCATCGTCGACATGGTGCTCTCGGCCGTCCGATGATGAGCACCAAGGCGAACCATCCGGCGAACCGTGGGAGCCGCCTCTCACGCGTGCTGGCAGGAGAGACGCCGCCGGCGCCGATCGGGCAGCACGATTCGCTCGTCGAGCAGTACGCGGCGATGTCGCACGCGTTCCAGCCGCGCCTCGTCGACAGCGTCCTGCGGGGACTCGATGTCGCCATCGCCGGCACCGCGGCGCTGCTCACCGCGCCCGTGTCGCTGCTGATCGCGATCCTGCTCAAGCTGAGCTCGCCGACCGGCCCGGTGCTGTACCGCGGCTGGCGCGTCGGGCGCGGCGGTCACCTGTTCCAGATGCTCAAGTTCCGGACGCTCGCCCCTGACGCCGAGCAGCGGCTCGGGCCATATCTCGGACCGGAACTGACTGCGCTCACCGAGAACGAGGTGACCCGCATCGGTCGGCTGCTGCGGGCGTCGAAGCTCGACGAACTGCCCCAGCTGCTGAACGTCGTACGCGGCGATATGAGCCTCGTCGGCCCGCGGCCCATCCGTCCGGCGTTCTTCGAGGAGCTGTCCGTCAGCATCCCGGAGTACTGGCAGCGGCTCGTCGTGCGGCCCGGCGTCACCGGCCTCGCGCAGCTGCGGCTGACGCGGGAGATGACGTGGGCCGAGAAGCTCGCCCACGACCTCGAGTACATCGCCGACCGCTCCGTCCAGCTGTACATGTCGGTGATCTTCACAACCGTGTGGCTGATCGTCGTTCGGCCGGCGAACAAGCGCAGCGCGCTCAACCGGCTCCCCTGACCGCTTTCGGACATGTGCGGGATCTGCGGCAGCTATGACTACGCGCGCGGGCGTCCGGCCGACGCCGGCCTGCTCGCGCGGATGAACGAGACGCTCGTGCACCGCGGGCCCGACGCGGGCGGCCAGCACCTCGACGGACCGACGGGACTCGCCGCGCGCCGGCTGGCGATCCTCGATCTCGCCCACGGCGACCAGCCGATGCTCACCGACGACGGCGCGATCTGCGTCGTGCAGAACGGCGAGATCTTCAACTACCCGGAGCTCCGCGCCGAGCTTGAGCGTGACGGCACCCGCTTCCGCACCCACTGCGACACCGAGGTGCTCCTGCATCTCTACGTCCGCCACGGGCCGGACTTCGTCGAGCGCCTGCGAGGCATGTTCGCGGTGGCGATCTGGGACCGTCACGAGCAACGCGTGCTGCTCGCCCGCGACCGGTTCGGGATCAAGCCGTTGTTCTACTCGGTCGCCGACGGCGAGCTGAGCTTCGCCTCTGAGCTCAAGGCGCTGCTCTGCAGACCGTCGTTCTCCCGGGAGATCGACGCCGACGCGTTGCACGCCTACCTCGCGTTCAACTCGATCCCGGCCCCGCTCACGATCTTCCGAGCGGCCCGCAAGCTACCGCCGGGGCACATGCTCCTGTGCTCCAAGGACGGCCCGACCGTGACTCGGTACGCACGGCCGGCACCGGCGCCGATCGCCGGGCTGCGACGGGAGCCGGCCGAGGTCCTCGGCGAGGAGCTCCGCCACCGACTACGGGATTCGGTCAGCGCCCACCTGCTCTCTGACGTCCCGGTCGGAGTGCTCCTCTCCGGCGGCGTCGACTCCTCGGCGCTCGCCGCGCTCGCCGCCACGACCTCGTCGGCCCGCGTGTCGACCTTCTCGATCGGGTTTCGCGAGCGCTCGTTCAACGAGCTCGATCTCGCGCGTGAGGTGGCGCGCCGCTATGACACCGATCACCACGAGCTCGTCGTCGAGCCGGACGTCGAGGTGCTGCTGCCGAAGATCGTCGCCGCCTGCGACGAGCCGTTCGCCGACTCCTCGGCGGTCCCGACGTTCCTCGTCTCCGAGCTCGCGGCGAGTCACGTGAAGGTCGTGCTCTCCGGGGAGGGGGGCGACGAGCTGTTCGGGGGATACGAGACATATGCCGCTGACCAACTCGCTCAACGCATCGGTCCGGCCGCCGCGCGCATGCAGCCGCTCGTCGAGCTGCTGCCGAGCTCGAGCCGGCGGGTGAGCTTCGACTACCGCGCCAAGCGGTTCGTCCGGGCGGCCGCGCTTCCGCCGCTCGAGCGCCATCACGGCTGGAAGGAGATCTTTTCCGACGCCCAGCGCGCCGAGCTCCTCGCGCCGGACTGGCAGCGCCCGGAGGCCGATCCGCTGGCCCCGTGGCGCGAGCGCTTCGCACAGACGACCGACGCGCCGCTGCTCGCCCGTCTTCAGGACGTCGACCTCGGCATCTACCTCGCCGACGATCTGCTCGTCAAGACGGACCGTATGAGCATGGCCCACAGCCTCGAGGCGCGCGTGCCGTACCTCGATCCGGTCGTCGCGGAGCTCGCCCTCGCGCTCCCGACCAACCTCAAGGTCCGGGGGTTCCAGAAGAAGCGGCTGCTCCGCCAGGCGGTCGCGCCACTCATCCCGGAGAACATCATCAAGGCGCGCAAGCGTGGTTTCTCGATTCCCGCCGCCGCGTGGTTGCGCGGCGAGCTGCAGCCGTTCGCGCGTGACCTTCTCTCGCCGGAGCGCACGCGGGCGCAAGGGTACTTCGAGCCGGCCACGGTCACCCGCCTGCTCGACGAGCATGTCGGACGTCGTGAGGACTACAGCCGGCAGCTGTGGGGACTGATGTCGTTCTCCCTGTGGGTCGAGCACATCGATGGCCTCACGGCAACGACCTGAACCGCGCCGCGAGGCGGGGTCGCCGCCCGACTGGCTGACTGTCGCCCGGGCGCTCCAGAGCATCGCCCAGGCCGGCCTCACCTACGCGCAGGATCCGTTCGACCGCGAGCGTTATGAGCAGATCCGCACCGTCGCGGCCGAGATCGCCGCGTCCGGCACCGACGCCCCGATCGAGACGATCCGCGGCTTCTTCGCCTCCGAGCGCGGCTACCCGACGCCCAAGCTCGACGTCCGCGCCGCCGTGATCGTGAAGAACCGGATCCTGCTCGTGCAGGAGCGTGACGACGGTGGGTGGACGATGCCCGGCGGCTGGGCCGACATCGGGGAGTCCGCCGCCGAGTCGGTCATCCGGGAAACGTGGGAGGAGGCGGGAATCGAGGTTCGCGCCACGAAGCTGATCGCCCTGTTCGAGCGCGAACGTCACGGGCATCCCGTTCATCCCGAGTTCAGCCACAAGGCGTTCTTCGCCTGTGAGCAGGTCGGCGATGCCGCCACGCAGCCGGAGCCCGGAGCCGGACCCGAGATCGCCGGGGCCGGGTTCTTCGAGCGCTCGGACCTGCCGCCCCTGTCGCTCGCACGCGTCACGCCGGCGGAGATCGAGCTCGCGTTCACCCACCACGCGCGTCCCGAGCTGCCGACGGCGTTCGATTGACGCCGCCGACGCACGACACACGACCCGCCCGGCGCGATCGCCGGACGCGCCGCTTCAGCAGGTGTACGATCGATCGCCGTGCCTGGACCGCTGACGTTCGCGTACGACGGCAACTTCCGCTTCGACACCGCGGATCCGGAGTGGCGGTCGTTTTTCGCGTCTCATGGCGTCGAGCCGGTGCGGTATGACGACATGGCGAGGCTGACCCAGGCGCTCCGTTCACGCATCCAGACGGCCGCGTACCTGCCGGCGGCGAACTACTTCTATGTCCGTGACATCGGCGACTACGAGCCGCTGGCGAGCGCCGTCTACGCGGCGGAGAACTCGACGAGCCTGACGAGCGTGCTCGTCGTGCGCGCCGACGGTGGCGCGACCGACGTCGAGCAGTTGCGCGGCGGCTCTTACGGCTTCGTCCACGAGTACTGCACGACGAGCTACTTCGCTCCGGCGCTGCTCGTGCACGAGCACGGGTCGACGCTGTCGAGCTTCTTCGGGCGGCTCGTGCAGGTGCCCGCGTACGAGGCACAGGTCGAGGCCGTCCTCGCCGGTGCCGTCGATTGCACAATGGTCCAGGAAGATGTATGGCGCAAGCATCCGGAGTACGCGGAGACGACCCGCGTGATTGCTCGGGAGGCGAGCCTCCCGACTCCGGTCGTGATCGTCGACCGCAACGCCGACGTCGCACTGAGACGCGATCTCGGCGACGTCCTGCTGAATCACCGCCCGCCGATCACCGGCGACACGCTGTTCGCCGGATTTGAGCCCGCCGAGCGTGAGCACCTCGACCGGTTCTTCGCTGCGGCCCAGCCGGCCGTGCCCGCGCTCGCTTCGGCACGATGAACAGCGTCTCTGCTCGGCGCGATCGAGGAGCTCGGTGCAGAGCGTGTGATGTTCGCGTGCGACTACCCGTTCGAGGAGATGGCGGACGGCGCGGAATGGTTCGACGGGCGCACGCTCGACGCTGACACCCGCGCGCGCATCGCCCGCGAGAACGCGATCGGTCTGCTCAAGCTGTCGCCGCCGGGCACGAGTCCGCCCGGGGCCTGAGGCCCGGGCGTCACTTTCTCGCCAAACCGCGCCAACACATCCGGATCCGGGCGCGAAATGCACCGTCAGCGACACTTTCGCGCCCAGATCCATCTCACGGGGCCGATTTGGCGAGATTCTCCCCCTGGGTTCAGGCGGTCAGCGCCTGCCGCCTCGCGCAAAGTCGACGGTCGCTGCCGCAGTCTCGATCAACAGTCCTGCTTGCCGAGCGCCGCGAGCGCCGCGTCCCGCGTGGCGAGCAACTCCTCGGCGATCTCGGTCTCGCGCCCGCGGAACCGTTGCGTCGGCATCGGCACCGACACGGCCGCGAGGGCGCCGAACGCGTCAACGACGGCGATCCCGCCGGCGCAGATCCCCTGGGTGTGCTCCTCGCGGTCGAAGGCCACGCCCTCGTCGCGGATCGACTCGAGCTCGTGCAGGAGGTCCGCCCGCTTCGTGATCGTGTGCTCGGTGAAGCGCTCGAGTCGCGCGGGCAAGAGCTCGGAGACGGCCGCGACCGGAAGTACCGCGAGGATCGCCTTGCCGTTCGCGGTGCAGTGCAGCGGGAACGTCGCGCCGACGCCGGACACGGCCCGCAGTCGATGCGGCGCCGCGATCTGATCGACGAAGCGCAGGTGGTCACCGTCAAGGATTGCCATGTCGACGGTCTCGTTGAGCCGCTCGAACAGTCGCTCTATGAACGGGCGAAGCTCGAGCCGGATCTCCCGCCGTGCCGACATCGCCAGTCGCGTCAGCTCAGGACCGAGTCGCACGCGAGCGGTCGGCGAGGCGGCCGTGACCAGGCCCTCGGCGGCGAGCGCCGTCGTCAGTCGGTGGACCGTCGAGCGCGGGAGCGAGACGCGTTGGGCGAGCTGCGAGAGGCTCAGTCCCTCGGACGCACCGTCGAGCGCGCGAAGGATCTGCGCGGCGCGCGAAATGACCTGAATTCCCCCGTTGGTGTTGGCTGGCATTCGGCTCCCAGAGAGATTCTCGCTGATCCTTGACACGGCTCAGCGGCGAAGTTATCTTCGTCCCATCTTACGGGATAACTGTCCCGTGACATGGAACGTCTGAGAGGGAGAGAGTGAATATGGCCGTTGCCGAACAGGCGTCTTCGACGCCGCAGTCCGTCGATCCCCGAACCGGTCTGCAGTTCTTCGATCTCTCGCATCCGTGGGGTCACAACGCGCCACTGTGGCCGTACTTCCCAGACGTCAAGATCGAGCGGTTTCACTACCACGCCAAGTCCGGCGTGCTGTCTCAGCAGATCACGACGTTCATGCACTGCACGACGCACACTGACGCGCCGGCGCACGTGATCGAGGGGACGCCGTTCATTGACGAGTTGCCGCTGTCCTCCTATTTCGGCACCGGTGTCGTGGTGTCGATCCCCAAGGAGAAGTGGGAGGTGATCACCGCCGAGGATCTCGAGCGCGCGACCCCCGAGATCCGGGAGGGCGACATCGTGATCGTGAACACCGGCTGGCATCGCTACTGGGGAGACAGCCGCAAGTACTTCGTCGAATCGCCCGGAACGTACGACGAGGCCGGAGCCTGGTTGGCGGCCAAGAAGGTCAAGGGCTTCGGGATCGACTGCCAGGCGCTCGATCACCCGCTCGGCACCGCGATCGGCGTGCAGCCGAACGGGCCGCTGATCCACGGCATCGTCGAGGAGTACGCAGAACACACCGGCGGGCGCAGCATCACCGAGGACTTTCCGCTCTGGGAGCCGTGCCACCGCCACCTGCTCGGCAACGGGATCGTCGGCTTTGAGAACGTCGGCGGCCAGATCGACGCGGTCACCGGCAAGCGCGTGACCTTCGGGGCCTTCCCGTGGCGCTGGACTGAAGGCGACGGGTGCATCGTCCGGCTTGTCGCGATCCTCGATCCGAGCGGCGATTTCCGCATCGAGACCGGCAGCTGACGCCGTGCAGGTGACACGTTTGGCGGGCGTCCGACGCCACGTGCTGAGGCCGGCGAGGCGCTTCGATCGTCAACCCACGAATCTGCCGGCACCGATGCTCGTCGCGATGCCGTACCCCAAGGAGAGCCGACCATGACCCTCGCCAGCGAGCAACAGGCCGGCGATGCCCTCTTCAATCTGGCGGGTCGCTCCGCGCTCGTGACCGGCGCGACCGGTGCGCTCGGCTCGGCCGCGGCGCGCGGCCTCGTCGCGCGCGGCGCGCGAGTGACGCTCACCGCCGGATCAGCGGATGCCCTGGAACAGCTCGGATCAGAGCTGCGCGATCAGGGAGGGGAGGTCGAACTTGTCACTCGGCGCCCCGAGTCCGAGCAGGACACAGACGCGATGGTCGACGCGGCCGTACGGGCGCATGGCCGCGTCGACCTCGTCGTCACCGCGGCCGGTGTCAACCGGGTGCACATGATCGAGGAGTTCGACGCCGACGAATGGCAGTCGGTGATGGACGCGAACGTCCGCGGCAGCTGGCTCGTGTGCAAGTCCGCGGGGAAGCGCATGATCGAGCAGGGTGACGGCGGACGGGTCGTGCTCGTCTCTTCCACACGCGGGAAGCTCGGCCACCCGGCCGGATACTCGGCCTACTGCACCTCGAAGGCGGCGATCGACGGGCTGACCCGAACGCTCGCCTGCGAGTGGGGCAAGCACGGGATCACCGTCAATGCGATCGCCCCGACCGTCTTCCGCTCCGCGCTGACGGCGTGGATGTACGAGGAGGAGGGGCGCGGCCGTGACGTCCGCGAGGCAATGCTGTCCCGGATCCCGCTCGGCCGGCTCGGCGAGCCGGACGATTTCGTCGGACCGCTCGTGTTCCTGCTCTCGGATGCCTCGCGCTTCGTCACCGGGCAGATCGTGTACGTCGACGGTGGCTACACCGCGGGCTGACATCGTGGCCGCGGATTGGGTCACCGGACGGGCGACCGTCGTCGGCGGCGGTCTCATGGGGCACGGCATCGCTCAGGTGCTGGCCGCGCGCGGGATGCAGGTGACCGTGTCCGACCCGGTCCCGGAAGCACTCGAGGCGGTGCCGCGCCGGATCGCCGCGAATCTCGACACGCTTGGCCACGCCGCCGACGGTGTCCTTGACCGCGTCACGCTCGAGCCCGATCTCGAGCGGGCCGTCGCAGATGCCGACTGGGTGTTCGAGGCGGCACCCGAGGATCTCGCGCTCAAGCAGGATCTGTTCGCGCGGCTCGATGCCGCCGCGAGACCGGACGCGGTCCTGGCCACGAACACGTCGGTCATGAAGGTCGGCGACGTTGCCGCCCAGGCGACGCGCCGCGACCGGATCATCGGCACGCATTGGTGGAACCCGCCGTTCCTCGTGCCGCTCGTCGAGGTCGTCCAGGGGGCGGAGAGCGACCCGGACGTGGTGCGCCGGGCGATGGCGCTGCTGACGGCGCTCGGGAAGACCCCGGTGCACGTCCAGCGCGACGTCGCCGGCTTTGTCGGGAACCGCCTCCAGCACGCCCTGTGGCGGGAGGCATTCGATCTTGTGGACAAGGGTGTGTGCGATCCAGAGACGGTCGACACCGTGATCAGAGCGGGGTTCGGCCGGCGCCTGCCAGTGCTCGGGCCGATCGAGACGGCCGACCTGGTCGGGCTCGATCTCACGCTCGCCATCCACGAGTACGTGCTCCCTGAACTCGATCCGCCCTCGCAGCCCTCACCGGGCCTGCGCGAGCGCGTCGCGCGGGGCGAGCTCGGGATGAAGACCGGCTCGGGGTTCCTCAGCTGGTCATCCGAGGAAGCCGCCGGGGTGCAACGCCGGGTGTTGGAGCACCTGGCCGCCGCGGCGCAAAGCGACCACAGAGGAGGGTCATGAAGGTCAGAGCAGCACTAATCGCAGCGAGCGGCGGGGCTGTGACTCGTCCGTCGCTGCCTGCGGGAGTTCGAGAGTCAACTCGCGCGGGTTGGCGATGATCGTGATCGAGCAGAACGTTGCCCGCGGGCTCGCGCTCGCCGATCATGTCGCCGTTCTGGAGAAAGGCCGCGTCGCGCTCACCGGCACGCCTGAAGAGGTGCGCAGCGATCCTCGCCTCCTCTCCCTGTACGTCGGCGAAGCGAAGGGAGTGGCGGCATGAACGAGGCGGTCATCACGGCGGCGCTGACCGGTCCGATCGCGACCAAGCAGGACAACCCGGCGCTTCCGTGCTCTCCAGAGGAGATCGCAGCGGCGGCGCGCGACGCCCACGACGCCGGTGCGGCGATCGTGCACGTCCACCTACGGGATGCGGACGAGCAGCCGACCGCCGACCTCGACACGGCTCGGCGGGTCGTCGGGCTCATCGAGGAGTCGTGTCCCGCGCTCATTCAGCTCTCGACCGGCGTCGGACTCGGCGTGCCGTACGAGGACCGTGTGGCGCTCGTCGACGTACGCCCGCGGATGGCGACGCTGAACGTCTGCTCGATGAGCTTCGGCGCCGGCGAGTTCAGCAATCCGCCTGACGGGGTGCGCCGCCTCGCGTACCGGATGGGTGAGCTCGGCGTGAAACCTGAGCTCGAGCTCTACGACTCCGGCCACCTCGAGGTCGCGCTCGCGCTCGCGAACGAGGGCCTGCTCGAGCCGCCGCTTCAATTCTCGCTCGTGCTCGGCGTCGTCGGCGGGATGGCGGCGACGCCGGCGAACCTCGTGTCGCTCGTGGCGCGGATCCCGGAGGGGAGCGTCTGGCAGGCGATTGGGATCGGGCGCGGCAACCTGTCGATGACGACGATCGGGCTCGCGATGGGCGGCAATGCGCGTACCGGCATGGAGGACACGCTGATGATGCGCCGCGGCGTGCCGGCCACCGGCAACGGCGAGCTGGTCGGCCGCCTCGCATCGATCTCGAGCGCGATCGAGCGGCCGCCCGCGACCGTCGAGCAGGCGACGGCGATGCTCGGACTGGACGGCTGACGTGGAGCTGACCAGAGGCCCATCCGCTCCTCCGGGCCGACCCACTGGTCATGTATCGGCGCTCCCGACCCAGTGCCCGACGAGGCGGGCCTCGGTCTGATGCAGCACGCGTACACCGAATTTCACTAATTGTCTCGATTCCTTCCATCTCTCTTCATCGCTGAGAATCGCGACGCGGTCCCGCCACCGTTTCCCTGGTGAGCCGGAACTCGTCCCCCCGTCGAGTCGTCCGGCGCCGCGTGTCGGAAACCTGTCCGTCAGCCCTCCCGTAGCGCCGCATTCCCCTCTAAGCTGAATGGCGGGCGGTTGCGTGAGCGCCGCTCAACGCTTTCTGAGGAGGAAGCTTGTGAGGCAGAGACAATTTGTGCTGGGCGCGCTCGTCTGCGCGCTCGCGCTGACGATGGTGGCCTGCGGTGGCAGCTCCAACAGCTCCACTGGCGGCTCGGCGCATCTCAAGCCCGCGTTGGACGGCTCTGGCGAATCCTGGGCCGGCGCCAAGCGCGGCGGCGTGCTGACCGTGTACGACCACGAGGACTTCCAGCATCTCGACTCCGGCCAGACGTACTTCGGTGTCGACTACCCGGTCGTCTACGCCACCCAGTCGCCGTTGTACATGTTCCCGCCCGACGACGCCACCCACCCGATCCCACTGCTCGCCTCGGGTGCCCCGGTGCTCTCGGACGGTGACCGCGTCGTCACCGTGCACATCCGCCACGGCGTGCACTACAGCCCGCCGGTGAAACGCGAGGTGACCTCGGCCGATGTCGCGTACGCGATCGAGCGCGCGGCGAACCCCAACGTCGCCAACCCGTACTTCGCCTCCTACTTCTCACAGATCGTCGGGGCGGCGAATGCGACCGGCGGACGGATTTCCGGGATCACCACCCCGGACCGGTACACGATCGTGTTCCACCTCACGGGACCGACCGGGGGGTTCTTCACGGGCGCGCTCGCGATGCCCCTGTCGGCACCCGTGCCGAAAGAGTTCGCGGCACCGCTGGATCGCAAGAGGCCCTCGCAGTACGGCGACGTCTACCAGGTCGCGACCGGTCCCTACATGCTGAAGGCCGACGGCCGCGGGAAGTTCCTCGGCCTCGGCTACCAGCCGGGCAAGAGCGCGACGCTCATTCGCAACCCGTCGTGGAGCGCCTCGACCGGCGACCCCCGCCCGGCGTTCCTCGACCGGATCGAGATCAACATTGGCGGTGATCCGAACGTGATCGGCCGCCAGGTCTTGAGCGGGGCGCACACGGTCCAGAACGATCCACCCGCCGGGGGTGTCGTCAAGCTCGCCTATCTGCACTACTACAACCAGCTGTACGCCGTCCCCGGCGCGGGCGACCACTACATCGCCGTCAACAACCGGAGTGGACCGTTCGCGAACGTCAACGTCCGTAAGGCGCTCTGGGCGATGCTCGACCGCACCGCGATGACCAAGGCGGAGGGCGGCGCACTCGTCGCCCAGATCGGCACCCACTTCATCTACCCGACCTCGAGCGGCTACGACGCCGCGGGCGGCGATCTTGGGCCGGGCGTCGACTTCAACAACAACCCGGCCGGAAGTGCCGCGGTCGCCGCCAAGTACATGAAGCTCGCCGGCTACGCGAGCGGGAAGTACTCCGGCTCATACGTCGTCAAGGTTGTCGGATCGACCGGCGATCCGGCGGACAAGGACGCCGCGATCGCCAACCACGCCGTCCAGAGCCTCGGCTTCAAAACGAATTTCACGCTCGTCGACCAGTCGGTCATGTACGAGAAGTACTGCGGCAACCCGAAGGCGAAGATCGACGTGTGCCCGGACGTCGGCTGGATCCGCGACTGGGCGGACCCGCAGACGACGCTCGACCCGGCGTTTGCCGGCTACAACATCTCCCCGGCGAACAACGGCAACTGGGGGATGGTGAGCTGGGCCGACTGGCCGAAGGCGAACGGCGGCACGTACACGACCGGCCGGCTGACGGCGCTCGACTCGATGATGAAGGCGGGCGAGCGCACGACCGGCGCGAGCGCCCGCGCCCACGCGTGGGCCGCGATCGACAGACAGCTCGTCGCGAACGCCATCGCGATCCCGTGGTCCTTCGACAAGCAGGCGAACATCGAGGGCACCGCCGTCCGCGGCATCAACCAGCGGTGGAACTCAGGCAGCTGGGACTACAACTACACCTCGCTGAAATAGCACCGCACGAAGCGAGTGCGGACCAGCCTCGTCATTGGACGTATTTGCTTCGAGGGCGGAGATGGGCTGCTGATGCGCGAGTCCGAGACGCCTCGCGCTGGCGCGGGATAACCAGGGAAACGTCCCACTGAAGACCGTCCTGTCGATAGATCGGGATCTTGTCCCGATCCGATCGGTCCGAGGGCACAACCGTCTTGTCGAGGCCGGAGCGTTGGGACTCTGTCCCGCTGGTCCTTGTCAGTCGTGGAGCCTGAGGTTCGTGGGGCGTCCGGCCCGCTCACAGCGCCGAGGCCGGTGGGATCACGCTGATCCCAGCGCCGTGACGCAAGAAACCTTTCGCTATATCCGGAGGAAATCTTGCGCGGCTCGGCCTGCTACACCGCTGCGCCCTGAGATGACACGCGCCGGGCGTCGCGTCGGTGCGCCTGCCACGGGACGCCGACCGCGCTCAGCGCCGGCACGAGGAACGCGGGCAGCCCGCCCGCCCACATGATCGTCGCCGCCACGCGCTGGTCATGCACCGCGGAGGCGGGTCCGAGCGAGTCAAGGTAGTGGCCGTAGACGGCGTGCCCTTCCGTCCCCAGCCACAACGCGATCACCAGCATCGGCACCATGCACGCAAGCATGCATACGAACTGGCCCCGCGGGCCGGCGCGGTGAGGGAACGGGTCGACGCCGAGCAGCGGGACCCAGACGAGCAGCGCGGTCGATAAGTAGAGCGCGTGCTCGGCCTCATGGACGTAGTCGTTACTCAAGGCCAGCCCATAGACGGCCGGGATGTGGGTGAGGATCAGGGCCGCCGAAAACACGCTCACCGACACCGCCGGCCGCGTCAGCGTCGCCACCACCCGGGAGTGCAGCGCCCGCGCGAGCCGACGCCGCCCAGTGCGACCGAGCGCAAAGAACGCCAGTCGTACCGGCGCGCCGGCGGCCAGCAGCGGCGCGACGAGCACCCACATGACCATGTGCTCGACCATGTGGGCCGCCAGCCGCTCGTCGGCCGCCGAACCGATCCCGGAGTACAGGTCGACGATCAGGAGCGCCAGTCCGCCGAGAAAGCAGCCGGTTCGGCGCAGCGGCCAGCGGCGCCGGCGTCGGTCCCGTCGCTCGCCGCGCTGAGCCGCCGCCAGGTAGGCGAGGCCGACCGCGACGACGAGCGCCAGGAACACGGCGCCGGTGACGCCGTCCATGCTCCAGTCGAACACGAGCCCGTGAAGGCTCATGCGCTACTGGAAGATCTCGGTGGTGCAGTCGCCGCCGGGCAGATGGATCTCGTGCGGCCGGGCGCCGTCGGCCTGCTCGTGGAAGTCGACGAAGAAGTCCTCATCAAGCGCGAACGTCCCGTCGGCCTGCCGGTCGAGCTTCACCATCCATCCGCGGATGTCGGGGTAGAACTGGTTGTCCCATGTCGAGAACAGCGAGTTCGTGGCGTAGACACGATTCCCGTCAAGTGAATTCTGCAGCATCTGAGGACCCCCGTTCAGCGGCTGTGACGCTTTCGGGTGCCCGCCATCTCGGCCGAGCAGGCCGCCAAGCCAGAGCTGCGAGCGCAGGACGGGGTTCGTGGGGTCGGAGACGTCGTAGTGACGCAGGTCGCCATGGAGCCAGTTGGAGAAGAACAGATCCCGGTCATCGAGCGACAGCACGAGGTCGGTGATCAGCCCGGGCACTCCACCCTCGAGTGGCCAGCCCTCGAGCTCCTCGTTGGCGACGTCGATCACGGTCTTCGCGGCCCACGATCCGTTCGGCTTGTCGAAGCGGATGATGTTGCTCGAGAGCGTCGCGCCGACGAACCCCTGCGTGGAGTCCGGGTTGTGCTGCCAGCGGATCTCGAGCGGGATCAGCCCCTCCTCGCCGAGGTCGAGCGTCTGCACCTTGGTCCGTTTCTCGAGATCCCAGAAGTGCAGCCGGCGCCCGTACTTGCCGGCAGCGACGTCCGCTGGGTTGAATCCGTCGAGGAACGTGTTCGGCGCCGCCCATTCGCTGGAGACGAGCGTGTTCTGGCGCGGCTGGTACCAGAAGTCGTACATGAACTCGAGGCCGTTCGGCTCACGTTCCCACCGCTCGGCGATCGAGAAATCACGCGCGTCGAGCACGGCAAAGCCGCCGGGAGTGTTCCCGTCGGCGTCACCGAGCATCGAGATCGTGACGATGTCGCCGGGCATGCAATGGACCGTGTGCGGGGCGCTCAGGCCGAGCTTCTCCTTGATCTCCTCGCCCTCGATGATGTTCTTGATCCGCGGCTTGCGCGGCTCGGAGATGTCGATGATGTGCAGACGTGAGGAGCGCATCCCCGGCACGACCATCGTGTCCCGCTGTAGCTGCGAGTGGCAAGCCGAGGAGCACGCGTTCCAGCCGAAGTGATGCAGCTCGTCCCCGACGTTCGGCATGTCGGTGCGATGAACGATCTGCCCATAGCTGTCGGAGCCCGGGTCGACGTCGACGACGGCGATGAAGTCGGGGCGGTCGATCCCGGTCCCCTCGTACAGAGCGGCCACGTAGGCGAACTGCTCCGGTGGCTGTTCGCGGGCGAGCTCCGGGGTGGCGTACCCGGGGCCGTGGTGCTCGTGGTCGGCGTGGTCGTGTGCGCTCATTGATCCGAGGCTCCTTGCAGTGGACGCAGTGGCGGGGGCAAGCGTGATCCTACTACCTGTACAAATTCAATGAGGATTGTGAGGTTCTCGTTCGGACCGTGGATCGGGGTGGCTCGGATTGGCCGGCTCGAGCGGCGGTATGGCGGCGTTCCGTGGCGGCTCCGTGGCGGTTCCGTGGCGGTTCCGCGGCGGTTTAGCCGCGGTCTGGCGGCGGCTCGGGCACCCAGATCTGCTCTGCCGGACCGAGCCTGACGGGCTGCCTCGCTCGGGTTCCGCGGGCGGCCGGTCGCGCTCCTCGCCGCAGCCTGCGGCTGGTCGCACGTGCCGAGACGGGAAAGTCGTGTGCATTTTCCTTGCAATCCGCCGACGTCTGAGTTACCCTCGACGAACTCTGGCAGGAGTTACCTCATGACCGCGACCTCACTGACACATTTCCTCGCAGCCGCCACGAAGGCGACGCGCACGATGCCCGGCATCGTGTCCGCAGGCGTGCAGACGAGCCTGCGCGGAAACGATCAGACCCTCGCTGGGAGGTGCGTGCGCTGAGTACATGGCGCACACGGAATGCCTCAAGCGAGGGCGGTCACGAAGACCGCCCTTTTTTATTGCCCAAAGACGCCCAAGGAGCACGAACATGACGCAGATCAGGATCCACATCTGACCCCAGCCGGACCATCGGCCGGCGGGGCACATCGCTGACATACCGTTGAGTCACAGCCGTGTGCGCACGCACGCGGTGATGACATCGCGCACCTGTCAGTGACACATACCTGACACACACAAGCGTTCTCTCGGACGCCGATAACCCCTGCCCGTTCAACGGGCACCCACCATTCACCTGACCCGAAAGGAGGATCTCCCATGCGTGGAGATCTCCGCGCGGTGAGCGTCCGCTCGTTCCCGCGCGTCCCGCGCCTCGACTGGTCCAAACGGATCACGTCGTTGAAGCATCGCCGGCAGCGCAGCCGGCAGGAGCGGCTTGAGGTGATCGAACGACTCGATCGCATCGAGCGCGGCTCCCGGCGAGCCGGGGAGCACGTCCCTGACCTCGCCACCGCCCGCCGCTGGTGCTGAGCACGGATGCTCGGCGCCGCCGGCGCGTTCCCGCTACTCGGGAAGCACGGGCAGATCGGCGTGAATGTCGGCGAGCAGTTCCGTCGTGATCGTGTCCGCGGCGGTTGTACGGCAGGCGCGCACCAGGCGCGTCTGGACCTGTTCCAGTCGGTCGGCGAGAGCGGCGCGTGCATCATCCGCGGTCAGGCGACGCGGCGCCAACGGCGCGAGGTCGGTCTCGACCGCGACCGCCCGTGACTGTCCGTTGGGAAGATGGCCAAGCACGAGCATCCGTGACGCAACCTCGTCCGTGTGGGCGCGCAACCTCACGACGAGATCCTCGAGCAGCCGCGAGACAGCGTCGGCACCTGGGCCGGTCACACTCGAGGACAGCTGCTTGACGAGGAGCGCGAGGTCGACCAGTTCGAGGACCGTTCCGTACAAAGCCGAAGGATCGTTCGGCGCGGTACCGATGACACGGTGAGTCCGTCCAATGACGATGTGGGCTCGACGTGCATCAACGATCTCGCGGTGGGCTCCGGGTCGGGGGCCATCCGTTCAGCCACGCTACGACAGCTTCCGCGCAGGTCAAGACCGTCGATCGCCACTGCACCCTTGCCGCAACCTGACGCATTGGATCTGACCACCGACAGCCCCCGAACCGGCCGATGAGCCCGACATCGACGAACGGAGGGGCGCCTCGGCTCGGCCGACGATCTCACGGCGCGCGTTCACGAGCTCGAGGAGCAGGTGCGCCTGTACGAAGCCGTGCTCGCCACCGGTCCCGTGTTCGCGCACGTCTACGACGGCGCCATGAACAGCCGCTGGGCGACGTCAGCGCTACGGCCAGAGCTCGGCTACCAGCTGTCAGACCCGTTGAGCGCGGAAGAGAACTACGCGCTCGTCCATCCCGATGACCGCGAACGGGCCGAGCGCGAGGCCCGCCAGGTGCTTCAAGGCGACCGCGTCGCTCCCTCGCGGATCAGGGTGCGGGACGCGGATGGCGATTGGCGATGGCTCGCGATCCTGGCCGCCAACCTGCTCGATGACCGGGGCGTGGGCAGCATCGTCGTCCACAGCTGGGACATCACCGACGAGGTGCGTCGTGAGGAGGAGGTGCAAGCCGCAGGCCAACTCCTGACCGCCCTGATCGACACTCTCGACGAAGGTGTCGTCGTTGTCAGCGACGGTCGGGTTGCCTTCGCCAACGCCAAAATCCATGACTACTTCCCTGGGCTCGGCGATCCGCACAAGCTCATCGGTCGCTCGGTGACCGAGGCGCAACGGGGCTTCTCAGAGGGGATGGCTGATCCTGCGGCGTTCCTTGAGGCGGCGCGACAGATCGTGGCCGACGGCACGATCGTGCGACGGCGGTTCGTCGAGACCGCAGACGGTCGGACCCTCGAGCAGCACTTTCTGCCGATCCCCGTCGGTGAACGTGTCACCCGCGGGATGTGGGTGTACCGCGATGTCACCGCTCAACTCAACCTCGAGCGTCGCCAGAAACGACTGCTCGAGATGGAGCGGGCAACCCGGCGGAGCGTCGAGGAGCAGAACGATCGACTGCGCGAGCTTGATGAACTGAAGACCGCGTTCGTCGCCACCGTCTCGCATGAGCTCCGCACGCCGCTGAGTGCGCTGCGCAGCTACATCGACCTGCTGCTCGATCCCGACGGCGAGGCGCTGAGCAACGACCAGCGCGGCCTCGCCGAGGCGGTCAAGCGGGGCGCACTCCGTCTCGGCCGGCTCGTCGACGACCTACTCGTGCTCGCGCAGCTACAGACCGGCTCGCTCCCATTCGAGGAGACCGTCGTCGACGTGCGCGGTGCCGTCGAGGACGCGATCGAGGATGTCCGTCGGATTGCGCCGGCGGAGGTCTCCGTCGTTTCGGCGCTTGATGCCGGGCCGGAGATCGGCACCGACCGGGTGCGACTGACCCAGATCGTCCTGAACCTCCTCGGCAACGCCGCCAAGTTCGCCGGCAGCGAGGTGCGGTGTACGGCGCACGCGAGCGGGACCGATTGGCTCATCGAGATCGTCGATGATGGTCCCGGCATCGCTCCAGACGAGCTCGAGCGGATCTTTGAGCCGTTCTACCGCGGTCGTCCGGGTGGCCGCGCACGCCAGGGAACGGGGCTCGGCCTGCCGATCAGCGTCCAGCTCGCCGACCTGCTCGGTGGCCATCTGACGGTGGCGAAACAACGAGACGTCGCCGGGCGTCATCGCGCGGCTCACAGTGCCCATCAAGCGCCACGGGCGGGATCGTGCCGCAGCCTGAGGCTCCGACCGTGCTCGTCATCGAGGACGAGGAGGAACTGCGCGGCGCGCTTGAGCTGACGCTCAGCCGCGGCCGCCTGAACCCAGTGCTCCGGCCCGACGGCCGGTCGGGACTGCGGGCGCTCTACGACGTGAGGCCGGATGCAGTCGTGCTGGACATCGGGCTGCCCGATCTCGACGGCTGGGACGTGCTGGAGCGAATCCGTGACGTGAGCGACGTACCGGTGCTGCTGCTGACCGCGCGCAACCTCGAGTTCGACAAGGTCCGTGGGTTGCAAGCGGGTGCCGACGATTACCTCACCAAACCGTTCGGCAACGCCGAGTTGGTCGCCCGGCTCCACGCGCTCGTTCGCCGGTCAGGCGTTGAGCCGCCGGCTGATGAGGTCCTCACGGACGATGCGAGCGGCCTGCGCATGGACATCCGCAGCCGACGGGTCACGGTTGACGGAGCCCTGGTCGCGGTCACGCCGCTCGAGTGGCGCCTGCTGATGGCGCTGGTTCAGCACAAACGTCAGGTGCTCTCGCCTCAGCAACTGCTCGAGCTCGCCTGGAACGATCCGGTCGGCGTTAACCCGGACCGCGTCAAGTTCGCGATCCTGCGCCTGCGGCGCAAGCTCGGCCGCGCCGGCGAGAGCATCGAGAACGTGCGCGGCTTCGGCTATCGCTTCTAGACGCGCGTGCGGCTACTCGGTGGCGCGCAGCGCCGGCCGCGTGTCGTCGGGCACGACGGCGTGGCTCGCCGCGCGGACGAGTGCCCACACGCGCTCGGACGCCTGCGAGCGGGTGCTGACTCCGAGCTTGCGAAACGCCCGCTCGAGATGCTTGCCGATGGTGCGGTCGCTCACGTTGAGTTCCTCGGCCACGTGCCGGTTTGAGCGCCCGAGCGCGACGAGGCGCATCACCTCGGCCTCGCGCGGGGTCAGGCCGGCCGAGCGCAGCGACGCCACGAGCGCCGCCGGATCCCCGAGCTCGCCCAGCGTCCGGCGCAGGGCGGCCTGTTCGATCGCGGCGCGAAATGCCGAGATGAGCAGCGGACGCACACGGTTGAGCAGATCCCGCTCGGCGTCGGTGTAGTCGGGGTGAGCCCGGGACAACACGATCGCCAGCATCCGGTCAGGACCGGACGAGATCGTGAACGCGATCTGGTGATGGACCCGCATCGGTCGGTACACGAGTTGATAGAGGGGGATCGCCTCCAGCTCGGCCTGGCTGACATGGTCCGAGAAACGGGTAGCGCGACCGTCGCGGGTACGTGCGATGTAGGCCGTGATCGGATTCTCGTCTCGGTGCTCCACGTAGATGTCGAACAGATCCGGTGGCGGCTCGGGAATGAGCAGCACGGCGACGTCATCGGCGTCGGGACCGAGGTCGTTCAGTGATGCCCAGTCCGATGGCACCTCGCGCATCAGTGCGCGGAGCAGCGCCAGTCTGAAATCCTCGAGGTCGGTCACCCCGATCACGTCCTCGGCGATCGCGAGGGCCTGCGCATCCATACGGCGCGTCAGCCTACGCGACGTCACGCGGGTGCGGGCGTCAGCTCCGGTGCGGGTCCGTGCCCGACCCCGTCGAGCGCGATGCGCAACCGGAGCGAGTCGTCCATCACGACGCAGTCATAGCCGCAGCTTGACGGCGGCTCGATCGGCTTGCGGCACCACCATGCCGGCCGCTGGCGACAGCACAGCGTCAGGCTGATCTCCGCCGGGACGCGCGCGCACGTCGTACGAAGCCAGGCCGCCGCTCGCTCGGCGTGATCGCTCAGCAGCGCGACCGGGGGAATCCCGGCATGGCCCACGAATGCCCAGCACGGCGCCGGTGTCCACAGGCACAGGATGGTGAGCCGGCCACGCCCGCCGGTGAGCAGCCCCGCCGCCTCCTCGATCACGCCTTCCTGGCGCGGATGCGGGGTGACGACCGCCAACACGTTCCGCATGGCGGCGGAACATATCCGGCCGGCGCGCGCCGGACAACCGATAACCCGAACGGCCTGGCATCCTCACCGGACCATGCTGAGTGCAGATGGCGGCTCGTCCGAGGGTCTTCGGTCACTGCTCGCGAGCGAGGAGATGGTGCTCGCGCCCGGTTGCTTCGACGCGCTCGGCGCGCGGCTCATCGCCGAGGCCGGGTTCCCGTCCGCGTACATGACCGGCTTCGGGACCGCTGCGGCGCGCCTCGGTCAGCCCGACGTGGGGCTCCTGACGATGACCGAGATGGTCGACAACGCCCGGCGCATCGCCGGTGCGGTCGCGATCCCGGTGATCGCCGACGCCGACACCGGCTACGGCAACCCGATCAACGTGATCCGGACGGTGCAGGAATACGAGACGGCCGGCGTCGCGGCAATCCACATCGAGGATCAGGTGATGCCGAAGAAGTGTGGTCACATGGACGGCAAGCACGTGATCGACGCGCTCGAGATGGCGGCGAAGGTCCGCGCCGCGGTGGAGGCGCGGTCCTCCGACGAGTTCCTGATCATCGCCCGGACCGACGCCCGAGCGGTCGAGGGCCTCGCGGCCGCCCTCGAGCGGGCACGGCGCTACCGGGACGCAGGCGCTGACGTCCTGTTCGTCGAGGCACCGCAGTCGATCGCCGAGATCGAGGCGATCGCCGCCGCCCTGCCGGACGTGCCGCTGCTCTTCAACTACGCCGAGGGTGGCAAGACACCGCCGGTCACCCACGCCCAGCTGCGCGAGTTCGGCTTCAAGCTCGTCATCTTCCCGATCGGTCTCCTGCTCGCCGCGACGGCGGCGATGCGCACGCTGCTTCAGCGCATCCGCGCCGACGGCTCGCCGATCGACGTGTTGCCGACGCTGATGCCGTTCGGCGAGTTTCTGAACTTCATCGGGCTGCCCGAGGTCGGCGAGCTTGAGCAGCGGTTTGCGGTCCCAACCACCACCGCCGAGGAGGCGACATGAGCGAGGTGTTCGAGAAGCAGTCGATCAGCAGCGAGTTGGCGCACCGGGTCATCGCCGCCGCCGAGGCGAAGGCGACGGAGATGGGCGTCCCGATGGGAATCGCCATCTGCGACGAGGCCGGCGTGCTCAAGGCGTTCAGCCGGATGGACGGAGCCGCCCTGTTCGCCGTTCAGATCGCCCAGGACAAGGCGTACACCGCCGTCGGCTTTGGGATGCCGAGCGGGGGCTGGCACGACTTCATCAAGGACGACCCGCCGCTCGCCGCCGGAGCGGTCGGCGGGATCGACCGGCTCGTCGTCTTCGGCGGTGGCTTTCCGATCACGGTCGGTGACACGATCGTCGGTGCGGTCGGCGTCAGTGGTGGCCACTACAGCCAGGACATGGAGGTCGCCCAGGCCGGCCTGGCTGCCGTCGGCAGCGGGTGACGCACATCCGTAGTTCATACGGCCCCTGATCCGTCCGGGGACCCGAGGCTCAAAGCCGGCCCGGTCCATACCGTCTTTGGCTTGCGGACCTCGGTCCCCTCACTCCTGTCCACGACCCGGCGTCCGTCGAGACAAGGGCGGCTGCCCGCGCTCGCCGCCGCGCTCGTCGTCCTGGGCTGGGCGTTGATGAGCGTCGGGGCGTTCGTGCGCGCGTCCGAGTCCGGGCTCGGCTGCCCGGACTGGCCCTCGTGCCACGGGCGACTCCTGGCGGGCGGCCATCACGCGATGATCGAGGAGGTCCATCGCTGGATCGCGACGGTCCTCATCATCGGCGTCGTGGGGCTGGCCATCGGTGTGTTTCGCGGTTACCGCGGCGATCGCCGCCTGACCCATCCGATGGTCTGGGTGCTCGGCCTACTCGTGCTCCAGGTCGCCCTCGGCGGGGTGACCGTGTTGCTGAAGAACGTCTCGTGGACCGTCGTCATCCACTACGGGGCGGCCGCTCTGCTGGTGGCGGCGCTCGCGCTCGTCGCCGTGCGGCTCGCCTTCCCAGGGATGCAGGCACCGGGGCGGGATGGGTTCTCGGCGGCCGTGGGCTGGTTCGTGGGGCTCAGCTTCGGGCTCCTGCTCGTCGGCTCGACAGTCGCGAACACCGACTCCCACACGGCCTGCGGTCACGGTTTTCCGTTGTGCAACGGGTCACTGTTCCCGTCGCTGGACCACCACATGGTGATCAACCTCGTCCATCGGACATGGGCGGGGGCGATGCTCCTGTTCGCCCTTTGGATCTTCTGGCGTAGCCGCCGCGACCGGGCGGGCGTCGGTCCGGTGCAGCTTGCCGCCTCCGTCGTTGCGGGCCTCTACATGGTCCAGGCGGTCCTCGGCATCGTCGTCGTGGCCGTGGGCGAGAACGACGCGGTCGAGATCATCCACTCCTCCGTCGCGTCGCTGACCTGGGCGGCGCTGGCGACATTGCTCGCGCTCACACGGACCTTGCCAGCCCGCACGCACCGGATCCACCGGCACGAGATCATCCGCGTCGTCCCGCGAGCCCGCGATCGACAGGTGGCCGCCGGACGCAGCCGGCTTCGCTGAGTTACGAGCGGTGCCCGCTGGCCGCGCGGGCGGCCTCGACGAGCTCACCGACGCGGACGAGCTTGACCCGCGGCCGACCGTGCGGCTCGCCGAGCGCCGACTCGTGGGCGTCGATCGCCTCCCATCCGAACCAGGTCACGTGGTCCGGCACGCGTTCGGTGACCCACGCGCCGACCGCATCGGCGTCGGCCTTGTCCGGCGCGGGGTCGCCCAGCCGTCCGGCCTCGACATCCTCCAGGATCCGGGCGACCGTGTCCGCAGCGTCCTTCTTGTTCGTCCCGATCACGCCCGACGGGCCGCGCTTGATCCACCCGACGACGTATTCGCCGCGACACTGTCCGGCGTCGTCGATCACGCGTCCGCCGACGTTGCGGATCAGCCCTCGCGCCTCGTCGAATGGGATTCCGGCGACGGGAACACCGCGGTAACCGATCGAGCGCAGCACGAGCCCGCAGTCGATCACCTCCTCTTCCCCGGTCGGCTCCGCCGTGACGCGGCCGTCCGCGCCCGTGACGAGCCGGTTGATCCCGACCCGTACCCCGGTGACCGGTCCGTCCTCGCCCTCGCCGAGGATCTCGAGTGGCGAGCGCAGGAAGCGGAGCTCCAGGCGGTGCGATTTGCCGCTCGGCTGTCGCTGCGCGTAGTCCCTGAGGATCTCGACGTTCCGTCGACGCGTGGCGTCCTCTGGTTCGCCGACGCCCTCGAGCTGGCCTGGATCGACGATCACGTCGGCCCGCCCGAGCTCACCGAGCTCGCGGAGCTCGGGGTTCGTGAATGCCGCCTCGGCCGGTCCCCGGCGGCCGAGCAGGATGACGTCGGTGACGCCCGCCATCCCGAACGCGTCGAGCGCGTGGTCAGCGGTGTCGGTCGGCGCGAGCTCGGTCGGGTCGAGCACGAGCATGCGGGCGACGTCGATCGCGACGTTGCCGTTGCCGATCACGACCGCGCGGCCGCCGTTGAGATCGAACTGGTGGTCGCTGTAGAGCGGGTGACCGTTGTACCAGGCGACGAATTCGGTCGCCGCATGCGACCCGGGACGGTCCTCGCCGGGGATGCCGAGGCGCTTGTCGGTTGCGGTCCCCAGGGCGTAGATCACCGCGTGGTAGCGCTCGAGCAGGTCCTCCCGGGAGATCTGGGTACCGAGCTCGACGCCGCCGAAGAATCGGAACGCCTCGTGGCCCGCGGTCTTGGCATAGACGCGCGTCACCGACTTGATCTTCGGGTGATCGGGCGCCACCCCGGCGCGCACGAGGCCGTACGGCGTCGGCAGCGAGTCGAACAGGTCGACGTCAAATCCGGCCTTCAGCAACTGGTCAGCGGCGTAGAAGCCGGACGGACCGGCTCCGATGATGGCAGCGCGTCTGGTCACGGGGTGAGGGTACCCGGAGCGTCTCGGGCAGGCATCCGACCGCGCGGCGACGGGGTCAGCCCGTAGGCCGAGACCCCGGCGATGGCGACGCCCGCAGCCGTCGCGGCCTCGATCATCGCTGCCTCGTCGAGCCCTGGGGGCAACCAGGCGACGAGGTGAAGTCCGCCGGGGATGCCGACCGGCCTGAGCGGGGGCAGGTGGTCGGCCAGCGCGGCGAGCAGCGCGTTACGCGAGAAGCGTCCGCAGCTGGCGTAGGTCAGGCATCACGGCCAGGTCATCCGGGCCAACGGCGGGATCGTCTGAGGTCCTCACCGCGGCGATGCTGGGGAGCGGGGGCGGTCAGAATCAGCTGTAGTGAACGCGTCGATCGAGCTGCGCTCGTTGCGTTACTTCGTCGCCGTGGCGGAGGAGCTGCACTTTGGGCGGGCGGCCGCGCGGCTGCACATGTCGCAGTCGCCACTCTCGCGAGCGATCCGTGAGCTCGAGCGTGAACTCGGGGTGGTTCTGTTCGTGCGCACGACGCGGCGTGTCGAGCTGACCGAGGCCGGGTCGGTCTTGCTCCAGCGTTCGCGGCGGGCGTTGGCTGAGATCGACGGGGCGATCTCGGACGTCCAGCGTTTCGCACAGACAGATGCCGAGGGGCTGCACATCGGCTATGGGCCGTTCAGTCAGACGGTCGTTACACGCGTCGCGGACGTGGTGAGTGCGTCAATCCCCGAACTCACGGTGCGCGTCGAGCAGGACGTCACGCCCGAGCTGCTGAGACGGGTCGCAGCGCACGAACTCGCGGCAGCGGTCGTCATGGAAATGCCAGCGGCCGCGCGTCGTCACGGCGTGAGGATCGACGCGCTTCGGGATGAGCCACTGCTCGCCGCATTGCCGGAGTCCCATCGCTTCGCCGACGAGGGCTCGATCCCGATCGCAGCCTTCGCCGCGGAGCGGGTGCTGCTCCCGCGGGAGCCGCCCGGACGGATGTTCAACGGCTGGCTCCGTGCCCTGGTCCGGGCACACGGATCCGAACTCGAGCGAACCATGGAGACCCTCAGCGCGCCGTGGGATCACCGCATGCTGCCGGTCGCGGACGGAGACGCCGTCGCCGTGTTCGTGCCCGAGTGGGCCGACGACGCGATCTCTGGGGTCGTCGCGGTTCCATTCGAACCGCCGCTCAGCTTCCCGATGGACCTCGCGTCGCGATGGCCGCCGACCGAGGCCGTGGAAGCGCTCGTGAACACGGCCCAGCGCGTCCGAGACGCGGAAGGCTGGCTGACGCAGCGCGCCCCACGCAGCGAGCTGCCCGGGGATTGAGTTACAGACGGTCTGTATTCCGACCCACATCGGACTTTGTGCGTGTGGCTGGTGCACGTACGGTTTGGTGTCCGGCAACCGCAAGCAGGAGGATGCAGGTGGAGGGTCAGCAGGCAGAGAACGGCCGCATTCCGGTGATGTTGAT
Organism: uncultured Solirubrobacterales bacterium; assembly: GCA_963813265.1. GTDB lineage: Bacteria > Actinomycetota > Thermoleophilia > Solirubrobacterales > Solirubrobacteraceae > Palsa-465. The sequence continues at coordinate 6,836 of CAWEYQ010000037.1, read as the reverse complement.
TCACGGTGCCTGGCTCACGTCCGCGAGCTGGGAGAACTACGCCGACTACTTCGGCCGGCGCGGCTTCGACGTGTCCGCCCCCGAATGGCCGCGCAAGCACGGCGACGTTCAGGAGATACGCGACACGGCCGAGGGGTCTGCGGGCCTCGGAGTGCAGGAGATCGTCGATCACTACGAGGCGCTGATTCGCGCCCTCGATCAGCCTCCGGTTCTGATCGGTCACTCCTACGGCGGGCTGTTCGTGGAGCTGCTGCTCGACCGTGGCCTGGGCCGCGCCGGCGTCGCGATGAGCCCGGCCCCGCCCAAGGGCATCCTGAAGCTGCCGTTCTCCACGCTGAAGGCGGGTTCTCCCGCGCTGGCGCACCCGTCCAAATGGCACGGCGTCGTGACCCTGACGCTGGAGGAGTTCACCTACGCGTTCGTGAACACGTTCTCGGCCGACGACGCGGCGGCTGCCTACGAGCGGTACGCCGTTCCCGAAACCGGCCAGATCTTCTACGAGGCCGGATTCGCCAACTTCCACCTGCATCCGCCCACAGAGGTTCATTTCAAGAGCGGCGATCGTGCACCGCTGCTGATTGTCGGCGCGACCGAGGATCACACCGTGCCGGCCTCGCTCTCGAAGGCGCAGTACAAGCACTACGAGCGTTCGCCGGCGAAGACCGACTATGTCGAGTTCGAAGGTCGGCCGCACCTGCATATGGTGGCCCCCGATTGGCAGGAGGTCACCACCGAGATCGACAGCTGGCTGGACGGCGTCCTGGACGCGCCGGACGCCTCCGACTCACAGACCGCGTAGGGGCATGGCGAATGGACCTGCAACTGAACGAGAAGGTCGCGGTCGTCACGGGCGCCAGCAAGGGAATCGGTCTCGCCGTCGTGCGCGCCCTCTCGGCTGAGGGGGTGCGCGTCGTCGCCGGCGCGCGAACGGTCGGCGGGTTGGCCGGAATCGATGGCGTGACCGCGATCGAGGTGGATCTCGTTGAGCCGTCCGGTTCCACCCGGCTCGTCGCCGAGGCGGTCGACCGGCACGGACGAGTCGACATCCTCGTCAACAACGTGGGCGGCGGAACCCTGCGGCTCGACGGCTTTCTCACCGTCAGTGATGAGGACTTCGAGCGTTCGCTGCAGCTCAACTTCTTCGCCGCCGTGCGCGCGACCCGGGCTGCGGTGGCCCGCATGATCGAGCAGGGCGGCGGAGCAATCGTCAACGTCGCCTCGGTCAACGCGTTCTTTCACCCCGACGGGCTGGTCGTCGACTACGGCGCCGCGAAGGCCGCCCTGCTCAACCTCGCCAAGGCGCTCTCTCAGGAGCTGGGGCCACAGGGCATCCGCGTCAACAGCGTTTCGCCCGGGCCGGTGGCGACCGACCTGTGGCTCGGCGAGCATGGCGTCGCCGCGACGATCGGTCGTGCCAAGGGCACGGACGTCGAGACGGTGCATCAGCAAGCAGCAGCCAGCCTGCCCACGGGCCGTTTCACCACACCTGAGGAGGTCGCGACGCTGGTGACGTTGCTGGCCTCGCCGAGAACCGCAAACGTCACCGGCTCGAACTACATCATCGATGGCGGACTGGTCAAGACGATGTAGAGCCGGCGTCCGCGCCCGGCATGGCTGAGCCCACGGCCGGCTTGACACCTTCGTCATGCTCGGTGAGATCACCAGCAAGCAGCTTGCACTGGTCGCGGCGATCATGGGCTCGTTCGTCGCCGGCCTCGACGCCACGGCCGTGAATGTCGCCCTGCCCGCGATCCGCGCGGACCTCGGTGGCGGGCTCGCCGGCCAGCAGTGGGTGTCGAACGCGTACCTCCTTGCGCTGGGCTCGCTGATCCTCGTCGGCGGGTCGCTCGGGGATGTGTTCGGCGAGCGGCGGGTGTTCTCGATTGGGGTCGCGGGATTCGGCATCGTCTCGCTCCTGTGCGCGATCGCGCCGAGCATCGAGGCGCTGATCGCGTGCCGCGCGCTCCAGGGCGGGTTCGGCGCGCTCCTGACGCCAAGCGCTCTGGCCGTGATCGTCGCGGCGTTCGCGCCGGAGGAGCGCGGCGCTGCCATCGGCTCGTGGACGGCATGGGCTGGAATCGCGACGGTCGTTGGTCCACTGGCCGGTGGGTTTCTCGTCGACGCGGTGTCCTGGCGTCTGATCTTTGCGGTGAACATCCCGTTCGTCGTACTCACACTGATGCTCGTGGCGCGGGCCGTTCCCCCGCGCGCCACCGGCTCGGCGCATGCCCCGGTCGACTGGCTCGGCGCTGCGCTCACGTTTGTTGGTCTCGCCGGCCCGGTGGTGGCCCTGATCCGCCAGCCGGTCGTCGGCTGGTCGAGTCCCCAGGTCTACGGGCCGGCGATCGCAGGCATTGCCCTGCTCGCGGCGTTCGTGGTTCATGAGCGGCGCACGGCGGCCCCGATGCTGCCGCTCGGACTGTTCAAGCGACGCAACTTCGCCGTCGGAAACGTGCAGACGTTTGCCATGTACGGCGGGCTGGGCGTCACGTTCTTTCTCCTCGTCCTCTACCTCCAGGAGGTCGCCGGCTACACGGCGCTGAAGGCCGGCCTCGCCCTGCTGCCCTCGACGGTGGTGATGTTCCTGCTCTCCAAGCGGATGGGGCGACTCGCGGATCGGTGGGGACCGCGCCTGTTCATGGGTTTCGGCCCGCTCATTGCCGCCCTGGGAATGGTGCTGATGCTTCGCCTCGGGGTGAACGTGAACTACCTCACCGATCTGCTCCCGGCACTGCTGGTCTTCTCGTTTGGTCTCGCGTGCACCGTCGCGCCGTTGACGGCGGCGGTCCTCTCCGACGCCGACGAATCCAACGCCGGGATCGCGTCCGGAGTCAACAACGCGATTGCGCGGATCGCCGGACTGATCGCCATTGCCGCCCTCGGAGCGGTCATCTCGTCGCAGTTCTCATCCTCGCTGAACGATTCGCTGGCCGGACACACGCTCTCGCCGGCGGCCCGGACAACCGTCGCCCAGGCACGCAAGGAGACGCTCGCGCACGGCGATCCGGCGCGTGTCGGTCTGGACGTCGCACATGCCATCCAGTCGGCGTCGGTCCACGCGTTCCGCGTCGGGATCGGAATCGCGGCGGCCCTCGTCGCGCTCGGAGGCCTGCTCGGCCTGGTCGGCATCCGCAACCCGCGCCGTGTCGTCCCCTGCGCCGACTGTCCCGGTGGGCAACTCGCCGGTCAACCGCTCGAGGCGGCGCGCCTGCCGGTGGCTGAGCGTGTCCCACGACCAGCCGGTGTGGGAGGCTAGGCGGCATGCCGTGGGCCCCAGAGCTATTCAGTGCGCCGGCGCTGCAGCACATGTTGGATCAGCGACGGCGGGATCGGTTCATCACCGTGCCGTTCTTCGACGGTCTGTTGGTCGGGGAGATGGATGCGCTCGTCGGCTCGTTTGCGGGCGAGCCCGAGTTGCATCACCCGGTACGCGGACGGATCAGGGGGTTACGGGCGTTCGAGGCGTATGCCAGGGAGACGCAGGCGTGGCTGACCAAGCGCAACGCGTCGGTGGACGACGTGCAGCACATCGTCGACGAGCGGCACGGCTGCGGGGAGGCGCTGCTGCACTTCGACCGTCGCTCCGAGCGGGTCAGCGTTCCCGTGGCGGTCGTGAGTGACCGCCAGACCGATGGTCGGATCGACGAGTTGCGGATGTACTTCAGCAGCTGGCCGATCACCGGTCGGCACACGAACCGCCCGCCGCTGCTCCAGCGCGATCCAGAGCTGCGGGAGTCAGACGTCGTGGCCGAGTACCAGCGTGCGCTCGCGGGAGGCGACGTCGACGCGATTGTCGCGACGTTCGAACCGGACGGCTACGCCCGTGAACCAGCCGGCGGCGAATACGTCCACAGCGGTCGGGATGGCCTGCGCGCCCACTACGAGCTGCTGTTCTCGGGGGGCGGCGGCATCCCGCTGGAGCACTGCACCGCCGTCGACGACGGGCAGGCATGCGCGCTGGAGTACAACGTCGTGCACTGGGGCGCCACCGAGCTGCCGCCACAGGCGGGTGTCGCGGTCTACGTTCGCGGTCAGAGCGGCAAGCTCGCCGCAGCGCGCATCTACGACGACGTGGATCCGCCGGTCGGCCAAGACGCGTAGCGGCTAGAAGCGGAACACCGACCGGATGAGAGGCTCGGACAGTTTCACCGCTCGTGGTGTGCCGGTGATCATGAGTGTTCCGGGCCGCGCGCCCGGGACGACGTTTCCCTGGAAGTTGAACGAGCCGACTTCGAACGGGACGCTGTTGGACGTCAGGACGTCCGGCCGTCCTGAATCCCGAAGTGCAGGTGGGGGCCGGTGGTGTTGCCGCTGTTCCCGAGGCGACCGATGATCTGTCCGGTCCGCAGCCGCTGCCCGATCTTCACGCGCACCGAGCCGGTCTGCATATGGAGATACGCGGCGTATCGGCCGGCGGCTCGCGCCGGACTCCCGAGCTGCACCGCCAGCGCCGTCGTCTGCGCCGCATGGGCATCTGCCGCCGCGACCAGGGACAGAGACACCACGAACGCGAGGATCGGCGCAGCCGAGCGTCCCGATCGCGTCCGCCCACGGAAAGCGAGGCCACCCAACAAGGGTTACTGGTCCGTGGGTGGCGGCCCCATGAGTGGCCCGAGGGCGTCACGTCCGCGCTTCACCGACCGCCGCATGCGTGGCGGTCGTCATCGCCTTCACGCCAGCGATGTCGACGCCCTCGAACGCAAGGTTGACGTACCTCGGCGCGAGGAGGTCATCGGCAACGCTGACATCACGGCCGAAGGCCGCGTTCTCGATGAACCGCCGAAGGACGACCTTGTTCTCCTCGGTACCCATGTGCTCCAGCCTTCTCGCTCGGGATCTCAAGACCGACACCGTCGGTCCTGGGCGGGCGATCATATGGCTGGCGGCGGGACCCGCTGGACGGAACGTATTAAGGCAGCCCCGCCGGTGATTTCGTTCCAACCGGCTGCGAACGCGAACGATGGTGATCGGCCGCCACCCGTCGGCGGTCGAACGCCACGCTTCGGGTGATTCCGTTGCGGGGCTCCGACGCCACCCCGGCTCGATGAGGCGGTTGCCGTCAGCTCGGTCATTCGGGGGGCGCTGGGGCGCGGAGATGCTCGAGTAGGGATCGGTTGTCGGAGCGAACGTACTCCTCCGCGAGCCTGCCATCGTCATCCATCTCGAAGATGTTCATGAGGTCGAAGACGATCCGGCGACCGTTCGGCGGGATCGGCCCTTCAGGCGATTGCGTGAATTCGCGGACGAAGGTTCCCTCGATTCAGGTCTGGCAGGCGATCGTGTTGCCTTCCACGACCATGATCCCGCGCCGGATCGCGCGGTCTGCAAACGCGGCGCGCACTGACTCGAAGTAGGCCGACAGCCGGCCCGCGAACCGTCCTCATGGCGATGCCATCGGCCGCGAGACCGATTTCACGATTGGGTCCGCGCCTGGCATCGCTTCTTCGCTCCGTTCCGACGATGGCACGCAGGCCGTCGAGTCTCCGTCCACCGGTCTCCGCCCGCTCCCGCTGAGTCGCCGAGCGTGGCTGCGCGGACCTCGCTGCTGCCACAGCGCCCGGGTCGCCGAAGGAGAAGCCGGGAACGACGCATTTGAGGCTCGATGACCCAGGGAGGCAACACCGATCAGCAACGCGAACACGTGCGCCGCGCGCGGTTGTCGGCGAGCGTGCCGACCAGGCCGACCGTCCAGCATGTCGGGCAGCCCCGCCACGCGACCGCGGTCAGCGGCAGCAGGGCGAGTGAGACCGGACCAACGACCGCGACCAGGACGCATGCGAGCACCGCGGCAGCCAGGCCGGCAGCACCCCTGAACAGATGCTCGCGGACCGAGTTGCTCGCAAGCGCCGAGCGCTGCCTGTTGGCTACATCTTGCGTTCTCGTCATCTCACCATCCTTACGCCGCGACGAGGTGGACGGATCACCAGCTCACAATCTCGCTGCCGCCACTGCCCGTGACGACACGCAGAGCGATCCTCATCACGGGCGAGCGCGCTCGGACTGTGGCCAATTCGCCCTTCCCGCTCGCCAGCCGACTACCGACCCATGCGATCGCGCGCACTGGCCGGGATGCGATTCAGCGCCGATTGAGCGTTCCGCGGGCCGGTGCCCCATCCGGGACTGTCAGCCCGGCGGCGGCGGTTGAAATCGAGGGCGACATGCTCTGGCTCACGGGCGATCATGGTCGGATTGCGGGCTCCAGCTCCTCGTGGCTCACCAGCGACGTGCTGCGAGAGGACGAGGTAGTCCCCAGCGCGGTGCAGAGCTTGCATCAGATCCAGCAGGAGATCGCCGAAGCAACAACCGAGCCTTGGCCCGCGATGTCTGGGCCGGACTATCGCGCCTTCCCCGAACCGGACGGAACCTTGGGTGGCGGCGGTCAGCGCGTGCGGCGGATGGGGCGGCGGCGACACGTCAACCTGCGCGCACAGCCGGGAGCAGAACGGCATCTGCCAGGGCGTGCTCGTTCGCGGGACCGGCACCAAGCGTGTCACGCTTCGGAACGTCGCGTTCTCCGTCGTGTTCCCCTCGCAGCGAGACGCGAGCCCTCGCAGCGTCCAGGGCTTCAGAACCGACCCGCAGGGGCGCTACTGCATCGTGTGGGCCGACGAGCGCGGCCTGCCGTATGTCGAGTCGGTCGGGGAGGTGAGGACCCCGTGGCAGCCGCTCAGCGGACGACGCCCGCCGCCCGGCTGTCGGTCCGGCGAGGAGGGCATCCCGTGGAACCGCGCGGACAACATCATTGACAGCCCTCAGTTCCTCGCCGTCCCCGCGATCCTCGTCCCCGGCATGATTCTGCTTCTCATCCCGTTGGTCCGTGGCGACGTTTCCGAAGC
>CAWEYQ010000036.1:0-111938 GCA_963813265.1 uncultured Solirubrobacterales bacterium | reverse complement strand
ATGGCCGCAAAGATCGGCGAGCAACCCCTCCCCTCCAATACCGCCTTCACCAGAAGCGACCGCCGGATCGCTCGGTGGAGATGACCGCAAGCGACGGTCTGCAGCAGCGGTCGAGTTCCCGACGCCGAGACGCTGGGATTGCCAGGCGAATGCGGCAGTCGACACCGATCGGGCGAGCGCTCCGAGCACTATCGGTCAGCCAGCCTGGGGGCGTGCGGGGCGCGGGTGCGTCAGGTGACGGCGCCGGGTGCGATCGCCGCCTCACACCTTGAGCCGGGCGAGGGAGTGTTGCCGGCGGGGACTCCCACGACGCGGCAATTGCGTTGCGACGATGGCGTCGATCTTGGAGGCCGTGCTGCTTGATGCGGCGCTGTTTCAACCGGCGGCCGCCGCGAAGGCTGGACCCCGCGCATGTCTCGCACGGTCGATGTCGGGGGGAGAGTCCGCCCATATCCAGCCGCGGCCAGCCCGCCGCGCCGGGGACGCCAGCACCCGTCGCGGTCGGGTCGCTGTCGGCGCCCGCCTTCTGGCGGCGTTAGCCGACGGCCCGGCGGAACCCCAAGCCGCGCTCAACGGACGAGTCTGTGGCGTTGCTGACATCGATGGACCACGGTTCGCCCGCGCGCTGGGGCTTCAGCGCGCTAGCGTCTGCTGACTGGTACTCAACGCTGTTTGGAGGGTGAGGGTGGCATGCACCGATTTCGCAAACCTGGCCGGCGGGGCCTACGTGCCGTGCTGCTCTTGACGCGTCTGTTCCTGAAGCGCGGGCGGCGTGAGCCGGCGCGCCGGCGAGAGCGTTCAGCACGTGAGCTGGCTGCGGTCGCCGTGCCCGCCTTCGCGGCGGGCGCCGCGCTGGAGTTCTTCCTGGACCCGCGCAGCGGCAAGCAGCGGCGGCACCTTGTTCGCGACCGGACGAGGGCCGCGTTGCGCCGCCGCGCTCGCCGGGTCGAGCGCCAGGCCCATTACGAGGCGGGCAAGCTTGCCGGGCTCGGGCACGCGATCACGCATCGTGATCAGGCAGCGGCGGAGCTGGACGATGTCAGTCTCGTGCGCAAGGTTGAAACCGAGCTGTTCCGCGACCGGACGATTCCCAAGGGACAGATCAGCATCAATGCGGACCGCGGGATCGTGGTCCTGCGCGGACAGCTCGACGATGCTCAGCAGATCGAGCGGATCGAACGCGAGGTGCGCAAGGTCACGGGCGTGCGCGAGGTAGAGAACCTGCTCCACCTGCCGACCGTGCCGGCGCCGCCAAGCCATCCGCACGGCGACCCGCGCGCAGCGCTCGGCGAGGAGTAGACGCCCCGCGCGACGTTCACCAAAAAGCATGCGCTGTCCCCGCCGGCGACGGAACGTTGGCTCCACCCGCCGCCCGGTGCGGTCCACAGGGCCCCGACGAGGTCGCCCGCTACCTATGGCCGGGTCGAGCGGCGAAGGCCCACAGGGTGACCTCGACCCGCCGGGCTTCTCCAAGTCATCGAACGCGACCGTCGGGCCCACGGCCGCCGGACGCCCACTTTCGCCACCGCAGTGACAGGAGTGTCGTGAGGGCGAGCGCGTGAGTCGCTCGTTCGCCCGGGACGGGCGCAGGGGCCCGCTCGTCGATCGTTGCCGGCCAATCTGGAGCGCAACTCCGGTGCGTTGGCGAAGCGCCTTTGCGCTCGGTTCTTTGAAACCGGCGTGCCCGAGCGCGCCCGGGGTCACCTCACCGGGCGCGAGGCGTGGCGCGGCGACAGTTGCGACTGCTGCGCGCCAATCGTCTGACCGGCTCGTGCGGACTGCGCGCCCCAATGCACATTTCAATGTGCCGTGTGGCGTGCACCGAACTGCTCGCAGCGTTGAGATTGTACCGTGTACGGTCGCGGCATGACGATTCGAAAGGCGTTGGAAAGTGATGAGGCGCGTGAGGCGTTCTCGTCGAGTCTCGCGAGCGGCGGTCCGTTCACCGTGCGTATCGAGGTCGATGCGAACCCCGACGGGTTCGGTGGGGTTGCTTACGTCGAGTTGGGAAGGCCGGACGGTAAACCGGACGAGCCGGAGCGCGTGATTCGTTATGCGATCGTGGGCAACACTCAGGCGATGAACGGGGTCGGCGCCTATGCGAGCGGCGCCGCGATGGCTCTGTCATGGCTTGAGCGGATGGGCCGTCTGGCAGAGATGCAGCAGATCGTCGATGCATCAGAGCCACCCGAGTAGCCCGACCGGCGAGTCGCCAGTCGCGCCAGTCGGCTTCGCGATCGTTAGGCGACGTCGCTGCCGAGCACGGGGTCGGTCTTGCGTCGCAGGGCAGTGGCAGTAGCCCGGCCAGCCGTCGGTGGCGAAGGTTCGGGCGCCTCTTCAGAAGTCGTCGCCCGTGACCGAGCCCGTCGGCGGCGAGCCCGTGATCGAGCAGACCGTGGCTGTCAACGAGCGCAGCCGTTGTGATCTCCACCGTCGTGTTGGTCACCACCGGTTTCCGGGCGCCCGCCCTCAGCCAAGCTTCAGCTCTGGACGGTTGGCTCGCCGCAGGCGATTCCGGAGGTCAGGTCTCCGTAGGCGCTCCGATGAATGAGAAGATCCCGCGCAGCGGCACAAGCGCCTGCCGGCTTGGTTGAAGACCTCAGTTGTGCCGTGATTAAGAGAACCTCAGTTGTGCCGTGATTAAGAGAAAGCGCAACGCCCGCCCCATCTCCGCGAACGAGAAAGACCACGTAGTAGCCGCGGGTAGCCGTGTCCGTCACGTTCAAATCGAACACCGACACCCACGGGGTCTCCGCCCAGTTCCCCTGGCCCGCGCTCCCCTTCACCGATCTCGACCGCCAACACCTCTACCGCATCAAGTACCACGCAGCTGAGAAATCAACCGATGACGAGGAGGTGGCCGCCGCTTAGACTCACACCCGGGAACCTAAGCCCGCAGCGGATTTACAGCGGCGAAGGGAATGCGCCGTTCCGACACTCTGCGTTGCGATGCGCGCGGCCGCCGTCGGCCCTCCCTTGGACCTGCTTTGACTCCCCGAGGTGTACCTCGCCGCGGGCGGTGTGCGTCCTGCCATGCGCGGTACTGAGGGCATTGGGTCCGGACGTTCCGTGAGCGCGGCTGCCTATGCAATCGTCTTACGCGAGACGCCTCGCCGGCCGAATAGTCCGCGCCTGTCAAGTTCGCGGGCGGGCCGACCGAGCCCGCCGACGCCGCTCCGCAGCACCGGGACCAGCTGATCGATCGACAGGACAAGCACGTCCTGCTCAAGTCCCTGCACGCCACGTGCGCGAACCACGCAGACCACCGGCACCGCGCCCCGCCGGCATCACCGCCGACGCCGTCGCGATAGCCACGCCGCCTGTTCGCGCACGCGAGCGAGATGGCGATCGTCGTACGTCCTCGTTTTGCTCTCGATCGCGAACCCCACGCCGGTCGGCCCGATCGCCAACGAGTCGATGTCCCCTCGTTCTTGCCAGGGCAGCGAGTGCCGGAGCCGCCACCCGTCCGCCTGAAGCGGCGCGAGAGCGCGGCGCATCGTTCCGAACCGCTCGCGGTCGCGGCTGATCGCGAGCAGCGGACAGCCGCTACTCAGAGCGCTACGTGTCCGTGAATCCTCCGATGTGAAGGCGCTCGATGGTTAGCGGAACACCAACTCCGGCTGGGGTCTGAGCATCTCCGAGACCGCAGACCTCGGCTCGCCGTAGACCTGCAAGCTCGTGTTCGCATCTAGCGTCATCGCGTACGCGCGCGCGCCGCTCGGTCAGCGACAACCTCCGAGTGACACTTATTGGATCAACGTATTCAGCGATTGGACCCCGGGCATCTGCGATCTCGGGCAGTCTCCCGCCGCAGTCCTACGGATCGTGGCCGCGAAGCCCCAGAGTCCATTGGAGACGCGCGGAGAGAGCAGTCCGTCTGCGACGGCAGCCCAGACGCGTTCCCGTCGTGGAGCCTCGATCGGCGCCGAGCAAGCCCACGCGCGTGACGAGCCTCTCTGCGACGGCCGCGCGGTCGCCCAGACGCAGGCGCGGTCCGGGAACCGCGTGCGTGGACCACGGCACCGCAGCCACGCGCGACACGCTCACGCACTCCATCCCGCCGGCGCTCGGCATCAGCCGATCAGTTGCGGCACAGCACGCCGATCTCGGCCAGAGCCCCCGCCGGCGGCATGTCGCCGCCGGCCGCAGGCACCGCGACACGCTAGCTGTGCATCACGGGTTCAGGCAGGCAGGGATCGAGTCGCTTTCCCCCGTCGGACTTCCGGTATGACCGGCGGCGTCGTAGATCTTGACGAAGTCGACCGTGCTGAACTGCTTGAGCGTCGGGAGGATTTCGTCGGCGATCGTGAACGTGGAGCCACCGCTCGAGCAGCCACCGGTCAGCCTGACGCGTGCGACCGGAGCGTGAATCGCCAGCCCCGCGAAGCCGGTCGCGGCGGACCGCTGCAGCCGCAGCCCGGCTGCCTGCTCCGTCGCCGTCGGCCCTGCGAAGAGCCGGTCCATCACGCCCGTAGCCGGTGCGCCGGGCAGCACCGGCCGCAGCACCGGGGTCACGAACGGCGGGGTGTTGGCCTCGAACCGCGCGGGGTTCGCGAAGTACACCCGCTTCATCACGGTGCGGAACGGAGTGCGGATGTCAATCACCACCCGGCTCGGGTGGGTGAGCGTGAAGACATGGAAGCTGGTCCTCTTCGCGAGGCCGATCCCGTGCGAGAGAACGCCCTCGAAGTCGCCAGAACGCACCACGGTCATCACGTCGGGCAGCGCGAACGCGATCCGGCCGGGAGCGGTGGCGTGGCCGGCGCCGTCATGAGCCACCGCTGAGGACAGGCTGACGCTGAGGATTGCGCGACCGGCGATGCGGACCCGATGCCCGGACGGATCAGCGATCAACGCCTTGACGTACCGAACGTGTCGCCGCGATGGGACCCGGCCGACGAACGTGAAGACCACCCGATCGAAGCCTGGATGATGCGCCGCTTTGATCCCCACCACCCGCGGGGTCGTCGCCGTCGCAGATGCCGCCGTCGAAGCCGAGCCCTGGGGCGTACCCACGGTCAACGTACCGGCGAGCGTCATGACGCACACCAGCAGCACGGCAGCTGCGGCGTTTCGCCTGAACCGAATGGACATGACCATCACCTCGCACGCATCGTCGTTCGAACCCACTCCTCAGTGTGTTCTACCGGCGACCGGCGCCGGTCCGTACATCGCCGAGCCCCCAATCGGTAGAACCCCACGTCCCGGGCGGTGGCGCGAGCGATCGCGATCGCTTCTGCGTCGACGCCCGCGCGTCCGGTCCCATCCAGGCTCGGATCTTCCTCCGTTGCGCGGAAACCTCGCATCTCGCGGGCGATCGCATTCGCATCCCGGGCGCCACGTCGCGGACGATCGAGTTGGCGACCGAGTGATCGTTCGGGGTCGTGGCGTCGCACGACTCCTTCCCAGCGAAGGCGATCGCACACACTCGACGCCGACGACACGACGGTCGGCTGCGATCTGGTCTCGGCTTATGGGCTCTCCACGGGTCCGTCGCAGCGTCGCGATGGGGATCCGCCGTCGAACACACCCGCGTTCGAGGGACCGGGCCTACGGCAGCAGACCACGCGTCGCAATAGACCCGTTCGCTGAAGATTCGCACTCGCCGGGGCTATTCGAACAGCTGCCTTGAGACCTCCGGCCGCATGAATGGGTCTCGACCGCCGCATGGCAACCCGACCTGCTCCTCGCCAATCTCGGGGACCGCACCGTCGTCGATGGTCGCGACCTCTGGCGGGATCAGACGGTAGGCCTGCTTTGCCGCGGTTGCGGGAGTCGTCGAGGTGCTTGCTGGGAGCCCGATCCGCGGTGACTTGCAAGCGCGCCTAACTGTCACTCGCGCGGCGAAGCAGCGACCCGCAGCGACCCCAACGTCGCTGCGGGAAGGGACGAATCTCACAACGCCGGCGACGCCGGTCTCGTTTTGTTGCTTCTCGCGGTTGGGGAAGTTGTGCCCGACGACGACGGCGGACTCGGCGACGGTCGGCAGAGTGTGCGAGTCGTACGACCGGGGGTGTCGACGGAAGCGCGAGAAGTCGCTGCTGGCGGCTTGCCTATGGATGCTGGCCGCGGAACCTGATGTCGATCCGGCGAGGGTCCCAGAGGCGACTGGGGCGCCCATCCGCCGTCATCGCTGGCGCGACCGTGACTGACTCGACGGTGTCGCTGATCAGCCGGCGCCAAGCCGCTAACCGCTTCGCGGGGTCGCGCAGCTTGTCGATCTCGTCAGGACCGATGACGTTGCTCTCGCTCCGCATCGCCGAGTCGGATCCGAGCGGTGTGCGCGTCATCGAGCGCCGTGGTCATCTTCTCCAGGGTCTGCTGGCTCGCGGGCCGGCCCAACAATCCAAGCTCGCCGAGCTGCCGGATCGTGTCATCGAGATCCGCGTTGGCGCGTTCGATCGCCTCGTCCGCCGCGCGGATCTGCTGCTTGCGCGACGCGCGTCCGTGCGCGTCGGCCGTGGCCGAGTACGCCCGGAGGGCGTCCAGCACGATCTCCTCGACGCGGTCGGCCTTGACCGCCGCTCGTCGCCGGCACGGGTTCGCGCTCGTGTCACCGCAGCGGTAGTTGCCGCTGGAGCTGTTGATCACCATCCGCGAGGCGCAGGTCCCGCAGCGCAGCACACCGAGGCGCGCCAGCAGCCGCTCGGACTTGGCTTGGCGCCCGCGCGAGACCGTTCGCCGCTGCACGCGCTCAAACAGGCCGCGATCGGTGATGATCGGCTCATGAGCGCTCGGGTTGTGCAGCTCGCCGAAATGGATCTCGCCGAGGTACATCCGCGAGCGCAGCATCGACGCCACGCCGGCGACCGACCGCTCGATCCCGCGCTCGAGCAGGAACGCCTGCAGCTCGACGATCGTGGCGCCCCGGTCGCGGCGCTGGAATACCTCGCGCACGACCGGCGCCAGCTCGGGCACGACCACCAGCACACCGTCCTGGCCGCGCATGTATCCGGGCACGATTCGCGAGTTCGGCAGCACCCCGCGCGCCACCGCGCGCGCCTGCGCGGCCGTCACCTTCTCGCCGGTCACCTCGGCGAAGTACTGGAACACCGCGCCCATCATGTTCGTCGACAGCCGCGTGGCGGCGGTCCCGTTGGTCAGTTTGCCGTGGTCCAGCGCGAAGATCTCGCCACCGGCCTTCTCGACCCGTTCGATCACCTCGAGCTGCACCTTCAGCGACCGCACGAGCCGGTCGAAGTAGGCGACGACGATGTGGTCGGCCTGACCGGCCTCGACCATCTCGACGGCCTTGAGCAGGCCGGGGCGCTTGACGAGCGGGCGCTTGCCCGAGACGTCGATCTCGGGGAAGTGCGCGACGAACCGCTCGCGGCGCTTGCGCGCCCACCGCTTGGCGCTGTCGAGCTGCACGTCGGGAGAGTGGAAGTGCTCCTCTGCGCGGTCGCCCTGGGCGCTGACACGGACGACGGCCACGGCGCGGGGCTTGCTGGTCACGGCGGTCTCCTCTCGGTTGGCGGGGACGTTACGCCCTTTAGAGGCATTAGACCCGACCGGCGAGAAGGCGCGGGCGGTCAAGGCCCGCTACGTGGGCGTGTGCCGCGGCTGCGGCGCGTACACGCAGCCGCGCAACGGCAAGGGCGACGCCTACGCGTACTGCAAGGCCTGCCATCCCGGCGCGATCGAGCGGCGCTGGACGCGCGAGCGGGTGCTCGACGGCGATGCGCGAGTGGCGAGCGCTGCTACGGCCGGCTGCCGTCGTCCTACGACTGGTCGCGCACGCACGCCCGCCGGCGCGGCGGCGAGGCGCTGCGAGCGGCTGAGCGACGGGCGATTGGCCGTCGGCGAGCGTCGTTGGCGCTGTGTTCGGTACCTGGCGAGCAGCCCGTACGCGCCTATGAGGACGAGGGCCGGTTCGGACGCGTGGCGCAGCATGGCACGATGTGAGAACGCCGGCGCGGATGTCCAACCGCATCCGCGTCCGACGCCCTGATCAGGAGAACGAACGCCTTTGTCGCCCACGCCCTACAGACGGCCCCGAGGCACCGGAATGGTGTACGCGAAGGACTCGATCTGGATGGGCAAGTGGTACGTCAGGGGCAAGCCGGTCAAGCGCTCGCTCGGGCCGATGCGTCAACCCGGCAGCCGCGAGGGAATGACCAAGACCCAGGCTGAGGCCAAGCTCCGGGACCTGATCAGCGAGACCTCGACGGCACCGCCGCCAGTCGCGGAGGGCATGACCGTCGAGCAGGTCGGCTCGCGCCTCATCACCCAGTTGAAGGCGAAGAACCGCAAGCCGTCGACGGTCGAGAACTACGAGAGCTATCTGCGCGTTCATCTGGCGCCGCACTTCGGCGAGACGCCGGTGTCCGAGATCACGGTCGACGACGTCGAGGATTTCATCGAGCAGTGCCTTGCCGAGCATTCGATCAAGAGCACGCACAACTACCTTGGACTCCTGCACGGGATCTTCGACTTCGCGATCCGCAAGCGTTGGGCGTACGAGAACCCGTGCCGGCTCGCCGAGAAGCCGGAGCCGGACGGCGTCGATCGCGACATCCGCTTTCTCGACGCCGCGGAGCTCGAGGCGCTGCTCGAAGCAGCCGGCATTCGCTATCGCCACAACCCTGAGACGCTGCAGCGTGCCGCACGCGTCAGAACCCTGAGGGACGTGCAGAAGCTGCCGTGGAAGCAGGTCGCAGCCACGATCGGCGTCGCCGAGTCGACCGCGATCTACCTGTACCGGTGCGAGCCGGACGCGGCCTCAGACGCGGACGCGGACATGCGGCGTCGTCGAGCGCGCGATGTACCTCACGGCGGCGATGACGGGTCTCCGTCAGGGCGAGCTCTTCGCGCTGCGATGGATGGACATCGACTGGTTGGCCCGAAAGGTCCGGGTGCGGCGCAGCTACGTTCGCGGGAGCTTCGGCACGCCGAAGTCCAAGCGCTCCTCACGGGCCGTCCCGCTCGCCGACCGAGTGGCTCGGGAGCTCGAGCTCCTGTTCCAAGCCTCGGAATTCCAGGGGGAGGAGGATCTCGTCTTCGGGCACCCGCACACCGGGGGACCGCTCGACCGCTCGCAGGTCTCGAAGCGCTTCAAGTCCGCGCTGAAGCGCGCCGGCGTGCGCGAGGTCAGGTTTCACGACCTGAGACACACTTTCGGTACGCGCTGCGCTGCGAACGGCGTCGCGATGCGGACGATCCAGGAGTGGATGGGTCATCGCGACATCAAGACGACGCAGATCTACGCCGACTACGCGCCGGACGCGAACGAGGTCGACCTCATCAACGCTGCCTTCGCCGAGGGGACTTACGAGGGGACTAACGTGAGCAGAACTGAGAGGAACTCAGAGCAAGAAGACCCTGCAAATCACAGAATAGGTGGGTGAGCCGGACCCATTCGATCTGGTTGTGGTCCAGGCGGTCGGGGGTTCGAGTCCCCTCGCTCACCCTCCAGAAGTTCCTGCTATACGGGGATTTTCTAGATTTGAGCCAGACCGTTTGACGGAGGCTCCTCGGAACCCGGTCTGGCTCAGACCGCATCGGCGACGACCGGACGGTCGGAGCGGGGGCCGGGTGCTAGTCGGCCGGCGAAGTCGACGCGTAGCTCCCGCGCTCGGCGCCAGAACGAGGGCTCGGGGCGTCTATTCGCTTGGCTCGGCCGCGCCTGTAGTCAGATGGCGCTCGACGCGGCGGTCAGGCACCAGCCAGATGAGTGCCACGATCGACGTACAGCGCTAGGCCGAGCCAGCGATCAGCGAACGCCAGCGCCGATCCCGAGGCAGTACAGGAGCGGCGAGATCTTGCCCTTGGCATCTGAGCCGATGGCGATGCGCAGCCTGGAGTCTTCTCCCTCAGCGCGGAGGAGCGCCGTCTGCAGGATGACGTATGCGATCGCGGCGGCGAGCAGAACGATTCCGTATACGGCCGTCGGGATCGGCGGAAATCGGTGCTCGCTCATCCATGCGGTGCTGAAAGGGATCAGCGAGAGCCAGAAGAGCAGGTGCAGGTTGGCCCACAGCACCGCGCCGCTGACCCGGGAGACGGCCGCCAGCATGTGGTGGTGGTTGTTCCAGTAGATCCCCAGGTACACGAAGCTGAGCACGTAGGCGAGGATCGCGGGCAGTTCGTGTCCCAACGCATGCCACGACGTACCGGCCGGGATGTGCAACTCCAGCACCATGAT
Organism: uncultured Solirubrobacterales bacterium; assembly: GCA_963813265.1. Lineage (GTDB taxonomy): Bacteria > Actinomycetota > Thermoleophilia > Solirubrobacterales > Solirubrobacteraceae > Palsa-465. The sequence goes on along the minus strand of CAWEYQ010000036.1, from coordinate 101,794 downwards.
CGTGATCAGGATCGCGATGACGCCATCGCTGAAAGCCTCTAGCCGGCTCTTAGGCACGTAACGAGGCTATCTGCGACACCGCGGCGCTGCTGCCCACGGAATGCGACATCCGTGCTCCCGCCAAACGCGCGGGAGGCGAGCTTGCCCTGCGCCGGCATCGTCTGGTCGGCGCGATCGCGTTCATCCTCGGGCCGCTTCAGATCCAGCGACTCCTTCGGCGACAACTCGATCGCAGGACGATCACGTGCCGCCGGATACATGCCGACGCGATCGCACGCGCTCTACCTGGGTCCTTCCCCGACTCGATCGATGACTCGGCGGGGTTGTTCGCGATGGAATCTGGAACGGCACGCGGGGGCGGGGGCAGGTGCATCTCTACTCCGATCAATGATCCTGACGAACAGCATTCGTGAACGCGAAACCATAGTCGCAACGAACAGTGTTGGTCACACCGTCGGATGCTCCGCAAGGGCGCAACGCTCCGAACGTCCGATCGAGCACGCCGACCAGCAGCCCCGAGCCGCGATCGGTGCCGACGCGCCGCCCACGCGTCCGCGGAGCGGAGTGCTGACAAGCAGCGCGCAGCCAGGCCTCGTCGAGGTCGCGTGCGAGCCAAGAACACGCGACTGCCTCCGCTCGTTCAGCCGGCCGAGAGCAGCCGGCCAGCGAGCCGCCTCAGCCCGTGAGCGTGCCGCGGATGAACGCCTTGAGGCCGTACTCGAAGCGCGTCCTGTCATCCCCGGTTGTCATCGTCACCGCCAGCCTGCTGAGGTGCGGGTAGCGGTCCTCGGGCAGCGAGGCGAAGAGGTCCCGTAGGTACGTGACGAAGTCGCCCTCCGGTGCCTTGTGTTGAGGACCCGTGGGGATGCGGCGGCTTTCAATCGAGTGCTCGGCAGCGTGCGCGAACGTGTAGAGCAGCAGCGCATCGCATGCCCAGGCGGCGTCCTGCTCAGGGACACCACCGGCGAGTAGCAAGGCGAGCGCGTTCTCCGCGATCGCCAACTGCCCGTGCCCGCTCGGCACCGAGCCCAGGCCGACCTGAGCGAGGCCCGGATAGCGGTCGAGTGCGGCGAGCATGCCGCTGAACAGCTCCGCGAGCCGCGCCTGCCATCGCCTTCGGTCGACTCGGACCCTCGGCACTTCGGCGAGGACCTCATCGAGCATCCGCTCGAGCAGATCCTCGCGGTTGGAAACGTAGACGTAGAGCGACGCTGGGCCTGTTTCGAGTTGGTCCGCGACCTTGCGCAACGTCGCCGCATCAAGTCCCTCGTCCCGGACAAGCTCTAACGCCGCGGCGGTGATCGCGGCGCGGCTGAGCGGCGGCTTGGCGGGACGGTCGCGACGGCTTCGGGGCTCATCGCCCTCGCGAAGAAGAGACACGCACAAAGTATACAAACACTGCTCGTAGCAAACAGCGTTCGCCCACGGTGCGCCTTAGCGATCGTGGGGAAGCCGTCTCGGGCTGAGGATGACGATCCGCGAGGCCGCCGCTTTCTCGCTGCGGCAGCGGTGCTCGAGCTCAGCGGTATTGGCGCGCCGTTACGCGGCGGCGTGTGAGTCCGGATCCAGTGTCGACACGGAAAGCCAGTGTCGAGGTGAACGACGGGCCGATGATCCCGTCGGCTGGCTTGCGCCAGTCGGCCGGTGTCAGGCGGGGAGGTGGGCGAAGGTGTCGGGGTGCGGGCCGGTTCGGCCGACCTCGCCCTTGTCGAGTGTGGTGATCTTTGCGATGTCGTCAGCCTCGAGCTGGAAATCGAAGAGCTCGAAGTTCTCGGTGATCCGAGCTGGCGTCGTGGACTTGGGAAAGACGATATTGCCGCGTTGGATGTGCCAGCGAAGCACCACTTGTGCCGGTGACCTCTCGAGCCGGTCGGCGATCGTGGTGATCAGCGGGTCGGCGAGGATGGCGCCCTGCGCGAGCGGCGACCATGCCTGGGTGGCGATTCCGTGCGCTTCGTCGTAGGCGCGCACTTGCTCGTTGAGCAGATACGGGTGAAGCTCGATCTGGTTGACCGCCGGCGCTTGGTCGCTTGCGGACGCGAGCCGTTGGAGATGCTCGAGTTGGAAGTTGGACACGCCGATTGAGCGTGCGCGACCGTCCGCTCGGAACTCCTCAAGCGTCTTCCATGTCGATACGAAGTCGCCGCCATACAGGGTTGGGAGCGGCCAATGGATCAGGAACAGGTCGACGTAGTCGAAACCGAGCTTGGCGAGCGTCGTGTCGAACGCTCTGCGTGCGTCCTCGGGCCGGTGGTAGCGGTTGTTCAGCTTGCTAGTGATGAACACCTCGGCTCGGTCGAGCCCGGAAGCATGAACGGCCTCCCCGACCCCGCGCTCGTTGCGATACATCTCGGCCGTGTCGATGTGCCTGTAGCCGACCTCGAGCGCGTTGGTGACCGCCTCAGCGGTTTTCGCGGGATCGATCTGAAAGACGCCGAACCCAAGCTGTGGGATCGGATGGCCGTCGTTCAGCGTGACGGTAGGAACCATGCTTGTGCTGTGCGCGGTGCTCATGCGTGTGCTCTTTCGGTTGGAACGGCGTGCGGTCCTCGGGCTACGTGACGATCAGTCTGGGCCTCGAATCTCATAGATTCAAATCATGATTTCGGTAGGTCTATAGTCCACCGCTATGGATCCGCGCCGCGTGCTCACCTTCCGTGCCGTCGCGCATCAGCGCTCCTTCTCCCGCGCCGCTCGCGAGCTCGCGCTGACTCAGCCATCGGTCTCAAACCGGGTGGCCCAGCTCGAACACGAGATCGGTGCCCGGCTACTCGACCGCGGACCCGGCGGCCTGCGGCTGACTCGCGAGGGGGAGATCCTGCTCGACCATGCCGACGCCATCGCCGAGCGCTTCGAGCTCGCCGCCGCACAACTCGCTGCGGCCGCAGAAGGCAGGCGCACACGATTGCGCATCGGAGCACTGCCGACCGCGCTCGCCGGCTTCGTGCCGGCGGCAATCGCGCGCCTCCGACTTCAGCATCCCGAAACCAGGATCACGTTCGACGAGGGAACCTCTGAACAGCTGTCAACGCGAGTCGCCTCAGGCGAACTGGACCTGGCGATCGGCTACCAGGACACCGGCGCCGCTTCGGCAGATCCGCCCGGGGTCACTCGCCACCGCCTCCTGCACGAGCAGTTCATGGTCGCACTCGCACCCAACCATCCCCTCGCCCGGGAATCCGAAGTGCGCCTCGCGGACCTCAGCCACGAAGACTGGACCGCGGCCCTGACCGACGGAGTCATCGTCCGCGCCTGCCGCACCGCCGGATTCGAGCCAAACCTCATCTCCATCACCCGCGACCAGCTCGCCATCCGAGCCCTCGTCATGGGCGGCCTCGCCGTCACCCTCGTTCCAGAACTCCTCGCCGACCCATTTACCGGGCTTGCACTCCGACCGATCGCCGACGTCACGATCGCACGAGACGTCTACGCCCTGCTGCCACCCGGCGGTCGGCATCCCCTCCTCGAACCCGCCTTGGCAGCGCTCGATGCCGTAGCCGCAGAACTACCCGCCACTCACCCCGCGGGGATGTAGTCGACGGCGTCGAACGAAAGGACGAGATCGCGCCGGTCGTCGACCGCGGCGAGGCGGTGGGACTAACGTGAGCAGAACTGAGAGGAACTCAGCGCAAGAAGACCCTGCAAATCCCAAAAGTGGTGGGTGAGCCGGACCCATTCGATCTGGTTGTCGTCCAGGCGGACGGGGTTCGAGTCCCCTCGCTCACCCTCCGTGATGCCCCGTCGCTGGGACGCCGGGCCGCTTGTCGAGCTTCGGGCGTCAGCCGCCAGTTCCTGCGCCTTCGCTACGCGTGTTCCGTAGATACGCGAGGGCAGCTTGGACACGGCGGTGGTCGGTGCGATTCGACTCGAGTCCGAGCTTGTGGAAGATGTTGGTGACGTGCTTCTCGACGGCGGCGATCGTCACTACGAGCGCCTCGGCGATGCCCTGATTCGATTTCCCTTCCGCGAGCTGGGCGAGAACGTCACGTTCCCGTGGCGACAACGAGTCGAGGGGACCGGTTTGGCGGCGTCGACCCAACATTCGGCCGACCACTTCGGGATCGAGCGCGGTGCCGCCCGCGGCCACACGCGCCACGGCATCGGTGAACACCTCCACGTCGCCGACCCGCTCCTTCAGGAGGTAGCCAACCCCCTCCGCGCTGTCACCGATGAGGTCAAGTGCGTACTGGTCGTCGTAATGCTGAGAGAGCACGAGGATCCCGGTTCCCGGTAGTCGCTGCCTGAGGTCGAGGGCCGCCCGCAGGCCGTCGCCCCCGTGATGTGGGGGCATCTGGATGTCGACGACGGCCACATCGGGCCGATGCGCCAGCGCCTTGCGCAGGAAGGCTTCTGCGTTGGCGGCCTGGCTCACCACATCGAAGCCGGCGTCCGCGAGAATCCGCGCGATTCCCTCTCGGAAGAGGACGTCGTCCTCACCGATGACGACCTGTACGGAACCTGCCACGACGCCACGGTACTTCCCGGGAGCGTCGGGCGCCACTGACGCTAATCCGCCATCAGCAGACATCGCAGGCTGCCGTTCGTCAGCTCCTCCTTGGGGACGAATGGCAACCGCTCTCGTCCGGCAGGAGGTCGGATCGCGCTGGCGGCGTCGATGTCCGTTGATGTCAACACCACTCTGGGCGCCCAGGACATGGCCGCCAGCTCGTACGCCAAGTCGATGCCGTTGCGGTCGGGGAGCCCGATGTCAACGAGGACGGCTTCCGGACGTTTCTCGTCGGCGGCTGCAATCGCCGTGGCGGCGTCCAGGGCTCTCGCCACCACGTCGATGCCCAGGGCCTCGACGACACGTGCTGCAAGCGTGAGGAACGCGGGGTCGTCATCGACGATAAGGACGGAAGACACCATCACGTCTGATCATCGCAGCGGTCAGACCGGGGATAGGTAGGGAGAACCCGAGAGTAGATCGGAATGGGTCTCGGGTTTGTCGGAGGGCGGTCTCTGGCCCGTGGGTATGTGACGCGCCCGGGACCGAGCGAAGAATGACAGCGCACTGCCGGAGCACGCAACCCACGCAAAGGAGCAGAGCCATGTCCAGCACCACAATCTGCGCGGTCGTCTTGGAGCCAGCTGCGCAGGAGTTCGTCGAGGCAACCGCAAACCCGCCGTATCTCTTCGACCTCGGCCCCGAGGAGGGCCGTCGGACCGTCGATGAGGTCCAGTCCGGCGACATCGAGAAGCCCGACGTTGAGATCGAGAGCACCACCGTCCCCGGTGGCCCGTCAGGCGAGGTATCTGTTCGCATCATGCGCCCGCGCGGCGCGCGCGGGCAGCTGCCGGTGATCCTGTACACGCACGGCGCTGGCTGGGTGTTCGGAAATGCGCACACCCACGACCGCCTGATCCGCGAGCTCACCGCCGGCACCGGCGCCGCGCTGGTGTTCACGAACTACAGCCTCTCACCGCAGGCCCGCTATCCCACGGCGATTGAGGAGATCTACACCGTGCTCCGATGGATTGCGGAGCACGGCGCCGAGAAGCTGCTCGACGCGTCTCGCATCGCGGTCGCGGGCGACTCGGTCGGCGGCAACATGACGGCCGCGATCACGCTGATGGCCAAGCAGCGCTCGGGCCCGAAGCTCACCGCGCAGGTCCTCTTCTATCCGGTGACGGACGCGAGCTTCGACACCGAGTCGTATCACCAGTTCGCAGAGGGGTACTTCCTCCGCCGCGACGCGATGCAGTGGTTCTGGGATCAGTACACGACCGACGAGAACCAGCGGGCCGAGATCACCGCGTCACCTCTGCGCGCCACGACGGACGAGCTCGCCGGCCTGCCCCAAGCGCTCGTGATCAACGGCGAGGCGGACGTGCTCCGTGACGAGGGCGAGGCGTACGGACGCAAGCTGCGCGCAGCCGGCGTCGACGTCACCGCCACTCGCTACGAGGGCATCATCCACGACTTCGTGATGCTCAACGCGCTGCGCGGCACGAACGCCGCGGGCGCCGCCATCGCGCAGGCGATCGCATACCTGCGCAACGCGCTCGAGCTCACCTGAGATCCACGCTCGAGCCACGGCAGGGTGCCGGAACGGCGACCGCCGTCTCCGGTCGTACACCAACCATCAAGAGCAGGAGAATCCACATGTCGCATCATCTCGACACCCCGCTGGCTCGCCAGAACGGCCAGCTCTACATCGACGACCTGTGCGTCTTCGATGCCGACGGCAGCACCGTGTTCGTCATGGACGTGAACTCGACGATCACCGAACCTCACGTGCAGCCCGGCTTCCACCACGAGGCGCGGTACGAGTTCAAGGTCCATTTCGACGGCGCGGAGATCGAAGACCTGACCTATCGCGTGTCCTTTGGCGAGCCGGACACAGACGGCCAGCAGTCCCTGCAGCTGTACGTCCTCACCGGCGACGAGGCCCGAGAGGACTCGGCGACTGGCGAGCTCCTCGTGAAGGGCAAGACGGGCGAGCCGGTCAGCGACGGCGACACCCGGATCTGGGCGGGCCGCATCAGCGATTGGTTTTACATCGACCTGTCGCTGCTGTTCAAGATCAACGCGGCGGTGAAGGATGGAACCGCGCCTGACCTGTCGGAGTGGCGTCCCCAGGACGCTCAGAACAGCTTCGCCGGCTCGACCGTCGAGTCGATCGTCCTGGCGATCTCTCACGACGACTCGCGGCTGCGTCCTGGCAGCAGAGATCGGCGTTTGGTGTGCGACCAAGCTCGCCACGGACGCGGGCGGGTGGCGGCAGATCAACCGTGCCGGGCACCCGATGATGTGGCCTATCTTCTGGCCCGACGACGTCAAGTTCGACAACCCCGCCAACACCAGGCACCCGTCGGAGGACGTCGCTGCAGCCGTCGAGTACATCGCCGAGCAGGTCGCTGCGGTCGTCGCAGCGAGCGGGACCTCGGAGGACCCGCAAGGTTATGGCCAGACGGTCGCACGGCAGCTGTTCCCGGACGTCCTGCCCTACGTCGTTGGTACACGCGCGACGTACGGCTTCGCCGGTTTCAACGGACGAACGCTGGCGGACAACGCACCTGAGGCCATGTTGTCGCTCGTCACGGGTACCGCAGTCCCGGCGGGACTGCAGCCGTCCGTGGCCAGCGAGCTGCGCGACGCGGCTTTCCCGTATGTCCTGCCCGCCCGCCAACCCGCCGCCGCTCAGGCGTCATAGCTCGAAGCGTACGAACGGGGGCGTGGCCGTCCCTGCCAACCCGCGGCCGCGCCTCTGGTCGAACCGGATGCCACTCATGACACACACCCACACATCGGCGCGGCTGGCTCCGATCGGCCGACAGGAGCGTCGGCAGCTTGGCGCCATGGGCGCCTTCATCGCGGTCCTTCACCTCCTCGGCTGGGGCACGCTGATCGTAATCGTGGCCCCGCAACACCTGAAGGCGGGCACGACAGCATTCGGTATTGGCATCGGTGTCACGGCGTACGTGCTCGGCTTGCGTCACGCCTTCGACGCCGACCACATCGCAGCGATCGACAACACGACCCGACGGCTGATGAGCCGAGGCGAGCGCCCGGTGTCCGTGGGATTCTGGTTTGCCCTCGGTCATTCGACGATCGTCTTCGCGCTCGCATTGCTCATCGGCATCGGCGCTCGGTCGCTGCCCGGTCGGCTGCTGGACGCGCATTCCGGGGTTCATAGCGCCGTCGTCCTCGTCGGCAGCGCCGTGTCAGCAGGCTTTCTGTACCTCATCGCCACGCTCAACCTCCGGGCGACGTCGGGGATGTGGCGCGCCTTCAGGCGCATGCGCACGGGGGAGTACGACGAAGCCGCCTTTGACGAGCAACTCAACAACCGAGGACTGATCAGCCGGATCGCGCAGAGGGTTGGAGGGGCGGTCGACAAGCCGAAGCACATGTATCTCGTCGGGCTGCTGTTCGGCCTGGGCTTCGACACCGCCACGGAGATCGCGTTGCTGATCGTCGCCGGCACCGGCTCGGCGTCCGGACTCCCGTGGTACGCGGTCCTGTGTCTGCCCGTGCTGTTCGCCGCCGGGATGTCGCTGCTGGACACCGTCGACGGGACGTTCATGAACTTCGCATATGGCTGGTCGCTGTCTCAACCAGTACGCAAGATCTACTACAACCTCACTGTCACCGGACTCTCCGTCGTCGTCGCGTTCTTCATTGCCACGATCGAGCTGATGGGACTCGCCGAGGACAGGCTCGGGCTCAAAGGACCCTTGACCTGGGCCTCCCGGCTCAACCTCAATGCCGTGGGCTTCATCATCGTCGGTCTGTTCAGCGTCACGTGGATCACGTCGGTGCTCATCTGGAGGTGGGGGCGAATCGAGCAGAGATGGACCCGCGGGCCAAACCGGGCGCCGTGAAGTCGCAGACCTAGGACCCATCCCATTTGGGTCGCACGCCTGGATGTGGTCCAGTACCGGCGCCCAGCTTGGTCCTGAACCACCCCAGTCGCACGCCCAACCGGGATCGGCCCTAAACGCCCTGCGGGCACGCTGAAGCGATTTCCTCGACGCGGGGGATGACGACGTGCAGCGCCACGTTTAGCCTCCGCTCATGACCTCCGGGGCCGGCGCGTCGAAGACAATCGGAGTGAGGAGCGCGGTGCTCGCCTTCGCCGCCAGCCTCTTGTTCTTTCTGCTGCTGGCCGCTGCCGTACCCATCCGCGATGAGACGGTCCTGATCGTGGTGTGGGGCGCCCTCGCCGTCGGGGTGATGGTCCGCGTCGCGCGCCACTCCGGGCCGCTCTATGGCGTGCCTCTCGCGGTCTCCCTTGGATTTGCCTTCGATTCGTACTACATCCCGCCGACCCGCGACTTCAGCGATTGGCACAACTGGCTCGTCGCCGCTCTCTACATCGGGCTCGGTGTCGTGATCGGTGGGCTGGCGGCCGGCTACCGTCGGCGCGGGGAGGCTGCGGAGCAGGCACGGACGGCGCTTGCCGGTGAGCAGGCCGCGCTGCGGCGCGTGGCGACGCTCGTCGCCGAGGGCGTGCCTCCCGACGAGCTCTTTGATGCGGTGGTGCGAGAGGCGGGGACGCTCCTGAACACCGACATCGGCGGCATGATCCGGTACGAGAGAGAGGATGACGCGTACACCGTCGTCGCCCGATGGGTGGCCGACGGCGAGCAGCCGGCGGTAGGTATGCGCTGGCCGCTGGAAGGTGACGACTTCGGCAGCGCCATCGCGACGTCCCACGACCCGGTCAGGATCGACGACTACGAAGGGCGTCCGGGACGCATCGCCGCGTTTCTGAGAGACGACCTCGGTGTCCGATCATCGGTCGGCTGCCCGATCATGGTCGAAGGAGCGGTGTGGGGCGGGCTGTTCGTTCACTCGCGACACCCCGGGCCGCTGCCCTCCGCCACCGAGTCTCGCCTTGAGAACTTCACCGAGCTGGTGGCGACCGCAATCGCGAACGCGAACGCGCAGACGGAAGTGCGGCGGCTGGCCGCGGAGCAGGCCGCCTTGCGGCGCGTCGCGACGCTCGTTGCCAGTCAGGCGTCACCCGGGGAGGTCTGCGCCGCGGTTGCGAAGGAAGTCGCCCTGCTGCTCGCCGTCGACCTTTCGTTTCTCTACCGATTTGAGCCGGATGGGTCAGCCTCAATCGCCGCGAACTGGGGGAAGATGGGTCCTGGGATTGACGTTCGCTCGCGGTTGACGCTTGACGGAGACAGCGTCGCCGCCCGCGTTTTCAAGTCCAGCCGTCCGGCTCGGATTGACGACTACAGCCAGGTCCGAGGATCGATTGCCGAGCGCGCTCGGGTCGCCGGTCGCCATTCAGCGGTCGGCGCGCCAATCGTGCTCGATGGCAAGCTCTGGGGTGCAATCGTCGCGGCGACGAGGAATGTCGAGCCGCTACCGCCGGGCACCGAATCACGGATGGAGGAGTTCACAAAGCTCGTCGCGACTGCGATCTCGAACATCGAGGCGCGGTCGGCCCTGGCCGCGTCACGCGCACGAGTGGTCGTCGCCGCCGACGATGAGCGCCGCCGCGTCGTGCGTGATCTGCACGATGGCGCGCAGCAACGGCTCGTTCATACCGTTGTGACGCTCAAGCTGGCACGCCGCGCGCTCGAACACGAGCCCGCCGGCGCCGTCCCGTTACTCGACGAGGCGCTGCAGCATGCGCAAGCGGCGACCAACGAGCTACGCGAGCTTGTCCACGGCATCCTGCCATCGGCGCTCACGCTCGGGGGGCTCGAAGCCGGAGTCGAGGCGCTCGCCTCAAGGATGCCGATCCCGGTCGAGGCGAACGTCTCATTGCCCCGCCTCCCTCAGACGGTCGAGGCAACGGCGTACTTTATCGTCGCCGAAGCACTTACCAACGTGGCCAAGCACGCCAGGGCCCAGCACGCCACGGTCGCGACCCGCCTCGACAATGGCGCTCTTCACGTTGAGGTGTCGGATGACGGCGTCGGCGGCGCTCATGCTGACGGCTCCGGGCTGCTAGGGCTGCGTGACCGACTCGCTGCCGTCGACGGCACTCTCTGGATCGAGAGCCCAGTCGGGGTCGGCACCCGAATTACTGCCTCCATACCCGTCTGACCCGCGATCGCATGCCGGAGCGGTGCCTTCGGACCGACCTCAACGCGAACAGCAGCGTCGACGCGCACCTCGTTCAGAGCATTTCGACATGCCGATCACACCTGCTTCGCACCGAGATCACGGCGAGCGCTCGACCGTTCACTCCTGCTCAAGTGCGTCAGGCGAGCGCTCAAACGGGTCGGCGTCCGCGAGGTTCCCGTCCATGACCTCCGCCACACCTTTGGCACTCGCATGGCCGCGGCCGGTGTGCCGATGCGAACGCTGCAGGAATGGATGAGACACCGCGACGGCAAGACGACGCTCATGCACGCCGACAACGCTCCGGCAGCGAAGAGGCGGAACAGATCCCCCGTCGTGGCGGGGGATCTGTTCGTCAAGGGTCGCGGTCTTGGCTCTGGTGCCCGTCACCAACCTGGAGCAGGTTTCCGGAATCGGGCAGGTGTTGCAACCCGCCGCCCTAGGGTGGCTAGTCGGCGCCGCTGGCGTGACGCAGAGTGACGACAACACCACTCGCCACTCGCCCAGACGGAGGCAACACGATGTTCATCCCCAAGTGCCGCGCCGCACTCATTACGCTCGCAACGTCAGCAGGCCTTGCTGCCGCGGGAGTCGCGCCGGGGGTTTCGCAGGCCCAGTGGCACAATTACTGCACGGCGGGGCATTGCATCACCCATTCCAACTACACGCTCCCCGGCCAGCACGCGTGTGGTCCGGCGGACGTTACCGGCACCAACCCCACGTCTGGCCTGGACGATGCAACGAAGCCGGCGACCGCAGAGGAAACCGCCGCGCAAGCGGAGCAGAACCAGATCACGCAGTTCTGGGGCGGTTGCCCGAACTAACCGGCCCCTCCCGCGTCAGGCGAGCGGTCCGTGCATCCGGGCCGCTCGCCGTCCGTGCATCACCCGGCGCGAGGGACTCGTGGTGGCGCAGCGGCTAGGCTTCGCCGATGAGCGACGACTGGCGACTCCGCATTGCCCTCCATCAGGATGGGCACGCCCACAAGCTCGCAGAACGGCTTGATGCTTCGGAGCTCGAGCACGAACTCGAGTCATCGTTTCACGACCGTCTCGTGGTGTCTCGAGAAGGCAACGAGCTGTTCGTGTATGCGGGTTCCCGTGATCAGGCGGAGGGTGCCGAGAAGCTCGTCGGTTCGGTTGCCGCAGAGCATGATTGGCGTGCGGACTGCGAACTGCGGCACTGGCACGAATCTGCCGAGCAATGGGAGGAGCCAGAGGTGCCGCTCGCCCAGACCGACGCGGAGCGCGCCGCCGAGCATGCCGCTCTCATTCAGCGCGAGCGTGAAGAGCTCGAGAAGCAGGGCCAGCCCGAATTCGAAGTGCGAGTGCAGTTCGACTCGCATCACGACGCGGCGGCGTTCGCCAAGAAACTCAGCCAGGAAGGGCTGCCAACAGCCCGGCGCTGGAAGTACCTGGTCGTCGGCGCAACCGACGAAGACAGTGCCAACGCGCTGGCCGCGCGACTCCGCGACGAGGCACCGCCGGGAACCACCGTCACCGCGGAAGGCAGCGGGAGAGCCGTCTACGACGAACGGCCATCAAACCCGTTCTGGTTCCTCGGAGGCCTGGGCGGATAACCGCGGCAGCGCCGCACCGTCCGGACATAACCCGGGCACGCTGGTGCGCGGCGTGCGCTGTGATGCTCTCGTCCGTGCCCGTTCGCCGGCCATCCGTGGCCGGCGGTGAGGAACTACACCTTGACCGCCTCGAGCCAGTCTCCGAAGCTGGGGCCGGCGAGCTTCGCGCCCGGGTTGGGTAGCGCGGCGCCGTCCGCATAGGCGTCGGCGTCCGGATCGCCGGGCGTCGCCAGCAGAGCGCCACGACTCTCGCGAATCTCGACCGAGTCACCTCGGCTGGCGAAGAGCGCCGCCGCCGCAGCGGCGAGACGCTCCTCCTGTGGCCCGGCGACCTCGGTGATCCTGCCGTTCTCGATCTCCGACTCCTCGGCCGCGTCGGCGAGCGTCTCGGCGACGGCGCGGGCAGCCACGAGTTGCGTTCGCATCTCGGGCACGTAAGCGACGCCATCCTGGATCGTCCACCCGACCAGCGGCTCGACGAACTCGTGGAACTGGGCCGCGCGAACGATCCGGACCGGGAGCGGACCTTCGAGCAGCGCCCGCTCCTGCGCCACCTTCGCCGCGTTGTACCCACTGTGGAACTTGTCGATGCCGATGATCGAGACAAGCACGATCCGCTTCACCCCGGCTGCGGCGCCGGCTCGCTGCAGGTTCCGCGCCGAGGCGGTGAAGAATGCCGTCGCCTCCTCCTGGTCGGGCGAGGGCCCGGTGGCCGCGTCGATGATGGTTTCGACCCCGACGAGCGCCTCATCGAGACCCTCGCCACTGACCACGTCGACACCCTCCGAGCGCGCGATCGGGACGACATCGTGTCCCCGCTGCACGAGGACCTCGACGAGGTGCGATCCGACCCGACCGGTGGCTCCCGTGACGGCAATCCGCTGGCTCCTGTTTTCGGCTTGCATCGGTGCTCCTTTCTCGTCGCCGGCGGTGGCACGCCGGCAGAATCAACCTGTCATTCGTGTGACGCCGGGCAGCGCGAAGATGTGACATACCCGCACGGCCGGGCGAGGGTGCCCATGAGACGGCGGCGCGGCCCGGTTGGACCGCGCCGCTGGGCTCACACCTGCTCACGGACCTTCTCCGCGCTCGTCGCCTGGTAGACGCAGACGGTGCCCAGTCCACCGTGGCCCCGGCTTCCTCCCGCGCGCGAACCGAGCTTGATCTCAGCGCGGGGATGTCGAAAACGCGGGGATGCTGCTCGTCGGGGTTCCCTCGACGCGACGGTCTCAGAGCTATCCGAGTGATTCCATGTCGAGAAGCTCTGACCGGCTCCGCTCACGAGGTGAAGGGCCACGTCAGGCGCGGCCCACGACACCAGGAGACCACCATGCCGAAGTACCTGCTTCTCAAGCACTACCGCGGCGGCCCCGAGCCGCACCATCCCTTCCCGCCGATGGACCAGTGGGCGCCCGAGGACGTGGAAGCGCACATCGCGTTCCTCAGGCACGTCAGCGAGCTGCTCGAGGAAAGCGGCGAGTACGTCGGTGCGCAGGCGCTCACGCCGGCGCGTACCTGGGTGCGCTACGGCGGTCCGGACGCGGCGCCGGTCACAACCGACGGTCCGCTGCCCGAAACGAGCGATCTCGTAGCGGGCTGGTACATGATCGACGTCGAGTCGCACGAACGCGCGGTCGAACTCGCGGCCTACGTCTCGTCCGAGCCCGGCCCGGGAGGGGAGCCGCTGTACGAGTGGATCGACGTCCGGGAGATCATGTCCGAGGCGCCGTCGGACGACTGACCCGGCGTGACCGACGAGCCGACGCGACGGCGGAATGAGGTCCCGCCCCAACCCGCGCTGCGCGGGTACGGGCGGGACCTCATCCCGCGGGTGCTCGCGGGCCTGGTCCGGCGCGGCGAGGATTTCGATGCCGCCGAGGACGCGCTGCAGGAGGCGCTGCTGGAGGCGCTGCGAGTGTGGCCCGAGCATCCGCCGCGCGACCCGTCGTCGTGGCTGGCGACGGTCGCGACCCGGCGGCTCGTCGACGCCCGGCGCAGCGAGGTCGCCCGCCGCCGCCGCGAGGAGGCGATGCACGCGGAGCCGCGGCCTGCCGCCCCGGAGGCGGGCGACGACACCCTCTTTCTGCTCTTCTGCTGCTGTCACTCCGAGCTCGCGCCCGCCTCCCAGGTGGCGCTGACGCTGCGCGCCGTCGGCGGCCTCACCACCCGGGAGATCGCCGACGCGTTCTACGTTCCGGAGGCGACGATGGCGCAGCGGATCAGCCGCGCCAAGCGGACCTTGCGAGGGCGCCGCCTGGATCGGCCTGGCGATCTCGCCGTCGTGCTGCGCGTGCTCTATCTCGTCTACACGGCCGGGCATTCTGGCCCGCCCGCCCGCGTCGACCTGGCCGGCGAGGCGATCCGGCTCGCCCGCCAGCTCACCCTCGCCACCGAGGAACCGGAGGCGCGCGGGCTGCTCGCCCTGATGCTCCTCAACCACGCGCGCCTGCCGGCGCGAGTCGACTCAGAGGGTCGCATCGTCACGCTCGACCGGCAGGACCGCAGCCAGTGGGACACGCGCGAGATCGCCGAGGGCGTCCGCGTCCTGCAGTCGGCCCTGGCCGTGCAGTCGGGGCAGCGGCGACCCGGCCGCTACCAGGTCGAGGCCGCCATCGCCGCGCTGCACGACGACGCGGCGAGCGCCGAGGAGACCGACTGGCCGCAGATCCTCGCCTGGTACGACGACCTCGTCGCCCTCACCGACGATCCGGTGCGCCAGGACCCCGCCGGCGTGCTCGGTCGCGCGGTCGCGGTCGGCCACGTCCTCGGCGCCTCCGCCGGACTGCGCGAAACCGAGCGGCTGCGCGAGGTGATCGGCGAGCGGCATCGCTGGCACGCCGTCCGCGGCCACTTACACGAGCTGGGCGGAGACCTCCCGGCCGCCGCGACGGCCTACGCCGAGGCCGCCCGCCGGGCCACGAACGTCGCCGAGCGCGACCACCTGGTCCGGCAGGCCGCCCGCGCGCGGGCCCGCCGCTAAACGCCACGTTCAACGAGACAGCGGACACCATGACCACCAGCACCACCGACACGACGCCGCGAACGCCCAAGATCATCGCCGCGGGCGATGGCGAGACCGGCCAGATCGGCGGGATCGGTGTCCGCGTCCTGCTCGACGCCGCCGAGACCGGCGGCGCTGAAGGCGCTCGGTGCCGAGCATGACCTCGAGATCGACCCGGCGAGCATCCCGGAGCTCGTCGCTCGCGACGGCCTCCGCATGCCGTGACTAACCGACGCGCGGCCGAATCAGCGCTGGATCAGCCCTGGACGATCCGATACACCGGACCGGCGAGCGAGACGACGTAGATATGCCCGGCGTCGTCCTGGCCAAAGCCGGCCAAGCCGCCGACCGAGAAGCCGGTGGCACGGTTCTGGCGGGCGTGGCCGGCGCTCAACAGGACGGAGTTGATCTGCGCCTTGCAGTTGTCGCCGAACAGGTAGTGGCCGTACAGCTTGCGAACCGTGGGGTCGCGGACGACGTAACCGCCGATGATCGCGCAGTACCCGTCACTGTGGCGGGCGACAAGCGCAGGCTTGACCGCTCGGGGCGCGGAGCCCGAGTTGTAGCGGCGATCGCCCTCGATGATGCTCCAGCCATAGTTGGCTCCGGCACTATGACCGCGCCGCGCGAAGTCGATCTCTTCCTCGGTGTCCTGCCCGACGTCGCCAATGATGAGGTCGCCCGTGCGGCGGTCGAAGGAGAAGCGCCAGGGATTGCGCAGACCGTACGCCCAGATCTCTGGACGGCGTCCGGTTCCCGGCCTGAACGGGTTGCCTGAGGGGATCGCGTACCCGCCGTTTGGGCGGGGCGCGATCCGGAGCAGCTTGCCAAGCAGCACGGCGGTGTTCTGGCCGTAGCGATGCGGATCGCCCTCGCTGCCGCCATCGCCGACGCCGATATAGAGGTCGCCGTCCGGGCCGAATTGCAGCTGGCCGCCATTGTGGTTGGTGTTGGCGTGATGGTTGATCGTGAGCACGGTGCGGGCACTGGCCGGGTCGGCCGCATTCGCATTGCCCCGCGCGCGTCGGAACTGCACGATCTGGATGTTGTTGTCACTGTCGGTGTAATAGACGTAGAGCCGCCCGCTGGCTGGGTAGTCCGGCGCAAACGCAACCGACAGCAGACCCTGCTCGCCACCGCTGGAGTTGACCTTGCCGGAGATGTCGAGGAACGGCCGAGCCTGGCGGTGACCGCGGACGAGCACAACGATCCGTCCGGCGCGCTCGACGACAAACACGCGACGGGGGTCTCCGGGCGCTGCGCCCAGGTAGACGGGCTGGCTGAAGACGCCGATGCGCTGCAGGCGGACGCCGCTTGCTCGGGCCGCTCCCCCGACGGTCGCGGCACCTGACGGCGTCGACGACCCACACGCGGCGATGAGCGCGCCTACGACGATCGCACACAGCACTCCCGCCAACGGTCCTCGAACGCGCACGAGACCAAACGGTACCCAGTTGCGATGCTCGGCCCGCGTCCGCACACGGCCACCGCGTTGTGCTTGACGGCCGCCACACGTTGGCGTCAAGCTAGCTTCATGGCCGCAGCACCGCCGGTCGTCGTGGTGAGCGGCCACATGGTCGACGCGCTCGACCGACCCACACCCAGATTCCCGCCCGACCAGGTCCCACGGGTCGCATCCGAGATCCGGGAGGCGTTGGAGCGGTGGGGCGTGGGCCCCGGCACGACCGTTATCGCGGGTGGGGCGCGCGGTGCCGACATCATCGCCTCCGAGCAGGCCCTCGAGCTCGGCGCTCAGCTGCATCTCTGTCTCGCGCTCGAGGCCGACGAGTTCGAGCGCCGCTCGGTCGCGTTGGGCAGCACCGACTGGAGCGCTCGGTTCCGAGCGCTGCTGCCGCGGGCCGCGGTGGAGGTCGTCACCGCCGGCGCGGGGGTGACGGCGCCGTCGGGCCTCGTGTTCGAGCGCGCCAACCGCCGGATCCTGGAGCTCGGGCGCTCGCTTGGCACCGCGGCACCGCACGCGGTGATCGTGTGGAATGGCCAGGAGAGCGGCGAGCGCGGCGGGACGCAGGATTTCGTCGCGCGGCTCGGCCCGGTCGCGGCCGACGACCGGATCGCGGTCGTCGATCCGACCCGGCGGACGTACGAGCGGCGCCAGCTCGCCGATGGGCCAAAGAAGCTGCTGGCCCTCGATGGTGGCGGCATTCGAGGGATCCTGAGCGTCGAGGTCCTCGACACGATCGAGTCGCAGTTGCGTGAGCGCTATGGACCCGAGACCCGGCTCGGCGACTACTTCGACTACGTCGGGGGGACGAGCGCCGGCGCGATCATGGCCTCCGCGATCGCGGTCGGAAAGACGGTGGCGGAGATGCGCGAGTCCTATGCCCGCCTCGCCGCGAACGTCTTCCAACGGCAGGGCATGCGGCTGCGCCTCGGATCCCGATACCGCGACGCGCCGCTGATCGCGGAACTGGACCGGGTACTCGGCGAGGGTCGGACACTCGGAGATCCCGCGCTGCTGAGCCTGCTGCTCATCGTCCTGCACAACGCGGTCACCGACTCGGCCTGGCCGCTCAGCAACTGCACCCGGGCGACGTTCAATCGGGCGAACCGGCTGCTTACGGACGATCGCAACCTCGACTTCCCGCTGACGACGCTCGTCCGGGGCAGCACGGCCGCCCCGTTCTACTTCCCGCCCCAGGAGATCGAGGTTGGGGGCCATCGCTACCGATTCCGCGACGGCGGCGTGACGCCGTTCACGAACCCGGCCCTGCTGCTCGCCCTTATGGCCACGCTGCCGGAGTACGGTCTCTGCTGGCCGGCCGGTGAGGAGGCGCTGCTCGTCGTGTCGATCGGCACCGGCTCGGCGCCTGCGGTCCACCGCGGCGGCATCGGCTCCTCGATCGACGCGATCGTCGACGCCAAGAACCTCGTGAGCTCGGTGATGAACGGCTCCTCGATCGGACAGGATCTCGTCTGCCGGGCGCTTGGGCGGACGCGCGTCGGGGCCGAGATCGACGCCGAGTTCGGCAGCCGCCTGGGCGTGCCCGGCATCGGCGGCACGAGCCTGTTCTCCTACGTCCGCTACGACGCGGACCTGTCCGACACGAGCCTGGCCAGCATCGGCATCCGAGCGCCGCAGGCCCAGCAGCGCGTGCGCAAGCTCGACTCGGTCGAGGCGATGGACGACCTGCGAACCGTGGGACGCCGCCTCGCGGCGAGCGTCGAGATCGAGACCCACTTCGCCGGCTTCCTGTGAGCAAATCAAACCGCGTGGCACCGTCCGGGACACCAGCGCTCGCGTTCGCGGCGATCTGCCTCGGGTACTTCGCGATCATCCTCGACGGCAGCGTTCTCAACGTCGCGATTCCGGCGATCCGCAAGGACCTCCATGCGTCGCTGGCGAGCGCTCAGTGGGTCCTCAACGCATACACGCTGACGCTCGCCGGCCTGTTGTTGACGGCCGGTGCGCTCGGCGATCGCATCGGGCTGCGGCGCATGCTGCTGTTCGGCACGACCTTGTTCACCGCCGCCTCGGTGGCCTGCGCCGCGGCACCTTCGATCCCGGTGCTGATCGTCGCGCGGGTCGTCCAGGGGCTCGGGGCCGCGGCGCTCCTGCCCGCGACGCTGGCACTGATCCCGTATCTCTTCCAGGATCCCGCTCGTCGCGGGCGGGCGACCGTCGTGTGGGTCGGGATCGGCGCGGGCGCGGTCGCGCTCGGCCCACTCGTCGGCGGCCTCCTGATCGACGCGTTTCGGTGGCGGAGCGTGTTCCTGATCAACCTGCCGATTGGGGTCGTGAGCGTGCTGCTCGCTCGGGTCAGCCTCGTTGAGACGCCGCGCCACGAGCGCGCTGTCGACCGGCTCGGCCAGGTGACCGCGATCCTGACGCTCGTGCTCGTGACCGGCGGGGTCATCCGGGGTGGCGAGTCAGGCTGGAGTTCGCCGCCCACGATCGGGCTGCTCGTCGCCGGTGTGCTCATGGGCACCGGGTTCGTGGCGTGGGAGCGGCGGGTCAGCGACCCGATGCTGCCCCCGGCGTTCTTTTCCGACCGCGTGCGCACCGTCGCCATCGTGTCCGCCTCGCTGATGGGATTTCTGTTCTACGGAACGCTGTTTGTGATGTCGCTGTATTTCCAGGAATTGCGCGGCTGGACGCCCGGCTCGACCGGGGTTGCGCTGCTGCCTCTGACGGTGGGGACGCTCGCGGGTCCGTTCGTGATCTACCGCCCGCTCTCGCGACGCTTCGGCCACCGCGTGCTGCTCGTCGCCGGATTCGCCTGCTGCGCGCTCGGAGTGGGCGTGCTCACCGGGACCGACGCGCATACCGCCTACGTCCAGATCGCGCTCGGTCTGTTGATGATCGGGATCGCGAGCACGGTCTCGTTCTCGGCGCTCACCTCGCTGCTGCTCGAGAGTGTGTCCGCCGCCCAGTCCGGCCTCGCATCCGGGGTGCAGAACACGACCCGGCAGGCGGGAGCGCTGATGGCGGTCTCGATTCTCGGCGCCGTCCTCAACGCTGCCGCGTTCGGTTCCCGGCTGTCGGTCGCGTTCGCGGTGCTCGGGGTCGCGGTGCTGCTCGCGATCGGGGTCTCCGCGCTGGCGCTCAAGGGCGACTATCGGCCTGCGCGGGCATGAACTGCGGTGAACGCGATCGTCTGCGTCCACCATGTCGGATCGGCGCAGTGGCCCAGGAACGTCGCGATCGAGCGCTCGTCGAGCGCGCCGGATGCGACGAGCGGCTCGCGGAGCTCGATGATCGTCTCCTGCCAGTACCGGGCCCACTGCGAGCCACCGTTGTAGAGCGCGGTCTCCGCGGTCCCGGCGATCTGATCGAGGCCGACGCTCGCCAGCAGTGAGGGGAGACGGCGGCCGATCATGTAATCGATGCCCTGGGTCGCTGACCACGACAGCCACGCCGACCAGAACGCGCGGATCTCCGGCGGTTCCGCGATCGTCACCGGCAGAAAGTCAGGCTCGATGAGCAGGATCGCGCCGCCCGGTTTCAGGCTCGCGGCGAGGTTCGCGATCGCCGCGCGCGCGTCGGAGATGTGGTGCAGCACCGCGCGGGCGGTGACGAGGTCGAAGCCGGCCGGCTCGACTGGGCCGGCCAGGATGTCGCCCTGACGAAACTCGACGTGCGGCGCCCGCGTGTCGACGAGCGACAGGTCGAGGTCGAGCGCGACGACGCTGCCACCGGGTGCGGTTCGCTGCCCGAGCCACGCTGACATCGAACCGTTGCCGCAGCCGACCTCGAGCGCTCGAGTCCCGGGGCCGACGCCGAGCAGTTCGAGGTAACGGCGGTGCATCGGATCGAGCAGCTCGGACATGAGTGCGAGCCGTTGACGCTCGCCCGCGTTGTGGTGATCGAGGATGTAGTCCGGCATGCCGCCCGTCCGCTCGGAGGAGCCGACGGCCCAAGCCTATCCGGGCGAATGTTGGGAGAGTTGGCCTTCCCACGCACGGATCGCCGATCCCGCACCAGCACGGCAAGCCCCCCACCACGAGAATGATCCCGATGCCGATCAGCACGCTCATCTCCCGCTGAAGGCTACTCCTCACCCGACGCCGCGCTGGACGCACAGACGTTGCAGTCCTTCCATCGCATCAGTGGGGCGATCCGGCAGCGCGTCGAGCGCGTTCGCGGCGAGCCGGAGATCGTCGATCGTGACGTTACGAGCCTCAAGTGCAAACCGCCCGAGCCACCGCACCGCCGCCCGCTCGTACCGATCCGGATCACCGCCTCGTAGGACGAGACAGATGCGCAGCGCGTCGTCGAGCGCGATCCGCGGTAGCTCGAGCGCGGCCGCGGTGACGAGCGCCTCGTTGCCGGTGGCGAGCGCCCGGCGAAATCGCGCGTAGGGATTGCCGTCGCTCGTCATCGAACGTATGTTCGCATTAACGGTCGACGGAAGACATCGCCCGCTGCGCCGACGAGCCGCCGGAATAACGCGCCAAATCGCGCGTCTCCGAGCGCGCGGGCGCTTTGGCGCGAAATTCCGCCCAGCGCCCGGCCGCGACCGCGACCGCTGCCGCGGCCCGCGGACGCGGTCCGCTCAGCCGACCGGCGACTCTCCGAGCGTCCGGGCCGTGTTCGATTTCGGCACGTCGGCCTGATCAGGAGCGGTCCGCAGGAGCTGATCGCCGACGGTTGAGGTGACGCCGAACCAGTAGTGCTCGTTCTTGTAGTGGTGCAGTCGGTGACCGCGCCAGATCGACCGGTAGTAGCGCCCGCGCGGTCGGTACGGGGTGTGGATCAGGAAGTGGCACCACTCGTAGGCGCTCAGCACGCAGTAGCTGACGAGCAGGCCGGTCGCGGCATGGGCGATCCGGTCGCCGCCGAGCACGAGGTGGATGGGGAACGACAGCGCCCACACGGTGAGCGCGATCAGCGGGAGGAAGATGAACATCGCGTAGAGCGGGACGAGCACGCCGTCGAGCGCCGCCGGGGCCGCGTGATGGGCCCGGTGCTCGCGCGCCGCGAGCAGGTCGTGGCGGTGGCCCGCGATCGAGATCGGCCTAGCGTGCAGCAGATAGACGTGGATCGCCCACTCGGCGAGTGGAGTGAGCGCGAGCACGCCGCCGGCGACGACGAGATCTCGCCAGTCCCACGATCCGAGGAGCACTCGGAGAGCGAGCGCGCCGACGATCGCCAGACCAAGCAGCGGCGGCGTCCGGCGGCGGACGAAGTCCCGCCAACAGTCGGCGAGTGTGAGCACGCTCGGATCGCGACGACGAACCGCGTCCGCCGACGCAGTCAGAGCGTCGGCAGAACCAGAACCAGAACCGCTCACCTCGGACGCAGACATCGCGCCAAAACAGTAACCCGCCCAGCCGACCACGCGTTAAACGTCGGACGCGGCCTCATCGCCAAGGGCCGAACCGCTCGGCGAGGGCCGCGTCCGAACGCTGGTGACGCGCACCGCGTGGCGTGACGCCACGCGTGCCCGCGTGCGCCTACGCGTGGCTGCGCGCGTGTGACTTCTTCACGTGACTAACGCGATGTGACCTCTTGTGGCTCTTGGCCTTCGCCTTGTGGTGCGCGGACCCCACTCCGAGCAGCGCCAACGCCCGGCGGAGCTGCTTGTCCCGTGTGGTCATGAGCGGACCGAACGCCGGTGCCGGGAGATCCATGAGTACCCGCAGGTGCACTGCCTGCACCTGGGTCAGCGTCATGTCCGACCAACCGACCGCGGCGCCGGCGACGACGTCGCCGACCTGCACGCCGCTGAGCGTGCCGCCGAACAGGCGCTGCGATCCGTTCCCGCCGAGGATCATCGTGCGACGGTCGACGGTGAACGTGACCGGGTCAGAGCCGGCCGGGACGAGGCTCGCCGGCAGTGAGCGCTCGACGCTGACCGTCACCGTGCGGGCGCTCGTGTCGACGCCGGTCACGGTCCCGACCCAAGCGAACAGCTGGCGGTGCCGCGGCGGCGTCTTGGCCACGATCGAGACCGCCGAACGGCTGACGACCGTGTTGATGTCGTCGGTCGGCACGCCGGGGAACACGCCGTCAAAGTGGCTGTTCGGGACCAGATCGCTCAGGCCGCCGGTCCGATTGTTAACAACGAACTTCGTGTTCGTGTCCGTGCTGACGGTCACGTGGGTGGTGGCCGGCGGCGTGGGGCTATCCGACGCCGTCAGGATCGGGCCGATGGGAATCACAACCGGGCAGTGGTTGCCCGCCGATACGGGGAGCACGTACGCGTTCGCGACGAACTCCTTCCTTGCGGTGTTGACGGAGACGACGGTCCCCGAGACGGTGACACACGGTCCGTTTGGGGCTGTCCCGCCGTTGGCGGCCAGCGCGGTGGCCGGCGCGCACGCCAGCGGCAGCGCCGCCAGCAAGCTGATCAAAGCACGTCTCATGCAAATCCCTTCCTGGTCCCCCCGCGCCGCATCCGGTGGCGCAGGACTGCGTGAACTCGCTGCAGCTTTTCTCGACACGGCGCGCGCCGTCCACCCGCAGTCCACGGGTCACCCGGACGTTTGTACGAGCTCGCGCAGGGGAGAGGGGGCCGGCAAGCGGCCGCGGCCGGCGCCGGCCCCCCTTGGATGATCGGCACCCGGTCCGCCGACCTGAGTCGACGGGCCGCTGCAGCGCGGCCACTGCCGCAGTACGCTCACAGCGCCAACCCGAGTGGCCACAAGGAGAGGCGTTGCGAGTACCCCGAGTCGGAAGTTCGATGCCAGTCGAGGCGTCGCTGGCGGCTACCCGGACGCTGAGATGGCTGTGAAGGCGGCGGCAGTTGAGACGGAGCTCATCGACGCCGTCTGCGCCCGCGTTCGGGAGCGCCTGCCGGATGATCAGGCGCGTGCGTGCGTGTCGTTCGTCCGTCAGTACTACCAGTGGGTCCCCCCGGAGGACCTCGCGGAACGCGATCCGCTTGACCTGTACGGCGCCGCGCTCCAGCACTACACCGAGATGCAACGCCGGGCCGAGGGCGAGATCAAGGTCGAGGTGTACAACCCGACGTTCGAGCACCACGGTTGGAAGTCCCCGCACACGGTCGTCGAGATCGTCACCGACGACATGCCGTTCCTCGTCGACTCGGTGACGATGGAGCTCGCCCGGCAGGGGTACCCGCTCCATCTCGTCATCCACCCGGTGATCCGGGTGCGCCGCGACGCCGCGGGCAACCTCATCGACGTGATCGAACCGGGCGCCGAGGTGGCGAACACGGTCGCCGAGTCGGTGCTCCACGCCGAGGTGGCGCGCGAGTCCGATCCGGCGCGCCAGGACCAGCTCGCGCGCAGCGTCGAGCGCGTGCTGCGCGAGGTCCACGCCGCCGTCGCCGACTGGCACGTCGATGCGCGGCCGGGCCGAGACGCTCGTCGGCGAGCTTGACGAGCAGGAGCCGCCGGGCCTCGATCCCGCCGGGATCGAGGAGGCCAAGGCGTTCCTGCACTGGCTGACCCACGATCACTTCACGTTCCTCGGCTACCGCGAGTACGAGTTCGTCTCCGACGGTGATCAGGACGGGCTGAAGGCCGTGCCGGACTCCGGGCTCGGGATCCTCCGCGGCGCTCCGGTGACGCCGTACACGAAGCTGCGCCCGCGCGCGGTGGCGCTGGCTCGCTCGCCGCACGCGCTCGTGATCACGAAGGCGAACTCGCGCTCGACCGTGCACCGTCCCGCGTACCTCGACTACATCGGCGTCAAGAAGTTCGACGCGGACGGCGTCGTCATCGGCGAGCGTCGGTTCCTCGGCCTCTACACGAGCGTCGCCTACAAGACCAGCGCGCGCGAGATTCCGATCGTCCGCGGCAAGGTCGACTACGTGCTCGAGCGCGCCGGGTTCCCGCCGGACAGCCATGACTACAAGGCGCTGCTCGAGATTCTCGAGTCCTATCCGCGGGACTCCATGTTCCAGGTCGAGAGCGACGACCTGTTCGACATCGCGATCGGGATCCTCGCGCTCGGTGAGCGCCAGCGGCTGCGCCTGTTCGTGCGCCGGGACCGGCTCGACCGGTTCGTCGAGTGCCTCGTGTGCATCCCGCGGGATCGCTTCAACACCGAGAACCGTGAGCGCATCGCCCGGATCCTCACCGAGCCACGTTCGGCGGCACCCACATCGACTGGTTCCTGCAGCTCTCCGAGTCGGTGCTCGCGCGCGTGCACTACATCGTCCACTGCCCGGACGGCGCACCTGAGGACGTCGACGTCTCCGAGCTCGAGACGCGGCTCGTCAAGGCGACCCGGGCGTGGAACGACGACCTGCGCGCCGCGCTGATCGAGGAGCACGGCGAGGATGAGGCGGGCAAGATCTTCCGCGCCTACGAACGCGCCTTCCCGCCCGCCTACCGCGACGAGCGGGTCGCTCGCTCAGCGGTTGCGGACATCGGCCGGATCGAGGAGCTCGGCGCTCGCGAACGAGCCGATCATGAGCCTCTATCGGCCGCTCGAGGCGCCGGAGGGACTCGTCCGCTGCAAGCTGTTCAGCGCCCAGGGGGTGTCGCTCTCCGACGTGCTGCCGACGTTCGAGCACATGGGCGCGAAGGTCGTCGACGAGCGGCCGTACGAGATCTCGCCGGCCGGGCGCGCGCCCGTGTATCTGTACGACTTCGGCCTGCAGGGCGTCGCCGAGGACGTCGACCGGGTCCGCGACATCTTCCAGGAGACGTTCCTCGGGGTGTGGCGCGGCGACTACGAGGACGACAGCCTCAACGCGCTCGTGCTCCGCGCCGGGCTGACCGGCCGGCAGATCGTCGTCATCCGCGCGGTCGCCAAGTACCTGCGCCAGGCGGGGATCGCGTTCTCGGACGCCTACATGGAGCGGACCCTGCTCGGTCAGGCGACAGATCACCAAGCTGCTCGTCTCGCTGTTCACGCTTCGGCTCGACCCTGATCGCGAGGATCGGAGCGCGGTCGACGGGCTCGTCCGTGACATCGAGCAACAGATCGACGCCGTCGTCAGTCTCGACGAGGACCGGATCCTGCGCGCATTCCTGAGCGTCGTGCGCGCGACCCTGCGGACGAACTACTTCCAGCTCGGCGGCGACGGGCGGCCTGCGGCGCACGTGTCGTTCAAGCTCGACCCCTCGCTCATCCCGATGCTGCCGCTGCCGAAACCGACGTTCGAGATCTTCGTCTACTCGCCACGGGTCGAGGGCGTGCATCTGCGCGGCGGGAAGGTCGCTCGCGGCGGCCTGCGCTGGTCGGATCGACGCGAGGACTTCCGCACCGAGATCCTTGGCCTGATGAAGGCCCAAATGGTCAAGAACGCGCTGATCGTCCCGGTCGGATCGAAGGGCGGCTTCGTCCTCAAGCGCCCGCCGGCCGGCGGCGGTCGCGAGGCGCTCCAGGCGGAGGCGATCGCGTGTTACCGGACGTTCCTCAGCGGACTGCTTGACGTCACCGACAACATCGTCGGCGGCGACGTCGTCCCGCCGGATCGCGTCGTGCGCTACGACGAGGACGACCCGTATCTCGTCGTCGCCGCCGACAAGGGCACCGCAACCTTTTCCGACATCGCCAACGAGATCTCCGCCGAGTACGGCTTCTGGCTCGGAGACGCGTTCGCCTCCGGCGGCTCTCAGGGCTATGACCACAAGGCGATGGGGATCACTGCGCGCGGCGCCTGGGAGTCGGTCAAGCGCCACTTCCGCGAGCTCGGTATCGACATCCAGCAGACGGACTTCACGGTCGTCGCGATCGGCGACATGTCCGGCGACGTGTTCGGCAACGGGATGTTGCTCTCGCCTCACATCAAGCTGCTCGGGGCGTTCAACCACGCCCACGTGTTCCTTGACCCCGATCCCGATCCGGAGCGGAGCTTCCAGGAACGCCGGCGCCTGTTCGGACTCGAGCGCTCGTCGTGGAGCGACTACGACCCGGAGGTCATCTCGGAGGGAGGCGGCGTCTGGCCCCGGACCGCGAAGTCGATTCCGATCTCCGACCAGGTCAGGGCGGCGTTCGAGATCGACGCGCGCGAGCTCTCGCCGGTCGAGCTGATCCGCGAGATCCTCCGCGCACCCGTCGACCTGCTCTGGAACGGTGGCATCGGGACGTACGTCAAGGCCTCGACGGAGTCGCACGCCGACGCCGGCGATAAGACGAACGACACGGTTCGGCTCGATGGCATCGGATCTCCGCTGCGCGGTCGTCGGCGAGGGCGGCAACCTCGGGCTCACGCAGCAGGGGCGGATCGAGTACGCGCTCGCCGGCGGGCGCATCAACACGGACGCGATCGACAACGTCGCCGGCGTCAACTGCTCCGACCACGAGGTCAACATCAAGATCCTGCTCGACGCGCTCGTCGACGCCGGCGACCTCACCGAGAAGCAGCGCAACGAGCTGCTCGTCGAGATGACCGATGCCGTCGCCGCCCAGGTCCTGTATGGCAGCTACACCCAGACCCAGGCGATGACTCTGGCTGAGGCCCAGTCCGAGCCGATGCTCGATGTTCACGCGCGGCTGATCCGCGACCTCGAGCAGACCGCCGGGCTCAAGCGCGAGCTCGAAGCGCTGCCCGACGACGAGGCGCTCGCCGAGCGCCGCAGCAATCACCAGGGGCTCGTCGCCCCCGAGCTCGCGGTGGTGATGGCGTACTGCAAGATCCACCTCTACGCCCAGCTGCTTGAAACCGATCTGCCCGAGGATCCCTACCTCGCGCACGACCTCGAGCGCTACTTCCCGCCGCCGCTGCCCGAGCGCTTCACCCAGCAGATGCGCCGCCATCGCCTGCGCCGCGAGATCATCTCGACCGTCGTCGCCAACCAACTCGTCGACCGGGCTGGGTCGACGTTCGCGTTCCGCCTCCAGGAGGAGACCGGAGCCCAGGTGTCGATCATCGCCCGGGGCTACGCCGTGGCGCGGGAGGTGTTCGCGATGCGCGACTTCTGGGACGCTGTCGAGGCGCTCGACAACCAGGTCGACGCATACACCCAGACCGCGATGCTGATCGAGGCCCGCCGGCTCGTCGAGCGGGCGACGCGGTGGCTCGTGCGCTCGACGCCGAACTCGATCAACGTCGCCCGCCGGTCGCGGTACTTCGCGGACGGCGCGCGGATGCTCGGCGAGGCGCTGCCCGACATCCTCGGGGACGCCGAGCGGGAGAACTTCGACGCTCACGCCGCCGAGCTGACCGAGGCGGGCGTGCCCGGCGAGCTCGCGCGTCGCGTCGCCGGGTTCCCGTCGCTTGTCTATACGTTCGATGTCGTCGAGGTCTCCGACTCGACCGGCCACGACCTGCACGTCGTGATGGAGACGTACTTCCGCCTCGGTGCCCGGCTCGAGCTGACGTGGCTGCGGGACCGGATCCTCGACCTTCCGCGTCACGACCGTTGGCAGACGCTTGCCCGAGCGGCGCTGCGCGACGACCTGTACAGCCTGCACCGCGCGCTCACTCAGGAGGTCCTGAGCGAGGGGGCAGCCCGCGACGGCGCGGAGAAGGCCATCGAGCAGTGGTCGCACCGCAACGGTGCGGCGCTCGAGCGCTGCCTGAGCATGCTCGCCGACATCAAGAACTCCCGCACCTACGACACGACGACGCTGCCGGTCGCGCTCCGCGAGGTCCGCAGCCTGATCCGCGGCGGCCTGTCGGGCGGCGGCGTCGCAGGCGCCGAGTCGTTCACGATGGCCGGCTGAGCCGGTGAGCTGACCGCCGCTGCTTGACTGGAGCGCCGGGCGCGACGAGACGCTCCTCGACATCGCCTGCGGCACGGGCAATGCGGCGCTGCTCGCGGTTGGCTTTGGGACTTAACCCCAATAGTTGGGGTGAACTCCCAAAGCCAACCTCGCGGCCGGCGCGTCGCGCGCGTCTCCGCTCGCCATGCGGCTCATCGCGCGCGTCGGCGGGCGCGCCACGCGGCGACTCCGTATGCGCCCAGATCGATCACCCCGGCCACGAAGAACGCGACCGGACCGGTCACCGCGCGCGCCATAAATCGCTGAACCACGCTGTGAAGCTATCGTCTGGGCCATGGCCGGACCCACACCCGTTACGACGAACGTCACCGAACTGCCCGAGTCCCGCGTCCGCGTGGAGGCGGAGGTTCCCGCCGAGGAGGTCGAGCGCCGCGTCCAGCAGGCCGCCCGCCAGCTCGGGCGCCAGATGCGCATCCCCGGTTTCCGCAAGGGCAAGGTGCCACCGCCCGTCGTCATCCGGCGGCTCGGGCGCGAGGCGGTGCTCGACGAGGCGCTGCGCTCAGCGCTCGGCAGCTGGTACGTCGACGCGATCGATCACGCCGGGATCACCCCGGTGGGCGAGCCCGACCTCAACGTCGGCGACCTGCCCGGCGAAGGCCAGCCGCTGTCGTTCTCGATCGAGATCGGCGTCCGCCCGAAGGCGTCGCTCGGCGACTACAAGGGTCTCGAGGTCGGGCGCCGCGAGCCGCACATCGAGGACGCCGCGATCCAGGGCGAGCTTGACCGCCTCCGCGACCGCTTCGCCACGCTCGACACGGTCGAGCGGCCCGCCGAGCAGGGCGACCACCTCGTCATGGATTACCTTGGGCGCCTCGACGGCGAACCGTTTGAGGGCGGCGAGGGCCGCGACCAGCTGCTCGAGCTCGGCTCGGGCCGGCTGATCCCCGGATTTGAGGAGCAGCTGACCGGCGCGTCGGCGGGCGACACGCGCAACGTCGAGGTCACCTTCCCCGAGGACTACCCCGGCGAGCTCGGCGGCAAGGACGCGATCTTCGAGGTCACGGTCAAGGAGGTCAAGGCCAAGCGACTGCCCGAGCTCGACGACGAATTCGCCTCCGAGTCCGCGGGCTTCGACACGCTCGACGAGCTCCGCGAGGACATCCAGAAGCGCCTCGGCGAGGCCGACGAGCGCGCGATCGAGCGCGAGTTTGAGGAGGCGGTGCTCGACGCCGCCGTGCAGGAGGCGCAGATCGAGCTGCCCGACCAGCTCATCCACGCGCGCGCCCACGAACTTCTTGAGGAAACGATGAACCGGCTCGCCCGCCAGGGCATCTCCAAGGACGCCTACCTGCAGATCGCGGGCAAGGACGAGGAGACGCTCGCCCACGAGGCCGAGCCCGAGGCCGCCCAGGCGCTCCGTCGCGAGGCGGTGCTCGCCGCGATCGTCGAGGCCGAGCAGATCGAGCCGACCGACGAGCAGATCCGCGAGGTGCTCGCGCCGTCGGCCGAGCGCGCCGGTGAGAAGCTCGACACCGTGCTCGAGCAGCTCGAGTCCAACGGTCGGATGGACCGCGTCCGCGAAGACGTCGCCACCGGTCAGGCCCTCGAGTTGCTCGTCCGCGAGGCGAAGCCGATCAGCGTCGAGCAGGCCCAGGCCCGCGAGAAGCTGTGGACGCCGGGCCGCGAAGGTGAAGAGGCCTCCGGCGGCCAGCTCTGGACGCCGGGCCAGTAGCGCCCCGCACCCGCGTCTGCGGATCCGGCCCAGACCCTGCGTAGTTCACCCGGTGGGGGCCGGGTAGGCTCATTGCTACATTCGGCAGGAATCCGGCCGGCGCAAGCAAAAGAAGCGAGGAACATGAGCCCACTCGTACCGATGGTGGTGGAGCAGACCTCCCGCGGGGAGCGCGCTTTCGACATCTACAGCCGTCTGCTCAACGAGCGGATCATCTTTCTGGGCACTCCCGTGGATGATCAGATCGCGAATCTGATCGTTGCGCAACTGCTGCATCTCGAGTCCGAGGATCCGGACAAGGACATCTCGATCTACGTCAACTCGCCTGGCGGCTCGGTGTACGCGGGCCTCGCGATCTACGACACGATGCAGTTCATCAAGCCCGACGTGCAGACGATCTGCGTCGGCATCGCGATGTCGATGGGCGCGCTGCTGCTCGCCGGCGGGGCGCACGGCAAGCGGATGGCGCTGCCGAACGCGAAGATCCTCATCCACCAGGTTTCGTCCAGTTTCCAGGGACAAGCGACGGATATCGAGATCCACGCTAAAGAGATCATCGACGTCCGCCGACGTCTCGATGAGATCATTGCCCAACACACCGGGCAGGAACTGGACAAGGTGCGCACCGACACCGAGCGTGACTACTTCATGAGCTCCGAGGAGGCCAAGGAATACGGAATCATCGATCGCGTGATCTCACAGCACTGAGGCTTTAACCTCTAGGCTTCGAGACCGGGCGATCGGGCGACCGTATCCGGAGAGAGAATCGCATGGCACGTCCCACGGACTCCAACGAACAGCTTCTCTGCAGCTTCTGCGGCAAGTCGCAGCGGCAGGTCAAGAAGCTGATCGCCGGTCCAGGCGTCTACATCTGCGACGAGTGCATCGATCTCTGTAACGAGATCATCGATGAGGAGCTGACCGCTCCGCCGAGTTTCGATATCGAGAACCTCCCCAAGCCGCGGGAGATCTACGACGTCCTCAACGAGTACGTGGTGGGCCAGGAGCAGGCGAAGCGCTCGCTGAGCGTCGCCGTCTACAACCACTACAAGCGCGTTCAGATGATGCAGTCCGATGAGAACGACATCGAGCTGCAGAAGTCGAACATCCTGCTGCTCGGCCCGACCGGCTGCGGCAAGACGTTGCTCGCGCAGACGCTCGCCAAGATCCTCAACGTGCCGTTCGCGATCGCCGACGCGACCGCGCTCACCGAGGCCGGCTACGTCGGCGAGGACGTCGAGAACATCCTGCTCAAGCTGATCCAGGCGGCCGACTACGACGTCAAGAAGGCCGAGACGGGGATCATCTACATCGACGAGGTCGACAAGATCGCGCGCAAGGCGGACAACCCGTCGATCACGCGCGACGTCTCCGGCGAGGGCGTCCAGCAGGCGCTGCTGAAGATCCTCGAGGGGACGACCGCCAGCGTTCCGCCGCAGGGCGGTCGCAAGCATCCCCACCAGGAGTTCCTGTCGATCGACACGACGAACGTCCTGTTCATCTGCGGCGGCGCCTTCGCGAACCTCGACCGCGTGATCGAGCGTCGGATCGGCCACCAGGGCGTCGGCTTCGGCGCCGCGATCCAGTCCAAGGATCAGCGCGACACCGGCGAGATCTTCCAGCACTGCCTGCCCGAGGACCTGATCCAATACGGCCTGATCCCGGAGTTCATCGGCCGCCTGCCGGTGATGTCCGCGATCCACCAGCTCAGCCGCGACGAGCTCATGCAGATCCTCACCGAGCCGCGCAACGCGCTCGTCAAGCAGTTCCAGCGCTTCTTCCAGTTCGACGGCATCGAGCTGGTGTTCGCCGACGAATCGCTCACGTCGATCGCCGACAAGGCACTCGAGCGCGAGACCGGCGCGCGCGGCCTGCGCTCGATCATCGAGGAGGTCCTGCTCGAGGTGCAGTTCGAGCTGCCCTCGCGCCGCGACGTACGCAAGTGCGTCGTCACCCGCGAGACGATCGCCAGCGGGACCCCGCCGACGCTCGTCACCGTCGCCGCTCCCGAGGAGGAAGCGGCTTAAGCGATTCCGGGCCGCGCATGCGCGGCCCGGCGGCACGGCGCATGCGCCGTGCCGGGACGCGGCGCATGCGCCGCGTCCTCTTAGACTCCGCTCCAGATGCCCGACCTCGAGTCAACAACCCGGTACGTCCCGGCCGAGGTGGAACCTCGGATCGTCGAGCGCTGGCTTGAGTCGGGGCTGTTCGGACCGGCGCCGGAGGGCACCGCGGACGAGAACTACTCGATCGCGATCCCTCCGCCGAACGTCACCGGCGCGCTGCACATGGGCCACGCGCTCAACAACGCGGTGCAGGACACGCTCATCCGCTACGCCCGGATGACAGGCCCGCCCACCCGGCGCACCAAGTGGATCCTTGGCACCGACCACGCCGGGATCGCCACCCAGACCCAGGTCGAGCGTCAGCTGCAGCGCGAGGGCACGAGCCGCGAGGCGCTCGGGCGCGAGGCGTTCATCGAGCGCGTGTGGCAGTGGCGCGAGCAGTACGGCGGCACGATCATCGAGCAGCTCAAGCGGCTCGGCGCGTCAGCGGACTATGAGACCGAGCGCTTCACGCTCGACGACGCCTACGTGCAGGCGGTGCTCCACGTGTTCGGCGCGCTCTACCGCAAGGGCTACATCTATCGCGACCGGTACATGGTCAACTGGGACCCGGGGAGCGGCTCGGCGATCTCCGACCTCGAGGTCGAGGACCGCGAGGTCACGGACACCCTCTACTACATCGACTACCCGCTCGCGTCCGGCAGCGGCGCGATCACGGTCGCGACCGTGCGTCCGGAGACGATGCTCGGTGACGTCGCGATCGCGGTCCATCCCGAGGACGACCGCTATCGGCGGCTGACCGAGGAGAAGGCGATCCTGCCGCTCGTCGGACGCAAGCTGAAGATCATCGCCGACGACTACGTCAAGCCCGAGTTCGGGACCGGCGCGCTGAAGATCACGCCGGGCTCGGACCCGAACGACTTCGAGATCGCCCAGCGCCACGGCCTGTCTGTGCTGAGCGTGATCGGCGAGGACGGCCGGATCACCGACGAGGCGCCCGAGCGATTCGTCGGGATGATGATCACGGAGGCCCAGGAGGCGGTCGTCGCCGAGCTCCGCGAGCAGGGACTGATCGCCCGCACCGAGCCGTACACGCACACGGTGCCGTTCTCGCACCGCTCCGGCGAGCGGATCGAGCCGCTCATGTCGCTTCAGTGGTTCATGCGGATGGACGAGCTCGCCCAGCCGGCGATCGAGGCGGTCCGCTCCGGTCGCGTGCGGATCCATCCGGACTCCGAGCGCCGGCGCTACCTCGATTGGCTGGAGAACATCCGCCCGTGGTGCATCTCGCGCCAGCTGTGGTGGGGCCACCAGATCCCCGTCTGGTACCGCGGCGATGAGACCTACGTCGGGACCGATGCGCCCCGTGGCGAGGGCTGGGAGCGCGACCCCGACGTGCTCGACACCTGGTTCTCCAGCGCGCTGTGGCCGTTCGCGACGCTCGGCTGGCCGCAGGACACCGCGCAGCTGCGCGCGTTCTATCCGACCGACGTCCTCTCGACGGGCCGCGACATCATCTTCCTGTGGGTCGCGCGGATGGTGATGATGGGGCTCGAGTTCACCGACCGCGAGCCGTTCTCCGACGTGTACGTCCACTCGATCATCCAGGCCCCCGACGGCCGGCGGATGTCAAAGAGCCTCGGCACCGGAATCGACCCGATGGACCTCATCAACGGCGGACCGCGCCCGCCGGTGTTCGCCTCGGGTGGGGACTTTCCCGCCTACGGGGCCGATGCGGTGCGCTGGGGGCTGCTCGCGATGTCCTCCGGCCAGGACGTGCGCTTCTCAGAGGACAAGCTCGCCCAGGGCCAGCAACTCACGAACAAGCTGTGGAACGCGTCGCGTCTGATCCTGCTCGGGGTGGGGGAGGACGCCCGCGCGGCCGAGCGCCCGACGACGATCGAGGACCGCTGGATCCTCTCGCGACTGGCGCGCGCCCGCTCCGAGTTCGCCGCGCGGATGGCGGCGTTTGACTTCTCGCGCGCCGCGCTCGGGCTCTACGACTTTGTCTACGGCGAGCTGTGCGACTGGTATCTGGAGCTCGTCAAGCCGCGGCTGCGGGCCGGCGATCCCGACCTCTCATCGACGCTCGTCCACGTGCTCACCGAGACGCTCGCGCTCGCTCACCCGATCATCCCGTTCGTCACCGAGGAGATCTACTCGTTCGTGCCGGGTGCGTCGGGGCTGCTCGCGGGCCGGGTCAGCTCGAGCGATGGGGGCGACGGGCGCGACTCGGATGCCGAGGCGGAACTGTCGCGTCTGATCGAGGCCGTGCAGGCGATTCGGGCGTGGCGGGACTCGGCCGGGGTGCGAGCGGGTGCGGTCGTCCCCGCTCGGCTCGCCGCCGACGGCTACGCGCGGACCGCCGAGCACCTCGCGCGGCTCGCCCGGCTGTCGGTGTCGACCAACGGCGCCGGGGAGGGCGGGGATTCGATTACCGCCGTCCCGGTCCCCGGCGGGACCGTCGAGATCCTCCCCAGCGAGGACGTCGACCTCGGCGCCGCCGAGCGCAAGCGCGACGCCAAGGCCGCCGAGCTCGCCAGCGAAATTGAGCGTTCGGAGCGCAAGCTCGCCAACGAGGGATTCGTGACCAAGGCCAAGCCCGAGGTCGTGCAGGCCGAGCGCGACAAGCTCGAGCGGCTGCGCCGAGAGCGAGATGCGCTCTGAGGTGACACTGGAGGACGCCGAGCGTTACCTGCTCTCGCTGGAGCTGTTCGGCATGCGCTTCGGACTCGACCGCATGCGACGGTTGATGACGACGCTGGGCCATCCGGAGCGGAAGTTCGAATCGATCCATGTCGTCGGGACGAACGGCAAGTCGTCGACGGTGCGGATGACCGCGGCGATCCTCCGCCGCCACGGCCTCCACGTCGGCGCGTATCTGTCCCCGCACCTGCTGTCGTTCAGCGAGCGGATCCGGATCGACGACGAGGACCTGTCGGCGAGGGCGTTCGCGGCGGCGGTCGCCAGGGCGGCGCATGCGGCCGAGCTCGTCGACCGCTCGCTGGGGGAGGGGGATCGCGTGACGCAGTTCGAGGCGCTCACCGCGGCGGCGTACGACGAGCTCGCCCGGCGCGAGGTGTCGGTGGCGGTGATCGAGGCCGGCCTCGGCGGACGCTACGACGCGACCAACGTGATCCCGTCGAAGGTGCAGGTCCTGACGAGCGTCGGCCTTGAGCACACGCGCTGGCTCGGCCCGACGATCGACGACATCGCGCAGGAGAAGCTCGACGTCGTGCAGCCGGGCGGGGTGCTCGTGCTTGGCGCCGGGCTGCACCCGGACGCGCTGGCGCGCGCCGAGGCCGTGGCGGCCTCGCGGGGTGCGCGGCTCGTGCGCGCCGGGACCGACCCGGGGGTCGAGCTCGCGGCCCTGGGTACGTTTCAGCGCCGGAACTTTGCGCTCGCGCGGGCGGCTGCTGAGGCGTATCTCGGTGAGCTCGCCGACAGCGCGGTGCGGGCGGCGGCGGCCGAGGTGCTCGTTCCCGGACGGCTTCAGATCGTCGGCGAGCGGCCGCTGACGCTGCTCGACGGGGCCCATAACCCGGACGGAATGGCCGCCCTGGCGGAGTCGCTGCCGGCGATCACGGCGGCGCACAATCCCGTGATCGGCGTGATTTCCGTGCTCGATGACAAGGATGCGGCGGGGATGTTGGCGAAACTACTCCCGACGTGCGATGCGCTGATCTTCACGAGCAGTCAGAATCCTCGCGCTTTGCCTCCGCCCACCCTTCAATCGCTGTCGCGTCAGCTGCACGGTCCGCCGTCCGAGATCGTGGGCGACCCACGGGCCGCCGTCACGCGCGCGCGGGAGCTTGCCGGTGAGGGCGGGATCGTCATTGCGACCGGGTCGATCTACCTCGTCGCCGACCTCCTCGCGCCGGCCGGCCACCGGCGCGCGTCAATGCTGTGAACGACAACGACGATCACCCAAGTTTCCTGACGATGATCGGCCTCGTGGCGCTGATCGTGGCGGTCGTCATCCTCGTCTTCTTCGGAATCGGCTATCTCTTCGGGAGGGTGTTTCTGTAAGCGCGCTGATCGCGCGCGGGCATCCGTCCCGGGGCCACCAACCCCTCTGACCATTACACTCGGATCGTCAATGCTCCTCGTACAAGGCATCTTCGGGATCAAAAACAACACGATCAACCTGGTCGTGGAACTCCTGATCCTGTTCCTGGTTGTGATCTGGCTGGCGCTCGTCTACTGGACGTACGCCGACGCGCGGCGGCGGATCGCCGACCCGATGTTGATCGGGTGTGCGACCGCGGCGTCGCTGTTTCCGTTCATCGGGACGATGGTCTACATGATCGTGCGGCCGCCGGAATATCTCGATGACGTGCGCGAGCGCGACCTCGAGATGCAGGCCGCCGAGGCGCGGCTCGCGGAAACTGGCTACCACCTGTGCCCGCACTGCGACTACGAGGTGGAGAAGGACTTCCTCCGCTGCCCGAGCTGCATGCGCAAGCTCAAGGATCCGTGCGCCAACTGCGGCAAGCCGCTCGATCCGGCGTGGAAGATCTGCCCGTACTGCGAGGCGGAGATCGGCGTGGCGTCCGCCCGCGCCGCGACGTACCCGTCGCCGTCGCGCGGCGAGCGCCGAGGAATCGGTCGCGCCGCCGGCCACGGAGCCGGGCACGCAGCCGGTCTCGTAGTCTCCGCCGCCTGACCCTGACATCTCAGAAGGAGACCGCCGTCCGATGGAGCGCACGCTCATCCTCGTCAAGCCCGACGCCTTTGCCCGCAACCTGACCGGCGAGATCATCGCCCGCTTCGAGCGCAAGGGCCTGCGGCTCGCCGCGCTCAAGCACATGACGATGACGCGCGAGCTCGCCGAGCAGCACTACGCCGAGCACGACGGCAAGCCGTTCTTCGGCGAGCTCGTCGAGTTCATCACCTCCGGCCCGCTCGTCGCGATGGTGCTCGAGGGCGATCACGCGATCGAGGCCGCCCGCCAGGTCATCGGCGCCACGAACCCGCTGCAGGCGAACACCGGCTCGATCCGCGGCGACTACGCGCTCGAGGTCGGCCAGAACATGGTCCACGGCTCCGACGCGCCCGAGTCGGCGGCGCGCGAGGTGGGCCTCTTCTTCCCTGAGCTCTAGGGCGCCGGTGGCGTCCGGGCTCGTTCTGGCGTCCCGCTCGCCGCAGCGGCGGGCGATCCTGGAGCAGCTCGGGGTCGCCTTTGAGGTCATCGTCCCGGATGGGGTGGACGAGCTTGAGCAGGGGCCGCCGCATGAGGTCGCCGTCGAGAACGCGTACCGGAAGGCGGCGGCCGTGGCCGAGGCGTCGGACGGCGGGTCCGGCGTGGGCGGCCGGCTCGTGCTCGGGGTCGACACCGTCGTCGCCCTCGGGGCGCGGATGTACGGCAAGCCGATCGAGCCAGGGGACGCGGAGGACACCCTGTGGGCGTTGTCCGGCCGCAGCCACGCAGTCATCAGCGGCGTCTGCCTGATTGACGCCGACGGCCAGGCGCGGACCGCGGCGGCGGAGACGACGGTGCGGTTCCGGGCCCTCGACGAGGACCTGATCGCCTGGTACGTCAGCTCCGAGGAGTGGCGCGAGCGCGCCGGCGGCTACGCGATCCAGGGTCGCGGCGCGGCGCTGATCGAGGCGATCGACGGCGACTACACGAATGTTGTCGGTCTGCCGGTGGTTACGGTTCTCCAACTTGCGCCTTTCCTCCTAAGCCTTTCTCGGTAAGGCACCGATAAACCGCCTGGTGTCCGCGGAACGGGTTAGGGTCTCGCTTTCCGGGGTCACCAATCCATCACGGCTCATTCGCGCAGAGGGGCGCAGCTACATGTATCCACCGAATCCGTCGTATCCCGCCCGCCTGGACATCGAGTACCCGGATCACCTCAGCCGGCTTTTGATCTTCGTCAAATGGCTGCTGGCGATTCCGCACTTCTTCGCGTTGTTCTTCCTCGGGATCGGGGCGTACGTCGTGCTGGTCATCTCGTGGTTCGCGGTGATCATCACCGGCGCCTACCCCGAGGGGATGTTCAACTACATGGTCGGGGTCCTGCGCTGGTCGGCCCGCGTCCAGGCGTACATCTTCCTGATGACCGACGTCTACCCGCCGTTCTCGCTCGAGGACGACCCGAACTACCCGGTCCGCGTCGAGATCGACTACCCGCCCCAGATCGCCCGCTGGCGGCCGCTGATCGCGTGGCTGCTCGCGATCCCGGCACTGGTGGCCGCCTCGCTGATCCTGCTCGCCGCCGAGGTGTGCGTGTTCCTCGCCTGGTTCGCGATCCTGATCACGGGCCGCTATCCCCAGGGGATGTTCAACGTCGTGCTGATCGCCCACCGCTGGGCGCTGCGCGTCGGGACGTACATGTACTGGATGGAAGAGCCGTACCCGCCGTTCGTGTGGGCGTAGTCGCACGCCGACGTCGCCCGGATCCGCGCTGACCTCCTTCGGTCAGGGGATTGGCTTTTCCGCAACACCCCGCGGTACGCAAAAGCCAATCCCCGTGCGTGGACGAGACGTCCCGGAGAGGCCCGCGGCGCCGCTTTAACCTCCACTGAGCGTTTTGCAGGTTTTTTTAGGTCTTGCAAGCGCGCTGGCCGGACTTCGGGGGCCCAGACGGTTCGGCTAAACTCACACAACAGGACGGCGCGGGCAGGCCGGGCGCAGCCCGTGCTCATCGAACCGCCCGTCCGGTGCTCCAACATCCTCTAATCACTTGGGCTTCTTTACGTACTTGACCGGCTTCGGCGGCCGCGACATGGCGGTCGATCTTGGGACAGCGAACACGCTCGTGTATGTGCGCGGGCGCGGCATCGTGCTGTCCGAACCGAGCGTCGTCGCCGTCGACTCGCGGACCGGCGAGGTCCACGCCGTGGGGATCGAGGCGAAGCGGATGCTCGGCCGCACCCCGGGAACGATCTCGGCGATCCGGCCGCTCAAGGACGGCGTCATCGCCGACTTCGAGGTGACCGAGGAGATGCTTCGGCACTTCATCCAGAAGGTCCACCAGAACCGCTGGGCGCATCCGCGGGTCGTCGTGTGCGTGCCCTCCGGTGTGACCGGCGTCGAGAAGCGGGCGGTCGAGGAGGCCTGCCTGAGCGCCGGCGCCCGGCAGGCCTACCTGATCGAGGAGCCGATGGCCGCCGCGATCGGCGCCGGACTCCCCGTCGGCGAGCCGACCGGCTCGATGGTCGTCGACATCGGCGGCGGCACGAGCGAGGTCGCGGTCATCTCGCTGGGCGGGATCGTCGTCTCGCAGTCGATCCGGGTCGGCGGTGACGAGCTTGACGAGGCGATCATCAACTACGTCAAGCGCGAGTACAAGCTGCTCATCGGTCAGCAGACGGCCGAGGAGCTCAAGCTCGAGATCGGCTCTGCCTACCCGATGCCGGAGGAGGTTCAGGCCGAGATCCGTGGCCGGGACATGGTCTCCGGACTGCCCAAGACCGTCGTGCTGACGAGCGAGGAAATCCGCGGCGCGCTGGAGGAGCCGGTGTCGCAGATCATCGACGCCGTAAAGGAGACGCTGGACCGCACTCCGCCTGAACTCGCGTCCGACATCATGGATCGTGGCATCATGCTGGCAGGAGGTGGGTCGCTGCTCCAGGGGCTCGAAGAGCGCCTGCGCCACGAGACGCAGATGCCCGCGCACCTGGCCGAGTCACCGCTGACCTGTGTCGCGGTCGGCTCGGGGAGATCGTTGGAGGAATTCGAGGCGATCCATCGTTCGAGCAAGAATCCACGCAACCGCCGTCGCCGCTACTAGGTTGAACCTGGCAGCCGCGCGCGCAGGAGCACCAACTTGGAGACACGCACCCCGTGCATGACAAGAAGACCATTCGGCGCCGGCGCGCAACCCTCGCGCTGCTCGTCGTCGTTTCCCTGATCCTCCTAACTGCATATTTCGGCGAGTCGCCCAGCAGCCCGCTGCACAGCGTGCAGCGGGGCATCGTGCAGGTGCTCTCACCGATCCAGGAGGGCGCGAGCAAGGCGCTCAAGCCGGTCCGGGACATCGCCGGCTGGTTCTCCTCGACGTTCCACGCCAAGGCCCAGCGCGACCAGCTGCGCAAGAAGGTCGCCGCGCTCCAGGCTGAGCTCGCCGCCGCTCAGCAGAAGGCGATCCTTTACAACCAGCTCGCCAAGCAGGTCGGCCTCGACAACAGCATCGGGGCGAGCAACTACCAGCCGGTCGCAGCGCACGTGATCGGCCGCGACCCGACGCTGTGGTACGCGACGGTCGAGGTCGACAAGGGCTCGGCGGACGGCGTCCACAAGGAGGACCCGGTGATCGGCGACGGGGCGCTCGTCGGCAAGGTCTCGACGGTCGCACCGAACGTCTCGGTCGTCACGCTGATCACCGACCACTCGTTTGCGGTCTCCGCTGAGGTCCAGGACGCCGCCGGCGACGCCGGCGTCCTCGTCCCCGCGGTCGGCAACCCGAACCAGTTGCTGCTCCAGTATCTGCCCTCGCACGCGCAGATCTCGCAGGGCCAGCAGGTCGTCACCGCCGGGTTCCGCTCGGCGGCGCTCGAGTCGCTCTACCCGGCCGGGATCCCGATCGGCCAGGTGTCGGACGCCAACC
Source organism: uncultured Solirubrobacterales bacterium (assembly GCA_963813265.1). Classification (GTDB taxonomy): domain Bacteria; phylum Actinomycetota; class Thermoleophilia; order Solirubrobacterales; family Solirubrobacteraceae; genus Palsa-465. The sequence continues at coordinate 61,282 of CAWEYQ010000036.1, read as the reverse complement.
AGAACGACCTGATCAACAACCGCCAGGTCAAGGTCACGCCCGCCGCCGACCTGCGCCACCTCGACTTCGTGCAGATCTTGACCCAGCCGCGGGCCGGAACGCGCCGGGTCCAGCTGCCGACGACGCGCCCATGAGCGATGCCGCCCGCGTGTCGTTCCGCCTGCCATTGCGGCTCGTCCTGCTCGGGTTCCTGACCGTCGTGGTCCAGGAGGCGGCGGTGTCGCAGATCTCGATCTTTGGGGTCAGTGCCGACCTGACGCCGCTCGTCGTGATGTCGGTCGGCCTGCTGACCGGCTCGCTGCTCGGCGCCGTGACGGGCTTCGGCGTCGGCCTGTTCGTCGACCTCGTGCTCGTGCAGACGCTCGGCGTCACCTCGCTGCTGTACATCGCGATCGGCTACGGGGCCGGGCGGCTCCGCGAGCTGCGCGACCCCTCCCACGGGCTCATCCCGCTTGCGCTCGGCGCGGCGGCGACCGCGATCGCCGGCATCGGGATGGCGGTCATGCAGTTCCTGCTCGGCGTCGAGTCGCCGGTGAGCTGGCTGTTGATCCAGCAGCTGTTCATCACGATCCTCGTCAACACGCTGATCGCGCTGCCCGTGTACGCGCTCGTGCGCCGGATCATCCAGCCGGCGCTGCCCGAGGATCCCCGCCGGCGCCGTCGCCGCGCCTACACGACCGGCGGGCCTCAGCCCGCTCCAGCGCCCCTCCGAACGCCTCGGGCCAGATCCCCCGCTCCGCGTCGCGATGATGCAGACACCGGAAGACCGACGTCCGCCGCTGACGCCGCAGCTCGCGCTGCGCGTGGCGATCGTCGGCAGCGTCGCGCTGGCGATGTTCGCGATCATCTTCTTCCGCCTGTGGTTCCTGCAGGTGCTCTCCGGCGATCAATATCTGGCGAAGGCGAGCGTCAACCGGGTCCGAACGCTGGCGATTCCCACCGCGCGTGGCCAGATCCTCGATCGCGACGGCAACGTCCTCGTCGACTCCAAGCCGTCGATTGCGGTTCAGCTCTCGCCCCCCGACCTGCCCCGCAACGCCGCCAAGCGCGGCCGGCTTTACGGCCGCCTCGCCCAGGTGCTCGGGATCCCGACGCAGCGCAGTCGCTGCACGATCGTCGGTGGCCCGCACGTCGTCCACGCCCAGCTCGCGCCGATCGCCTGCGCGGTCGCCCAGCAGCACGCGCTGCTGCCCTACGCGAACGTGACGATCAAGACCGACGTCCCCAACGACGTCCACTACTTCCTCGCCGAGCGCCAGGACCAGTTTCCGGGCGTGAGCGTCGAGCAGGTGTGGCTGCGTCGCTATCCGCTGCACGACCTCGCCGCCCAGCTGTTCGGGACGGTCGGGCCGATCACCCAGCCCGAGCTCCACGAGGCGCGCTACCGCGGCGTCAACCAGCAGTCGATCGTCGGCCAGTCCGGCCTCGAGTGGTACTACGACCGCTACCTGCGCGGCAAGGACGGTGCCGAGCGCATCCAGGTCGACGCCCTCGGGCGCTTCAAGGGCTACCTCTCCCAGCGCAAGCCGATCGCCGGGCACTCGCTCAAGCTGTCGCTCAACCTGGGCCTCCAGAAGGCCGGCCAGCAGGCGCTGTCGCAGGCGATCGCGAACAGTCCCCCGGCCCCGGCGGGCGCGTTTGTCGCGCTCAACCCGGTCAACGGCGAGGTGTACGCGATGGGCTCCTCCCCGACGTTTGACCCGAACATCTTCACCAAGCCGCTCAGCCAGGCCGCCTACCAGAAGCTCAACAACGCCTCGAGCGGCTTCCCGCTGTTCAACCGGGCGATCCAGAGCTCGTACCCGACCGGTTCGACGTTCAAGGGGATCACCGCGACGGCCGCGCTGCAGAGCGGCGCCTGGAACCTCGGCTCGATCTACGACGACACCGGCGTCTATCAGAACGGCCCCGGCGATACGCGTCACAACGCCGGCCATGCCACGTACGGAGCGATCAACCTGACGCAGGCGATCCAGGTGTCCTCGGACAACTTCTTCTACAACCTCGGGCGCCTGCTCAACGCCGACCCGACGACCCATCCGAAGGGCGGCGCGCTGCAGCAGTGGGCACGGCGCTTCGGCATCGGCCGACCGACGGGCGTCGACCTCGGAGGTGAGAACTCCGGGATCCTGCCGACGCCCGCGTGGCGTGCGGCGCGGGATCGACTCGAGCTGCGCTGCGAGCACAAGCGCAAGGTCCCGACCTGCGGGATCGCCGACGGCCGCCCGTGGTCGGTGGGCGACAACGAGAACCTCGCGGTCGGCCAGGGTGACCTTGAGGCGACGCCGCTCCAGCTTGGGGTCGCGTACTCGGCGCTCGAGAATGGCGGCAACGTCGTCCGTCCCCACGTCGGGCTCGAGGTCGACGCTCCGGACGGCACTGTGCTCCAGCGGATCGACCCGCCGCCGTCGCGTCACCTGCACATCGCCCCGACCAACCTCGACGCGATCCGGGCGGGCCTGCATGCCGCGGCGTCGCAGTCGGGCGGCACCTCGGCGGACGTGTTCGCAGGCTGGGATCAGAGCCGCTTCCCGGTATTTGGTAAGACGGGAACCGCTCAGCACACCGGGCAGGCCGACCAGTCGTGGTATGTGTGCTACGTGCCCGACCCCGTTCGCCCGATCCTCGTTGTCGTGACCGTTGAGCAGGGCGGCTTCGGCGCCCAGGCGGCCGCCCCCGCCGCGCGCCAGATCCTGTCGCAGTGGTTCTACGGCAAGCGCGGTCAGTACGTGGTGGGGAGCTCGAAGACGCTGTGAGTGTCTCGACCCCGATCCAGGTCCCCGAGGAGGCGAGCGTCCCCCGCTCGCGGTCGCTGCCGCGCTTCGATCCGCTGCTCATGCTCGCGGCCGCCGGGCTCGTCGCCTGCTCGCTGATCACGCTGAAGGGCGCGACGCGCAACGCCGTCAAGGGCCATCCGCTCTTCTACGTCGAGCGCCAGGCGATCTACGTCGCGATCGGCGTCGCGCTCGCGCTGCTCATCAGCCGGATCGACTACTCGCGGCTGCGCGAGTACCGCTACGGGTTCTACGGGCTGCTGGTCGCGCTCAACATCGTCGTGTTCGGGATGCCGGCGATCCGTGGCTCGCACCGCTGGATCCCGCTGCCGTTCTTCCAGGTGCAGTCCTCGGAGTTCGGCAAGATCCTGCTGATCGTGTCGCTCGCCGCATTCGCGGTCGATCGCCTGCGGCGCCTGCACGAGCTCCGCACGACGGCGCGGATCATGCTGTTCACGCTGCTGCCGGCGTTGATCGTGATCCCCCAGCCGGACCTCGGCACGGGTCTCGTGTACGTCGTCGTCGGCTTCATGATGCTCGTCTTCGCCGGGACGCCCGGCCGCCAGCTCGGAGCGCTCGTCGCGGCGTTCGTCGTGGTCGTCGCGTTCGGGCTCGTCGGCGCCCCCGCGCTCGGCGTGCACGTGCTCAAGCCCTACCAGGTACAGCGGCTCACCGGGTTCGTCAACCCGTCCCGGGATCCGCGCAATCAGACCTACAACATCCTGCAGTCGGAGATCGCGATCGGCTCGGGACAGAAGACGGGGCGCGGTGTCGCCCACGCGACGCAGACGAGCCTCAACTACCTTCCCGAGCATCAGACCGACTTCATCTTCGCTGCCGTCGGCGAAACCTATGGGTTCGTCGGGGGCGCGCTCGTCTTATCGCTGTACGCGCTGCTCATATGGCGCTCGCTCCGGATCTTGACGCTTGGCAAAGAACCTCTACGGGACTTTGATCGCGGCAGGGATCCTTGCGATGTTGATGTTCCAGGTGTTCGTGAACGTGGGTATGACGATCGGGATCATGCCCATCACGGGAGTTCCGTTGCCGCTGATGAGCTATGGCGGCTCCTCCGTGCTCGTCACCTTTATCGCCCTCGGGCTGCTGCAGTCGATCCACATTCAGGCTCGGATCGCCTCTGCCGGCAAGGGAAGGGCACTCATTTCGTAATGCCGGCGCCATCACGTGCGCAGCCGGCCAAACCGCGCTCCGTGCCTCGCTGGCACGCGCGGCGCACACACTCAAAGGACTGAACGAAAATTGAAGAAGCAAGTACTGGTCAGCGTCGACCGTGGGGAGACCCGGGTCGCGCTGCTCGAGGCGACCGGGACGGTCGCCGACCGTAAGCCCGGTTCCGGCGGACGGCGTCGGCGCAAGAGCGCCAATCCCGCGGCCGGCTACCGCGTTGCCGAGCTGTACCTCGAGCGCCGCGGCGCCCGCTCGATCGTCGGCAACATCTACAAGGGCCGCGTCGACAACGTGCTCGCCGGACTCGAGGCGGCGTTCGTCGACATCGGGCTGGAGAAGAACGGGTTCCTCCACGTCGACGAGATCGTGCTCCCGGGCGTCGAGGCCCCGCGCCGCGGGCGCGGCGGCAGCGGTCGGGACAGCCGTCAAATCACCGACATGCTCAAGCCCGGCCAGGAGATCGTCGTGCAGGTCGTCAAGGACCCGCTCAAGACGAAGGGCGCCCGCCTGTCGATGGACCTGACGATCGCCGGCCGCTACATGGTGCTCGCGCCGTTCGGCGAGGGCGTCGGCGTCTCCCGCCGCCTCGACGACAAGGAGCGCGACCGCCTGCGCAAGGAGGCGGCGAAGCTCGACCTCAAGGGTGCGGGCGCGATCGTTCGCACCGCCGCCCAGGGCGCCAAGCGCGCCGACCTCGAGCGCGAGCTGCTGTACCTGTTCAAGCTGAACGAGGTGCTCCAGAAGCGCGTCGCCGAGACCCCGGCGCCGGCGCTCGTCTTCCAGGAGGCCGACCTGTCGGTCCGCGTCGTGCGCGACATCTACTCCGCGGAGTTCGAGCGCGCGATCGTCGACGATCCCAAGCAGCATCACCGGCTCGTCTCGTTCTTCTCCCGGACCGCGCCGGATCTCGTCGAGCACGTTGAGCTGTGGGACGACGAGCGGCCGCTGTTCGAGGCGTTCGGAGTCGAGAAGGTGCTCGACTCGACGCTCTCGCGCCGGGTCGACCTGCCGAGCGGCGGCTACCTGATGATCGACTACGCCGAGGCGCTGACTGTCATCGACGTCAACTCGGGGTCGTTCATCGGTCGCGGGAAGGGCGCCCGGCTGGAGGACACGATCACGAAGACGAACCTCGAGGCGGCCGACGAGGTCGTCCGGCAACTCCGTCTGCGCGACATCGGCGGGATCATCGTCATCGACTTCATCGACATGGCGCGGTCGCGCAACCGCGAGGCCGTGCTCAAGACGTTGCGCAAGGCGCTCGACGAGGACCGCACGAAGACGTTCGTCGTCGAGATCTCGCCGCTCGGGTTGGTCGAGATGACCCGCCAGAACGTCACCGATGGCGTCCGGGAGATCATGACCCGGCCGTGCCCGACGTGCCAGGGCGAGGGCGTGATCAAGTCCGAGGAGACGATCGCGATCGAGTTCGAGCGCCGGATGCGGGATGTGGCCAAGGAGACGACGGCCGAGGCGCTCCTGATCCAGATGAACCCGCGCGTGAGCGCCGAGTTCACCGGCAACGAGGCGCGCGTCCTGCACCAGGTCGAGGAGGACACCGGCAAGTGGTTCCACTTCGAGGGCTCCGAGGGGCTCCCGCTCGACCATTTCGCCGTGCTGATGGAGGCCGACCGCGAGAAGGTGCTCGACCGGGCGCTCCCGTTCCGCGAGGGCGAGGAGGTCCACGTCGAGATCGTCGAGCCGCACATGTTCAACCCCGGCGACGCGGTCGCCAAGATCGACGGCTACATCATCTCGGTGACCGGCGGCACGCCATACGTCGGCGAGAAGCACCTCGTGCGGATCGAGGAGGTGGGGCGGACGGCGGCCCGGGCGTCGCTCGTCGACGCCGAGCCAGGCCCGACCGGAGACGCTACGGGCGGCTCAGGAGCAGACGATTCCGACGATGGCCTAGAATCGAAGCCTCGGCGCCGTGGCCGCAGAGGCGGACGGCGCCGTTCCGGCGCAAAGACCGAAGCAACAGCCACGGGGGCTTCCGCCCCGGTGAATCCGGAGTAACGGCATGTACGCAATCGTCAAGACAGGTGGAAAGCAGTACCGCGTCGAGCAAGGTCAGTGGCTGCTCGTCGAGCGCCTGCCCGTGGAGGACGGCGCGTCGGTATCGCTCGCAGCCGCTGCTCTACGTGGACGGCTCGACGGTCGTCGACTCGGCCGATGAGCTGGGTCGCGTCAGCGTCGAGGCGCGCGTTCTCGCCCACGAGCGCGGTCCCAAGCTCCGCATCGTCAAGTTCAAGCCCAAGCGTGGCTACAAGCGACGGAACGGTCACCGCCAGGAGCTGACCACGGCTCGAGGTGACTCAGATCACGCTCTCCGGCGGCGGCTCCGCGTCGTCGAAGACAGGATGAGCCGAAGCCGGTCGCCGCCGGGGCTGCATCTGCTCCAACCTCGAGTTCTTCAGAGGAGGCGACCGACAGATGGCGCATAAGAAAGGTCTCGGGTCCTCCCGCAACGGCCGCGACTCAAACGCCAAGCGGCTCGGCGTCAAGGTGTTCGCCGGCCAGGCCGTGACCGGCGGCGAGATCATCGTCCGCCAGCGCGGCACCCGCTTCAAGCCCGGCGACGGCGTCGGGATCGGCAAGGACGACACGATCTTCGCGCGGAGCGCGGGGACGGTGGCGTTCACCCGCGGCCGCCGCGGGCGCGTGATCTCGGTCGAGCCCGGCACGGGGTCGGACTCCTAACAAGCTGCTTGCGGACAAGGCTGCGGCGCTCTGGTGACCCGCTGGGTCGAGCGCGGTCAGCTGCACCCTGATCTCCCCGGCGTCTACGCCGTGGGCCATACCGCCCCCTCGTTCGAAGCCGAGCTCACGAGCGCGCTGCTCTACGCCGGCCCCGGCGCGACGCTCAGCCATCACACCGCCGCCTGGTGGCTCGGCCTGAGCGGCCGGCATCCCCACACGATCGAGGTCACGACCCCCCGACGCCGCCGACCGCAGCCCGGGATCCGGGTCTACGACCGCCGAAAACGCCAGCGTGTCTGGCTCGACCGGCTCCCCATCACGACACCGATTGACGCGCTCCTCGATGTCGCGACCCAAGCCGACATCAACCAGGTCCGCTACCTGCTCTCGCTACGGCATCGACGCTGAGCCGGGAGATCATGGGCGTCACCGCCGTGCTCGGGTTCAAGGTCGATGCGGTTTGGCCCGAGGAGCGCGTCGTGGTCGAACTCGACGGCGGTGACGCCCATGACCCCGGCTCAGCGCTACCGCGATCGTCATCGCGAGCTGATCCTCCGACAGCACGGCTTTATCGTCCTTCGATACACCGGTTACCAGCTCAAAACGCAAGCACGGGCGATTGCGGACGACATCGGCGCGGCGCTGGCGCGAACTGTCACGCGCGCCGCGTAGGTCCACTATGCTGCCCCGCCGTGCAGCGGACCCGCGCGGCGCAGAGGAGAGCGAGGGGCGCACGGCGTGCGCTCGATAACGACGGTGCTCGCCGCCGTGCTGGCGTGCGCGTTCGCGTCGGTCGCCGCCGCCAAGAGCCCGTTCGGCACGGTCGGCGGCAGCGCCGAGCAGGTGTATGTGACCGGCGCGCACCCGAGCGCGACGCTCTCCCTGATCAACCGCCGTGGCCGCACTGTCCAGACGAAGCGCGTCGACCGGCTCGGGGCGCTGCTGTTCCGCAACGTCGCGCCGGGCAAGGGCTACCGGGTGACGAGTGGCCACGTGCGCTCCCACGCGGTGGCCGTGTTCACGAATCGGAACGCGCCGCTCAGCACGACGGGCTACAACCAGCGAATCCCGACGAGCGGCTACGGATACCTGACAACGCGGGACGGGACGAAGCTGGCGATCGACGTCCACACGCCGGGCACCGGCAAGGGTCCGTACCCGACGGTCGTCGAGTACGCCGGCTACGGCTACGCGGACCCGTTCCACGGTCCGGACAGTGGCATCGCTCAGGTCGCGAACCTGCTCGGCTTCGCCGTCGTGGACGTCAACATGCGCGGCACCGGCTGCTCCGGGCGGCGCGTTCGACTACTTCGAGCGGCTGCAGAGCCTCGACGGCTACGACATCGTCGAGACCGTCGCCCGCCAGCCGTGGGTCCTGCACCACAAGGTCGGGACGATGGGCATCTCCTACGGCGGAATCAGCCAGCTGTTCCTCGCGGCGACGGATCCGCCCCACCTGGCGGCGATCGCGCCGCTGTCGGTGATCGACGACAGCTCGACGACGCTCTATCCCGGCGGCATCCTCAACACCGGGTTCACGCTGCCGTGGGCGCAGGACCGCGACCATGACGCGCTCCCCGCGTCGAAGACCGGCGGCCAGTCGTGGGTGCTGCAGGAGATCGCCAAGGGCGACAAGACCTGCAAGGCGAACCAGGCGCTCCACGCCGAGGCGGTCAACCTCGTCAAGAAGGTCTTCGCCAACCAGTTCTACGTGCCGGCGATCGCCGACCCGGTCAGCCCGATCAAGTTCGTCAACAAGATCCGGGTGCCGGTGTTCCTCGCCTGCCAGTTCACCGACGAGCAGACCGGCGGCCACTGCCCCGATCTCGTGCCGCACTTCACCGGGACGACGCGCAAGTGGTTCACGTTCACCAACGGCGTGCACACCGACTCGCTTGACCCGGCGACGTTCAACCGCTGGTACGACTTCCTCAAGCTGTACATCGCGCAGCAGACCCCGACGCTCTCGTCAGGCGTCAAGGCGGCCGCTCCGACTCTTTACAACGCGGTGCTCGGGGTCAACGGGGTGACGCTGCCGAATGACCCGATCCAATCCGAGACGAGCTACTCCGCCGCGCTCGCGGCCTACCAGCAGTTGCCGCGCGTTCGTGTTCTGTTCGACAACGGCGCCGGCTCAGCGACCCCCGGCAACCCGCTGCCCGGCTTTGAGCATTCGTTCTCGACGTTCCCGATTCCCGGCACCCAGGCGCGCTCCTGGTACTTCGGCGCCAGCGGATCGCTGACCGACGGCAAGCCGACCGAGAGCCTCACCGGCGACAACTTCACCTGGAACAAGAAGGCGCGCCCGCCGACCGACTTCACCGGCCCCACCGGCGGTAGTCCTGGTGGGCTGTGGAACGCCACGCCGCCGTACAACTGGACCCAGAACCCGGCGGGGACCGCGGTCTCCTACGTGAGCGGGCCGCTCGCCGCGAACGCCACGATCGTCGGTGGCGGCGCCGTCCAGGTGTGGCTGAAGTCCGCGACTCCGGACGTCGACCTCCAGGCGACCGTCACCGAGGTCCGCCCGGACGGCAAGGAGACGTTCGTGCAGAGCGGTTATCTGCGCGCCAGTCGCCGGAAACTGACGCCGGGCAGCTCCCTGCTCGCGCCGACGCCGACGTTCCGCCGCGCCGACGTCCAGCTGCTGCCGAAGGGCAAGTTCGCGCTGGTCACGATCCCGCTCTACTACGAGGGCCACGCCTACCGGGCGGGCTCACGGATCCGGGTCATCATCTCCGCGCCGAACGGCGATAACCCGATCTGGTCGTTCCGGAACACCGTCCCGACCAGCGGCACCGACAAGATCTTCATCGCGCATTCGCCGTCGATGCCCTCACGGCTCGTGCTTCCGCTCGTGCCCGGCGCGTCGGTGCCGACCGGCCTGCCGCCGTGCCCGGGGCTGCGCGGCGAGCCGTGCCGGACGTACGCGCCGACGGCGACCGCTCGCTAAGAGCGGAAACGCTCCGCTATCCGGACTGGGCCGTCGGCCGCACGAGGATCTCGTTGACGTCGACGTGCGAGGGCTGAGACACCGCGAACAGGACCGCCCGCGCGACGTCCTCGGGCTGGAGTGCATCCGTGACCGGGTTGTCGAAGAATGGCGTGTCGACCATCCCCGGCTCGATCACGGTCACCCGGACGCCCGTGTCGTTGCACTCCTGTCGCAGACTTTCGCCCATCCCGGTGATCGCCCACTTCGTCGCGCTGTAGAGCGAGCCGGGGAGCGCTCGGCGGCCCGCGACCGAGCCGGTGAGCAGGAAGTGCCCGCGCGCTTCGATGACCGACGGCAGACACGCCCGGATCGTGAGCGCCGCGCCGTACACGTTCGTCAGCACCATCGAGCGCCAATGTTCCGGTGACTCCTTGAGAAAGCCCCGCGCGGCGCCGAAACCAGCGTTCGCCCATGCGACGTCAAGTCGCCCAAAGTGGTCGAGCGCCTGCTGCGCCATCGCCTGCTGCTGTTCCCATTCGGTCACGTCGCAGCTGACGGCGAGCGCCCGGTCAGGACCGCCGAGCGAGTTGGCGAGCTCACGCAGACGATCGGCGGACCGGGCGGCGAGCACGAGGCGGTAGCCGGCCTCCGAGGCGGCGCGTGCGGTCGCGGCGCCGATGCCGCTCGAGGCGCCGGTGATCAGGAACACGGGATCAGGCATGTCAGGATCATGCCATGCATGATCAGGCGCGCATTCACGTCAAGGCCGGGGCCGGCGGCAACGGTTGCCTGAGCTTCCGGCGGGAGGCCCACGTCCCCAAGGGCGGCCCGGACGGCGGTGACGGCGGCCGCGGCGGTGACGTCGTGCTGGTGTGCGACGACAACCTGCGCGACCTCGAGCGATTTCGCCGTAGCGCGCATTTCAAGGCCAAACGGGGTGGTCATGGTCAGGGGTCCCTCCGGCACGGCGCCGAGGGGGAGACGCTCACGATCAGCGTTCCGCCCGGAACCGACGTGCTCGTGGAGGAGGACGGCACCCAGCACGACCTCGTGAGACCCGGGCAGCGCGCTGTGGTTGCCCGCGGCGGCAGCGGCGGGCGCGGGAACAAGCGCTTCGCCGGGCCGACCCATCAGACGCCTCGATTCGCCGAGCGCGGGCTGCCGGGCGGCGAGACGTGGCTGACGCTCCAGCTCAAGCTGCTCGCCGATGCCGGTCTCGTCGGGCTCCCGAACGCGGGCAAGTCCTCGCTGCTCGCACGGCTCACCCGGGCGCAGCCGAAGGTCGCCAATTACCCGTTCACGACCCTCGAGCCGGTGCTTGGGACGCTCGAGCTCGACGACCGCCAGCTCGTGATCGCCGACATCCCCGGCCTGATCGAAGGTGCGAGTGACGGCGCCGGACTCGGCCACGAGTTCCTCGCCCACATCGAGCGCACCCGCCTCCTCGTCCACGTCCTCGACGTGGCGCCGCTCGACGGCACCGATCCGGACGTCAACTACGAGACGGTCGAGCGCGAGCTGCAGCTGCACGACCCGCGACTCGCCGCGCTGCCACGGATCCTCACGCTGTCCAAGGTCGATCTCGTCGATGCCGACACCGCGGCGCGTGCCCGGGCGCGCTGGCGGGCGCGACTCGGCGACGACGTTCCGGTGATCCTCACCTCATCGGCGACCCGCGCGGGGCTCGACGAGCTCGCGCGTGAGCTGAGCTACCGCGTCCCGGTGCAGGACGAGATCGATGTCACCGATGACCGAGAGAGCTTCTCCGCGCCCTCGGAGCTCGCCGAGCACCGGGTGTTCCGCCCGGGGGCGGGGCGTTCGTACCGGGTGGAGCGGGTCGGCGACGGGGCCTTCCGGGTCACCGGAGCGGGGATCGAGCGGCTGCTCGCGCGCTACGACCTTGACAACGACGACGCGCTCGCTCATCTCGAGCGCCGGCTGCGCGGAATCGGCGTCATCCGGGCGCTCGAGGCGGAGGGATTTGAGCCCGGAGACGAGGTCGAGATCGCGGGCGTCGCGTTCGAACTCGATCCAAATCTGTAGGATCGCCGACGCTGGCCGGATAGCCAAAGTTTGAGAGAGAGGAGAACGGATGCGTCGTGTTGTAAGCACGGCAATCGTGTTTTCGCTGGTCGCCCTGGGTGCGGCGGCGGCTAATGCAAAGGTGCTGCGAGTGGGGACGTACAAGGGCGTTCGCGGCCAGTTCAAGTCGATCCAGGCCGCGGTTGATGCGGCCAAGCCGAATGACTGGATCCTCGTCGGACCGGGCGACTACAAGGAGCATTCCGGTAAGACGCCGAAGGGCGCCAACTTCAAGGACCGCCCTGCGGGCGTGCTCATCACGAAGGCCGGGATCAAGCTGCGCGGGATGAACCGCAACTCCGTCGTCGTCGACGGCACGAAGCCCGGCTCGGCAAAGTGCAGCAACAAGGGCTCGGCCCAGGAGTTCGGCCCCAAGCTCGCCGGCAAGCCGCTCGGTCTCAACGGGATCATGGTGTGGAAGGCGCGCAACGTCTGGGTCCAGAACCTGACCACCTGCAACTACCTCCACGGCGCCGGCGACACCGGGAACGAGATCTGGTGGAACGGCGGCGACGGGAGCGGCAAGGTCGGCGGCTTCCAGTACTACGGCTCCTACCTGAACGCGACCAGCACGTACTACAACGGCGAGGACACCGCGGCCCAGTACGGGATCTTCTCGAGCAACTGGAACGGCGGGACCTGGTCGAACACGTACGTGAGCAACTTCAACGACTCGGGCTATGTACATCGGCGCCTGCCGCCAGCAGTGCAACCAGGTCGTTGACCACGCGTGGTCGCAGTTCAGCGTGCTCGGGTACTCGGGCTCGAACTCGGGCGGCAACCTCGTCGTCAAGAACTCGGAGTTCGATCACAACCAGGACGGGTTCGACACCAACAGCCAGAACGGCGACGACCCGGCGCCGCAGAACGGCGCCTGCCCTGGCAACACCGTGAGCAAGATCACCCACACGCACTCGTGCTGGGTGTTCATGAACAACTTCGTTCATGACAACAACAACCCGAACGTCCCCGCGGCCGGGTCTGCGGCGGCCGGTCCGGTTGGCACCGGCATGTCGATCTCAGGCGGCCGTAACGACACGGTCATGAACAACCGCTTCGTCAACAACGGGGCGTGGGGCATCATCACAGTGCCGTTCACTGACAGCGGCCCGCCGTGCTCCGGCGGCACGCTGAACACGCCGATCGCGGCCTGCCTGTTCGAGCAATATGGCACCGCCATCATCAACAACAAGTTCGGCGGCAACGGGTCCTTCGGGCACCCGAGCAACGGCGACGTCTCGAACTTCACGTTCGAGGCCGGCCATCCGACGAACTGCTACTCCGGGAACTCGGAGATCGGTGGCGGCTCGCTCAAGGGCGACCTTCCCGGACTCCAGTCCGCGCACCCGACGTGCACCTCGACGCCGGCACCCGCCGGCAGCAGCAACCCGCAGTTCCTCGCCGAGGTGCTGTGCGACTCGCAGGTGGAGCTCAACGGTCAGCCGTCGCCGTGCCACAACGGGCAGTACCCGCGCAAGACCAAGACGGTCATGCACTCGCTGCCGACCAAGCAGCTGAAGTCAATGCCGAACCCGTGCGCCGGGGTTCCGAAGAACCCGTGGTGCACCGGCCGCAAGGCCTGACGTAGGCGACGGCCCCGGCGTTCGCGCCGGGGCCGTATCGTCCACCGGCGAATGGGATTGCTGGTGGTCAAACTTGGATCGAGCATCGTCGTCGACGAGCGCGGGGCTGTCCGCGACGACGTGCTCGGTCGCATCTGCGACGAACTCGCCGACCTGTACCGGGCCGGCCATCCCGTGATCGTCGTCACGAGCGGCGCGATCGCCCGCGGCATGGGGCTGATGGAGATCCCGATGCGGCCCCGGGCGATCGACGAGCTCCAGGCGGCGAGCGCCGTCGGCCAGGGCAAGCTCTACCAGGTGTACGACGAGCTGCTGCGCGAGCGTGCGATCCCGACCGCACAGGTGTTGCTCACGTTCTTCGACATGAGCGCGCGCACGCATTACCTCAACGCCCGCCAGACGCTGCGCAAGCTGCTCGATTGGCGCGTCGTTCCGGTGATCAACGAGAACGACACGACGACGACCGACGAGATCTCGTTCGGCAACAACGACTTCCTCGCCGCCCAGGTGGCGATTCTGCTCGCCGCCGACCAGCTGCTGCTGCTCACCGACGCAGAGGGGGTGTTCACGGCCGACCCGCGCGAGCGGCCGGACGCGCGCCTCGTCCAGGAGGTCGAGAGCTTCGACGCGCTCGAGGGCCTCGACATCGGGCATGCGACCTCGCCGCTCGGTTCCGGCGGGATGCGCTCGAAGGTCGTCGCGGCCGAGATGGCGACCGCCGCCGGGATCCCGACCGTGATCGCGAGCGGGCTCGAGCCGGGCACGATCCGCGAGGCGGTCGCTGCGCGACCCGTCGGGACGCGGTTCGCGGCCCAGGAGGGCCGCTACTCGAGCTTCAAGCTGTGGCTCAAATACGCCAAGCCGACCCGTGGCCGCGTGCTCGTCGACTCGGGCGCGGCACGGGCCCTACGGGAGGGCGGGACGAGCCTTCTCCCGGTCGGGATCACCGCAGTGGCGGGCGAGTTTGCCGCCGGCGACGCCGTCGAGATCACACACGATTCCGGCACCGTCGGCAAGGGGATCTGCAACTACTCGGCCGACGAGCTTCGCCAGGTGCTCGGGATGCAGTCAGCCGACGTGCGCGCGCTGCTTCCGCGGGCGAGCGCGGAGGCAGTGCACCGGGACTATTTCGTGCTCGCGTAACCTGTATGGACCATGGCGAGCACGATCACATCCGTCGCTGACATTTGTGCCGAAGCCAAGCGCGCGTCCCGCACGCTCGCGACGCTCGGCTCCGAGGTCAAGAACCGCGCGCTCGGCGCGATCGCCGATGCGCTGATCGAGCACACGCCGGAAATCCTGGAGGCGAACGCCCGCGACCTTGAGGCCGGCCGCGAATCCGGCCTCAGTGACGCCCTCATGGACCGCCTGCGCCTTGACGCGCAGCGCATTGCCGCGATCGCCGCTGGTGCCCGGACGATCGCCGCCCTGCCGGATCCGGTCGGCGAGGTGGTTGACGGATTCCGGCTGCCGAACGGGCTCGATGTGCGCAAGGTCCGCGTGCCGCTCGGCGTCGTCGCGGTCGTCTACGAAGCTCGCCCGAACGTCACCATCGACGCGGCCGCGCTGTGCCTGAAGTCGGGCAACGCGATCGTGCTCCGTGGGTCGAGCACCGCGATGCACTCGAACGCGGTTCTGGCGGCCGTGGCCTCGGCCGCGGCGACCGATGCCGGTCTCCCGGCGGGCGCGCTGTCGCTCGTGGCCGGCGGTGGCCGGGAGGAGCTCGCCGAGCTGGCGACCCAGACGGGCGTCGTCGATCTCATCATCCCGCGTGGCGGCGAGGGGCTGAAGGCGGCCCTGAAGGGCGTCGCGACCGTTCCGGTCATTTACGCGGCGTCGGGCAACTGTCATGTGTACGTCGACGCGAGCGCCGATCTCGAGGCCGCGCACGCGATCGCATTGAACGCCAAGCTGCAGCGGCCCGGCGTGTGCAATGCCGCTGAGACCCTGCTCGTCCACGCTGACGTCGCGGACACGTTCCTGCCGGGGGCGCTGCGTTCTCTGCATGAGGCCGGCGTGATCCTCCACGGCGATGCGCGGGCGCGGGACGCCGCCGGCGCGGTGCCGATCGAGGCGGCGACCGACGAGGATTGGGACACCGAATATCTCGCGCTCGAGCTGGCGGTCGGGGTCGTCGACTCGACCGCCGACGCGATCGAGCACATCAACGCGCACGGCAGCGGTCACTCGGAGGCGATCGTCACCGGGTCGACCGACTCGGCCCGGGCGTTCCAGCTCGGCGTCGACGCGGCGTGCGTGTACGTCAACGCCTCGACCCGGTTCACCGATGGCGGGGAGTTCGGGATGGGGGCCGAGATCGGCAACTCGACCCAGAAGCTCCACGCCCGAGGCCCGATCGGCATGCGCGAGCTGTGCGCGTTCAAGTACCTCGTCGAGGGCGCGGGACACGTCCGACGCTGAGGCTCGGTGCGCCTGGGCATTCTCGGCGGGACGTTCAACCCGCCACATCTTGGTCATCTCGTCTGCGCCCAGGAGGCGTACCTTCAGCTGCGCCTCGACCGCGTGATGCTGATGCCCGCCCGGATCCCGCCGCACAAGGCCGTCGACGACGAGCCGGGACCGGAGCACCGGCTGGAGCTCTGTCGAGTCGCCGTTGAGGACGATCCGCGGTTCACGGTGTCCGATCTCGAGATGAGGCGCCAGGGACCGTCGTACACAGTCGATACCCTTAAGGAGCTGCACACTCAGGATCCAGACACCGAGTTGTTCCTGATCGTCGGTGGCGACGTGGCGGCTGGACTGCCGCGCTGGCACGAGCCCGAGCGGGTCCTTTCGCTTGCAACCCCGGCGATCGCGAAGCGGCCGGGAACGCCGCGAGCCTCGATCGACGAGGCGCTGGGAGAGCTCCGGGGCGGCCAGCGCGCCCGCTTCTTCGAAATGCCGCGGGTCGGGTTCTCCTCGACGATGGTGCGCGACCGGGTGCGCAGCGGTCAATCGATCAGATACATCGTCCCCGATGGGGTCGCCGATTACATCCACGAGCACGGGCTGTACGGAGGTAGAACACACACATGACGCCGGAAGAGATCGCAGAAGCCATCAGCGAATACGCCGCCGATCGCAAGGCGCTGGACATCGTCCAGCTCGATCTCCGCAGGATCATCGGGTACACCGACTACTTCGTCATCTGCACCGGTCGATCCGACCGGCAGGCGAAGGCGATCCACGATGCGATCCACAAGGGGATGAAGGACGACCACGGACTGCTCCCACGCCGCGTCGAGGGGCTCACACAGGCGAACTGGATCCTGATGGACTACCTCGACGTCGTCGTCCACGTGTTCACGCCGGACACCCGCGAGTACTACCGGCTCGAGCAGCTCTGGGGCGAGGCGCCGACCGCGACGGTCGGTGCTGGTGCCGGTGCCGGCGCCGCCGAGCCGCCTGAGCCGGCGCCGCCGTGAGACGCCCGTCGCGCTCGCGCCTCAGAGCGTCGAAAGCAGCCGCGGCGCGACTTCCTTCTTGCGGCTCATCACGCCGGGCAGCTCGATCGTCGAGTCGGCCGCCTCCACGTCGAAGCTCCGCGCCACGGCCGCGGTGTCCCCGGCCACGAGCATGTTCGTGCCCTTGCTGAGCACGTCGGTGACCATCAGCGCGTAGAGCTGGAGGTCACGCCGGTCCCGCTCGCTCCGCAGTACCTCCAGTAGTTCGGCGCGGCGCTCGAGGAGGCTCTTGCCGACGACCTCGATCTGCGCGATGCAGATCGTGTGGCCGCTGCTGAGCTCGTAGGCCTTCGCATCCCGCGTGATGATCTCCTCGGCGCTGACCTCCGACACGTCGGCCGTGGCCTCAAACATGTCCCGCCCGAGTTCCTGCGCGTCGAGCGCCAGCACGCGCTGGAGGTACTCGACGACCGCGTGATCACGCTCGGTCGTCGTCGGAGAGTTGAGGATCACCGTGTCGGAGAGGATCGCCCCGAGCAGCATCATCGCGGTGCCGCTGCTCGGCTCCATGCCGTTCTGGCGGAAGCGCTCGATCACGAGCGTCGCTGTCGACCCGACGGGATCGAAGATCGCCGTGACCGGCACGTGGGTCTCGATCGAGCCGATGTGGTGGTGGTCGAGGATCTCGACAATCTCGGCCTGTTCGATGCCAGGCACGCTCTGCGCCTGCTCGGCGTGGTCGACGAGCAGGACCCGGCGCGGGGTCGGGGCGACAAGGTCCGAGCGCGTGATCAGGCCTACGGGCCGGCGCTCGCCGTCGATCACGACCGCCGCGCCGTAGTGGATCTCCTTGATCTGCTCGGAGACGTCGGCGAGCAGGTACTCGGTGGTGACGGTCAGCGGATCGGGCTCCATGTAGGAGCGACAGGGCGCCGCGAGCGTGATCATGCGGCCGGACACATAGGAGTCAAGCGGCGAGACGATCACGGCCACCTCCTTCGACCGTGCCAGCGCGAGGATGTCTGCGTCCGGCGTGGAGCCGTTCGACACGATGAGCAGGGCGGCGCCGCGCTCGAGCGCAAGCCGCTGCGCGTCGGCCCGGTTGCCGACGACGACGACATCGCCATCGGAGATTCCGCTCGGGCTGCCCACATCCATCGACTGCACCCACACGCGCTGCTCGAGCAGCGTGTCCTCGCCGGTCAGCAACTCCCCCTCAAGCACGTCGACGATGGCGCTGACGAGGGTCGGCGCCTCCTTCAGGCTCGATGTCTCACGCGTTTCGCGGACAAACCGCCGCGCGAGCGTCCGCTCGGTGACGACACCCGCGAGCGCGCCGTCCCCGTCGACGATCGGTGTCAGCTCGAGCTCGGCGCGCGTCATCGCGAACCCGGCCGCCCGGATCGGATCGTCCTCCTGGGCGATCGGGACCTCGGTGCGCATGACGTCACGCGCACGCAGCAGGACGTGGGGAAGCAGTCGGGGTTCGGTCGCCCCACTGCGCTCGAACAGCCAGCGTGTCTGCGGGTTGCACTCGCCGAGCCGGACCGGCACGTACTCGTGCCGCGGATCAAGCCGGGACTTGAGCTCGGCGTACCCGAGCGCGGATGCAATCGAGTCAGTGTCGGGGTTGCGATGACCGCTTACGTAGATGGGGCGCACGCCCGTATCGTTCCATTCTCGTGACGCCTCCGCCACCCGGGCGCTCTCCAGGCCTGACCGAGGCGATTCTCTCGACGCCGGGACGCTCAGTCCTGAGGGCGGGCTGCCGACGACTGTGCGTGACCGAGAGGGACCGCCGCTGGCGACAGGGTTCACAGCGCGATACCGTCTCGACCTAGCTGACGTAGCGAGGTGCGGGGATCCGGCGCCTCTGATCCAGTGGCACAACGAAACGGAGAGGGCATGCCGTCCGCACCAAGCATTCTTCCGACTCAGATCACCGAAGGTGTCGCGCCGGGCGTGCGATACCGGCTCGAGGGAGAGCTCGTGCCGGTGCTCCACATGGCGCTCGACGGTCAGATCCCGGTCTACTTCGAGCATCACGTGCTGCTCTGGAAGTACCCGCAGATGCAGGTCGGGCTACACCCCCTCAAGAAGGGGCTGAAGCGGCGCGTATTCGGAGGGATGCCGCTGCTGTTGATCGAGGCGCAATCGGCGGGCGAGATCGCGTTCAGCCGTGACGCGCCGGGCCACGTCGCCGCGATCCACCTCCAGGCGGGCGAAGGGATCCTCGTCCGTGAGCACCAGTTCCTCGCCGCCACCGGCGGGGTCCAGTACGACTACAGCCGGATCAAGGGCTTCTCGAACATGCTCTACGGCGGTGGCCTGTTCGTCGATCACTTCTTCGCCGCCGACCACGAGGGCGTCGTCTGGATCCACGGCTACGGGAACCTGTTCGAGAAGGTGCTCGAGCCGGGGGAGACGATCGACATCGAGCCCGGCGGGTGGGTGTACCGCGACCATACGGTCCAGATGGCACAGGAGGTGTACGGCTTCAAGACCGGCTTGCTGGGGGCCGGGGCGGGCAACCTGGTGTTCAATCGGTTCACGGGCCCCGGTCGCGTGTGCCTTCAGAGCGCCTACTTCAGCCCGGCGAGCGGCTCGGATTCCGGCGGCAACGCGGCCAGTGACTCCGGTGGGGGCCTGCTCGGCGGGATCGCCCGCGGCATCCTCGACAACTAGAAGGGGGACTCGCGATGGCGTTCGAACCAGGCCACCTCGCCAACCATCCACTCCCAAGCGGGATCGTCGGAGCGCTCAGTCTCGGCGGCTACCAGCTGCTCGCCGACGTCGCGGGCGTCGGCGCCGGCCGGCTGGGGCCGCAGGCGTTCCTGCTCGTGGCACCGGATCCGGATCCGACCCTCCCGGACGCCGGGACCCAGATCGCGCTGCACCAGCCGCGCCTGAAGGACGAGAGCGAGGCGTTCGGGTTCACGCGGCTCGCCGCGCAGCTCGGGTACCTGCGGCTGTCCGGGTACCGGCTCGCGCTTGACCGTCACGGTCTGCGCAGCAAGATCAACCTCGTTAACCCCGCGACCGGAGGGGTCGTCGCGACGATTCCGGACAAGATGCCGGGGCGCCTGTTCGGCGGCGGGATGAACGCGTCGAAGTTCGCCGCGACCGTGGGCGCACTGCCACCGGCCGGACCGCCTCCGGACACAAGCAGCCCCGAGTTGATGCGCGAGGTCCTGCTCGCGCTCGCGCTCCGTGACGAGTCGCTGAGTGGGGTGGAGGCGGCCGAGGTGGCCGACCGGGCGCTCGAGCTCACGTCGGGGAATAAAGAACTCGATCCTCCCGCGGCCCTTGAGGCAGCGAAGAAGGACCGGGCCGGATAGGGTTTAGCTGCAGGTGCTCCGAACCGATCACCCTGGGTGATGGCGAGCAAACCAAAACATCCCCACCACGCACCGCCCGCGAGCACCGGGGCGTCGGCGTCTCCAAACGGCAAGCCGAAGCGGAAGATGCCCCGCGACGCGTTCGACAGCGAGCTGCTCAAGCTCCAGCGCGAACTCGTGATCATGCAGGAGTACGTCAAGGCTCGCGGCCCGAAGGTCGTCGTGATCTTCGAGGGCCGGGACGCGGCGGGGAAGGGCGGCGTGATCAAGCGGATCGCCGAACGCACGAACCCGCGCGTCTGCCGCGTCGTCGCGCTCCCCGCGCCGACCGAGCGCGAGAAGACGCAGTGGTATTTCCAGCGCTACGTGCCGCACCTGCCGGCTGCGGGCGAGATCGTCCTCTTCGACCGCTCCTGGTACAACCGCGCCGGCGTCGAACGGGTGATGAATTTCTGCACCGAGCTGGAGTACGAGGAGTTCATGCGCTCGTGCCCCGAGTTCGAGCGCATGCTCGTCCGGTCCGGGATTCAGGTCATCAAGTACTGGTTCTCCGTCTCCGACGAGGAGCAGGAGCGCCGGTTCCAGGCCCGCGTGCACGACCCGATGCGTCGTTGGAAGCTCAGCCCGATGGACCTCGAGTCCCGCGCCAAGTACGTCGAGTACTCCCGCGCCAAGGACGAGATGTTCCGCTACACGGACATCAAGCACGCCCCATGGTGGGTTGTCCAGGCCGATGACAAACGCCGGGCGCGTCTCAACTGCATCGCGCATCTGCTCTCGATGATCGAGTACGAGGATCTCACCCCACCGCCGCTTCAGCTGCCGCCGCGGGCCGAGCTTCCATACGTGCGGCCGCCGATCGACGAGCAGACGTTCGTGCCCGAGATGTACTGACGCGCGCCAGGCCGGGGGTGCTCGGCCGGACTGCCCGACGCGGACGGCCGACGCGTACTGCCTGACGCCGGCGCGCTCGCCGCCGAGCGCCCCGAACCGCCGGGGTCCCGAAACCGCGCCTGAAGAACGGGGAAGTGGAGCTAGTCGGGCTCGAACCGACGACCTCGTGACTGCCAGTCACGCGCTCTCCCAGCTGAGCTATAGCCCCGTCGAAAGCGAACTAACCAGCAAGCTTAATGCATAGCTCCTGGTTGTTGCGGCTCAGCTCGGCGGGATGAACTCCGGCACGTCGAGGTCATCCGGCCGGTTGCGCGCCGAGGACCGCGTGCTCGTCCGGCCGTCCGTGCCCCGGCGCGCGTTGATCGGCGTGCCCGAGCGCGCCCCAGGAGGCAGCCCTCCGTCGACTCGGTCGAGCTGGGCGACCATGCGCGAGTACACGAGCTGGACGTCACGCAGGAGGCGCTCGGCGTTCGAGCGCAGGGAGTCGCCCATCTCGCGCAGGTTGGCGACGATCTCCAGCCCCTCGGTACGGACGTCGTCGGCGGTCGCGCGGGCCTCGCGCAGCATCTCGCGTGACTGCTGCTCGGCGTCCTCCCTGGTCTTTGTCGCGGCGGCCTGGGCCTCGGCGACGGTCTTGTCGGCCTCCTCTTGGGCGCGGCCGACGGCGGCGAGCGCCTCGCTCGCCGCGGTGGTCTTGTGCTGTTCGGCCTCGGAACGGGCGGATTCGCGCAGGCGGGCAGCCTCGGTCTGGGCAAGCTGGACGATTTCCTTGGCCTCGTCCTCGGCGGCCTGGACTCGGTTATCGGCGGCGCGGTCGCCCTCGGCGATCCGGGAGCGCATCCGCTCCTCGGCCTCGCGACGCATGCGCTCCGCCGCGGCCTCGGCCGCAGCGACGATCGACTCGACCCGGTCAGCCGCGGTCGCAGACGACTTGGACGAGGAGGGTCCGTTCTCCGCCACGCCCTGATGGTAAAGCGCGCGACGTTAATGCCACGCAAGTTCGCCACCGGCAACACCCCTGCAACCGGCGCGCAAATCGACTCAGCCCACGCGGCGCCGGCAGGAGGCGACACCCTCGTACCGGAAGTAAGCTCCGTTATAGGAATGGCCGACGGTCGCTACCAACCGAATGAGATTGAGCCCAAGTGGCAGGAACTGTGGGCGCGCGAGCACACGTGGGAGGTGTCCAACGACGTCGACCCCTCGGCGGAGAAGTCCTACGTGCTGGAAATGCTCCCGTACCCGAGCGGCGAGCCGCACATCGGCCACCTGAAGAACTATGCGCTGGGCGATGCGATCGCGCATTTTCGCCGGCGGATCGGCCAGCGGGTGCTCCACCCGATGGGGTACGACGCGTTCGGCCTGCCTGCCGAGAACCACGCGATCAACACCGGCATCCACCCGCGGCAGTCGACCGACACGTCGATCGCCGCGTTTCAACGGGCGTTCCGCTCGTGGGGCATCTCGATCGACTGGTCGCGGGAGTTCGCCACCTGCGAGCCGCGGTACTACCGCTGGACCCAGTGGATCTTTCTCAAGCTGCTCGAGCAAGACCTCGCCTACCGCAAACAGGCGGCGGTCAAGTGGTGCCCGCACGATCAGACCGTGCTCGCCAACGAGCAGGTGATCGACGGCCGCTGCGAGCGCTGCGGGCACGAGGTTGAGCTGCGCCAGCTCGAGCAGTGGTTCTTCCGCATCACCGACTACGCCGACCGGCTCCTTGACGACCTCGACTCGATCGCCTGGCCGGAGCACGTCAAGGCGATGCAGCGCAACTGGATCGGCCGGAGCACCGGTGCCGAGGTCACGTTCCGCTGCGAAGATGTCGATCCCGCCCACCCCATCGACTACCCCGTGTTCACGACGCGGCCGGACACGCTGTTCGGCGCGACGTTCTTCGTGATGGCGCCGGAGCATCCCGATGTGTTCCGGCTCGCCGCCGGAACCGAGCATGAGCAGCACGTCCATGAGTACGTGAACCGGTCGCTCACCGAGTCGGCCGAGGATCGCGGCGCCGCCGACAAGCCGAAGACCGGTGTGCCGCTTGGCCGCACGGTCACCAACCCGGTCAACGGCGAGCAGCTGCCCATGTTTGTCGCCGACTATGTGCTGATGGAGTACGGCACCGGGGCGATCATGGCGGTGCCGGCGCATGACGAGCGCGACTACGCGTTCGCGAAGACGTTCGACCTTCCGATCCGCCGCGTGATCGCCCGCCCGGAGGCGGACGGCGCCACCACCGAAGGCGACGATCTCCCGTACACCGGAGACGGCCCGATGGTCAACTCCGGCGAGTTCGACGGTCTGCACAACCGCGACGCCTACCAAGCGATCGTCGACTGGCTTGACCGCGAGGGCCGCGGACACTCATCGGTGAGCTTCCGCCTGCGCGACTGGCTCGTCTCGCGACAGCGCTACTGGGGATGTCCGATCCCCGTTCTGTACTGCGAGCGAGACGGTCTTGTACCGGTTCCGGTACAGGACCTGCCGATCGAGCTGCCGGAGGTCGAGGACTATCAGCCGAAGGGACGTTCACCGCTCGCCGCCGCCGAGGACTGGGTCAACACGACCTGCCCGCGCTGCGGCGGACCGGCGCGGCGGGAGACCGACACGATGGACACGTTCGTCGACTCGAGCTGGTACTTCCTGCGCTACTGCGACGCGAACAACGACGAGGCGGCGTGGGACCGCTCGGTCGTCGACGGCTGGATGCCGGTGGACCAGTACATCGGGGGGATCGAGCACGCGATTTTGCACCTGATGTACGCCCGGTTCTTCGTCAAGGCGCTCGCCGATATGGAGTTGGTCGGATTCCAGGAACCCTTCCAGGCGCTGTTCACGCAGGGCATGATCCTGGGCCCCGACGGTCAGAAGATGTCGAAGTCTCGCGGCAACGTGATCAGCCCGATGCCGATCGTCGACCGCTACGGCGCCGACGCCGCCCGCTGCTACATCCTGTTCATCGGCCCGCCCGATCAGGACGCGGCCTGGTCGGAAGCATCGCTCGCCGGCGTCCATCGTTTCCTCTCCCGGGTGTGGCGCCTCGGCGACGAGCTGGCTGAGCGGGCGGGCGGGGCGGGTGGGTCCGCATCGGTGGACCAGCCGAACTCGCCCGAGGGCGATTCGCTGGCGCTCGTGCGCAAGACGCACTGGGCGATCGACAAGGTGACGCGGGACCTCACCCATCGGTTTGCCTTCAACACCGCGATCGCAGCCATCATGGAACTCGTCAACATGCTCTATGACCCGAGCGTCGATGCCGATGTCCAGTCCCGCCGGTTCGCGACCGCAACCGCCGCGAGCCTGCTGTTCCCGTTCGCGCCGCACCTCGGCTCCGAGGTGTATGAGCGTCTGACGGGCCGCCGCGTCTGGGAGGAGCCGTGGCCGGACACCGACCCGAACATGCTCGTCGCCGACACGTTCGAGCTCGTCTGCCAGGTCAACGGCAAGGTGCGCGACCGCGTGCCCGCGCCGCGCGGCGCGCCGCGTGACGAGCTCGAGCACCTCGCGTTGCAGACCCGCGGAGTCCAGACGCACGTCGACGGGCACGAGGTCGTCAAGGTGATCGTCGTGCCCGACAAGCTCGTCAATGTCGTCGTCCGCTGATGCAGTCCACCGGACCCGTGCCGGCGCCGCTGCCGTACATCGCGGTTGTCGGCGCGTCGTCGGCGACCGAGGCTCAGCTCGCCGCGGCCGAAACGGTCGGCCGCACGCTCGGTGAGGCGGGCGCGACCGTCATCACGGGCGGTCGCGGCGGCGTGATGGAGGCCGCGTCGCGCGGCGCCGCGAGCGCCGGCGCAACGACGATCGGGCTGCTGCCCGGCAGCGACCGCGCCGAGGCGAATCCGTATGTCTCGGTCGCCATCCCGACGGGCCTCGGCGAGCTGCGCAACGGGCTCATCATCCGCGCCGCGGACGCGGTGGTCGCGGTTGGCGGCGCCTATGGGACGCTGTCCGAGGTCGCGCTCGCCCTCCGGGCGGGGCTACCAGTCGTCGGCGTGGACACGTGGGCGATCGACGGAATTGAGCATGTGCCGACGGCGGCCCAGGCGGCCCAGCGCGCGCTCGAGCACGCCCGGGCGAACGCCTGACCCACCCCGTGGCGGACGCCTGACCCACCCCTACACTGCGTCGAGCGAGACCGATGCCGACCTTCAAGCCCGCGTATCTCATCCATGGCGATGACCACGGTCGCATCGCCGAGCGGCGCGCCCGGCTGCGGGCGCTCGCCGAGGCGGAGAGCGGCGCCCAGGGCACCGAGGTGTTCGAGAGCGATACGGCGACGCCCGAGGCGGTGGCGGGCGCGCTCAACGCGATGACGTTCGCCCTTGGGCGCCGCTTCATCATCGTCGAGGGGACCGAAGTGTGGAAGGAGAAGGAGCTCGAGCCGGTGACCGACGCGCTCGCGCACATGCCGCCGGACACGACGGTCGTGTTCTTCGCGCGGGAGGACTCGCGGAAGAAGGCGCCGAAGGGTCTGCACGAGGCAGTCACGAAGGCCGAGGGACAGATCGATCCCGTGGAAACGGTCAAGCCGTGGGAGCTGCCCAAATGGGTGATCACGCAGGGCCGCGAGCTCGGCGTGACGCTCGAGCCTGACGCGGCACGCGCCCTCATCGCCCACGTCGGGGAGCGCCAGCAGCGGCTGCTCCGAGAGCTGGAGAAGCTCGCGCTCGGCAGTGACGGCGGACCGGTCTCATTCGACGTGGCGGAGATCGAGGAGCTGACGGCCGCCTCCGCCGAGCGGCGGGCGTGGTCGCTCGCGGACGCGCTCGTCGGTCACGATCCCCGGGCGGCGATCCAGCTCTACATCGAGCTGCGCGCGCAGGGGGAGCGCCTACCCGGGCTGCTCTACTGGATGGGGCAGCGGATCCGTCTCGCCCACGAGGTGGCTCAGGCGATCGACGCGGGCGAGCCGGTCGCGCAGATCAAACGTCGCCTGCGGATGCCCTCCCGGGCGGCCGACCGCCTGATCGCGGACGCCCGGAGCACCGGCGTCGACAAGCTGCGCAACGCGATCGGCGAGATCGCCGATCTCGAGCTCGCTTCACGTGGGGGCGGGTCAGGCGGGGCCGGCGAGGATACGGCGGCGCTGATCGCGATCGGCCGGATCGCGGCGTAGGTCCTGACGACCGGCCGACCGAGGCGCTAGACCGACTGCAGCACCAGGATGAGCGCGAGCAACACCGCGAGCAGCACCGCGATCGCCACGCCGCGCGCCGCCCAGATGGCCACCGGACCGCGCTCAGCGCTGCGGGCCGAGGGCGTCCGGCGGAAACGTTGCGGCAGCGGCAGGGCGGGGAGCCGGGCGGTCGGCTCGCTGAACGATGGTGCCGGGATCGGAATGTCCGCGGCGCGGATTCGCGGGGCGGGGTCGGGGCGCGCCGGCGGCGTCGACGTGGCTGCGCGACGCGCTGCCGGTGCCGGCGGCCGGCGCCGGGGCGGCGGGCGAGCGTTGCGGCGACGGCGTCGGGGCAGTGGGCTGCGGGTCGCGAGCGGTGGGGGCAGCGGCGACGGTGTCGTCGAGCGGCGCACGCAGGCGGTCGCGTTCACCTCCGACGATGGACTGAGCCCGCTCGGGCTCGCGACGTCGGCGCATCAGTGCCGCGCGCTCCTGCTCGAGGGCGTCCCGTTCGCGGACGAGTCGCTCCCGATCGCGCGCTGCGGAATCGAGGGCGCCGACGGCCACGTCGCGCTGGCTGACGGCAGCGTGACGCGCCTCGACCGCGGCGTCCCGCTCGGAACGAGCCGCATCCCGCTCGGAGCGAGCCGCATCCCGCTCGGCCATCGCGGCATCTCGTTCGGTCACGACGGCGTCCCGCTGTGCGACGACGGTGTCACGCTCCGCCACGACCGCGTCGCGCTCCTGCAGCACTGCGTCGAGCTTGGCAACCGCCGCGTCGCGTCTGGACATCGCCGCCTTCCATTCGGCGCGGGCCATCTCGGTGCGCAGGAGCCGCTCCTGGAGCCGGGCGATCTCGGCCTGCTGCTCGTCGATCTTTGCCCGTGCGGCGGCGATCCGGCTCTGAGATCTCGTCGACTTCGGCCGGGGTTCGCCGCCTCCCGGCGCTCCCGACGGCCCTCCCGACGGCTGTCCCGACGGCGGCCCCGACGCCTGGCCCGAAGGCTGCCCCGACCGCTGGCCCGAGGTCGAGCGCCGCGAACGGTTCCGACGTCGCGACCGCCGGGGACGTGAGCGCAGGGGCTCCGGCGCCGGCAGAACGACCGCGATGTCCGGCGCGACGGCCAACTCGACCTCATCGGCGCCACCGCTCTCCGGCCCGCACGAGAACGCCGCTGTCCACGGGGCGCCATCCTCCGCGGCCCAGGGCTTGTGCTCGAGTTCGGCGAGCAGGCGGGAATGGGCGCCGTCGCCAACGAGCGTCAGCGTCGGGCGGACGAACCGCCGCCCGCGCACCCCGGACCAGCGTCCGGTGACAGTGACGCGGTCGTCGGCAAACGTCACGTCCTCCGGCTCGAATGCGACCTGCTGGGCAGGGGCGATCGACTCAGGCGCAGGGGCCATTACGGGATTGGATACCCCAAATGCGCGTGTCTCAGTCAGACGATCAGGGCTCAGGCCGCAGGCGTCTGCCGGCGAATCCGGGCTGCGCGCGACTTCTTCCGCGCACCGTTGTTCCGGTGCAGCGCACCGCGCTTGACGGCCTTGTCGATCGTCTGCACGAGCGTGCGGTGCTCGGTGTCGGCCGTCGCGTCGTCGCCTTCGGCGACCGCGCTCTCGAGACGACGGAAGTACGTCTTGATCTTCGTGGTGTAGCGGCGGTTCTCGAGGCGCTCGCGCTCGGAACGTAGGATCCGCTTCTTCTGTGAACGAATGTTTGCCATGGCACGAAACAGCCGCGGGCTCTTGCCGCGGCACGCCCGTACTATAGCGCTCCGGTGACGACCGAAGCGACCGCTGCGAGCACTGACGCCCCGCGACGCCGGCTGAGCGTCAACACCGCGATCTTCGCCATCGCCACCGCTCTGTCCCGGATCGCCGGGCTGGCGCGGGAAATCGTCGCTGCCAGCTACTTCGGGACGAGCGGCGCAGCGTCGGCGTTCACGATCGCGTCGCAGATCCCGAACCTGATGTCGAACCTGTTCGCGCAGTCGGCGCTGTCGGCGGCGTTCGTACCGGTGTTCACCGATCTGCTCCAGCAGGGCCGCAAGCGCGAGGCGTTCAAGCTCGCCTCGACGCTGTTCTGGATCATCCTGATCGCGCTTGGCGCGCTCACCGCGGTCGGGATCCTGCTCGCCGGCACGATCATGCCGCTGTTCACGGGCAGCACGTTCGGACCCGTGCTCGACAACCTGACCGCTGGGCTCGCCCAGGTCCTGTTCCCGGTCGTGCTGCTGCTCGGGCTGACCGGGCTGCTCGTCGGGATCCTCCAGTCCTACGACGAGTTCTCGATCCCTGCGCTGGCCCCGGCGGTCTGGAACCTCGTGATCATCGTTTTGCTGGTCGCCCTGCACGGCAGCTACCACGGCCGGAACAGCGTGTACGCGTACGCGATCGCCTGGCTGGCCGCGACCGTCGTCCAGTTCCTGATGGTCGCCTCGGCCATGCGGCGGATCGACTTCCGGCTCCAGTTCTCGGTCGACTGGCACGACCCGCGCGTCCGCCAGGTGTTCATGCTGATGCTGCCGGTAACGATCGGGCTGGGGATCGTCAACCTCGACCAGCTGCTCAACTCGGTGTTCGGCACGCTCGTCTCGCCCCAGGCACCGCGAGCGATCGACAACGCGTTCCGGATCTACATGCTGCCCCAGGGGGTGTTCAGCGTCGCGGTGGCGACCGTCCTGTTCCCGACGCTCAGTCGCCAGGCCGCCCGGCGGGACGTGGCCGGGATGCGCCGCGCGGTCGCGAACGGGATCCGCCAGATCAACCTGCTGCTGATCCCGGCGGCCGGCGTGATGATGGTGCTCGCGACGCCGATCACCCGGCTGGTGTTCCAGCGTGGCCACTTCAACGCAGAGTCGACCCATCTCGTCTCGATCGCGCTGTTCTGGTTCGCGTTCAGCCTGCCGTTCGGCGGGGTCAACCTGCTGCTGACGCGCTCGTTTTTCGCCGTCCAGCGCCCGTGGATCCCGACCGGGCTCGCCGCGATCAACATGATCGTCGACATCATCGTCAGCGTGGCGCTGTACAAGCCGCTCGGGATCGCCGGTCTCGTGATCGGCACCGCGGCGGCGAACGCGGTGATGACCGCGCTTCAGTACCGCCGGCTGCGGATCGGCTTCAACGGGCGGCTCGACGATGCCCAGAACCTGATGATCACCGTGCGGGTGTTGCTCGCGTCCGCCGTGATGGCCGGAATCGCGTGGCTCGTGTGGATGGGGCTTGACAGCCTGCTCGGCCGCAGCCTTCCGGCGCAGATCATCTCCGTCGGCCTGGCGATCACGCTCGCCGGCCTGTTCTACATGAAGGCTGTGCTGACGATGCGGATCCCCGAGGCGCGCCAGATCGAGACGCTCGTCATGGGACGACTCCGGCGCGGCGCATGAGGAACCTCCCCGACGTATATCGGCGCCACTTCGCCAGTGACCCGCGACGGGAGCGCGGCTTTCTCAGCGCCGTCGGCTTCACGACCGCGTTCGCGACCGCCCGCGCGATCACCCACTCGATCAAGGCCGGCGTCGGCCCGTTTCACAACATCTCCTCCGATGGCGTCCACATTCACCACAGCACGTTCGGCATCTTCGGATTGCTCGGAGTCGGCTATGCCTGGACTTACCGCCGCGGGATCGGTGATCCCGACCAGCCGGAATGGGCGTCACGGCTGTCGGCGACGCTGTACGGCGTCGGCTCGGCGCTGACGCTCGACGAGTTCGCGCTGTGGCTCGACCTCAAGGACGACTACTGGGACAAGCAGGGACGCAAGTCGATCGATGCCGTCGCGATCTTCGGTGGCCTCCTGACGATGGGCTTCCTCGGTCAGGACGCACTGCGCGACCTGCTCGGGCTCGAGCAGCGCGCCGAGCAGAAGATCTAACGGCTCCGCGACCGGTCAGCCGCTCGCCCGCGGCCCGAATACCCTCTATGTCAGACGCCATGGCTGACCAGGCCCACATCCGCAACTTCTCGATCATCGCCCACATCGACCACGGGAAGTCGACGCTGGCCGATCGCATCCTCGAGCTGACGCACACCGTTGATCCGCGGGCGATGCGCGCCCAGTTGCTCGACTCGATGGATCTCGAGCGCGAGCGGGGCATCACGATCAAGGCCCAGGCGGTGCGCGTCTTCTACCGGTCCGCGAAGACCGGCGAGGCCTACCAGCTGCATCTGATCGACACGCCGGGGCACGTCGACTTCACCTACGAGGTGTCGCGCAGCCTGGCGGCGTGCGAGGGCGCATTGCTCGTCGTCGATGCCTCCCAGGGCGTCGAGGCGCAGACGGTCGCCAACACGTATCTGGCGATCGAGTCGGGGCTCGAGCTGATCCCGTGCCTGAACAAGGTCGACCTGCCGGGCGCCGAACCGGAGCGGGTCGGCGAGGAGATCGCCGACCTGATCGGCGAGGAGGCCGACGACGTCCGCCGCATCAGCGCCAAGACCGGCGAGGGTGTCATCGAGGTCCTCGACGAGCTGATCGAGCGCGTCCCGCCGCCGCACGGCGATCCCGACGCCGCTCCCCGCGCGCTCATCTTCGACTCCGAGTTCGATCAGTACCGCGGCGTGATCGCCTACATCCGCGTCGTCGACGGGACGTTCACGAAGGGCGAGGCGATCAAGGCCATGCAGGCCGGCACCGAGGCCGAGATCGACGACATCGGCTTCTTCACGCCCCAGATGACCTCGGCGCCGCGGCTGACCGCGGGCGAGGTCGGCTTCCTCATCACCGGGATCAAGGACGTGACGAAGCTCCGTGTCGGCGACACGCTCACCGCCAAGGGGCGCCCGGCGCTCGAGCCACTTCCCGGCTACCGCGAGGTCAAGCCGATGGTCTTCTGCGGGCTCTTCCCGATTGATTCCGACGCCTACCCAGATCTGCGCGACGCGCTCGAGAAGCTGACCCTCAACGACGCGGCCCTGTCGTGGGAGCCGGAGACCTCGGACGCGCTCGGCTTCGGCTTTCGCTGCGGCTTCCTCGGCCTGCTCCACATGGACATCGTCCGCGAGCGCCTCGAGCGCGAGTACGACCTCGAGCTGCTGGCCACGATGCCGAGCGTCGAGTACGAGGTGACGCTCACCGACGGCACGGTGATCCCGGTGCACTCGCCGAACGACATGCCCGATCCGAGCAAGGTGGCCGAGGTCCGCGAGCCCTACATCCGCGCCTCGATCCTCACGCCCAAGGAGTTCGTCGGTCAGATCATGGAGCTCTGCCAGGAACGCCGGGGCGAGCACTCGGGAATGCACTATTTGTCCTCCGAGCGGATTCAGATCACCTACGACCTGCCGCTCGCCGAGATCGTGCTCGACTTCTTCGACCAGCTCAAGTCCCGCACGCGCGGGTACGCGTCGCTCGACTACGACATCATCGGCCTGCGCGAGTCCGACCTGGTCAAGCTCGACATCCTGCTCGCCGGCGAACCGATCGACGCGCTGTCGATGCTCGTGCACCGCTCCAAGGCCTATGACGCCGGCAAGACCCTCACCGAGAAGCTCCGCAAGACGATCCCGCGCCAGCAGTACGACGTCCCGATCCAGGCCGCGATCGGATCGCGGATCGTCGCCCGGGAGACGATCAAGGCGTACCGCAAGGACGTGATCGCCAAGTGCTACGGCGGTGACATCAGCCGCAAGCGCAAGCTGCTCGAGCAGCAGAAGAAGGGCAAGCAGCGGATGAAGCAGGTCGGGCGGATCGAGGTGCCGCAGGAGGCGTTCCTCTCGGTGCTCGAGCTCGGCGACAAGGGCTGAGCGCGCACTTTTGACCGTATAGCGGGCAAAACTGCACCTGCGCGGGGGCGCGTGTCGGTAACCGGGGCTAGTGCCAGTAACCGGGGCGCGGCCGGTACATCCGGGCGCCCGGGTGCCCGTGACCAGGTCCCATCCGGCGGCGCGCGTACGCCCACCGCGGGCCATACCACCGGCGACTGTGGCCGAGCATCATCCACACGATCCCGGCGAGC
Source organism: uncultured Solirubrobacterales bacterium (assembly GCA_963813265.1). Taxonomy (GTDB): domain Bacteria; phylum Actinomycetota; class Thermoleophilia; order Solirubrobacterales; family Solirubrobacteraceae; genus Palsa-465. Next base: position 29,302 of record CAWEYQ010000036.1, on the reverse strand, counting down.
ACCGCCCACGCGGTCACCATCGCAAAGACGAGCGTGACGACCGCGACGACCGCGGCCACAACCATCGGCATCACGAGCAGAAACGCGAGCGCCGGCACCGGCCCGAGACGCCACAGCGACCGGCCGCCGGTCCGCGTGACGCTGCCGCGGCGGGCGACCTGCTCACGCGGCAGGTCGGCGATCAGCACATCGAGCTCGCCGTAGGTCCGGGCGCGCAGCGCCGAGGCGAGGCGCTCCTCCAGCTCCTCGGCGACGATCCGGCCTTCGGCGGCGGCGGCGTGCAGGCGCTTCACGACCACTTCCCGGTCGCTATCGGATGCCCTCAGGGTCGCACGGCGTGCCACGTGCAAAATGCTAGCGCGCCACGGGCGCGTCCACCAGATCCGCCGCCACATCTGGACGAACGCAGTACGTCCCCGCCGAGAACCCCTCGCTCTCGATCCCGAGCGCCCAGTTGAACCGCGAGTGCAGGTTCTCCAGGGCGACGCTCATCGTCAGCTCCACGAGCTGGCGCTCATCGAAATGCTCACGGAGCGCGGCGACGAGCGAGTCCGGCACCGCGACCGGCGTTCGCGTCATCCCCTCGGCGTACGCCAACACCAGCCGGTCGACCTCGTCGAACCGATCCGAGGAGCGCCACACCGCGAGCGCGCGCAGATCGTCCGAGGGGATTCCGGCGTCGGCCGCCAGCCGCGAGCCGAAGTCGAGGCACCACTCGCAGCCCATCAGCTGTGCAGCGCGGAGCATCGCGAGCTTCTTTGGCCGCGCCGGCAGCGCGCGGGAAAACACCTCGTGCGACAGCGAGACGGCGCTGTAGCCGAGCAGCAGCGGCTGGTGGTGGGCGACGACCCGCGTCGGCTCGAGCGAGCTGCCGTACATCCGCCGCGCCGAGCCGTACACGACCCGGCGCAGCAGGTCACGGCGGCGCGGTCGGTACCCGGGAACACGACTCACGAGCCGGTCTCCGGAGGACGCGACGCGATCACCATCGCCGCAACGACGAGCACCAGCTCGAGCACGAACGCCCCGAGGCTCCCAACATCATCGGCGGTCGAGAAACTCCCGGTGGTCGTCAGGTGGTAGGCAAAATGCGGCACCGTCGCCGCCAGGAACACGATGCCCGCGAGCAGCACGACCCGGCGCGAGAACCACACGGCCGCGCCGATCATCAGCACCGCCAGGCCGAGTTCGCTCGCCGCGTAGTCGCGGAGCAGGTGCTCGTTGTAGGGCCCGAGCGCGGCCACCCAGCTGTGGCCGGCGCCGGGAAAGCTACGAAAGAACGAGTGCGGCGCGACGAGCCCCCAGACGGCGACCTCGGCCTGAGCGAGCCCGACGAGCACGAGCCCGATCCGCGCTGCGGTGGCCGAACGGCCGGCGCTGCGTGAGGTGGCGGATGCATCGGCGACCGCGCTCACGACGCCACCGCCACGCCCGCGCGCCCGCGGGCACACTCGACCGCCAGCCGGCTCGCTTCGACCGCGCTCGCCCAGGCGACCTCGGACAGGCAGCCGGGCGCCGCGACCATGTCCCCGGCGAGGAACACGCCGTCGCCGCGGTCGATCGCCGGCCGGTCCCGCCAGGTCGTCCCCGGCATGTCGACTGCGCCCGTCCGAGAGGTCATCACCTGCCGCCGGCGCCACGTCTCCCGCTCGCGCCAGCCGGCGTACGACGCATCGAGCAGGCCCTCGAGCCGCCGCGCCGCGCTGTCCGCGCCCTCGCCGGGCCGGATCGGCATCTGTGCCTGGATCAGCTCCTCGTCGTCGGGGGCCAGCGAGTGGTCGGCGGCGCTGAAGCGCTCCACCCAGCCGCTCTCCTGGAGGTCGACGACGACGAACGGATCGCCGCGGCGCCGGCGCAGCGCGAGGTCGAGGCACACCGCGTTCCCGCTCGTCCAGCTGAGCGCGTCGTCGGCGAGGAGCGCCCGCGCGTCGGCCAGCTCGACCGCCAGGATCACCGGCGCGTGCGCACCGCGGTCCACCTGGTCCATCCGGTCCACCCGGTGCCCGGTCTCGATCGTCACCCCGAGCGACACCGCCCGGTCGCGCATCAGCGCGATGATCGTGCCCCAGCCCCCGATCGGGTAGCGCGCCGTCGGCGGTGCCGAGAGCAGCCCGCGCACGAGCGGCTCCCACAGGAACGCCGCCGACAGCTCGCCGGGATCGTGGTGGTAGGTGAGCACACCGCCGCTCCGGGAGAGGATCTCGGCCGCCTCGGCCCCGACCAGGTCGGTTGCCCAGGCGCGGAACGAGAGCTCGACCGGGGCGGTGCGGCTGCGCAGCCGGAGCGCCGCGACCGCGGCGCCGACCGCCGGAACTCGCCGGATCTCGTCCTTCCACCGGAACCGGATGCCCGAGAGCGGCGGCCGGGCATGCTGCGGGAGCAGGCCACGCTCGCCGAGCCAGCCCCACAGCGGGCTGCTCGAGAGCAGCGCATGAGGCCCGAGGTTCGCCTTGTAGGCGCCGCCCATGCTCCGGGCGCGTCCGCCGAGTTCGTCGTGCGCCTCGAGCAGGCGGACCGTCGCGCCCTGCTCGGCGGCGGAGATCGCCGCTGTCAGTCCCGCGATGCCGCCCCCGACGACGGTTATCTGATCCACGTTCAAGCCTCCTGTGATGACGATCGGATCGGAACGCTACGGGCGAACTGGCTCGTCGTTAAGGTCCAGTCATGACATCTGAGACAGGGCCAGTTGCCGGTCCGGAGCTCCTGGTCGCGCTCGAGCCGTCCGAAACCGGCCCCAAGCACGAGCAGCTCGAACGCAGGCTCCGAGCTCAGATCCGGGCCGGGCACCTCGCCCCCGGCGCCCGGCTGCCGTCCTCACGCGCGCTGGCGCGGGCGCTGAAGATCTCCCGCGGCGTGGTGCTCGAGGCCTACGGTCAGCTCACCGCGGAGGGCTATCTGACCGCTTCCCAGGGCGCCCCGACCCGCGTCGCCGCGGCGCCGAGCGTCGAGCGCCCGCCGCTTCCGGCCTCCACCTTCGACCCGGGTGTCGCATACGACCTGCGCCCGGGAATCCCGGACCTCGCGGCGTTTCCCCGCGCCGACTGGGCGCGGTCGCTGCGCGCCGCACTCGCCTCGGCCCCGCAGCCGGCGCTCGGCGCCGACGACCCGCGCGGCGCGGCCGGGCTCCGCAACGAGCTGATGCGCCATCTCGGCCGAGCCCGTGGCGCGGCTCCAGAGCCGGAGCACACGGTCATCACCGCCGGGTTCACCCAGGGCTACGCGCTCCTGTGCCGGACGCTCGCCGATCGAGGGGTCGAGCGGATCGCCGTCGAGGACCCCGGCTGGCGGGCACACCGGCTCATCGCCGAGCGCGCAGGGCTCACACCGGAGCCGATCTCGGTCGACGACGACGGGATCGAGGTGGCGGCGCTCGAGGCCAGCGGCTGCGACGCGGTCGTCGTCACGCCGGCGCACCAGTTCCCGACCGGCGTCGTGCTCGGTGCCGAGCGCCGCGCCGCGCTGCTCGCGTGGGCGGAGGAGTACGACGGGCTGATCATCGAGGACGACTACGACTCAGAGCTCCGCTACGACCGGGTCGCGGTCGGCGCGCTGCAGGGCCTGGCGCCCGAGCGCGTGGCGTTCATCGGCTCGACGAGCCTGCGGCTCGCGCCGGCGATCCGGATCGGGTGGGTGCTGTCGCCGTCGTGGCTCACCGGCCCGCTGACGTTCGAACAGGCGCTGACCGGCAGCGGTGCCCCGTGGCTCGATCAGCACGCGCTCGCCGATCTCATCGGCCGGGGTGCGTGGGATCGTCATCTGCGGCGCATGCGCCTCGCGTACGGCCGCCGCCGCGCGCATCTGCTCAGCGCGCTCGCGGAGGCGCTTCCGGACGCGACCGCCCACGGGATCGACGCGGGTCTCCACGTCCTCGTCCACCTTCCGCCGGGGGTCAATGAGCCCGCGACCCTGAGTGCCGCCGCGGCCCGCGGCGTCGGGCTCGACGGTCTCGCGGACCACGCGGCCGGGCCCCAGCCGCCGGGCCTCGTGCTCGGCTACGGCAACGCCTCCGAACCGGCGATGCGGCGCGGCGTCGAGCTGCTCGCCCAGGCGGTGTCCTGAGCGCGCGCTAGCGTCCAGCGTGTGGAACTCGGGCTCAGGGGTCGGGTTTGTGTCGTCACCGGCGCGTCGCGCGGGATCGGGCGGGCGACGTCGGTCTCGCTCGCCGCGGAGGGAGCCACCGTCGTGCTCGTCGGTCGCCGGGAGGAGGGGCTGTCCGATACCGCCCAGGCGTGCGAGGACGTGGGCGGCCAGGCGGCGACGGTCGTCCTCGACGTCACCCATCCGCTCGCCGGCGAGCGGTTGCTCGATGTCTGCCTCGGCCGCCTCGAGCGCCTCGACGTGCTCGTGAACAACGCCGGCACGAGCGCCGCCCGCACGCTCGAGCAGCTCACCGACGAGGAATGGCAGACGCAGTGGGACCTGCACGTGATGGCGCCGATGCGGCTGATGCGAACGATGGCGCCGCAGATGGCGCTCCGGGGGTGGGGGAGGATCGTCAACGTCGCCTCCTCGTCGGGCAAGCGCCCGGGCCGCACGAACATGGCCTACAACGTCACGAAGGCGGCCGAGCTGTCGCTGTCCCGGTCGTTCGCCGATCTGTACGCCGATCGCGGCGTGCTCGTCAACGCGGTGGCGCCCGGCGCGGTTTCCAGCGAGCTGTGGACGGGACCGGGCGGGCTCGCCGAGCAGCTCGCGCAGGCGCAGGGGATCACCCGCGAGCAGGCGCTCGAGAACCAGGCGAGCCGACTCCCGATCGGTCGACTCGGGACCGAGCAGGAGATCGCCGCGGTCATCACGTTCCTCGCCTCCGAGCACGCGTCGAACGTCGTTGGCGCGGCGTGGTCGGTCGACGGCGGTGCGGTGCCGAGCATCATCTGACGCAAGTGGGCTTCCTGGAGACCCACCGGCCGGGTAATCTGCCGCGGGGATGCCGCTCAACACACAAGCAATCGGTAAGACATATGAGCCGTTCGTGTACGCCGTCGGGCGCGAGAAGGTCCGCGAGTATGCCGCGGCCGTCGGGGAGACGAACCCGCTCTACTTCGATGTCGACGAGGCGCGGGCCGCGGGTTACGTCGACGTCGTCGCGCCGCCGATGTTCGCCGTCGTCTACGCCGGCCGCGCGATCGCCCCGGCGATCTTCGACCCGGACGTCGGCCTGAACTTCGCGATGATGGTCCACGGCGGGCAGGAGTTCCGCTGGGGCCCGGTCGTCGTCGCCGGCGACGAGATCACGACGACGACCGAGGTCAAGGACATCGCCGACCGCGGCGGGATGGGGTTCTACGTGTTCGAGTCGGTGTCGAAGAACGAGCGCGGCGAAACCGTGTGTACCGGAACGTGGACCAACATCGTCAGGGGGGTCTCATGAGCCTGCAGACGGGCGAGACGATCGAGCTCAAGGTGACGCCGGATCCGTACGTGACCGTGCGCTATGCCGGTGCGTCCGGCGACTTCAACCCGATCCACATCGACGAGGAGTTCGCCAAGAACGTCGGCCTTCCCGGCCGCATCCTCCACGGGCTGTGGACGATGGCCCAGGTCGCCCGGGCCCACACGGACGCTGCGGGCGGTCCTGAAGCCCTGAAATCGCTGTCGGTCCAGTTCCGCGGGATGGGCGTGATGGGCGCCGAGATCACGGTCACGGGCACCGTCGGCGAGGCGCACGACGGAGTCGTCGTCGTCACATCCGAGGCCGAGCAGAACGGCAGCCGGATCATCCGCAACGCGGTCGCCGAGATCTCGCAATAACAGGACGCCTGGGGTGCATGCACCCCAGGCCCGCCGGCGCATGCGCCGGCGGCGGGCCGCGCGCATGCGCGCGCCCGGACATCACGCGGCGAGCGGCTCGGCCGCGCCGAGTGCTGATCGGCGCTTCTCGCCTGGTTCGGCGTGCTGGCCGATGAACCCAAGCGGACGGGTGTGCGGCTGGACATGGAGCCCACCAGACCCCGACCTACAATCAGGGCCGTGCTGACAGAACGCCAGGAACTCGTGCTGCGGAAGGTCGTCGAGGAATACCTCGAGGGCGGCTCGCCCGTGGGCTCCAAGGCGCTCTCGGCCGGAGTCGTGTGGGGCCCGTCAACGGTTCGTCACGAGCTCGCCAACCTGGAGGAACTCGGGCTGCTCGCGCACCCGCACACGTCGGCCGGCCGCGTCCCGACCGAGGCCGGATACCGGTACTTCGTCGACCGTCTGCTCCCTGCGGACGACGGTCAGCCGAAACTCGCGCTGACGCTCGTGCGGCGCGAGCTCGACGAGGCGATGCGGGTGACGACCGAGACGCTCTCGCAGGTGACAAACCTGCTCGCGATCGTCACCGCGCCCCCGATCGACACCTCGACGATCCGCCACGTCGAGGTGCTCGTGCTCCAGCCGCAGGTGCTGATGGTCGTCGTCATCACCTCGACCGGCGGCGTCACGAAGCGGTTGTTCACGTTCGACCGGCCGGTCGATTCCGGGCTGGCGGACTGGGCGGCGAGCTACCTCAACGAGCGTCTTGTCGGATTCGGCCTCGGCGCCCGGATGCTCCATCAGCGGCTGTATGACAGCTCGCTGAGCACCACCGAGTCGGCATTCCTCGACGCGCTCGCGCCGGTGTTCACCGATCTCGAGGAGTCCTCACAGGACACTCTGTATGTCGAGGGCGCTTCGCGACTGCTCCGGCTTGACCGGTTCGGCGACGTCACCGACCTCAACGAGCTGATGGACATGCTCGAGCGGCGGGTCGCGCTGCTCGGTCTGCTCCAGGGCGCGATCTCCGAGCGCGACGTGCTCGTGCGCATCGGCGCGGAGAACGACGCTCCCGCGCTGCGCTCGCTCGCGTTCGTCGCCGCCGCCTACGGGCTGCCGCAGCGGCGCCTGGGCGCCGTGTCCGTGATCGGGCCGCTGCGGATGGACTACGGCCGCGCGATCAAGTCCGTCCGCGACGCGGCCGCACAGCTCTCGACCTTCATCGCCGAGGTGTACGACGAACGATGAGTGCCGGCCAGGTTCCCCGCGACTACTACGACGTGCTCGGCGTGCCCCGCAGCGCCGGCGAGGCCGAGATCAAGAAGGCGTTCCGGCGACTCGCGCGTGAGCTGCACCCCGACGTCAACCGCAACGACCCCGAGGCGGAGGACAAGTTCAAGGAGGCCGCCGAGGCCTACGAGGTGCTGTCCGATCCCGAACGTCGGGCGACCTATGACCGCTACGGCCACGAGGGCCTGCGCACGCGGCGGCTACGCGCCGAACTTCGAGGGCTTCGGGTCGGTCTCGGACATCTTCGAGGCGTTCTTCGGCGGGGGCGGGTTCGGCAGCGCGTTCGGCGGAGGCCAGACGACCGGCCCCGTGCAGGGCGGCGATATCGGCGTCAGCGCGGTGATCGAGCTCGCCGACGCGGCCCATGGCATCGAGGTCGAGGTCGGCTACGAGGTGATCACGACGTGCGAGCACTGCCGCGGCAACGGCGCCGAGCCGGGGACGCCGATCGAGACGTGTGACCGCTGCGGCGGCACCGGACAGCTCCGCGCCGTCTCCCGGACGCCGTTCGGTCAGGTGATGCGCACCGCCGTCTGCGACGTCTGTCACGGCGACGGCCGCGTCGCCGCAGAACCCGTGTCACGTGTGCGACGGACGGGGCCGTCGCGTCGATCACGTGAAGGTGTCGGTCGACGTGCCGGCCGGCATCTCCGACGGCCAGCGCATCCGGATCGCCGGGCGGGGCCACGCCGGCGAGCGCGGCGGACCGGCGGGCGACCTGTACGTCCAGATCCGGGTGCGCGACGACCCGCGCTTCCTGCGCGACGGCGACGATCTCGTCACCGCGGTCGACGTCGCGGCGCCGCTCGCGGCGCTCGGGACGACGATCGAGGTGCCGACGGTCGACGGGCCGGTCGAGCTCGAGATCCCCGCCGGAACCCAGCCGCACGAGACGCTCGTGGTCCGCGGTTCCGGGATGCCGGCGCTCCGGGGCCGTCGCAACGGCGACCTGCGCGTCGTCGTCAACGTCGTCGTCCCCAAGCACCTGAGCCGCGAGCAGCGCGAGCTCATGCAGCAGCTCGCCGACTCGATGACCGACCACAACCTGAAGACCGAGGAGGGCGTGTTCTCAAAGCTCAAGCGCGCCTTCGGCGGTCACCACTAGCGGCCGCCGGCCGTCGCTGGGACCCACGAGCAATGCTCCGCCTCGCCGTGCGCGTCGAGCGCTCCCAGGCCGAGCTGGTGCTCGCCGAGCTGCTCGAGCTGGCTCCGAGCGGGGTCGAGGAGACCGAGCTCGCCGACGACGTCGTCGAGTACGCCGTCTACGGCGCGCCCGGCGAGCTGCCGTCGCTGCCCGATCTGCGCGCGGCCGCGGGCGGGGCGCTCGTCGACGTCTCGACCTCGGAGATCGCCGACGACTGGTCCGAGCGCTGGCGCGCGTTTCACCGCCCGCTCGTGCTCCCCGGCCGGCTCACCGTCCGTCCACCATGGGAGCCGCCGGGCGATGAGCCGCTCGATCTCGTGATCGAGCCCGGGCAGGCATTCGGCACCGGTGCCCACGCGACAACCCGGATGTGCCTGGAGCTGCTGCTCGCCGAGCCCAGGACGGCGTCCGGATCGTTCATCGACCTCGGCTGCGGGTCGGGCGTGCTCGCGATCGCCGCCGCGGCGCTCGGGTACGCCCCGGTGGTCGCGCTCGACAATGACCCGGCGGCCGTGGCGGCGGCGGCAGAGAACGCGCGGGTCAACGGCGTCGACGTGGATGTCCGCCGCTTTGACCTGCGGGAGGAGCCCGTCCCCGCGGGCGAGGTGGTCGCCGCGAACCTGCTCGGGCCGCTGCTCGTACGGTATGCGGCCGCGATCGGGGCCCACGCCGGACGGGTGATCGCGAGCGGGCTGCTCGCGACCGAGCGCGACCGCGTCGCCGATGCCTTCGCCGCCTGCGGCTACCGGGTTGCCGACGAGCGCCGTGGCGCGGAGTGGGCCGCGCTCCTGCTCACGCGGAGTCGCGCCGCGGCGGCTGGGTAGCCTCTGCGCCGTGAGCCAGCACGTCGTCATCGCGGGCGGAGGTTTTGGCGGCTACTACGCCGCCAAGACGCTTGAGCGGACGACCCCCAAGGACGTCCGCATCACGCTCATCAACGACGTCAACTACATGCTCTACGCGCCGCTGCTGCCGGGCGCGGCCGCGGGCACGCTCGAGGCACGCCACATCGTCGTCCCGCTCCGCCAGCGCCTCAAGCGGACCGAGCTGCGCCTCGGTTGGGTGACCGGGGGCAACCCGGCCGAGAACAAGCTGTGCGCGCGGCTGCTCGACGGCGAGGAGGCTGATTTCGTCTACGACCAACTCGTGGTCGCGCTCGGTTCGGTGTCGCGCACGTTCCCGATTCCCGGGCTCACCGAAGCACGCGATCGGCTTCAAGACGCTCTCCGAGGCGAGCGCGCTGCGTGATCGGGTCGTCCGCTGTCTCGAGACCGCCGAGGAAATCGAGGACCCGGACCGGCGCCGCGAGTACCTCGGGTTCGTGTTTGTGGGCGGCGGCTACGCCGGCGCGGAGGGCGTCGCCGAGTTGCAGGACTTCTGCGAGGACGCGCTCGTCTACTACCCGCGCTGCCGGCAGACGGGACTCCGCTGGATGCTGGTCGAGGCGAGCGACCGGATCATGCGGGAGATTCAGCCGCAGCTCGCCGCGTTCGCGCAGCGGGTGCTGGAGAAACGCGGGATCGAGGTGCTCACAAACACCGAGCTCAAGGAGGTCACCGACCGTTCCGTCACGCTGTCGACCGGCGAGATCGTCCCCTGCCGCACGGTGTGCTGGACCGCTGGGGTCAAGGCCAACCCGGTCGCCGACACGCTCGGTCTGCCGCTCGTCGCCGGCCGGATCGACTGCAACGAGGAGATGCGCGTCAGCGGCTACGACAACGTCTGGGCGCTTGGGGACATCGCCGCGATCCCCGACCCGGCCCGTCCCGGCGAGCCGTCACCTCCGACCGCCCAGCACGCGATCCGGCAGGGCAAGCTGATGGGCAAGAACGTCGCCGCGGTGCTCGGCCACGTCGCCCAGGTCAAGCCGTTCACGTTCAAGACGCTCGGCGCGTTCGCCGACCTCGGCCGCCACAACGCGGTCGCGAACCTGATGGGCACCCGCGTGCGCGGATTTCCCGCGTGGGCGATCTGCCGCTTCTACCACCTCGCCTGGATGCCGGGGTTCGTCCAGAAGATCCGCCTGATCTCGGACTGGACGGTCGACTTCTGGTTCCGCCGCGATACGGCGGAGCTCGGGCTCGGCCAGCCCCCGCCGCTCGACCAGCACACCGCTTCGGCCGAGCGGGCCGCGGGCGCGCCCGAGGGGGGTCCCGTACCTATGGACAACCGCTCCTGAGCACATCCTGGACTCCGGGACGGTGACGGAGCGCCGCCGCCGGAGCATCCTTCTCTCATCGTGCGGTTGGCCCAAAGCTCAAGGAGGTGATTCCCAGTTGCCTAACCCGCTCGCGATCGGCGTAACCCTCGGTGGCCTGCTCCTCGACGTGGTCGCGCCTCGACCTAAGCCTCGATCCGGATCCAATATGGAGCTCTCTCCTCTCTCCGAGCGCACCGGGTCGAGGACATTGCCGAGGCCGATGATCGAGAAGTACGATGGGACGCGTGTCGTGAGCGGATCTGTCCGCTGACGGCGTCGCCTGGGTGAGCGCGCTACGGTGCCCCCAGGTGACGTCGTTTGCGGTCAAGTTCCTCGGTTGCAAGGTCTCACAGGCCGACGCGATGCTCGCCCGGGAGGCGCTGCTCGCGGCCGGTCACACGGAGGTGGCGGAGGCTGACGCGGAGCTGCACGTGATCAACACGTGCTGCATCACGAGCGAAGCGGAGGCGAAGTCCCGCCAGTCGGTGCGCCGCTCGCTCTCGAGCGCAGCCGAGGTGTTCGTCGCCGGGTGCGCGACGAATCTGAACGCCGCGCAGTTCGGCGATATCGATGCCCGGGTGACGCCGTTCGTCGGCACCGCGGATGACGTCGCGGCCGCGATCGGGACCGAGTCAGGTGCGTGCGTCGATCTCGAGCACGACGTGTTGGCCCGCCAGGCCATCACCTCCGTCGCCCCGGGTGCGCGGACCCGTGGGTTCGTCAAGGTCCAGGACGGCTGCGACAGCGCGTGCGCGTACTGCATCATCCCGTCCGTCCGGGGTCCGGCGCGCTCCCGTCCGGCCAGCGCTGTGCTCGGCGAGGTTCGCCGCCGCGTCGCCCAGGGCCAGCCGGAGATGGTCATGACCGGGATCAGCGTCGGGGACTACCGCGATCCCGAACACGGACTTGAGCTCGGCGAGCTGATGGTGCAGGTCGCTCAGGTGCCGGGCGTCGAGCGCGTCCGGCTCTCCAGCGTCGAGGTGATCCACGTCAAGGACAGCCTGCTCGACGCGCTCGCCCGCGAGCCGAAGGTGTGCCCGCACCTCCACGTGCCGATGCAGTCCGGCGACGACGACGTGCTGCGCGGGATGGGCCGCCATTACACGGCGGCGGAGTACGTCGAGCGGGTCCAGGCCGTCCGCGCGGTCGCCCCCGCGGTCAACGTCACCGCGGACGTGATCGTCGGGTTCCCCACCGAGGACGAGGCGGCGTTCGAGCGGACGCTCGAGGCGGTCGACGCCGCCGGGATCAGCCGCGTCCACGCGTTCTCGTATTCGCCGCGTCCCGGGACGGTGGCCTCCGACCTCGGCGATCGCGTGGCGCCGCAGGAGAAGAAGCGCCGCTCACGCGTGCTGCGCGGCCACGCCGAGGTGCGCTCGCGCCACCACCGGACCGCCAAGCTCGGCGCTTCCGAGCGGGTGCTCGTCGACAAGGTCGCGGACACGCAATGCTCCGGATACACGGCCGACTACACGCGCTGCTATCTCCCGGCCGGGACGGCGGCGCGGGGTGCGCTCGTCGACGTCGTGTGCGAGGAACTGCACGCCGACGGCCTGCGCGGCACGGTCTCCTCCGATAAGGCCGCGTCTTGATCCTGGCCGCGCTTTGACGAGGCCGTCGGCCGGGCCCGATTTTGCATCGAAGAAGAGGGGGCGGGGCGGGGCGGAGCCCGGGGCGGGCGGAGCCCGGGATCGGCACGGAATCCCCCTCTCCGGGCCCTGTGGAGTTGAAAAGGGATTCTGGGTTGCTGAGAGCGTCCGGAAATCCCCGTCTCTCGATGTGGGTCGGGAGCGGGGGATTCTGGATCGACCGGTGCGGGATCACCCACCCTCGTGGCCCAGCGTCGGGACCACGTCCCACGGACGGGGCTCGGCGGGCAGGGTGTGACGGAATCCCGGTCAGATCGGGAGAACGTCACGATCCACCGTCGCGGCGCGCTCCGGCTGGGACGTTGTCCCGGTCCGCGGCACCGAACCGAGACCGACGCGACGGGTTCCCGGGCCGGGCCAGACCGCGCCCCCAACCCCGTTCCCCTCGTTGCAAATACGTCCTCGGGCTCGAGGCGTTTGCGATTGTGTCGACCGGCTGGCGGACGACCTCGGCGGGCACGCGAGGCAGCTTGTCCACGAGCCCAAGAGCCGAGCGGCCCGAATCCGTCGCCTGTCGCCCGGCCAAAGCTATCCTGAAGGGGTGGCACTCATCGAGCAGGTCCGCAGCGATATGACGGCCGCGATGAAAGCAGGCGAGAAAGAGCGCGTGGGCGCGCTCCGGCTCGTGCTGTCCGAACTTCAGAGGGCGGTCAAGGACGGCAACGCCGACGAGCAGGCCGTGCTTCGGCGCGAGCGCAAGCGGCGTCTCGAGGCCGCCGAGCAGTACCACGCCGCGTCGCGGCCCGAACTCGCCGAGCACGAGGAATTTGAGGCTCGGCTGATCGAGTCCTACCTGCCGGCCGAACTTGACGACGCCGGGCTGAATGAGATCATCGCGGCTGTGATCAAGGAGCTCGGGGCGAGCGAGGTGAAGGACATGGGTCAGGTCATGAAGGCCGTGATGGCGCGGGGTGGGGGCCGGGTCGATGGCAAGCTAGCGTCGGCCCGAGTGCGCGAGGCGTTGGGTGCGTAGACAGATCGAGCTCGACAACGCAGTGGCCGCCGAACTCGCCGGCAGCGGCGACGCGGTCCTGAAGACGCTGGAGGCGCATCTCGAGTGCGATGTCTTTCTCCGCGGGAACGTGCTCACGCTCGAGGGCGAGACCGAGGCGGTCGACGCCGCCACATCCGTCGTGCGCGAGCTCTCCGAGCTCATCGCCCAGGGGCACGAGATCGCGCCTGGGACGATCGAGGCGGTCAGCCGCGCGCTCGACGAGCACGAATCCCCCGCGCGCATCCTGGAGGATGTCGTCTGGCGCCACCGCACGACGAAGGTCGCGCCGAAGACGGTCAACCAGAAGCGCTACGTCGACTCGATCCGCCATAACACGATCACGTTCGGGATCGGCCCGGCCGGAACCGGCAAGACGTTCCTCGCGGTCGCCCTCGCGGCCGCGGCGCTCAGCCGGCGCGAGGTCAACCGGATCATCCTCACCCGCCCGGCCGTCGAGGCCGGCGAGCGGCTCGGGTTCCTCCCCGGTGATTTGATGGCCAAGGTCGACCCGTATCTGCGGCCGCTGTTCGACGCGCTCCACGACATGCTCGAGCCCGAGCGGGTCTCGCAACAGCTGGAGCGCGGCGCGATCGAGGTGGCACCGCTGGCATTCATGCGGGGCCGGACCCTGAACGACTCCTTCATCATCCTCGACGAGGCCCAGAACACGAGTCCGGAGCAGATGAAGATGTTTCTGACCCGGCTCGGCTTCAACTCGAAGATGGTCGTCACCGGCGACATCACGCAGATCGACCTCCCGCGCGAGCAGGGCTCCGGGCTCGTGGTCGTCAACGAGATCCTCGACGGCGTCGAGGGGATTGACTTCGTCCGCTTCGGCGATGAGGACGTCGTCCGCCACAAGCTCGTCCGCCGGATCGTGGCCGCCTACAACGACCATGGTCAGCGAATGGCGCCGGAGCTGCGGCCGCGCAAACGCGCGTAAGGCTTCGTGCCCTGAATGCTCGACATCGAGGTGATCGGGATCGACGTGCTCGTGCCCGGTGGGCCGACCGCCGTCGAGGTCGAGGAGCTGTGCGCGCTCGCCATGTCGTCGGCCGGGATCGACGATGGGCACGTGGCGATCGAGTTCGTCGACGAGGAGCGGATCCGCGACCTCAACCGCGAATACCGGCAGCTGGACGAGCCGACCGACGTCCTCTCGTTCGGAGTCGATGAGAACGGCGCCTCAGCGGGGCCGCGTGAGCTCGGTGACATCGTCATCTGTCCCGAGCACACCGGTGACCTCCGTGAGGCGGTCGTCCACGGCAGCCTCCACCTGAGCGGGATGGACCACGAGCGCGACGACGGCGAGATGCTCGCGCTCCAGGCCGAGCTGATGCGCTGGATCACATGAGCCGCGGCGCCGGACCGAGTGGGCCGGGCACGCGGTCGGGTTTCATCGCGCTCGCCGGCCGACCCAACGTGGGCAAGTCGACGCTCGCCAACGCGATCGTCGGTGCGAAGGTGGCCATCGTCTCCGATAAACCGCAGACGACCCGGCGGGCGATCCGCGGCGTCGCCACCGGGCCGGACTGGCAGCTGGTGCTCGTCGACCTCCCGGGCGTGCAGCGGCCGCGCGACACGCTCACCGAGCGGATGCAGAGCCGGGTCGAGCGAGAGCTCGCCGACGCCGACGGCGCGCTGTTCGTCGTCAACGCCGAGCAGGGGATCGGCCCTGGCGACCGATTCATCGCCGGGCTGCTCCGCAAGTCGCCGGTGCCGGTCGTCATGGCGGTCAACAAGGTTGACCGGACGCGGAGCCCGCAGACGGCCGCGGCGCTTCAGGCGGCCGCCGACCTCGAGGTCGCCGATGAGCTGTTCCCGATCTCCGCCCGCACCGGTGCGGGGGTGACCACGCTGGTCGATCACCTCGTCACGCTGTTGCGCCCCGGCCCGTTCTACTTCGAGCGACGGCAGCACTCCGACCAGTCCGAGCACGTGGTGCTCGCCGAGCTGATCCGCGAGCAGGTGCTGCGGCGTACCCGCGAGGAGCTTCCGCACGCGGTTGAGGTGGAGATCGAATCGATCGACCGGGAGCGGCCCGAGCTTGCCCGGATCGAGGCTGTGATCCTCGCCGAGACCGAGTCCCAGAAGGGGATCCTGATCGGCGCCGGCGGACGGATGGTGAAGGCGATCGGCACCGGCTCGCGCCGGGCGATCGAACGCGAGATCGGCGTGCGGGTGCACCTCGACCTCTCCGTCCGCGTCCGTCGACACTGGCGCGGCGACGAGCGGGTGCTTGACCGGCTCGGGATCGAGTAGGCGGCGCCCGCCGCGGTCCAGGCCCTCGTCTTTCCGTCCGAAGTCCAGAGGAAGATGTAAAGCTGGTGCTTCGGTTTAGTGGAGCTTTGGCGTCCGAAACGCTCCGAGGTTTGCTGACGATCCGAACTTCGGTAAACTGACCGTACGCTGGCGCCGATAGCCGTGAGCGTGCACGCCAGGACGAGTCCCGGCCGGCACGAGCGGGGTGGAGGATCGGGATCACTCATCGGGCGTACCGGGGTCCTGGCGTCGACCGCTCGGGCGCCGGTCGTCTTTGAACGCATCGCGCGTGCCGCGTGGCGACTGCACCCGCGCGCCCGCCAGGACGAACTGACCGGGTTGCCGAACCGCGCCCGGGTGATGCAGGCCATCGATCATGCCCTCGCCCGGTCCGCCGGCCGTCGGCCCGGCGGCGCTTCACTGCTGCTCCTCGACATCGACCGCTTCAAGCTCGTCAACGACAGCCTCGGCACCGCGATCGGCGATCGCCTGCTCGTCGCGCTCGCCGAGCGGCTCGGGCAGGCGCTGCGGCCCGACGAGATGATCGCGCGGATCGGCGGGGACGAGTTCGCGCTGTTGATCGAGGGTCCGGACACCGCTCGCGACGCACTCGCGCTCGCCGCCCGCCTGGAGACCCTGTTGTCGACCCCGTTCCGTCTCGGTGCGCACGAGCTGTTCGCGTCGGTCAGCATCGGCATCGCGTGCAGCTGGCACGCCGGCAGCGCCGACGAGTTGCTCCGCCAGGCCGAGATCGCGATGTACGAGGCCAAGCGGCGCGACCGCGAGCGCTGCAGCGTGTTCGACGAGAGCATGCGCCGCCGCGTGATCGAGCGGCTCGTGCGGGAGAACGAGCTGCGCCACGCGGTCGAGAACGGCCTGCTCGAGGTCCACTATCAGCCGATCGTCGACCTCCGAGACGGCCAGATCCGCGCGCTTGAGGCGCTCGCTCGGTGGCCCGAGGGGTGGGGTCACGTCCCACCGATCGAGTTCATCCGGATCGCCGAGGAAACCGGGATGATCAGCGCGCTCGGCTCCCACGTGCTCGACCAAGCGCTCGCTGACCTCGCGACCTGGCGCCGCGACGGCCTGCTCGAGCGCGACGTCTACGTGAGCGTCAATGTCTCCTCGCGTCAGGTCGAGGATCCGCGGTTCCCGGACGCGATCCGGGAGGCGATCCGGGCTCACGACCTGCCGACGCACGCGCTCCGGCTCGAGATCACCGAGAGCACGCTGCTCGAAGATCCCGACCGCACCCGCCGGATCGTCTCCGAGGTCTGCATCGATGGGGTCAGACTGCACCTCGACGACTTCGGGACCGGCTACTCGTCGCTGGCGTTGCTCAACCAACTGCCGTTCGACGCCCTGAAGATCGACCGGAGCTTCGTCGGCTGGCTCGCCACCGGCGACCCGAGCCACGAGATCCTCGTCCGCTCGGCGATCAGTCTCGCCCACAACCTCGGGATGCGGGTCATCTCCGAGGGAATCGAGACGCCAGAGCAACTGCGCCGGCTGCAGGCGCTCGGCTGCACCCTCGGCCAGGGCTACCTGATCTCGCGTCCGCTCGACCGCAACGGGGTTCGGGCAATGCTCTCGCGCCACGCTCCGGCGGGCGCGCTCCCCCTCGACGTGCCCGCCGAGCCCGACCTCGTCTGAACCCGGCCCTCCGGACAGCGCCCGCGGGGCAGCTCGGGCGCGCTACGGCGCTCGGTCGCCGACGAGCACCGCCAGGTCGCGGTGCTCCCACTCCACCTGCGGTTTGAACCCGGCGGCCTGGAGCCAGCCGAGTTGATCGGTGACCGAACTCGGCTTGTCGTAGCCGTCGTCGTCGATCGGCGTGACGACGTCGGCGGGGTCGACCGGGACCACGACATCGCCGAGCACGAACCGGCCGCCCGCGGGCAGGACCGCCGCCACGCGCTCGAACAGGGCCGCCTTCGACGGGCCGTCGAGGTGGTGGATGGCGAGCGCCGAGAAGACGAGCTCGAACGGCCCCGGCGGGAGCGCGTCCTCGAGCCGCGCGACGGTCAGCGTGACCCGGTCCGCGGACAGCTCTTCCCGCGCGACGGCCAGCATCGCTGGGCTCGCGTCGATGCCGGTCAGCTCGGCGCCCGGCTGCACCTGCAGCACCCGACCCGCCGTTTCGCCGGTCCCGGTGCCGAGCTCGAGCATTGCCCGGACGGGTACCCGCGTGGCCTCAGACGCCCGGGCGATCTCATCCTGGAGCCGCTCGTAACCGGGGACCTCCCGGCGCATGAGCTCGCGGTAGGTCGTCGGGTCCCAGTGGAACTGACCCATTACCCGGTCCACCAGGCGGCGAGGACCCGCCGCCAGTTGTCCCAGCCGATCTCCGCGAGCTCGGCATCGGTGAAGCCCGCGCCGCGCAGCGCGTCGAGCACCCGCGGCATGCCCGCCGCGTCACCCACCGCCGCCGGGATCGTCGTGCCGTCGAAGTCCGACCCGAACGCGAGATGCCGGACCCCGATCCGGTCGGCGACGTAGCGCGCGTGCCGCGCGATGAGCTCGATCGGCGTATCGGCCGTGTCGGCGAAGTCTGGCCGCAGGAACGAGCACGCGAACACGATCCCGACGAGCCCGTCGCTGGCGGCGACCGCGTCGAGCTGCGCGTCGGTGAGGTTCCGGGATGCCGCCGCGACGGCGTGAGCCCCGGCGTGGCTGGCGACGAGCGGGCCGGCCTCGAGTGCGGCGACGTCCCAGAAGCCGGCCTCGTTGAGATGGCTGAGGTCGACGAGGATCCCGAGCTCAGCACACCGGCGCACGAGCTCGCGCCCGGCCGGTGTCAGACCCGGACCGGTGTCCGGCGAGGACGGGAAGATGAACGGCACGCCGTGCGCGAACGCGTTCGGACGGCTCCACACCGGCCCCAGCGAGCGCAGCCCCGCCGCATACCACGTGTCGAGCGCCTCCAGTCCTGGGTCGATCGCCTCGGCGCCCTCGAGGTGGAGCACGGTCGCGGGCGGACCGGTGCCGTCACGGGCACGGTCGACGTCGGCGATTGTGCGGGCCACGACGACCGCGCCGTCGCGTTCGAGCGCCAACAGCCGCCCGGCCGCGGCGGTCGCGTCGGCCGCCGCTGTGCGGTGATCGACCTCCGCCGCGAGCTCGAACTCGATCACGCCGTCGTCACGCGGCAGCGGCACCTCGTTCTCATCCTCGGAGTCGGTGAACACGGCAAAGATGGCGCCATGGATCCCGCCGGCCCGCATGCGCGGCAGGTCAAGATGGCCACCGGAGCGGCCGCCGGCGAGGTCCGCGTGGTCCTGGCGCGTGAGGGCGTCGTTGTGTCCGTCAAAGACCGGGATCGTCGGCACGTGCCAGATTGTCCGCGATGAGCACCGAGCCGTGGCGTGACGCCCCCGACCTCCTCGATCTCCCGTCGGCGACGCTCGACGTGTGGCGGGCGGAGATCGCGAGCCGCGCGGGGGCGCGGGCCGTCCTGCGCGTGCTGCTTGGTCGCTATCTCCGTCACCGCCCGGACACGATCGAGTTCGCGGTCGGTCCGCATGGCAAACCCGCGCTCGCCGGAGCCGGAGTGCCGGCGCTGCATTTCAACATGTCCCACACCCGTGGCCTCGCCCTGTACGCGGTCGCACGCGACATCGAGGTCGGAGCGGACGTCGAGCGGCCGCGGCCGGGGATCGACACCGTGCGCCTGGCGCGGCGGTTCGTCACCCCCCGGGAGGCGGAGCGGCTCGCGGCGCTCGCGCCGGCGGAGCGCGACGCTGCGTTCCTGCGAGCCTGGGTGCGGCACGAGGCGACGGTCAAATGCCTCGGCACGGGGATCGGGAGCGCCCAGCTCGGGACGCTCTCGGCGGGCGACTGGCCGTGGGTGGCCGAGCTCGATCCCGGCGACGGCGCTGCGGCGGCGGTGGCGGCCGGCGTTCCCCCGGCGACGGTGCGCTGCTGGCGGTGGCGCGGCCCGACGACGAGCGGCCAGGGAGCTCCCGAACCCTAGAATCGGGCGCGATGGACGACTCCGAGATCGCTTTTGACGAGCGGGGCCTGGTGCCCTGCATCGTGCAGGACCACCGCTCCGGCGAGGTGCTCACGCTCGCCTACATGAACGCCGAGTCGTTGCGCCTGACCCGGGAGACGGGGGAGATGCACTTCTTCAGCCGCTCGCGCCAGGAGCTGTGGCACAAGGGCGCGACGTCGGGCAACACGCAGGCGCTGCGAGCGATCCGGATCGACTGCGACGGCGATGCGCTGCTTGCGCTCGTCGAGCCGGCCGGACCGGCGTGCCACACCGGAGAGCGCACCTGCTTCTACCGGGGCAAGTTCGATCCGGCGGCGCCGTACGAGGTGCTTCCGACGCTCGAGCGGACGATCGCCTCGCGGGCGCAGGAGCGCCCGGACGGCTCCTACACGGCGTCGCTGCTCGCCGACCGGGAGCTGATCGGCGCCAAGGTCGAGGAGGAGGCGGAGGAGGTCGCCCGCGCGGCGCGCGAGGAGTCGGACGAGCGGGTCGCCGAGGAGGCGGCCGACGTGCTCTACCACCTCGCGGTCCTGCTGCGCGGTCGTGGGCTCTCGCTGCAGGACGCCGAACGGGTGCTCGATGGCCGTCGCCGGGCCTAGCGCCGCGGTCCACGGCGCCGCCGCCCCCTCGCTCGAGGAGGTCCGGGCGCTCGCCACGCGCCACAACCTGATCCCCGTCCGGGAGACGTTCATCGACGATTGCCAGACGCCCGTCTCGGCGTTCCTGAAACTCCGGGACGCGGATCCCGCCCGCCCGGGATTCCTGCTCGAGTCCGCCGACCAGGGCCGCGTCGGCCGCTACTCGTTCATCGGCCTTCAGCCGCGGAAGGTGCTGCGCTGGTCACTCGGCGATGCCGGTGATCCGTACGCGCTCGCCGCCGCCGAGCTCGGTGCCTACGACGTCGCGCCGGTGGCCGACCTGCCGCCGTTCGCCGGGGGTGCGGTCGGGATGTTCGCCTACGACCTGGTCCGGACCCGTGAGCCGCTCGCCGAGCCGAACCCGGATCCGGTCGGGGTCCCGGACCTCGCGTTGATGCTGACCGACGGGCTCGTCGTGTTCGACCATCTCAAGCACACGGTGACCGTGCTCGCGAACGTGTACGTGAGCGACGAGGAGAGCGTGGACGCCTCCTACCGGCGCGCGCTCGACACGATCGCCGAGGTCCGCTGGCGGCTCGCGGGCCCGGTGCCGCGCCCGGGGCGGCCGCCCCAAAGTGACCGGGTCGCACCGCAGTTTCAATCGAACATGACGCCCGAGCAGTTCAAGCAGAACGTCGCCCGGATCATCGAGTACATCTACGCCGGTGACGCGTTCCAGGTCGTCCCCTCGCAGCGCTGGTCGGCGCCGGTTCCGGTCGAGGCGTTCTCGATCTACCGTGGCCTGCGCGCGGTCAACCCGAGCCCGTACATGTACTTCCTGGACTTCGGCGACTTCGAGCTCGCGGGCGCGAGCCCCGAGCCGCTGATCACCGTGCAGGGGCGGCACGTCTCAACCCGACCGATCGCCGGGACGCGGCCGCGCGGCGTCAACGCGGACGAGGATCGCCGGATCGCCGAGGAGCTCCTCGCGGACCCGAAGGAACGTGCCGAGCACGTGATGCTCGTCGATCTCGGCCGCAACGACCTCGGCCGCGTGTGCGAGTACGGCAGCGTCCGGGTCGAGAACTTCATGGCGGTGGAGAACTACAGCCACGTGATGCACATCGTCTCCAGCGTCAGCGGCGCGCTGCGGCCGGAGATCGGAGCACTCGGAGCGCTCGCCTCCGTGCTGCCCGCCGGGACGCTGTCCGGGGCGCCGAAGGTCCGGGCGATGCAGATCATCGACGAGCTCGAGCCGGTGAAGCGCGGCGGCTACGGCGGCGCGATCGGGTGGGCGAGCTACACCGGCGACCTTGACACCTGCATCCACATCCGGACCGTCGTCATCAAGGACGGCGTCGCTCACATCCAGGCCGGCGGTGGGACCGTGGCCGATGCCCAGCCCGAGTACGAGCTCCGGGAGTCCGAGGCGAAGGCGCGGGCGGTGCTCCAGGCGGTCGAGCTCGCCGTCGCCCAGGACGAGTGGCCATGACGAGCGCCGGAGCGGGCAACGGCGGGGCGGGCAGCGGTGGGCCGCGCGGAGCGGGCGGGATGCGAGTCCTCGTGCTCGACAACTACGACAGCTTCACCTACAACCTCGTCCAGTACCTCGGTGAGCTGGGTGCGGCGGTCGAGGTCGTTCGCAATGACCACGCGACGGTCGATGATCTGCTCGTCCGCGGCTATGACCGGGTGATCGTCTCGCCCGGGCCCTGCACGCCGAATGAGGCCGGCATCAGCCTCGAGGCCGTCCGGCGGTTCCCGGAGGCCCATGTGCCGTTGCTCGGGGTGTGCCTGGGCCACCAGGCGCTCGTGCAGGCATTCGGCGGCCGCGTCGTCACCCACGAGCCGGTGCACGGCAAGACGACGGTGATCGAGCACGACGGCAAGACGATCTTCCGTGGCCTGCGGGACCCGCTCGAGGTCGGCCGCTACCACTCGCTCGTCGCCGCGCCCGAGTTGCCCGAGGTGCTTGAGCGCAGCGCGTTCGGCGGCGAGGTCGTAATGGCCGTGCGCCATCGCGAGCTGCCCGCCGAGGGGGTCCAGTTCCACCCCGAGTCGATCCTCACCGAGCAGGGCCGCGAGCTGCTCGGCAACTTCCTGGCGGGAACGCGATGAACTCCGGGCTCGAACTGCTCACGCGGTCGATCGACACGCTCGCCTCCGGCCACGACCTCAGCCTCGAGGATGCCGCGGCGGTGCTCTCGGAGATCATGGCCGGCAACGCCTCGGAGATCCAGATCGCCGCGTTCCTGATCGCGCTGCGCACGAAGGGAGAGACCGTCGACGAGCTCGCCGGGCTCGCGCGGACGATGCGTGAGCGCTCCGCCCGGGTCACGGTTCCGCGCACCGACCTGCTCGACACCGCCGGTACCGGCGGCGGACGACGGACGTTCAACGTGTCGACGACGGCCGCGCTGATCGCCGCCGGCGCCGGGTGCACGGTTGCCAAACACGGCAACCGCTCGGCGACCGGGCTGTCCGGCTCCGCCGACCTGCTGGAGGCGCTCGGCGCCAGGATCGACCTCCCGCCCGGAGCGGTCGCGCAGTGCATCGAGGACGTCGGCTTCGGCTTCATGTTCGCTCCCGCCCACCATCAGGCGACCCGGTATGTCATCCCCGTCCGCCGTGAGCTCGCCGTGCGGACGATCTTCAACTTCCTCGGTCCGCTCACCAATCCGGCAGGCGCGACCCGCCAGCTGATCGGCGTCTCCGATCCGGCGTACATCGACACGATGGCGGGGGCGCTCGAGCGGCTCGGGACCGAGCATGCCCTGCTCGTCTCCGGCCAGGACGGGGTCGACGAGCTCTCGATCTCCGCTGCGACAGACGTTGTCGAGGTCGTCGGCGGTGAGATCCGCCACTACGCGATCACGCCCGAGGAGGTCGGCCTCGAGCGCCACCCGGCCGAGGCGGTCCCCGGCGGGAACCCGCAGCAGAACGCCGAGACGACGCGCCAGATCCTCGCCGGAGCGCCCGGCGCCTCACGCGATCTCGCGGTGCTCAACGCGGGCGCGGCGATCTACGCCGCCGGTGGCGCGGAGTCACTGGCGGACGGCGTCGCCGCGGCGCAGGCGGCGATCGACGGCGGGGCGGCGGTCGCCGCGATGGACCGGTTCATTGCGCGCACCCAGGAGCTCATGCCCGCATGAGTGAGCTCGACCGGATCGTCGCGTCGACCCGCGAGGTTCTCGGTCGCCGGCGGGATCGGTTCCCCGCCCACGTGCTGCTCGAGCAGTGCGAGGCGCGGCGCGCGACCAGCGACGAGCGCTCGTTCCGCGACGCGCTGCGCCGACCCGGTCTCTCAGTGATCGCCGAGCACAAGCGGAGCTCACCGTCGGCGGGGGAGATCCGCTCGGACCTGGCGCTCGCGGACGTCGTCGCGGCGTACGAGCGCGGCGGGGCCGCGGCGCTGTCGATCCTGACCGAGGAATCACGGTTCGGGGGCGGCCTCGGAGACCTGGCCGCCGCCCGCGTGGCGTCCTCGCTGCCGATCCTGCGCAAGGACTTCATCGTCGACACCTACCAGGTGCTCGAGGCCTATGCCGCGGGTGCCGATGCGGTCCTGTTGATCGTCGCGGCGCTGACGACGAACGAGCTCGCGCGCCTGCACCTCGACGCGACCGAACTCGGCCTCGATGTGCTCGTCGAGGTCCACGATCCGCTCGAGCTGGAGATCGCGCTCGACCTCGCCGTCCCGATCATCGGGATCAACAACCGTGATCTGAAGACACTCGACGTCGACACCGGCCGCGCGCTCGAGATGCGTGGCTCGCTGCCGGCGGGGACGGTCGCGGTCGCGGAATCCGGCTACAGCCGTCCCGAGCAGCTGCGGGAGCTCGCCGAGGCCGGCGTCGACGCGGTGCTGATCGGCGAGGCGCTGATGCGCTCGCCTGACATCGAGGCCGGCGTGCGCCAACTGCTCGCCGGCGTCGCTGGCCCGCCGCCGTAGGGTCCCACGGCCGGGCTCGACTTCACTGACTCTCCCTACGATGTGGGTGTGGCGAGCACTCCCACCCGCATCAAGTTCTGTGGCCTTACCCGCCCGGCCGACGCCGAGCGCGCGCTCGACGCGGGCGCCTGGGCGGTCGGACTGATCTTCTACCCGCCGTCCCCGCGCCGGGTCGAGATGGCCGCGGCCGCCGAGATCGCCGGCGTCTGCAAGCGCCGCGCCGAGCTCGTCGGCGTGTTCGTCAACCCGACGCTGGAGTACGTCGTGCAGACGGCCGAGGCGCTCGAGCTCACGATGATCCAGCTCCACGGCGACGAGGGCCCGGCGTTCTGCTCCGAGACCGCACGCCGCACCGGCGCCAAGGTGATCAAGGCCGCCCGCGTCCGCGATCGCGCCGACATCCAGGCGCTGGGACCGTTCCACACGGACTTCCATCTCCTCGACAGCTACGCGCCGGGCCTGCCGGGCGGGACCGGGGAGACGTTTGCCTGGGACCTCGCGCGGGCGCACGGCCGCTCGGTGCCGATGATCCTGTCCGGCGGGCTGACGCCGGAGAACGTCGGCGAGGCGATCGCGACCGTCAGGCCGTTCGCCGTCGACGTCGCGAGCGGCGTCGAGTCCAGTCCAGGCCGGAAGGACCCAGCGAAGCTGAGCGCGTTCGCCCGCGCCGTCACCGAGGCCTCTCCCACGGAGCTCGTCACGTCGTGAGCGCGGTCCAGCATCGGTTCGG
The DNA here is from genome assembly GCA_963813265.1 of uncultured Solirubrobacterales bacterium. Taxonomy (GTDB): domain Bacteria; phylum Actinomycetota; class Thermoleophilia; order Solirubrobacterales; family Solirubrobacteraceae; genus Palsa-465. The sequence goes on along the minus strand of CAWEYQ010000036.1, from coordinate 4,776 downwards.
CCCCTACGGTGGCCAGTACGTCCCGGAGACGCTGATGCCCGCGCTCTCCGAGCTTGAGGCCTCCTGGGTTGACGCGTGGGCGGACACCGCCGGGTTTCGGGCCGACCTCGACGCGCTGCTGCGTGACTACGTCGGCCGTCCGTCGCCGCTCTACCGAGCCTCACGACTGACCGCGGCCGCCGGCCATGAGATCTGGCTCAAGCGTGAGGACCTCAACCACACGGGCGCTCACAAGATCAACAACGCGCTCGGTCAGGCGCTGCTCGCGCGGCGGATGGGCAAGCATCGGATCATCGCCGAGACCGGCGCCGGGCAGCACGGCGTCGCGTCCGCGACCGCGTGCGCACTGCTCGACCTCGAGTGCATCGTCTACATGGGCACCGAGGACATGCGCCGCCAGAAGCCGAACGTCGAGCGGATGCGGCTGCTCGGCGCGCGGGTCGAACCCGTCGAGGCCGGCGCGCGGACGCTCAAGGAGGCCGTGTCCGCGGCGATCCGTGACTGGGTCGCCACCGTTGACACGACCCACTACATCATCGGCTCGTGCGTCGGCCCGGCGCCGTATCCGGTGATCGTCCGCGATCTCCAGCGGGTGATCGGCGATGAGGCCCGCGCCCAGGTGCTCGAACGGACCGGCCGCCTGCCCCAGCGGGTCATCGCGTGCGTCGGCGGCGGCTCGAACTCGATCGGGATGTTCATCCCGTTCGTCGACGATGACGGCGTCGAGCTCGTCGGGGTCGAGGCGGCGGGGGAGGGGCTCGAGACCGGTCGTCACGGAGCACCGCTCACGGTCGGCGGCCGAGGAGGCGTTCTCCACGGGGCGTACTCGGCGATCATGCAGAGCGAGGACGGCCAGATCCTCGAGGCCCACTCGATCTCCGCCGGCCTTGACTACCCGGGGACCGGTCCCGAGCACGCGTGGCTGCGCGACAGCGGCCGGGCGACGTACGTCGCGGTCACCGACGGCCAGGCGCTCGATGCCTTCGCCCGCGTCTCGCGGCTGGAGGGGATCATCCCGGCGCTCGAGAGCTCCCATGCCCTCGCCTGGTCGATGGCGAACGGCCCGAGCGAGCTTGACGTCATCTGCCTCTCGGGCCGCGGCGACAAGGACCTCGCCGAGGCGCTGGAGCAGCTCGGAGCCGGCGATGAGCCGGCGATGAGCGGAGTCGATCGGATCGCCGAGGCGTTTGTCTCGGCCCAGGCCAACGGCCGCCGTGCCGCGCTGATGCCGTACATGATGGGTGGCTATCCGGACCTTGAGAGCTCACGCCGGATCGGACTCGCCTACATCGACGCCGGTGCCGACCTGATCGAGCTGGGCGTCCCGTTCTCGGATCCGCTCGCCGACGGTCCGGTGATCCATGCCGCGGGGACCGAGGCGCTCCGCCGCGGGGTGACGGTCGATGACGTGCTCGACGTCGGGCGGACGCTCGCCGAACGCGTGCCGGTGATCGTCATGTGTTACGCCAACCCGATCCTCGCGCGCGGCCTCGAGCGGTTCGCCGACGCGCTCGTCTCGGTCGGCGTGAGTGGGCTGATCGTGCCCGATCTCCCGTTTGAGGAGGCCGCGAGCGTGCTTGAGGTCTGCGACGCCCGCGGGGTCGCGCTCGTCCCGCTCGTCGCGCCGACGACGCCGGACGCGCGGATGCGGACGATCGGTGGTCGCGCCCGCGGGTTCGTCTACACGGTGTCGGTCACCGGGACGACCGGCGAGCGGTCCGGGATCGACGGGGGCGGCCTCGCCGGGGTCGTCTCCCGGGCGGCGGCCTCCGCGACGGTGCCGGTGGCCGTGGGTTTTGGAATCGGGACGCCCGCGCAGGCCGCCGCCGCCGCGGATGCGGGGGCGAATGGCGTGATCATCGGCACCCGGCTCGTGCGGGCCGCCGGCGAGGGCGACGATCCGCCGGCCGAGGTGGGCAAGCTCGTGCGGGAGTTCTCCGCGGCGCTGACCGGATAGGATTCCTGCGCGATGGGCCTGATTCTCACTGCCACAGCCGGACTCTGTCTGTGGATCGTCCTCTGGTCGCTGAACGTCTCAGGGTTCGACTCGATCCTGATCGCGATCCTGATGATCCTCGTCGCAATCGGCGTGCGGAACGTGCTCCCGTTCCTGCCCGGTCGGCGGGACTGACGCCGGCCATGCGGAGGTTCGCCGCCGGCTTCGTGTCGGTGCTGACCGTTGCACTGCTCGGCGGATGCGCCCAGCAGGGAGGCAGCAGCGTGACCGTCAGCGGCAAGTCGCTGACGCTCTACATCTCCGAGCCGGTTGGCGCGGCCGCGAGCGATCCGGTTGCCCAGGACGTGCTCGACGCCGAGCAGCTCGCGTGGGGCCAGCACCACGCGGACGTGACCGCGGTCACGCTCAGCCTGAGGCTGCTCCACGGGGCGAAGCTGTCCGACAACGCCCGCACCGCGATCAGCAACAAGCAGGCGATCGCGTACGTGGGAGAGATCCAGCCCGGCGACTCGGCCGACTCGCTCGGGATCACGAACGCCCAGGACCTGCTCCAGGTGACCCCGACCGACACGGCGGTCGAGCTCACCCAGCAATCCTCGGCCGTGCCCGGGTCGCCCGGCAACTACTACGAGTCGCTGAAGAACTACGGCCGGACCTTCACCCGCGTCGTCCCGACCTCCGCGAAGGAGGCAAAGGCCCAGGCGTCGGAGATGCAGTCGCTCGGGATCAAGCAGCTGTACATCGCCGGCGACGGGAGCGACTACGGCAAGGCGATCGCGGCAGCGTTGCGCGGCGACGCCTCCGGCGCCGGGATCACCGTCGCGCCGTCGGCGTCCGGCGCGGACGCGGTGTTCCTCGCCGGTCGTGACCCGGCGGCGTTCACGAACGTCGTCCACGCCAACCCGACGCTGAAGGTGTTCGCCCCCTCAGCGTTCGCGTCCGCCGCGGCGATTTCGGCGCTCGGGGTGTCCGCCGGCACCCAGATGTATGTCTCGTCTCCCGGCTTCCTGCCCCGCGACCTGGGCGCCGCGGGGTCGCCGGGTCAGAAGTTCCTGAGCGACTTCAAGTCGACCTACGGGCACACCCCCGCCCCCGAGGCGGTCCTCGGCTACGAGGCGATGGCCGCCGTGCTGCACGTGCTCGCCAACGCGGGAGCCAAGGCGAATGACCGCTCTCTGGTCGTCAAGGGCTTCCTGGCGCTTCGCAATCAGCAGTACGCCGTACCTACGCCGTGGTCGATCAGCTCCGCGACGGGCGACACGAGCCTCTCGGCGTTTGTCGTCAGCCGCCTGAAGGGCGGGGCTCTGATCCCCTTCAAATCGGTCACCGCACAGGGCTGATGGGCCGCGGCAGGGCCCTGGCGCTCGCGCTGGCGGGAACTGCGGCGCTCACCGGTGGCGGCGTGCTCGCCGGCTGTGGCTCAAGCGCGAAGAAGCCGCCCGGCGACGAGATCAAGGGCACGACATTGACGATCTACTCGAGCGGGCCGCAGAACGGCGCCTCGAGGGTCGCCGAGGGCGCCGTCCTGAGCGGCGAGCAGCTTGCCCTCGCCGACGCCCACAACCGGATCGGCAAGTACCGAATCGTCCTCAGGGCACTCAACGACTCGACGCCACAGCACAGTGAGTGGGATCCCGGGCAGACGAGCACCAACGCTCACACGGCGCTCGCGAATCCGACGGCGATCGGCTACCTGGGGGAGTTCAACTCAGGAGCGAGCGCCGTCTCGATTCCGCTGCTCAACCGGCTCGGCATCGCGCAGATCAGTCCCACGAGCACGGCGGTGGGGCTCACGTCGGCGGGCGCCGGCGCCTCGCCGGGCGAGCCGGGCAAGTATTACCCGACAGGCGTCCGAACGTTCGTCCGCATCGTCCCCAATGACGCCGTCCAGGCGGCCGCCCAGGTTGCGCTGCAGCTGCGGCAGGGCTGCCACCGCACATTCGTGCTCGACGACGGTGAGGTCGATGGCCAGGACACCGCCACGACGTTCGCGGTCGCCGCCCAGCGGCGCGGGCTGCGCCTCGCCGGCAGCCAGCCGTTTGATCCGCACGCGACCGACTACAGCTCGCTCGCGACCGCGGTCGCCAAGACCGGGGCCGAGTGTGTGTTCATCAGCGCGATCACCGAGAGCAACGCCGTCCTGCTGACCAAGCAGATCGCCTCCGCGCTCCCCAACGCAAAGATCTTCGGATCGGCGGGGATGGCCGAGTCGACGTACGCCGACGCGGCCGAGGGCGGCATCCCGCGCAACCTCGACGCGCAGCTGATGATCACCGTGGCGACGCTGGATCCCGCCTCCTATCCGCCGTCCGCGCGCGCGTTCTACGCCGCCTACGCGCACCGCTACGGAATTCCGCAGCCGTACGCGATCTACGGCTACGAGGCGATGAGCCTGATGCTGGGCGCGATCTCCAAAGCGACCGACCACGGACGCAAGTCGGCCCGCCGCTCAAAGGTGCGTGCCGCCCTGTTCGCGACCCACGATCGGCACAGCGTGCTCGGCACCTACAGCATCACCCACGAGGGCGACACGACGCTGCGGCGCTACGGTGTCTACCGGATCATCGACGGTCGGCTGGTCTTCTGGACTGCGATTGCAGCTTGATGCGCCGCCCGTTGCCGATTCGTTAGGTCCTGACGGAGGGTCTTGCGATCAGTCCGCGGACAGGACTAGATTGCCTTCCTTCCGAGAACTGGGGCATCGATCAATAGGAGGAGCATGCGTTTTCTCGGCAAAGCTATGACGGGCGTCCTGCTATCGGGGGCCGTCTTTGGGCTCGCCGCTTGTGGGAGCAGCAGCAGCAGCAGTAGCAGCAGCA
>CAWEYQ010000035.1:0-26210 GCA_963813265.1 uncultured Solirubrobacterales bacterium | reverse complement strand
CTTCCTTCCGTTTCGGGCTAAGCGGATGATATCGTCCGCTTAGTGGTAGCCACCCGCCCGCTCCGCAGCGACGCGGCCGCCAACCGCGAACGCCTGCTCGACGCTGCCGCGGTCGCGATTCGACGCGCCGGCGACAGGGTGCCACTGGCCACGATCGCTGACGACGCGGGGGTTGGAATCGGCACCCTGTACCGCCACTACCCGTCACGCTCGGCCCTCCTCGCCGCGCTCGTGCTGCGGTCCTTCCGTCTCGTCCGTGGTCACGCGCGCACCGCCGCCGAGAGCGGCGAGTCAGCCCCGGCGGCGCTCGCGCATTTCTTTGAGCAGACCATCGCTGCCCGCGACGACCTGATCCTCCCGCTACACGGTGGCCCGGTCATCCACGACGAGCGGATCACCGCGCTCCAGACCGAGATCCGTCAGCCGCTGGAGGTGGTGCTTGCCCGCGGGCGCAGTGATGGGACGCTCCGCCGCGATGTCACAGCAAACGACATCATCATCACCGGGGCGATGCTCGCCCAGCCCCTCCCGCACGCACACGACTGGGATCAGCTCGCCCGCCGGCAAGCCAGGATCTACGTTGCCGGTCTTGCCGCCGGCGCCGACGGGCCGCTCCCCGGGCGCGAGCCTTCCTGAGTCGGCAAGCCGTCTACGCGACGGTTTCGGCGACCGTGGCCGGGGCGCATCCGCCCCGTTCTGGCTCGGCGCCGCGCAGCGCGCGGGTCAGCAGGTCGCGGAGCGTCGCGCGCTCGTCGGCGTCAAGCGCGGCGAGGACCTGGTCCTCGATCTCCGTCTGCATACGCGCGGCGTGCTCGAGTATCTGCCAGCCGCTGTCGGTCATGAACACGCGGTGGCGACGGCGATCTTCTGAGTCGCGGCGGCGCACCAGGTGTCCAAGGTCCTCAAGCTCGTTGAGCAGCAGGACCACGTTCTTGGCGTCGATGCAGAGCGCGTCGACCAGCTCCTGCTGGGGCGCGCCGTCGTGGTCGCCCAGATAACTGAGAGCCATGAGCAACCGTAGGTCGATCCCGAGTGCCTGCGGGTCGCTGCGGCGCATCACCTGCTTGGCCAGCCGCGGCAACAGGATCATCGTGCCTGCGTGGGTTGGCGTTGCTTGAGGGTTCATGGCTCGGCCGAGTATAGCGCAAAATCGGTCATTCTTCCAGTGGCATGGATGATCCCCGATCTAGGATTGATCCCTGTAGCGTAAATCATTCGTGCTACGATGGTTCTCCACACGGCACCAGGAAGGAAGGCATGAGCATTTCACCTCAAATTTCAAAGTCCGCACCGAACCGCTGGGCCGTTCTGGCGTTGCTCGGCGTTGCCCAGTTGATGGTCGTCCTCGACGCGACGATCGTGAACATCGCGCTTCCCTCAGCGCAGCATTCACTGCACTTCTCGACCGACAACCGGCAGTGGATCGTGACCGCCTATGCCCTGTCGTTCGGCAGCCTGCTGCTGGTCGGAGGCAAGCTGGGTGACCTCTTCGGGCGCAAGTGGACCCTGATCGGCGGACTTGTCGGGTTCTCGATCGCCTCGGCGATCGGCGGCCTCGCGCAGTCGTTCGGAATGCTCGTTGCCGCGCGCGCCTTGCAGGGTGCCTTCGGCGCGCTGCTGGCTCCGTCGGCCCTCGGGCTCCTGACCGTGACCTTCCAAGGCTCTCCGGATCGGGCCAAGGCGTTCGGGATCTTCAGCGCGATCGCAGCCGGAGGCGGCTCGCTCGGGTTGCTGCTCGGCGGCGTATTGACCCAAGCGATCTCCTGGCGCTGGAGCCTCTACGTCAACCTCGTGATTGCGGTGCCCACGGCGATCGTGGCGCTGCGACTGCTTCAGAACTCGCGTCAGTCGGTGCGGCCGCGGATCGACTTTCCGGGCGTCGCGCTCGCCTCGAGTGGGCTGTTCGCCCTGGTCTACGGCTTCTCGAACGCCGAAACCCATTCCTGGTCAGACCCGGTGACGATCATCGCGTTGGTCGCCAGCGTCGTGCTGCTGAGCAGCTTCATCCTGCTCGAGCGTCGGGTGAAGAACCCGCTGCTGCCGCTGCACATCGTGTGGGATCGGGCGCGGGGCGGCGCTTACGCCACCATCGCTCTGGCCGGCTCGGCCATCTTCGCGGTCTTCCTGTTCCTGACCTACTACATGCAGCAGAACCTCGGCTTCTCGCCCCTGAAGACCGGGCTCGGCTTCCTGCCGATGACCGGCATGATCGTGGTCACCGCCACGACCGTGCAGACCAAGGTGCTGCCGCGTACCGGCGCCAAGCCGCTGGTCATGGGCGGGATGGCGCTCGGTGCGACCGCCATGCTCCTGCTCTCCCAGGTCACCGCGCACGGCGCGTACGCCAGCCACGTCCTGCCCGGACTCCTGCTCAGCGGGATGGCCATGGGCTTGATCTTCGCCCCCGCCTTCTCGACGGCGACGCTCGGGGTGAAGAGCACGGACGCCGGCATCGCGTCGGCCATGGTGAACACCTCTCAGCAGGTCGGCGGGTCGGTGGGCACGGCGCTGCTCAGCACGATCTTTGCCAGCGCCGTCGCCAGCTACGCCTCCGCCCACGCTCATGCCGCAGCGCTCACGAGCGCCGCCTCGATCCACGGTTACGCCACAGCATTCGAGTGGGCTGCCGCGTTGTTCGGGGTCGGCCTGCTGCTCGCGACGCTGATCCTTCCCGCCGACGGAGCGGCCCGTGCCCGCAGCGCGCAGGTCGACGCCGGCACCGAGGCCGCACTCGCGCTCGACAACGCGTGAGCGCATCCCGCCCACGACATGGAGAAACATTGATGGAGCACGAACAGAACACCACCTACGTCAGCGGCGACTTCGTGACGGAGGGTGCCGTCCGCGGCGCCCTCACCCGACGCCGACAAGCGCGGGCCAAGACGACGGCTGCGGCGCGCACGGACCGCTCCGGCGCGCGCGGGCACAGCGGCACTGACCGCGAGTCACGCCGAGCGAACCGCCCGGCGGCCCTTCGCCGCTGGTCGGTCGCCGAACTGATCGCGAACGGTGTCGCTCGGCCGCCGGCCGCGCGGACGTCCCCCTGAGGGCGGAGCGTTGTTCGGCTATGAGCCCGCTCGTCCACGCCGCTCGCGGGCGCGGCGCTTGCCCTCGTGCATCGCTTGGACGCGAGCGACCGAGATCGTGCGGCCCTCCTCGATCAGATCGGCAGGCAGCGACTGCGGCTCGGGAAGGCGGTCGGCCCACGGGTTGCCGCCCCGGAGCAGGGCCGGCACGGTGTGGATCGTGAAGTCGGTCGGCGCCACGCGGTCGAGCTCGTCCCACGAGACCGGGAACGACACCGGCGTGTCCGGACGGATGCGCGGGCTGTAGGCGGCAACTACGGTCGCGCCGCCCGCGCGCGTGGCGTCGAGGAACACCTTGCCACCTCGCTCCTCGACGACGTAGGCGGTCGTCGCCAGCGCCGGGTCGATGCGCTCGGCGCGCGCGGCAAGGGCCCGCGTGGCCGCGGCGATCTCCTCGGCACTTGCGGGCTGCTCGATTGGAACGAACACGTGCAAGCCCTTAGCCCCGCTCGTCTTGACGGCGCCCGCGAGCCCGGCGTCGGCAAGCGCCCGGCGCACCAGCTCCGCGACGCGCACGACGGCCTCGAACCCGGCCTGCGCCGGCGGGTCGAGGTCGAGCACGAGGTGCGTCTGGGCAAAGCCGTGTGCATCGCCGCGCGCGAGCGTCGGGTGATACTCGATCGCGCGCTGGTTCGCGAACCACAGCAGCGTCCGCGGATCGTTACAGAGCGCGTACGCAACATCGCGCTTTGAGCGCTCCGCCCAGATCGTCACCGTCTTGACCCACGGGGGCGCGTAACTGGGGACGTTCTTCTGCATGAACGGCTTCCGGCCGCGCAGCGCCCGCACCACCGACAGCGGCCGATCGCGCAGCTCACCGAGCAGCTGCTCGCTCACAACCTCGAAGTACTCGACAAGATCCCGCTTTGTCGCGCGCGCATCGTCAAACAGCGGCGTGTCGAGGTTGGTCAGCGGGACGTCATCGCGGCCGTCCATGCCCGCGCAACTGTACGCGGTCCAGCAGCCCCGAAGTGTCGTCCCAGCTTCACCCGCTCGCCCGTTCGCGGCGGCCCGGTGGGCCCACGGTGACCGTGGACCCACGCGCCAGACTCACGTAGGGCGCTGCCTTGCAGGGCGCACGCCTTGAGCGTGCGGTCGCCGTTGGCGGCGATCTTGAAGGCCTTCACGCGCGCGTGGCCGGCGGCGGCGGCCTTGGCGATCGCCGCGTAGTGCTTGCGAGCGCTCTTCCCGCCGCTGCCGAGTCGGTTGTACTCGTTGCGGAAGCCGACGAGGATGCCGTTGACCACCACGGGCAATGTCGAGTTCACGGTCGGGGTGTTTATGCGCGTGTCGTAGGAGGTCACCGGCCCGCGCAGATCAAGGCATCGGGAGCGACCTTGGCACGCGCGAAACGACGGCAGAGTCCACGTTCCGGGCCATTGGGCGTAGGATCGCGTCCTCCCGGAAGGGATGGGGGCTACGACGAACGAAGCACTGAGACTTTCCGACCTACTCGGCGCGCTGTCGCTGGCGACCGATCTCGGCGCTGGCGTGCCGTTCGAAAAGGGGCTCCGCACCTGTGCGGTCGCCTCGGGGCTCGCGGACGAGCTGGGGCTCGAGCCAGAAGACCGCGCCGCTGTGTACTTCGCGTCCCTGTTGCGATCGCTCGGGTGCACGGCGGAGGGCTCGAAGTTCGCCGAGTGGTTCGACGACGACGTCGCGGTCCAGAGGGAGCTGAAGAGCCTCGACTTCGACGATCCCGCCTGGGCCGGTGCTCAGCGGGCGCGGTTTGCCACGTGGGCGGGGCCGGCACGGGCCGCCGAGCTGAGCGAGCGCTTCGTCGCAGTCGTGCCCAAGCACGGCAGGGAACTCGCCAGCGGCAGCTGTGAGGTGAGTGCCGGACTCGGATCTCAACTCGGGCTTCCGGCGGGCGCGATCGTCGCGCTCGACGAGGTGTACGAGCGCTGGGACGGCCGGGGTGCGCCCTCGCGACGGGGCGGAGACGAGTTGACGATCGCCGCGCGGATCGTGCACGTCGCCGAGCGCGCGGTCATGGCCCACTACGAGGGAGGCGATCTCGAGGCGATGCGCGAGGTGCAGCGGCGCGCCGGCGGCCAGCTCGACCCGGACCTGTGTGCGGTGTTCGTGGCATCCGCCGAGGCGATCCTCGGCCCGCTCTCCTCCGAGGACATCCTGGAGGAAGTGCGCGCGGTTGAGCCGGCACCGCGGCGCTCGGTCCGGGATCCTGAGATCGAGGCCGTCTGCGCAGCCTTCGCTGCGTTCGCCGATTTGAAGGGCCGCTTCCTGCTCGGTCACGCAAGCCATGTCGCCGACCTGGTCGACAAGGCGGCAACGCTGACCGGCGCCAGCGCGGACACGCGCACCGACCTGCGCCTCAGCGCACTGCTCCTCGATCTCGGTCGTGTCGGAATCTCGAGTGCAGTCTGGGATCGCCCGGGCCCGCTCGGGCCGGCGGAGTGGGAGCGCGTGCGGCTGCACCCGTACTGGACCGAGCGGATCCTCCGGAGATGCGCCGGACTCGAGCGCCTCGTCGCCCGGACCGCCGCTCACCACGAACGGCTCGATGGCAGCGGCTATCACCGCGGCGTGCGCGGCGGCGAGCTGTCGGGCGGCGCGCGCCTGCTCGCCGCTGCGGATGTGTTCGCGGCCCTGCTCGAGGACCGGCCCCACCGTCCGGGCGTCTCGCTCGCCCAGGCGGCGGTGGTGCTCCGCGACGAAGTTGCCGCCGGCCGACTGGACGCGGAGGCGATGGCGGCGGTGCTTGAAGCGGCCGGCCTGCCGCGGAGCCGGGCGAAGTGGCCGAACGATCTCACCGACCGTGAGGTCGCGGTCCTGCGGGTGCTCGTGCGTGGGTTCAGCAACCGAGAGATCGCCGACGAGCTGATCGTGTCGCCGCGGACGGTGCAGCACCAGCTGGCGAGCGTCTACGACAAGATCGGCGTCCGGACGCGGGCCGGGGCCGCGGTGTTCGCGATCGAGCACGGACTCGTTCCGACCGGTTTTGAAAATTAGGCCGTATGGCCGATGCCGCGGCGTCGGGTCGAACCGGATACTGCTCCGCGTCAGAGGTCGCTGCCGGTGCGGGCGGCGCCGTTTCCCACGTGAGGAGGACCGTATGTCAAGTCAGAACGCCGCCGTCGTCAGCCGTTTCTTTGAAGACTTCGCGAACGATCGCGATCCTGGGGTGCTCTCAGAGATCATCGCCGAGGACGCGACCTTCCATGATCCGCAGGCGGCGGAGGTCATGGGGCGCGACGGCATTCGCGACCACATCGCGCAGTACCACGCCGCCGTCGATGCCCACTGGCACATCGACGAGCTCGACGACACCGGCGACAAGGTGACGGTCCTCTGGACCGCGACCGGCACGCACATCGGCGAGCTCATGGGACTGGCCGCGACTGGCAACGAGATCTCCGTCGAGGGCATCTCCGTGTTCACCGTCGACGACGGCCTGATCACCGACCAGCGCACGGTCTGGGACGCGCTCGGACTTCTCCAGCAGCTCGGCGCCGTCCCCGCGGCGGCCTGACGAGAGTCCCGAGGCACGAGAGGAGTCTGTGATGCGCAAGAGCGTTGCAATCGTCGCGGTGGTGTGCGGAATCGGTCTGGTGACCGCGCCGTTCGCGCTGTCGCTGTTCCCACGGTCGGCCGCCGGTGAGCGGGTGACAAACCGCTTCCGCGAGACGATGTCCGTGAGCGGGCTGCACGCCCTGCGCACCAACTTCGCGACGATGGGGGCCCTGCTGGATCAGTTCGTCCACCAGACATCTCCGCAACTCGCCGCCGAGCTGCACATGAGCCCGGCGGCGTTCAACACCTACGTCGCACGGGAGTTCCCGGCGGTCGCCGCCGGCGTTCGGGGTCTGCCCCCGCTCGTCGCCTTCGTCACGCCGGTCGCGGCGCAGCTCGAGGCGCTGCACCCGCAGTTCACATCGGTCGATTCGCTGCCGTTCCTCGGGCTGCCGCTGACGACGGTGCCATGGATCCTCGTCGGCCTCGGGCTGGGCCTCGTCGGCCTCGGCGCCTGGACGTGGCGAGGTCGCGGCCGACTGCCGCTCATCGCAGCGACAGCAGTTGGCGGCGCGATGCTCGTGCTGCCGCTCGCCCTCTCGTACCCGCAGAAGACGCGGGACGCCAAGCGCGTGTCCGACGTCGGGCGCGTCGCCCTGTCCCAGCAAGCGGCCACCGGTGCCCAGACCGCCAACCGGCTGATCGACGGCATGGTGGGTCAGGTCGAAACGGCGATGCTCCCGGCGCTCGCTCAGCGGCTGCACGTGACGCCGGCCGCGCTGTCGGCGACGCTCGCACAGCGCTATCCCGACGTCGTCAAGGGCCTTCAGGCGTGGCCGTCGATCCGGCCTGGCGCGGTCGCGCTGGTCCGGCTCCAGGTCGCGAGCGTGGCCGACGCCCAGACGATGCGGGGCCTCGATTTCACGCCACTCCCCTGGTACATCATGGGACCGGGGATCGCGCTCCTGCTCACGGGCGGAGCCGCACTCGCCTCGGGCGGGGCATTGCGTCGCCGGACTCGATCCGAGGCTCCGTCGATCGTCGGAGCGCCGCCGGCCGAGGTTGCCGGGCGGTGAGAACCGGCGCATGCGAGCACGACGTGGCGGCGGCCGGGACCGACCGGCCGCCAGCTGCGGGTGCCCGGGTACTGGCTGTTCGGCGCACCCCGCTTTTTGCCCGTCGAGCACGAGCCGGCCGCAGAGGGTGACGACAGAATACGCACGCATGAGTCGTGTGCGAAGCAGCCCCTTCACTTAGTTCGTGATGTCGTCGAGATGTTGAGCACCCAATCGGGCCGAGCCGCCTGGGTTCACCCACTGCCATGTGCCGAACTCCGTCACGCGCGCGGACGAGTCGAGTGGATTCAGCTGCCCGTCACGGGCAGCGTGCGAGGCCACGATCTACGGGATTTCACGGATCCGTCTCGCATGGTGGCTACGGATGCCGACACTCCACTGGCGTCTTAACCTCGATGCGACTACCGGAGTTCCCGGCGGCGTACGCGAACTCAGATGGAGGAGGACGTCATGACCGGAAACGGTTGGCCGAGCCACACACACTTTGGCTCGGTGCTTGGAAAGGCTGTCGTTCTTGCGAGCGCGATTCTCATGGGCACGGCCGCCGGCGCGCTCGCCGTGCCGGCGCCTCCGACAAATGACAATCGTGCGGACGCCTCCGCACTCAAGTCGCTGCCCGTCACGGTCCACGGCACGACAGTCGGATCGACGTTTGAATCGAACGAGCCCGGATCGGGCTGCGCGGGTACAGCCGGTTCGGTCTGGTACTCGATCTCGGTCGGATCCACTGCGCCGTCGCGCATCGGGATCAAACTCACCGCGAACGGTTCTCTGGACGCGGCAATCGACGTCTACCAGCGTCAGCGTTCCCGGCTGTCGAGCGTCGCATGCGACCAGACCGACCGAAACGGTCGTGCAGCGTTGGCGTTCACGCCGTCGACGAACACGACCTATCTGCTTCGCGTCGCCGAACAATCGGATTCGGTTTCCGGAACGTTCTCGATGAGGGTTCTCGCACTGCCCGCGCCGCCGAAGCCGCCCGGCACGCCCCTGCGCTCGCGGGGCGCGGTCGGCACGCTCGACGGGACGCTCTATCAGAGGGCGGCGTACTCAATGCGTTTGACGGCGGGAACCACGTACAAGATCAACCTCGTCAAGCCGGACGAGGGCTGCATGCAGCTTGGGATCTTCCCGCCGGCCACCTCCTCGTTCAACACCACCCCGCTCGGCGAACTGACGTGTGCCGGCTACCGGCTGTGGACACCGCGGGTCAGCGGCGTGTGGAGCTTCCTGATCGTGGCCGCGTCCGGCAACCGCGGCTCGCAACGGTACGGACTCCGCGTCCGCCCTGCCAGCCCAGCCGAGCGGGCGCCAGGGATCTTCTTGCCCAACTTCAGCCACGTCGACGGGTACCTGCATGGCAACCTGATCGACGATGTGCGCCTGTACCGCTTCGACGTCACCCAACGCAGCGACCTGGTGCTCTTCCTGCGGGCAGCCTCCGATGCGCCGTTCGACCTCAAGCTCCTCAACGACCGCGGCGACTACCTGCAGTGCAACTGCGGCTCCTCAGGCGAGGAGACGATCAGGCGCCAAACCCCCCCGGGCCGGTACTTCGTCGTCGTCCAGGCACACGACTTCGGCTCCGGACCGTTCACGCTGTTTCGCCAGTCCCGCCAGATCACCCACGCGAAGGTCACCATGAACGGCCGGCGGTATACAGAGGTGCTGCCGGGGACAGCGGTCCACATCGGCGCGCAGGTAACCCCAGCCGTCGCGGGACCGGTAACCATCACCGTCGAGTACTTCGATCCGGTCGAGCGCTGGCAGTTCCATCGCTACTACCGTGTGCACGCAGTGCATGGCCTTGCGTCGGTGGTGTTCGTCCCACCGCATGTCGGCCGCTGGCGCGCGACAGTTTCGTTTGATGGCACGAAAACCGCCAGCCCGTGCACGAGCGGCTACTTCGCCAACATGCTGGTCGCGGGCCCGCTGCGGCAGCAGCTCGGGCGCCGTTGAGATTCGGCGCTGACAGCGTGGTTCAGTGTGGCGAAGCAGTCGTGGGCTTGCTGTGGCGGCTCGCGACCCGAGATGCGCGGTTTCGCGAAGAGGCCGGCTAGCCGAGGAGCTGCGGCGCTCGGCTTGGGGCGGCTGCCCAGCCGGCGGTGGTGAGCCGCCTCGGGGTTTGCATCGGCGGGTTGCCGCCGCAAAGCCACAGGGGTACGATCCACGAAGCGTACTCTTGAGGCGCTAGACGGAGCCGTTTTGGCCGCTGCGCTGCCCGCTGGCTGAGGGATCGTGATGACACCGATGGCGTTGATCGCATGGGCGAGCCGGACGGCGGCACGTCCGTGGTTGCTGCGGTGCCGAGGGCTCCGACGCCGGTGATCCAGCCGTCGGCGGCTTACAGCATCACCGTGCGCGTGCGCGATCAGCGGCAGCCGGGTGCGTTCGGGCATGTTGCCAGCGCGATTGGCGAGACTGGCGCGAGCATCGGCGCGATCGACTTGGTACGGGTCGATCGTGGCGAGGTCGTGCGCGACGTGACCGTGGCGTGCGCCGACGCGACGCATGGAGAAGCGGTCGTGGCGGCGGTCGAGGATCTGGATGGCGTCACGGTGGAACATGTCTCTGACCGCACCTTTCTGATGCATTTGGGCGGAAAGCTCGAGGTCAACCCGACGAGCCCGGTCAGGACGCGCGATGACCTCTCGATGGCCTTCACGCCGGGCGTCGCCCGAGTCTCTATGGCGATTCACCAAGACCGCGAGAAGGTCTGGTCGCTGACGATCAAGCGCAACACGGTGGCGGTGGTTTCAGACGGCACGGCGGTGCTGGGATTGGGCGATATCGGTCCCGAGGCTGCGATGCCGGTGATGGAGGGCAAGGCGATGCTGTTCAAGGAGTTCGCCGGCGTCGATGCCTTTCCGCTGTGCCTGGCGACGCGGGATGTCGGCCAGATCGTCGATGTCGTCAAGGCGGTGGCGCCGACGTTCGGTGCGATCGATCTGGAGGACATCTCGGCGCCGCGTTGCTTTGAGATCGAGCGGCGCTTGCGCACCGAGCTCGATATTCCGGTGTTCCACGATGACCAGCACGGCACCGCGATCGTGGTACTGGCGGCGTTGATGAATGCGCTGCGTGTCGTCGACAAGCGCGTCGCGGACGTCAGGGTCGTGGTCGTGGGCGCGGGCGCCGCTGGATTGGCCTGTACCGAGACCATGCTCGCCTACGGCGTGCGCGACATCGTCGTGTGCAATCGCGAGGGCGCGCTTTATGCCGGGCGCCCTGGCCTCGACCCTAGCCGGATGGCGCTGGCTGCGGCGACGAACCCCCGGGGGGAGCGGGGTATGGCTGACGACATGCTCGCGGGCGCAGATGTGCTCGTCGGCTTGTCCGGGCCAGGTGCCGTGTCGGCGGCCGCTGTCCGCAGGATGGCGGACCGAGCGATCGTCTTCGCGATGGCGAATCCGGTGCCAGAGGTACGCCCGGAGGAGGTCGGCACCGACGTGGAGATCATGGCCACCGGCCGCTCGGACTATCCCAACCAGATCAACAATGTGCTGGCCTTCCCGGGCGTCTTCCGCGGCGCGCTGGATGTCCGCGCCAGCACGATCAACGAGCCGATGAAGCTCGCCGCCGCGCAAGCCATCGCCGGAGTCGTCCGCGACAACGAAATGCGCGCTGACTACATCATCCCGAGCGTGTTCAACGGTAACGTCGTCAAGGTCGTGGCCGCGGCCGTCGCGCGCGCCGCAGAGGACAGCGGAGTCGCGCGTCGCCCCGCCGCCACCGCGACCTGACTGGCGCCGTTGGCCACGGTACGACTGAGCCGGACCGTGCCTTCGTCGGAGTGAATTGCCGGCGCGGGCGTGCGTCAGAGCCGCTTACGCCTGGCGAGCTTGCGGACGAGCTTCACGAAAGCGATCGCCGCGTCATTCTGCACGTCGCGACTTGCCCCTTGCATGGAAGGGGCACTCTGGCCCAGGCCTGTGGACGCTCGGGTTTCGCACGAACTCTCACGCGCCGGCCGCGAACTGTCCACGTTCACGGTCTCGGTGGTGGAAGCTGGGTGAAGTCCGTCCTGCGATGGCCGATTACCTGCCTAGGACCGCTTCACGGAGAGGCGGCACGAAGCCCAAGGGGCGTGCACGGATGCACATCGCCCAATCCAATCTCACCCTCAGCGCGACCAGTTCCTCGGTCGCCTACAGCAGACAGAGCACGACGCTTCGGATCGACTCCCGTCCGCCGCAGCGTGCCGCCGGCCCGCCGACGAAGACCGACAAGGCCGAGATCTCACCCGCCGCAGTCGATCGCAGCGACCACGCGGAGATGCTCGCGAAGCTGGGCCCGAGGCTCTATGCCCTGGCCCTTCTGGTCGAGCGCCTCACCGGGCAGAAGATCAAGCTGCTCGACCCCAGCGAGCTCGATACAAAGGCAAACGGGAACGCGGCCGCGCCGGCGCATCAGACCTCGGCGCAGACGCCCACCCAGCCGCAGGTCGCCGTCGAGCTCGACGCGCAGAGCATCCGCTACGAGGCGCAAACCTCGACGTTCTCCGCGAACGGCACCGTCACCACCGCCGACGGGCGCCAGATCACGCTCAATCTGCAAGCGACGATCTCGCGCGAGTTCCTCGCTTCCGACTCGCTCTCGATCCGCGCCGGCACGACGCCAGCCAAGGACCCGCTGGTGATCGATCTGAACGGCGCGCCGACGCAACTCTCACCGCAGCGAATCGCGTTCGACGTCAACGCCGACGGCGTCGTCGAGCAGGTCGCGATGCCCACCGGCGGCTCGCCGCTGCTCGCGCTGGATCGCAACGGCAACGGCACGATCGATGACGGCAGCGAACTGTTCGGCCCGAAGACCGGCAGCGGCTATGGCGAGCTCTCAGCACTCGACACCGACGCCAACGGGTGGATCGACTCCGCAGACACCAGCTTCAGCCAATTGAGACTGTGGCAGCCGTCCAGCGACGGAGCCGGCTCCCTCCAAACACTCGAGCAGGCCGGCGTCGGAGCGATCGGACTGCAGAACACCGCCACACCGTTCTCGTTCCGCGATCCGGCCACCAACGACGAACTCGGGACGCTGCAGAGCACCGGCATCTTCCTGCGCGAGGACGGCAGTGCCGGCACGGTTCGCCAGATCGACGTCTCCGCCTGACGACATTCCCCCGTGCGCAGACGCGAGGCGAGCTGACAGAGTCAGGACGGTGCTTGCTCACGGGCGGTCCTCGCAGCAAGCTCCCGCCGAAGAGCCAGATACTCTCGGCCCTCGTCCGTTATCTCGACGTATTGCCTCAGGTCAAAGTCATCCAAACCGCCACCATGCTCCTCGCGGATGGCATTGAGCCCGTGCAGGTGTGTCGGCCGTACGAACTGCATGGCGTCAAGATGTTCGAGTTCGCCCTTCATATGTTCGCTGAATTTCACAATTGCCGGGCTTTCAAAGGCAAGCTTCTCCAGGAGCGTGAGTTCGAACTTTGTGACCAGACCCGTGAGCGTGACCTGGAGGGCCCTCACCTCGGACTCCAGTGCACTTTGGCGCTCTTCGATGCGTTCAAAGTTTGCTTGCAGACCGCTAGAGCCGACACTTAGGTCCTTGATCGAGTACGAAGTCTGCGCGGAGAAGAAGATTACGACCAGCAGAACGGCCGCGAGTATGCATTCTGTGGTCCCTAGTCGGTTTCCGCTGTGAATAATCCCCACCGGGATCAACACGAGGTACGCCAGGATCAACAGAACAGCGACTGCGGCCGGGGCCCAGCGAAGCTCGGACGGGTGTCGGGCGGGTGCGGATCTTCCGCTGACGGGCTTAGCGTCGGTCATGGTGACTCACCTCTATCGCGACGGTTGCGTTGGCTTGGGCATGGCAAGTAGCTTGGGGTCTCACCCCAACCCCCCTCCACTCGGGTACTCGCACGGTACGCGCGTCCACTTTGCAACCGACGCGCCGCCCGGGCGGAATCATCTGCCTCACGCTCAGCGCGACCTGGTAGGCGATCGTTATGGCCACTCGTCGATTTCCGCTGAGTAGCCCCCGGTGTGCTGACCTCACCCCAGCCCCCCTCGAGTCCGAGCCATCAAACTCTGCGATGTCCACAGCGGGTTGGCCAATGTGACGGCCGATTCCGCCGACACCAGGCTACCGCGTCACGACCGGGGTCGAATGTGATCCTTGTCGCGATCCCGGCGACATCGGCCACACACAACGCTCGCTTGTGGTGCACCGCTGATCCCACGAGGCGAAGCGACACGGCTTGAGGCACGTCTGAATCCTGGGCTCTCACCTACGCATATCGGGTGACCCCGGCGGCGCCCACCGCGCCGTCGGGGGCGGTGGCGCGGATGCTGATCGTCGCACGGCGTCCGCGGCGCGAGCGACTGAGCGTTCCACGGGAGACGAGCTCCGCCCGTGCGGTCAGCAGCAGCGTAGCGATCGCGACCGATGCTGACGCGCACGAGGTACCGGACGGCCCCACGCGCCGGATGCCAGTGAACGACAACCGAGGTCCCACGGCGCGTGAGCCGAATCGCGCGGACGCGAGCCGGTGGACGCGCCGGTGGGCTCACGAGCGTCGCTGCAGGGCCGGCGTCGCCGTCTGGACCGATCGCCGTCAGGCGCACGCTCGCTCGCTGCTCCGGCCCCAGGCGGGAGAAGACGACGGTTCTCCGGCGTGCCGGACGCGGTGGCCGACGTGCGACCCTTTCAGTCGGCGCTGAGCGGCGGGCCGAGGAGCGTCATGCCGTGCCGTTCGAAGATGGCAGCGACCTCTTCGCGGTCGGGTGTCGTGGTTCGCGTCGCGGGCGCTAGCTCCTCGAAGAATGTGTGGCCGCCGCCCGGCGCGAACACGACGGTGAGCTCGGCCGGCTGGTCGGTGAGGTTCAGGAATGCGTGCGGCAGCCCGGCCGGGAGATATGCAAACCCGCCGCGATCGAGTGTGTGCTCTTGATCGCCGATCCGCACCTTGAAGCGACCGTCCATGACATGGAGCGTTTCGTCTTGGTCGTGATGGACGTGAAGCGGCGGTCCACCGTGCGGTGCGACCTCACAGACGAAGTAGTCGATTGCGCCCCTGGTGTCGTCGCCCGTGAGCTTGAACACGAGATCTCTCCCCGGGCCGGACGGGAGGCGCAGGCCCTCGCCCTGCGACAGGGCCTTTGGGGCGGCGGCGGTGCTGGTCATTGGTCCCTTTCCGCGCAACTTGTAGAGTATTTGCGCTATGCAAACACTAGGTGGTTTATTTGCGCACGTCAAGTAGTTCTGTGGTCGAACCTGATCCCCCCATTCCCGGCGGCGAGCCGCGCGAGCCCGACCCCTTCACCGCTGAGGAGTTCGGCGCGTGGCGGGGGATGCTGCGCATCCACTCCTCGGTGTTCCGTGAACTTGAACGTCAACTGCTCGCCAAGCACCGGTTCGGCATCGACTCCTACGGCGTCCTGATCACACTCGTCTCGCCTGAAGCCCACACCATGTCGATCGGGGAACTCGGACAGCGGCGAAACCTCAGCCCGAGCGGGATCTCACGGTCAGTCGACCGGCTCGCCAAGCTCGGGCTGGTCGAACGCAGCGTCAGTCCTCACGACCGCCGCAGCCTCCTCGTCGGCCTGACCGCCGTCGGGATCCACCGCCTCCGCGAGGCGCAAATTACCCACCACCGGATCGTGCGCGAGATGCTCCTCTCCCACCTCGACCAATCCGACCTCGCACATCTAGGCGAGCTGTGGGAAAAAGCCATGCCTGGCGCCGTCTCAAGCCCCACCTGGCCACGCTGACCGGCCCTCGCTCAGGCCGCTCGTGTCCGTGCGAGGCGGCAGTCCGATCGCAGCCCTGTCGAGACTCCCGCTTCGACCGACTACGAGAGGCCACTGGCGATTGTGTCCGTCGCCTGTGCTTGCCGTTGTGGAGCCGGCTGCGAACACGAACGAAGGTGATCCACCGCCACCCGTCGGCGGTCGAACGCCAAGCTTCGGCCTGAGTCGGCGGCGGCGCTCGAACTCTGGCGTCTGACCGCCGTCCCTCGGCGGTGAATCACCTCAGTGTCATCGTCCGGGTTTCGGGCGGTGATGTCCGACTCGTCCCGCAGGTCCTCGGGCTGGCGGCGGGCTGACTCCTAGCGCGACTCGGGAGCGCCTGGGTCGAGTCGCGACAGCTGTCGGTTATTGCGCCATCGGCTCGTCAACACCGAGGCCGAGCAGCGCTCGAACGTGCATAGCGGCTGACTGCGTTGCATCGAGCTCAGAGCACTCGCCACGACCGTCGATCACGGCGAGGAACGCGCCGATGATTGCCGGATCGAACTGGCTGCCGGAGCAGCGACGCAGCTCCTGGCAAGCGATCTCATGCGCCACTGCAGCCCGGTAGGAGCGGTCCGTCGTCATCGCCTGGTAGGCGTCGCATACGCTGATGATCCGCGCACCGAGCGGTATCTCGGTGCCGCGCAGCCGGTCGGGATAGCCCGAGCCATCCCAGCGCTCATGACTGGCGCGGACGACACGCGCAACGCCGCGCAGCGCCGGAGCGCCGTGAAGGATTCGCTCGCCGAGGATGGTGTGGCTGTGGACGAACTCCCAGTCGCTTTCGCTGAGTTGGCCCGATTTGTTGAGAATCGCGTCGGGGACGCCGACCTTGCCAATGTCGTGCAGCTGGGCAGCTCGCGTGACGTCGTCGAGCGCCTCCCCGCCCAGTCCGAGCTGACGCCCCACCCTCCCTGCGAGATCCGCGATATTGCTTGCGTGCTCGTCGAGCTCGGGCTGCTTGGCGTGCATCGTGCGCAAGAGGACCTCGCCGGCCTGGCTGCGCGCCGCAGTCGATCGGCTTGGCTTATTGGCGTACATGCGCTCGTCGGCGATCTGGAGCGCATGCTCGGCGTTATCCGCCTCGTGCGGCAGCAGCACGACGCCGAGCGACGCATCGACGGTGAACCCGGCACCGGTCTCCGCCAACGCCGCGGAGGCCCTCCGGATCAGGACGTCCGGCGCCAGTCCCTTCAGATCCACGCGCGCGCAGAACTCATCGCCACCGAGTCGATACGCACGGCCGCATCCGTCGACCGCGCGCTGCAGCTTGGTCCCGAGACGCGCGAGCAACGCGTCGCCGGCCAGGTGCCCGAAGGTGTCGTTGTAGTCCTTGAAGCCGTTGAGGTCGAAGAGCAGAAGCAACGAGGTGCTGCCGTCGGCGTCATCCCTGAACGCGCGACCCAGATCCTCGCCGAGTCTGCGACGGTTGCCCAGGCCTGTCAGCGAATCTGTCATCGCCTGCTCGCAGATCGCGTGATGGGCGATGATCTCGGCCGCCGATAGCTCAGCCTTGCTGGCCAGCTCGGAAACGAGCGCGATTTCGACCTCCTCGAACGCACGGCCGACGCGTATGAACCGGAGTGACCCGGTGATCACGCCTGGCGATGCAGCGACCCGCATCGGCACGCTCAGGGTCCACACGCCCGCCTGCGCCGATCTGAAACGGGGCGGCGGACTCTCGGCCCATCGTGGCTTCGCGCTCGAGCATGCACAGCCACTCCTCCGCGCCCGCAACAAGCTGCTGAGGAGATGGGCCGTAAGCGAGCTCAAGTCGCCCAGCCGTGGCGTCGACCGCTTCGATCGACCCGTGGAGGAGGATGTCCAGCAGGCCGCTCAGCTCGAGCTTGGCGGCGAATGCGTCACCGAGCCGCCCGACGGCCGATTGCAGCCGAGCCCGTTCGCGCTCGACAAGCTTTAGCCGTTGCTGGGCCTGATCTATGCGCCGGCTGCGCTCACGTGCCAACCACGCGAGCAGGAACACGATTGGCAGTACGAACAGAATCGCGAACGTGCTGCGACGCATTGCGATTGCCGTGAGGAAGCCCAGCGGCGCCAGGGACGCGTCAGCCACCCATACGATCGCAATGACCTGCATCTGGACGCGGAACTCGAGCACAACACCGGACAGCCGCGTCCGAAGGACAGAGCTCGTGAGGTCGACGACGCAGCCGGCTGCGAAAGCGGCAACCACCAGCGGCAGTTCGCCGAAGCCGATCGTCGGCGATCCGGCCGCGAGCAGCACGAGCGCGGGACCGATCGCGTGCCATGCGTCCGGCAGCGCCGAAAGGACCCGCCGGGGCGGTACGTGACCGCGCGCGCAGTCGAATGCATTCCCGATCACCAGCCCGAGACCAACTGCGACCGGCACCGCCGCGGGCGGGAGCATCACAAGCATCGGGATGAGAATCAGCTCGGTCGGCACAACGTAACCAGCGCCCACTGCGAACTCGACGCGCCCGACCACCGCGTAGACCGCGATGAGCAGAGCTGCGAGCGGAGGATTTACCGCAGACAGACCACCGCAGAGCAGCAGCGCACTGGCGGCTGCAACGAAGAGGGCTCCGGCAGTGGCGTCGACGATTAGCTCGCGCTCAGACGCGGCGCGCTTGCGTCGCTCCCAGCTGCGCTCGAGCAAGCGCTCGATCGCCGAATGTGGCGCGTCAATTGAGAATCCCAAACTGCTCATGCGCGATACAGCTCCAGCTTGTGAGAACCCGCTCCTCAACCGGAGCGGTAGGGGTCGACGTAGACGTCATCGATCTGCCAGCTGCCGGTCTCCGACGGCGCAGTGAACCTCAACGCCACTGAGATCGTGCGTGCATCCGCCAGTGCCCCGGCTCCCCCGTCGATCGGGTCGGTGGGCGCCCATGCGGGTATCGACCCGTCGGCGAGATCCGCAAGGGGCACGACGACCACGCGGTATCGCCTCTGCACAAGCGCATCGACATGGAGATCGCTACCACCGTCGAGCTGCTGCGCGAAGAAGCGGAGGCTCGACATCGTGTTGTCGACACAGAAGTACGGCGAGGTTGCGCTGCCTCCGCTGTCGATTCTCAGCGACTGGCTGTCGTCGCTGCTGTTGACCTGAAACGACTCATTGCCCGAGGTCAAGCTCGCGTTCGTCCAGGCGCCATCCGACGTCATCGGACGATCCCTCGAACGAGCCTCCTGGGACGAGGAAATAGCTGTTCGCATCACTCCACTGCGAGAACGGCGTGGCCACCGGCTGGGTTGGACATGATGCGAACGCCACGCCCGTGCTGGCGAGAACCGCGAAACAGGTCAGGGCAGTGATCCGACGAATCGCGCTGCGCGCGCGGAGAGGGACGGCCAAAGGCATCGGGGAACCTCCATCAAGGCGGGCCGTCCGTGGCGCACGAAGTGTCCGTTTGCCGCGAGCCGCCTACTTGGTGAGACCGATCCTGCGTCCGGCTCCCGGCAGTGGAGTCAGCGTGTAGCTCTTCTCTCTCTCCGCATCGGCACCTACGAAGCCAACCTTTAGGACCAAGAGAGAATTCTTCGAAATTGGACGTTCGTACGAGCTCGTCAGCCCGCGCCGAGCAAGTCGTTCAAGATCCGGGAGCAAGGTCGGGCCAGCGACCGATCCTGCACAAGTTCCTTCCCCGCCCCGTGACGGGCGGGAGCAGGCGGAGGAGCGGAATGTGCCGCACCACTTGTCACGGGGCGGCGACGTGCGGTTGGGGTCGGTTCAGCTCACGCGGGCTCTGTGCAACTTCTGGTAGACCGACCTCCCGAGCAGGGCGAGGTGGTCCTCCTCCGGGAGGCTATTCGCGCCGATGGCAATGGCGCTGCCTGAGCGTGGGACGTAAATGAGAAGTAACCGAAAGCCCCACGTTGAGCCCTGGTATGCCCACACCGTGCCCAGGGCCGGCTCCGTCCTTTGCGAAACACCGAGGCCAAAGCCGGCCGGATCCGCAGAGGTCGTCTTCTTGATGGGCTTTCCCGTCCTCATCGAGACGAGGCTTTCCAGCTCGCGCTGCTGCTTTCGCGGCAGCTCACGGCCTGTGAACAGAGCGCGGCCCCATTTCGCAAGGTCCGCCGGCGAGCTGACTATCCCTCCCGACGCCGTGGCTGCCACCGGGTAGCGGCTCTGGTCCTTGGCGAATTGCGAGGACATCTCCGGCAGAGTCTGAGGGCCGATGTAGTAATAGCCAGCCGGCAGCCTGGCGGTGACCGATCGCGCGTAGCGCGTCGTGCTGCTGAACAGGTTGTGCAGACCGAGGGGGCTGGCTATCCGTTTGCGGAGTTGATCGGCGTAGCTATCGCGGGTCACGCGCTCGATGATCATCTGCGCGAGGACGTAGTTCGTGTTTGAGTAGTTCCAGCCCGTCTTGAGCGGAAGGCCAGCCGCATAGTGAACGAGACGCTTCGCCGAGAACACCTGGTTGGGGGCGGCGGCATACGTCCGCAGGAAAGCGGGCAGTGCGAGGGCGTCCGGGATGCCGCTGGTCATGTTCAGCAGCTGCTTGATGGTGACTCCCCGCCACGCCGGATACTGGGGTAGCCACTTCCCGAGCGTGTCGTTGATCGACAACTTGCCCTCGGCCTCCAGCTGCAGCAGCATCACCCCGGTGAACGCCTTGGTATTACTGCCGACCTCCCACAGGCTGTTCAATGAAATAGGGCGCCCGCCCTGGTAGCGGGTGCTCCCGACAGCGAGATTGATGCTTGGCGTCTGGCCGCGAAAAGAGACCGCCAGTGACACTGCGGAGATGTGCTCAGCCACACGCCGGGTGCTCAGGTAGCGGGCGAGTTCGGCTCTCAACGAGACGCGCAGCGATCGCCCATTTAGGCTCTGCTGGGGCTGCTGGGGCTGGGCACCAACCGGAACAGCGCCGATGACGACCAGCGCTGTAGCCAGCGCCAAGGCCCGTCTCATGAGTGGAGCCCGGACCAGCGCACGGCCCCACTGGTGCTTACCGAACATTCGGACCTCCGTTCCCCTGGCGGGCAAGCACCACGAGCCAACTCGTCCGGGCTTCGATTCTTCGGCCCTCGATCACGGTCGCGGCCCCGCGTGAAACGCCGACGTGCGCCCGATGCTACACCCTTACCACCTGCGCACCGCCACGATTGACTACCCGGAAGCGCCGCGAGTGGACAGAGGCAAGAACGCCAGCCGATCAAGCGCGGCTCAGCCCCGCATTCCAGCTCGCGCAGCCGTGCTATCTCAACTTCCGCTTCGTGCTTTCAGCGGCACTCGGACTCGACGCTTCGGACGACAGCGCCCAATGGACGAAGGCGAGATACGGCCGTCTCGGCATGAGCAGGCGTCCGCCTGCCTCCGCGCACGAGCAGCAGCGTCTGGCCCGCGCCGGGTTGCCGTGGCAGTTGCCCTCGAAGATCGCGAAAACGATATCGGTCTCAATGCATGAGCAAACCGTCGCTCTGGACCCGAGGTCGGGCTCTCGATGGTGGCAGGACACCACACCTAGGGGGCCTGTGCGGGAGGACTTGTCTCGCTCAGTATCACGAACGCAGACCCATGCCAACCAACCGAAAGGGCGCGGGATGAGCCGGCCGCGGGCAGGAACTGAGACAACTTCGGTGGCGTCAGCCAGCGCTGCCGACTACGAGGTGCAATTTCGGCAAGCCGACACGCCAGCTTGGTTTTCGTGGCTCCTCGGCCTATACGCGGTGCTTCTGGGGCCCTATCTCGTTTGGCGGACGGTCATCGTCAATTGGGATGTGTGGTTTGGGCCGATCATTTATGCGGCGGAGCTCTACGGCATCTTCATGACCGTGAGTTCATTGTGGATCCTTCACAAGGTCCAGGTGCCGATACATCGGCCGGCAAGATTGGCGGCTCGCCGGGTCGACGTCTTCATACCAACCTACAACGAGCCGCTGACCGTTCTGGAGATGACAGTCCATGCCGCGAAACGCATCCGCGGCGTCGGCCGGGTGCTGGTGCTGGACGACGGCGACCGAGCCGAGGTGGCGGAGATGGCTCGGCGGCTGAGGGCCGACTACTTCGCGCCCGAGAATAACCTTCATGCAAAGGCGGGCAACATGAACAACGGCCTGGCTCACTCTACGGCTGACTTCATTCTGTGCCTGGATGCCGACCATATGCCCAAAGCAAAGATCCTGGAACGAACCCTAGGCTACTTTGACGACCCGCGGGTTGGCTTCGTACAGTCACCACAGTGCTTTCACAACACCGGCAGCTTTGTCTTTCGCCGCACATCCAAAGGCCGATGGTTTGAACAGGGAACGTTCTACAACGTCATCCAGCCGGCCAAGAACCGTTTCAACAGTGCTTTCTTTGTCGGCACGAGCGCGGTGATACGCCGGTCGGCTCTCGACAGTATCGGCGGTTTTGCCACTGGCACGGCCACTGAGGACATCCACACATCACTTCGCCTCCATGCGAGGGGCTGGAAGTCGGTGTTTGTGCCCGAGCCATTGGCGGTCGGACTCGAGGCCGAAAGCCTCAAGGAGTTCTTTCGCCAAAGGCGGCGTTGGGCGGCTGGTTCGCTGGGTCTGTTGATCCGCTCACCCGACTCTCCACTGCGAGCGCGTGGCTTGAGCTGGCAGCAGCGCCTGAACTATGTCAA
This sequence comes from uncultured Solirubrobacterales bacterium, assembly GCA_963813265.1. GTDB lineage: Bacteria > Actinomycetota > Thermoleophilia > Solirubrobacterales > Solirubrobacteraceae > Palsa-465. The sequence goes on along the minus strand of CAWEYQ010000035.1, from coordinate 4,245 downwards.
CGCCACTTTGGCTCACGTGCTGGGTGTGCAGAAGGTGGCTTCGTTCTTGCTGCCGGTCGCCTGCGTGATGGCCGTGGCCAGCCCGGTCACCATCGACTGGGCTGTGGCGTCGTACATCTTGCTGGCCTTCACGATCTTCTCGATTGGCCTGACCTACGTGTTTAGCCGCGGCACGTATCACCCGATCCTGACCGAGGCCTACATGATGGCCAATGCTGTCGCCCATATCTCGGGACTATGGGGGGTGATCAGAGTTCAGAAGAAGTTCAGCGTGTCGCGTAAGCTCGCCCCCAAATCGGAGCGGACCTGGCTGAAGGTGGTGCTCTGGGGCGTTGTTGGTGTCGCGGTGGCAGGTCTGATTCGATCACTCGATCTGCTGGCCACCGCGAACGGCCCTCATGCGAGAAGCACGATGGACTTGGTCATCATCAGCTTGTGTCTTATCGGCTACAACCTGATTACGTTCCTGTGGTTCTTCGGCTACCTACTCACGTATGAACGCCGCCGCGCCGGAGAGCGCCGGAGTGCTGCCGGCGCTGCGAGGCCTCGGAAACGCGGTGGACCCACCCTCCGGGAGATCACCTTCGTAGGACCGACAGCGTAGCTCTCAGGCCTAGCCCCGGCGCCACAGCGAGATCCCTCGCTCGTCGGGTGTGCGGGTCAGCAAACGCGGGTGCGCTACGCTGACAGGGTCAGATAGCGAGGGCAACCAGAGGGCGAGACCTTCATCTGAACGTCCCCTTGCCGCGTAAGCCGCCTGATCTTCTGATGGCCGAGAGTCCACCCACGGGTGGGCTTTCCGCGTTAACAGGGCTGCAGCCGCCCGTTTGTTGCACGGCGCCAAGCGACGCTCGAGGTACGCGCCGCCCGAAGGCGACGGATCAGGGCAGGATGTCGCTCAGCGTCGCCGTGAACCGCTCGCCCGACTCCTCGAGCTCGCCCTCGATGTGCAGGCGTGCCGGGCCGGTCTCGGTCCACAGGTCGAGGAAGTATGCCCAGCCCGGCAGGTCCGGATCGTCGGACTTGACGATCGCCTCGACCTGGTAGATCTCGCGCGGCGGCAGCACCAGCGACTCGGGGCAGTCATCCTCGACGCGACGGCGCAGGTCCTCGACTGTGAGCCGATCGCCAGACGCGACGCGGAGCTCCTCGTACTCGCCGTCCACGACGAGGCCGACGACATCCTCCAGTGCCCGGTACATCGGCTCGGGCATCAGCTCGAGCGATTCGACGATCTCTCCTCGTCCGCCCAATTCGTGGCTCGGCGTCAGGTCGAGCCGGCTGTAGAAGTAGTCCTCGCACGCCGCGCGCGCCTGACGGCGGATGCCCTTGGACAACCCCGCGGCGCCGAGCGCGAAGACCGCAGCATCGATCGCCTCGCCGAGTGTTCCGTGGCGGCGCGTCAGCTGCGCGGTGACCGCGCGACCGTGCTCCGTGTCGCGCGCCATCGATGAGCCGTCCAGCAGAATCGAGGGAGCGTCGTGGCGGTTGTAGCCCGCGCACGCCCGCGCCGCAGAATGAAGGACGATGAGGTGGTCGCCCATTACGCCCGCGCGGGTGATGGATCGCCGGGCGTCATCCGGATCGGCCAGCTCGCCGAACGCGTAGTTGTAGCGCTGCCATGACTATGCATCCTACGAACTACAGAACGACCTCGCCTGCGGCTCGAGCACCTTCTCGCGCGCGTCGACCGATCCCCTGCTGTTAAGAGGTGGCAGCGGCGCGTTTCGCCCCAGTGCGTAGAAAACCGGGGCAACATCGCTTGTTTTCGCCGATGCGGGGTCGGTGCGCACAGGAGATCCTGATGCCTCCACCAGAGAGAGGAGCACCGGCATGACCGCCAACGGAAACGAGCACGTCGACGTCCATATGCGTGACAGCGATGCCTTCTCCTGGTACATGGAGAAGGATCCGCTGCTCCGCTCGACGGTGGTCTGCGTCCTCATCCTCGACGGCAGCCCCGACTGGGACCAAATGACCGAGCGACTCGAGCGCAGCACGCGCCAGTCGCCGGGCTTCCGACACCGCGTCGTGATGCCGCCGCTGCGGCTTTCCACTCCTCGCTGGGTCGTCGACCCCGACTTCGATCTGGAGTGGCACATCCGCCGCTTCGAGGCGGCGCCACCGAAGACGCTGGCAAGCGTCCTCGAGTTCGCCCGCAAGACGGGCATGGCGGGCCTTGACCGCGATCGGCCGCTCTGGGAGTTCACCTTCATCGAAGGCATCGAGGGCGGCAAGACGGCGCTCGTCATGAAGCTGCACCACTCGCTGACCGACGGCGTCGGCGGCATGGAGATCGCGCGGCTCCTCTTCGATGTCGAGCCTGATCCCGGGGATCTCGGCCCGATGCCCGAGGCACCACAACCCGAGAACCTCGGCACCGTCGGTCTGGCCAAGGACGCCCTCACCTACGACTGGTCGAACCTGTTCGACTTTGCCAAGCGTCACCTCACCTCCGCAGTCGGCGACGCGGCCCGCGCCGTACGCCACCCGCGCAGCACGATCAGTGGGACGCTCGGGACGGGCCAGGACATCGCGCACATCGTCGAACCGGTTTCGGACACGCTGTCGCCGGTCATGATCGACCGCCACCTCACCTGGCATTACGACGTGCTCGAGTTCCCGCTCGAGGACATCCTGCAGCGCGGCGCACGCCGCCGGCGCCAAGCACAATGACGCGTTCCTCTCCGGCATCACCGCTGGACTGCGCCTGTATCACGAGCGCCATGACCGGCCGGTCGACGAGCTGCGGCTCACGATGCCGATCAACATCCGCAAGGAGGGCGACCCACTCGGCGGAAACCGGATCACCCTGATGCGCTTCAAGGTGCCGGTCGGCCTCACCGACCCAAGCGAGCGGATGGCCGAGACCCACCGTCGCTGCGAGTCGGTGAAGACCGACCGCTCGCTGCCGTACACGAACGCGATCGCCGGCACGCTCAACCTGTTGCCGCGCGCATACATCGGCGGCATGCTCCGGCACGTCGACTTTCTCGCGAGCAACGTGCCCGGCATCCCCGTGCCGCTGTATCTCACCGGCGCGAAGGTCGAGCGCTTCTACGGCTTTGGCCCGACGATCGGTGCCGCGATCAACGTGACGCTCATGTCGTACTGCGGCACGTGTTACGTCGCAGTCAACGTGGACACCGGCGCCGTGCCCGACCCGGACGTCATGATGGACTGCCTGCGGGAAGGCTTTGACGAGGTCCTCGCGGTTGGCGGCGGCACCGAGCACGCCGTCTCGCCGACCTAACGGGGCGCGCGAGAGAAGAACAGCACCTGCACCTCGGCGAGCCGGGAATCGAGAACGAACCCCTGGTCCGTCAGACCCGCGATCACGCCCCGGACTGCTTCCTCCCCGATCCGGTCCGGGTGGACCTCGAGGCAGATCGCGCGCACGGACGCGGGCAGCGACGGCGCCAGCAACTCGGCCTCACCGCCCTCGATGTCGACGAGCAGGTAGGTGGCGCGAGTCTCCTCGAGCTCACGCAGGAACGGCCGCGCAGGAACGACGATCTCCCGTGCGCCGGGGCTCGGGAACAGGCTGCTCCCCCAGAAGTCCTCGCGCACGTAGAAGCGGCGCTCCGCCTGCCCGTCATTCGTCAGCACCGCGTTGATAGTCACGGGCTTATGACCATTGAGCGCGGCCGTCCGCGCCGCCGCCCGCGCGAGTTCCGGATCAGCCTCGACCGCGGTCACGTTCACGTCGCCCACGATCTGACACGCAATCGTCGTCGTGACGCCGATCGACGCTCCGACCTCGAGATAGCGGTCGCCCGAGCGCAGCGTTGCCCGTAGCACCTCGGCCTCGTATTGCTCGTAGCGGCCGTCGTACAGCGTGCCCACGATCGCGCGGGGCCAGCGAGGGTCGACCGTCACCGAGACACCGTGCACGCGGACCCGCCGTGGACGACGAACGAGGCGGTATTGGACGATGAGACCGCGGGCAAGCGGCGAGGTGAGAGGACGCCGCACCGATCAGAAGACTAGTGCTGACCGAGGTACGTCGACCGTTCCGTGGCGCTGAACCCCCGCGTCAAATGGCGCCGCGCGACGGCCAGCAACTGCGCGCGCCCACCGCAGAGCTCGCACGGGTACACCGAGAGCTGCCGCCCGGCGGCCGCGACGAACTCGCGGCCATCGCCGCTGAGAGCGCCGCGGAAGGCGAACGCGTGGAACAGCTGAATGTGACTGGTGATCGCCCACGCGGAGAGCGCATCGTCACCGGAGGTGACGAGGGTGTGC
>CAWEYQ010000034.1:0-71784 GCA_963813265.1 uncultured Solirubrobacterales bacterium | reverse complement strand
GCCGTTCTCAGCCGACTGGATCGCCGCCCCAGTGGCCGACCCGACGTACTTGAACGTGAACTGCGGAAACGCGTTCTGGAACTCTGGCTGGATCAGGGTCGGGATCAGCCCGGAGTCGCTGACGTCACTGGTCCCAACGACCGTGAGCGTGGATGGGGTGTCAGCGCTCGCGAGCGTCGGAACGAGCAGCAGGATGACGGCGGTCGCGAGACCAAGGAAAGGTCCGACGAGCAGCCCGCGCAACGCGGCGGGGCGGCGTCCGAGCGCCGCCGGCCGGGTCGGGCGCTGGGAATAGGCACCGGTAGTCGTTCATTTGACTACTATATCTGCACTGCTTAGGTAAAAGCGGCGCAGCCGTATGATCGCGCCGTGGCGCGATTTCGCTCATGGAGAGCCGGCCGGGTGGGGACGCCCAAGCGGGTGGGAACGGCCGGCGGCGCCGGAACGCCGCACGGCAGCGCCGGAACGCACGGCAGCGCCGGAACGCACGGCAGCGCCGGAACGCACGGCAGCGCCGGAACGCACGGCAGCGCCGGAACGCACGGCAGCGCCACGGCCGTCCGCGCCACGGCCGTCGTTGGTCTTGCGCTCGGCGTTGCTGGTGCAGGGTGTGGCTCGACCTTGACCAAGCACGACTACATCGCGCGCGCCAACGCGATCTGCACGAACGCGGTCCGCCAGACTCGGTCGATTCCGCCGCCCGTGGCCGGGAACTCCTCAGCGACGCGGCTCCAGGCGCTCTCGCAATACGTCGCGCGGGTCACACCGGTCGCGGCCTCGGAGCTGTCGCAGTTGCAGGGCCTGAAACGGCCGCACGGCTCGGCGTCCGACGCGGCGGGGCTCGACCGGTACCTGGCGGCGCTTCGGCAGGCGGTCGGGGATTACCGGGCGCTGGGGGCGGCCGCGGCGCACGGAGACGCGAGCGGCGTCCGGGATGCGGAGGCGGCTCTCGCCAGCTCCCGCGTGACGGCGCTCGCGAGCGCGTACGGGTTGCGCGCGTGCGGGACCCCGGGCGGGACGGGGGTCTGACCGGGGGTCTGTGCCGGTTTGGGTGCGGGGGTGCGTTCGGGGCGCATGATGCGGGGGGATGGTGTTGTGGCAGCGACAGAGTGGGGGGCTGAGGGCGTTGTGTACTTCGGGCTATGCACCATCGCCCAACCGGTCCGCGACGGATGAGCCGGTCGACCAGCGGATCGCCGCGACCGGCACACGTTCCCACGCCTCGAGTGCGCGGACGGTGGTCGGGAGCTCGTGCCGCTGAGAGCGGCTCGATCGCCCGCGCGGCTCCGGCGGGCGTGTTGCGTGGGAGATCATGCCGGTGCGGGGCGGGCGGGCCGGACGATGGCCGAGTCAGGGTCCTCTTCGGTGCAAAACCGGCCTCGCGGTCTGGCGGCGGCGGATCGTTGTGATGGGTCGTCCTCAGAGCCCGGAACGAGCCCGGCTATTCCGCGCTCCACCTCGACCCCGTCGGCGAAGCCGAGCTGTTCCGCGACATCCTCAAGCAACGCCGCCAGGCCGCGTGAGCTGCGTGTCGATGAACTCGACGGCGGCCTCGGTTGAGTGCATGCGCCACAGGAGCAGCGTCCGGTCAAAGCCGTCCGCGGCGGCGGCCGCGTCGGCGAGCGCTGCCGCCCGGCGCTCGAAGGTCTCGCGCTGGGCGCGCAACAGCGGCACCTGATCGCTCCCGGCCCGATCGAGGAACAGGAGCTTGAGCAGCAGCATGGAACGGGCCTCACGGATGCGCTCGACCGGCTCGCTCAGCCACTCGGCGAGGATGTCGCGCCCGGCCGGCGTCAGTTCGAGGACGGTGCGGCGCGGCCCCGTCGAGCTGCGTTCGGAGCCGAGCGGCCGGATGTAGCCGAGTTCGCCGAGCACGTCGAGCGCGCGGTACACGAGCGGTCGTCGCATCGACCAGATCCGGCCGACCGTGCCGTCGGGGGCCATCGCCTTGGCGATCGCGAAGCCGTGCGTCGGTGCCTCTGAGAGCAGGCCGAGCACGGCCCACTCACCGGCGCTGAGGGCATCGGCCGAGCGGGTCACCGACGGCCTACCGCCCGCTCGGACTCGACCAGCCGGTCTGGCTCGCCGCCATCTCGTCGTGGAGTTGGTCGGTGAGCTCGCGCTGCAAGATCCGGGCCCGGCCAGAGAGCGGCCGACCGGATCGCACTTCGAGGAGGTTGCGGACCTCCAGCGGATCGTCGTCGAGGTCGTACAGCTCGTACTCGCTCTGCGCGCGCCCCGCCGGATCGAAGTAGACCGCGTACTTGGCGCTCGGCGTCCGCACCGCGCGCACCCGGTTCGGCTGGCCGGGCGCGTCCCGGGTGGCGGTGCCCGCCTGGTGGTCGTCGTAGGTGAAGTGGACCGCGTCACGGACCGAGGCGCGCGCCGGTCGCTCCATGGCGGGTGACGCGTGGGCCAGGACCGGTGTGAGGTCGCGGCCGCGCAGTTCATCCGGCACCTCTCGCCCGGCGAGCGTCAGCAACGTCGGCAGGACGTCGACGAGCGACGCGAGGGCATCGGTCTCAGCGCCATCGGGGAACATCACCGGGTTGGAGAACACAAGCGGGACGTTAATCGTCTCCTCGTAGGCATTGAACATCTTCTGGCGCAAGCCGCCGTGGGCGAGCCCCATCTCGCCGTGATCCGAGCAGCGAACGACGACCGTCCGCGACCGCAACGACCCTGAATCGTCCGGCGTGCCGAGGGCGCCGAGCAGCCGACCGATCTTCTCGTCGACGACACGGTGGAGGTGGGCGTAGAAGTTGACGTAGTCACGCTGCGCCTGGCGATCGCGCAGAGGCCCGAGGTACGCGGCCATCCCGAGCCGCATGAGCGTGTGAACCGCGGGCTTCGTGCGGAGGTCCTCGTCGACGGTCGGCGGGAGCCCGACGCCCAGATCGCGAAGCGCATCGCGACCGTAGCCGCCGGCGTCGTATGACGCCGGATAGCCGAGGACGTCATGGGGGTTGACGAGCGAGACGACGAGACAGAACGGCTCCGGCAGGTCGGGACGGCTCAGCCAGGTTTCGGCCTGGCGGGTGTACACCTCGTCCCACCCGTCGCCGTCACCAGCGTTGCCGCCGCCGAAGTGCTCCGCCTTGGCGTTCTCACCGGCGTCCGGCGGCTCCCAGTCATCGAACCCGAGCTCGGACAGCGTCGTCGCGTCGCGCGCCGTCCAGCCCCCGAGCAGGGACCCTGGGCGACCCGGCGCGCTCGGGTGGGTCAGGTGCCACTTGCCCTTGTAGGCCACCGTGTACCCGGCCTCGCGCAGCAGCGTGCCGAGGTTCGACATCGTCGTGGGCAACGTTGGCTCGTGTCCGGCCGAGCGGCCGAGCCGGAGCACGCCGCGCATGAACTGGCGCAGCACGCGTTCCGGCGGCGCCTCGCCCCGACGCAGAATCCCGGCCATCGTCTGAAGGACGGCGGGGGCGTTGCGCGGGTCGGGGCGCAGATCGGCAGCGGTGAGCGTCAGGCTCACGCCGTGTTCGGCGGGGAACCGCCCGGTGAGCAGCGTGGCGCGGCTCGGGGAGCACATCGCCGAGTTACAGAACGCCTGCGTGAATCGGATGCCGGTGCGTGCGAGCTCGGCGTCGTTCGGCATCAGCTGCTGCAGCCAGCCGGCCTCGTCCGGCCAGTGGCGCGGCGCGCGTTGTTGATCGGTGATGACAAGCAGGATGTTCGGTGCCCGCACGCTCGCTCCCATGCGTTCGGAAATGCGACAGTAGCGAAGCAGTGCCGCGGACCTCGCGATCGAGTTTCGTCGAACCGGCGCACGGTGGCTCGAGCCGCGTTAACTTCTCGACCGTGATCGGACGGGTGCGCGGGGGATGGCGGATCGTGCTGGGGACAGCAGCGGCGTTGCTGTGCGCCCTACCGTCGGTCGCGTCCGCGGCTCAGTCTCTGGCGGTCAGCTCACCGACCGGATTTCCCGCCGGCGGTCATCCGACGTACACGACCACGATCACGCTCGACACCTCCGCTGGGACGCCGTCGAAGCTGACCGTCGCGCTCGCGCCGGGCGTGCTCGCGAGTGTCAGCGCCAATCCGAGGTGCGTCACCGGGGCGGCGCAATACACGTCGGCGTGCCAGATCGGCAGCGGCTCGGCGTCATCGACGCTGCCGTCGCTCGCGATCCCGCTCACGGCCTATCTCGTCCCGCCGCCGACGAAGGCCGATCTCGTCGGGATCGACCTCGTGACCGGGATTCCGAACGGTCCCGTGACCCACGCGGGCGGGCAGCTTGTCCAGACGGCGAGCGGCAACGTCCAGACCGTGCTCAGCCTCGACCTCTCAAGCCTCGGTGCGCTGGCTGGGGTGCTCAGCCAGATGTCGCTGACGATCAACGGCACGCTCGGCGGCAAGCCGTTTACGCGCATGCCGACCAACTGCCACGCCGGGTCCTCGTCGGTGACGATCGCCTACGCCAGTCGCACGGAGACGTCGGCGGCAACGCCTGACTTCGCGCCGACCGGCTGCGGCGCGCTGCCGTTCGCCCCGAAGCTGAGCGGATCCGCCGTCGTCGACGCCCACGACAGCGGCGTCGCGGTCACGACAACCGTGACCCAGGCCCCGGACGAGGCGGCGAGCGCGTCGACGCAGCTGGCGCTGCCGTGGCCGACGCTGGCGCCGAACTTCTCAGCGCTGTCGTTGCAGAACACGACCACCCCCGTCGGCGGCGCGAGCACCGCGACGTCGCTGCTGCCCACGCCGCTTCAGGGCAAGGCGTACCTGACCGGCTCACCGGCGGCGCCGACCCTGACGCTCCGGTTCCCGCCGCCCGCGGTGCTGACGCTCATCGGGTCGATCAATCTGGCGCGCCATACGGTCACGTTCCCGACGATCCCCGACGTGCCCGTGACGCGATTGGCGGTGACGCTCTCCGGCGGTGCCAAGTCGCTGCTCGGTGCGTCGTGCGCGCAGCCGACGGGATCCCTCGGCGGCGCGTTCGCCGGGCAGAACGGCGCGCGAACCACGGCTCGCCACAAGCTGACGCTGAGCGGGTGCCCCGGGCACCCAAGCCTGTCCGGTGCGGGCTTCTCCGGCATCGGCGTCGGCGCGCCGGCCGTCCACTTCACGGTCGCTTCTGGTCACGCCGCGCCGAAGCTGCGCACGCTGGCGATCCGGCTCCCGTCGGGACTGGCGTTTGTACGCCGCCACCTCCGCGCAGGAGTACGCGTGCCCGCTGGGCGGTCGCTCGTGCTCCGCGGCGGACGGCTCGTGATCACGCTGAAGCGCCCGCTGGCGAGCGTCGCGGTGCGGATCGCCGGGGGCGCGCTCCACGAGACGCGTCGGCTGCGGCGCCAGAGGCACCGTCACCTGACGCTGCACGTCTCGGTCACGGACGCGGCGGGTACGACGACCGCACTGTCGGCGAACTGACGCGCGCGGCAGCCGATGGCGTTACGGTGTGTCGCGTGATCGCAGGGGTCCGCAAGGTATGGCGGGGCGTGCTCGTGGTGGTGGCGCTGATGTGCGCCGTGCCGTCGCTTGCCTCGGCTGCGCAGTCCTTGGCGGTGACGTCGGGGAGCGGGTTTCCCGGTGGCGGAGATCCGAGCTATACGACGACGATCGGCCTCGACACCGGCGCCGGCGCGCCCGGCAAGGTGACGATCGCGCTCGCGCCCGGAGCGCTCGCGAGCGTGGCGGCGAATCCAAGCTGCTCGAAGGGCGCTCCGCAGTACACGTCGGCGTGTCAGATCGGGACGGGCAGCGCGACGGTGCTCGGGCTGGTCCCGGCGTCGCTCAACGCGTATCTCGTGCCGCCGCCGGCGAGCGCGGATCTCGTCGGGATCGACCTCGTGCCGTCGCCGAACCTCGGGCTGATCCCGACGACGCACATCGGTGGACAACTCGTGCAGACATCGAGCGGCAACGTCCAGGTGGTGCTGGGCCTCGACCTGTCGAGCCTTGGCGCCACCGCGAGCCTGCTCACGCAGATGTCGCTGACGATCAACGGCACGCTCGGCGGCAAGCCGTTCACGCGGATGCCGACGAACTGCTCGCCGGGGTCGTCGACGATCACGATCGCGTACGCGAACAAGACGGAGACGTCGACGGCATCACCGGACTTCAAGCCGACCGGCTGCTCGTCGCTGCCGTTCTCTCCGACGGTCACCGGGTCCGCCGTCGAGGATCCAACCGACCAGGGCGCCGCCGTCAGCACGACGGTGAGCCAGGCTCCGAACGAGGCGGCGAGTGCGTCCACGGCGTTGGTCCTCCCGTGGCCGACGCTCACGCCGAATTTCAACGCGCTCTCGCTGCAGAACTCGGCGACTCCGGTCGGCAGCGCGACGGTCAACACGCCGCTGCTCACGACGCCTCTCCAAGGGCAGGCGTATCTCACCGGCTCGCCGGTGGCGCCGATGCTGACGCTGCGCTTCCCGCCGCCGGCCGTGCTGACCCTCACGGGTACGATCTCGCTGGCCCAACACACGGTGACGTTCCTGACGATCCCGGACGTGCCGGTCACGCAGCTCACGGTGTCACTTCTCGGCGGCCCGAAGTCGTTGCTGAGCGGCGACTGCACGACGCCCACCGGACAGCTCGCCGGAGCGTTCACCGGACAGAACGGCAAGCGGGCGACGGCACAGAAGACGGTCACGATCAGTGGCTGCTCAGGGGTGTCGGTTGGCACCGGGAACCCGGGGAGCGGCAGCGGCTCCGGCGGCACGGGTTCCGGCGGCACCGGCACGGGCGGCACCGGCAGCGGCGGCAAGGTCGTACGCCTCCGCGCATCCGGTTTTCACGTGTCCGGGATCGCGCGGGGCAAGCCGTCGGTCAGCTTTACGCTCACCCGCGGCGCCAAGGCGCCGAAGTTCAAGTCGTTCACGATCACGCTGCCGTCAGGGCTGAAGTTCGTGCGCCGTCGGCTCGGCGCGGGTATCCACATCCGTCCGGCGCACACCCTGCGCCTGCGCAACGGCCGCCTGACGATCACGCTGAAGCGCGCGGTGAACAGCGTCACGATTCGGATGGGCGTTCCGGCGCTCGCCGAGAGTGCGCAGCTGCGCCGCCACCCCAAGCGTCGCCTCATCTTCAAGGTCAGCTGAACGCGAGCAGATACGACTGCCACGGGTCGAGCCCGACGTACAGACCGTCGGTGGCAAGCTCGCTCCCGTCACGATCGAAACTCTCCCCGCCGAGCGCATCCCGCAGCGACCAGCCGCGGTTGGCCAGGTCGTCCCACGGCAAGCGCACGCGCGCCTGGGCCGGGGCGTCCGCGTAGTTGACGACGACGAGACAGCGTGTCCCGCCGACGCGCCAACACCAGCTCAGCAGTTGCTCGTGGGTGGCGTTGTCCGCCCATCCGGTCGCGTCGCACAGCTGCCAGTCAGCCGTGTGCAACCCGGAGTCGGCGATGGCGCGCAGCAGCTCCCCGTAGAACTCGCGCAGCGCCGGATCCGCCGGCTCGTCCGGTCCGCGGTCGAGGAACACCGGGATGTGGGTGCGCAGCCCCTCGAGTTGGCCGTCATGAAACAACCGGGCGCCCTCAAGCGTCGAGAAGACGACCGCCGCGGCGCGCGCCTTCTCCGGCGGAAACGTCGCGGCCGCTCGCGGCTCGTCGTGATTCTCGATGAAGCGGATGAGACGCTCCTGGTAGGCGTGATCCGCCTGGAGATGACCGCGGACGCTGGCCGCGGACTCGTGCGCCAGGCGGTCATACAGTCGCTTGTCGTAACAGAAGTCGAACCCCTGTTGCTGGAGCGCCCACTCCATGTCCCAGTACGCCTCGGCGATGAACACGAGGTCCGGGTGCTCGGTCTTGACGCGGCCGATCACCGTCGGCCAATAGTCGGCCTCGGGCACAGGCCCGGCACGCTCGCCCCAGGTGCGAGCGAACACCTCGTTGGTCATGAGCATCGCCATGTCGCAGCGGAGCCCGTCGCACAGCGAGGCGATTGCGCTCAGCGTGTCCATGACCGCGTCACGGAGGTCCGCGGAGAACGCGTTGAGCTGAACGACGTCCGGCCATGGCGGGAAGTACGGATCACGACCGTTGGCCACGATTCCGCCCGGCGTCCGCAGGAAGCCGTTCGGTTCCCGTGCGAGGTCATCCTCGGTCCCGGTGATGAACGCGTGGGGGCGCTCGACCAGCCAGGGATGGTCAGGCGCGACATGGTTGGGGACGTAGTCGAGGATCAGCCCGAGGCCGCGGGCTGCGAGCGCGTCCCGGGCGGCCGCGAGCCCGTCCGGACCGCCGAACCGCGAATCGACGACATAGTCGCGGACGCAGTAGGGCGAGCCGATGACATCCTCCTCCCGGAGGTCGGGGAGCGCGGCGCGGTTACCGGCCTGCACGTCGGGGTTGCTGAGCGCGATCGCGAGCCCGGACGGGCTGCGCTCCCACACCCCCATGAGCCACACCGCGTCGACCGGGAGCCCGGCGAGGGCGTCCCACTCCGCGGCGCCCACCTCGCCGAGCCGGAGCGGCTCGCCCCGGTCGCGCCCGAGCCGCTGCAGCCACACGGCGGTATTGATCTCATAGACGGTGGGGCGGGGCGGCAGGCGCACGGTGCGGGCCTTCACCCGACGCTTTCCGACGCGGCCGCCTTGTCGGCGTGGTGCAGGCCACCGCCGAACAGGAAGAGGAGCGCGGCGGTCCCGGTCCACCCGGTCTGATGGCTGGCGCCGATCCCGGCCCCGTTGTCGCCGTGGAAGTACTCGTGGAACAGCAGCAGGTCGTGCCAATGCGGGTCGGACTGGAACTTCTCGATGCCGCCGAACACCGGCCGCTTGCCATCCGCGTCATTCATGAACGTCCGGGCCAGCCGGTTCGCGATTTCGGTCGCGATCTCGAACAGGGTCATCTGAACCCCTGAGCCGGTCGGGCATTCGACGCGGAAGTCATCACCGTAGTAGCGGTGGAGCTGGATCAGGCCGCGCAGGATCACGAAGTTCATCGGGAACCACACCGGGCCGCGCCAGTTGGAGTTGCCGCCGAACATCCCGGTGTCCGACTCGGCCGGGAGATAGCCCACCCGATACTCCTGTCCATCCCAATCGAACACGACTGGATGCTCGAGGTGTTGGCGCGACAGGGCGCGGATGCCGTGCGGACCGAGAAACTCGTTTTCGTCGAGCATTGCGCCGAGGATCCGCCGCAGCCGGTCCTCACCGACGAGCGAGAGCAGCCGGTGCCCATCGGCGTTCGGGGCCGGGAGCTCAGCGAGCGACGGGATGTTCCCCGCGAAGTTGCGGATGAACCCCTGGATCACCTCGACCATCTCCGGATAGCGTTCCACGAGCTCGCCTTCGAACACGGTCGCCGCGCACAGCGGCAGCAGTCCGACGAGCGAGCGCACCTTGAGCTGGATGCGGTTGCCGTCCGGCATGCGCATGACGTCGTAGTAGAAGCCCTCCTCCTCGTCCCACAGATCGGCCACCCCGCCGGGCGGGTTCATCGCGATCGAGATCCACGCGAAGTGCGCGATGAACTTGAGCGCCATGTCGCTGTAGGCCGGGTCGTGCTTGGAGAGCTCGATCGCGATTTGCAGCATCCATTGGCAATAGAGCGCCATCCACCCGGTGCCGTCGGCCTGCTCGAGCGTGCCGCCGCCGGGCAGCGGCGCCGAGCGGTCGAAGATCCCGATGTTGTCGAGCCCGAGAAACCCGCCCTGGAACAGGTTGCGGTCGTCAGGGTCCTTACGGTTGACCCACCAGGTGAAGTTCGTCAGCAGGCGGTCAAACACACGCGCGAGAAACTCGCGATCACCCTCCCCGCGGATCTCCGCCTCGCGCTCGTACACGTACAGCGCCGCCCACGCGGTCACGGGCGGATTGACGTCGCTGAAGTTCCATTCGTAGGCGGGGATCTGCCCGTTCGGGTGGTGATAGCGCGTCTTCAGCAGCAGCTCGACCTGCTGCTTGGCGAAGTCGACGTCGACCAGCGACAGCGGCGCGCAGTGGAACGCGAGATCCCACGCGGCAAACCACGGGTACTCCCACTTGTCCGGCATCGAGATGATGTCCTGGGCGAGCATGTGAAACCAGCTGACGTTGCGGACCGCCGAAGCGGGCGCGTCCGGGTTCCACGGGCTGAGGCCATGCTCACTCAGCCACCGGTGGACGTCGTACTCGTAGTACTGCTTGCCCCAGAGCAGTCCGGCGAGCGCCTGGCGCATCACGAGCGACCCGTCGTCGCGCAGCGTTGGCGGGATCACCGTGGCGTAGAAGGCGTCCGCCTCGGTGCGCCGCGTGGCGAGGATCTCGTCAAATCGCGGGCCGAGCATGTCGGCCGCCGCAGGTCCTGGCGGCTTGGCATCGGCGCCCGACCGCGCGGCCAGGCGGACCCGGATCGACGCGCTGCCGCCGGCCGGAACCGTCAGTACATGGTGGGCCGCCGCCTTGGTCCCGCTGTGCGCTGGATTCACCGTCCCGTCGGCACCGTGCACGACGTGGTCGTTGATCCCGTCCTTGACGAACGGGGAGGCGTTGGGGACGCCGAACAGCCGCTCGTTGTTGGTCTCGTTCTCGCAGAACAGCAGCTCCGCGGAGTCGGTGGCGTACATGAGCCACTCGCCGAGGTCGGCGTGCGTCGCGCGCAGGGCGGTCCCGTCGGCGACCGGCTGGGCGTCGAGCACCGGCTTCGGTGTGTCGTCGCCCCAGGACCACGTGTTGCGGAACCACAGCGTCGGGAGGACGTGCAGGGGCGCCGCCTCCGGGCCGCGGTTGTGGACGGTGATGAGCATCAGCACGTCGTCCGGAGCCGCCTTGGCGTACTCGACGACGACGTCGAAATAGCGATCCTCGGCGAACACGCCCGTGTCGAGGAGCTCGTACTCCATGTCGAGCTTTCCGCGCGCCGCGTTGGTGGCGGCGAGGTCGGTGTACGGAAACGGCGCCTGCGGATACTTGTAGACGCACTTCATGTAGGAGTGCGTCGGCGTGCTGTCGACGTAGAACCAGTACTCCTTGACATCCTCGCCGTGGTTGCCCTCGCTGTTCGTGAGGCCGAACATCCGCTCCTTGAGGATCGGGTCGGCGCCGTTCCACAGCGCGAGCGCGAGGCACAACCGCTGGCGCTCGTCGCAGATCCCAGCAATGCCGTCCTCGCCCCAGCGGTAGGCACGTGAACGGGCCTGGTCGTGCGGGAAGTAGTTCCACGCGTCCCCGCCGGCGCTGTAGTCCTCGCGGACGGTTCCCCACTGGCGCTCGCTCAGGTACGGGCCCCAGGCCTTCCAGGCGCTGGCGCCCGTCCGGGCCTGATCGAGTCGGTCGTGCTCAGGCGTTTTCATCTTGCTCGCTCGTTCGCTTCCGGTTACGCGGCCATCATCGTTGACCGGCCGGGCGCACGCAACCCGCCGTCCGACTCGCTGAGCAACTGCAGGAACGCCTGGCCGGCCGGGGACGGGGCGTGATCGAGCGGAGCGCGGCCGGCCTCGGTGAGCTCGACCTGCCGGGTGCTGCGGACGAACAGGTCACTGCCAGCTCCCGTTCCAGCGCGCGAATCGAGCTCGACAGGCTCGACTGCGTCAGATGCATCCGTGTCCTCCGCTCCGGCGGCCCGAGGGTCGTCGCCTTCGGCGTGCACTGGACCACGGCCGCTCTTCCTGATCGCCGCCGTTCTGCTGCTCGTCTGACTCGGTTGAGGGTCCTGACAGGTCGCTGGCACACGATGTCGGCGTGATCCGCAAGAATCCTTCATGTGAGCGGCGAAACGGATCGTGACGCTGCGCTCGCGCCAGACGACCGCGTGGGGACTCGATTCGGTGCGTACCGGATCGAGGAGCTGATCGGAGTCGGCGGAATGGGGCGCGTCTATCGGGCGACGGGCGAGGATGGTGCCGTGGTGGCGCTCAAGCTCGTCAAGGAGGACCTGGCGCGGGACGAGACGTTTCGGCGCCGGTTCCAGCGCGAGGCGCGGATCGCCCAGACGGTTCAGAACCCCCACGTGGTGCCCGTACACCACGCAGGGGAGCTGGACGGCATCCCGTATCTCGCGGCTTGGTATGTCGACGGTACGGTGCTCGACCGCAAGCTTCGTGACGGGGGAGTACTCGACCTGACGACGACCGTGCGCATCTGTAGCGAGGTCGCCGACGGGCTCGAGGCACTTCGCCAGGCGGGCATGGTCCACCGGGACGTCAAGCCCGAGAACATCCTGCTGGACCAGGCGGGCACGGCGTACATCACCGATTTCGGTCTCGCCAAGGACAGCGCCGGGACCGTGCTCACCCGGCCCGGTCAACCGCTGGGATCGATGGATTACATGGCCCCCGAGCAGATCCGCGGCGCGCCGGTGACCGGCGCTGCCGACACGTATTCGCTCGGATGCGTCGTGTTCGAGTGTCTCGTCGGACGTCCGCCGTTCGGCGATCGTGACGGGCTCCAGGTCCTGTGGGCACATCTCCAGGATGAGCCACCGGACCTGCTGCGCGAGCGCCCGGACATTCCGCCGGCGTTCGCTGAGGCATGGCGTGCGGCGCTCGGCAAGGAGCCTGCCGAGCGACCGCGGACGAGCATCGACTACGCGCGCTCGCTGTCGCGGGCGACAGGGAGCACGATTCTCGATGCGGCTGGCTGACCGACGCCGTTCATGGGTGCTGCTCGCCGCGGTGGCGGTGCTGATCGGGGGGTGCGGCTCCGGCTCGGACCTCCCGGCAACGGAGAACGCCGGGGGGCCGACGGGCGCGAGCGGCACGGTGTCGGTCGTGATGAAGAGTCTCGAGTTCAGTCCGCTCACGGTCCACGCCCGCGTCGGGCAGACCGTGACCTGGACCAACGACGACCAGGCGCCGCACAACGTCACCTATGTGAGCGGTCCGCGGTTTCGCTCCTCGCGACGGAAGATGGAGATCGGTGTCCGCTTCTCAATCCACGTCACCGAGACGGGCACGATCCACTACATCTGCACGCTGCACCCGTGGATGCGCGCGTCGATCATCGTGTCCGGCTGAGATCAGGCCGGGCTGGCGCCGCCGGCGCGTGGATCCGTCGCCTCGGCGGGGTTGATCCCGAGGAGGTGGCAGAGCAGCAGGTACTCGTCGCCGGCGGCCACCGAGACCCTGATCCGGTGGTCGAGCACGAACGCGTAGGTCGTCGTCTTCATCGAGCCGCCCCGCGTCACGGCTGACGCGGTCTGCGACGGCACGAGTCGACCACACAGCGCCGGGGCGGTCGCCTCGCCGGGGAGACTGTTGTTCAGCTCGCTGCGATCGAGGACGTTGTCGTAGAACCCGTTGTGGTTGTAGTCGATGCCGTGGACGATCACGGCGGCGTTCCCGGCCCGGATCGCGTCGGCGTCACCCTGCGGGATCGTGATCGTCCGGGTGTAGTCGATGTCCCCCACGTGCGGGTAGCGCGAGAAGTCGATGATGCTCTTCGGGCTTGTGTCGCCCGTTGAGGTGAGCGCCACCTGCGGCGGCCCGTAGAACTTGATGCCGTCGGTCGTGCTGATCGAGCGATGGCCGTTGTGCAGGCGAGCCGCTGAGGCCGGCGGGCATTCGCCGCGGCCGCCGGCGTGGATGTGCATCGCGTGCGGCGCGCCGTTGAGCAGACCCTTCGTCGTGACCGTGACGGTCGCCTTGTTGCCGTCCAGGTTGACCGTCCCGGTGCCGCTCCCGTTGACCCGGTTCGTCGGGACCGGCGCGGTGGAAGCGACGAACGGCTTGCCGGCCGGCTTGGCCTTCCCGCCGCCTCCGGTGACGACGATGACCACAATGGCGATCCCGGCGATGAGCGCGAGGCCGGCCAGCACGGGGAAGATCCGTCGCTTCGACCGCGGCGCCGGGCTGCTGGCGGCGGCCGCGACGGGAGGCTGCGATGGCGGAGGCGGCGATTGCGGTGGCGGCGTCGCGAACGACGGCGGAACGGTGTTGGCGGGCGGCGGTGGAGCGGCGTTCGCTCCGGACGAGGGGGCCGCGGTCCCCGCGGGCGGCGGCGGCGCGGCCGCATCGGAGCTGCCTCCACGCACGACCGGTGCGATCACCTCGCTGCCACCGCTCGACGCCGGCGTGAAGGACGGCGCGGGCGGTCCGGTCATGGGCGGCGGTGCGGCCTCGGCGCTCAGCTGCGACACGGGGGCCGGAGCGCTCGGCTGCGAAGGCTCGACCGGGGCGCTCGGCTGCTCGGGCGCGACCGGAGCGCTCGGCTGGGCGGCTGGCGCCGGGGGCTGTGACAGCGATGTCTCGTTGGCCATCGCGGCAGCCGCGGCTGCGGCTGCGGCTGGAGCGACCGTGTCCTCGGGTGTCGAGGAGAAGGCGGTTGCGTCCTCAGGGTCGACGACCGGTGTCGCCTCACCGGTCCCGACGATTGTCGGCGGCCCGGTGTACCGGGAGCCGGCGAGTGCCGCCGCGGCGTCGCGTGCGAAGTCGCCCGCCGAGAAGTAACGCTCGCTCGGATCCTTGGCCATCGCCTTGTCCAGCACGGATGCAAACGCGGGGTACATCTCACCGGTGTCGCCGGCGAGCGGAGGCGGCGCCTCGTGCACGTGGGCGAACAGCGTCGCCACCGAGTTGTCCCGCTCATACGGGACGCGGCCGCTGAGCATCTGGTAGAAGACGCAGCCGAGCGCGTAGACGTCCGTCCGGGCGTCGGTGTGGCTGCCCGTGATCTGCTCGGGCGCCATGTAGTCGACGGTCCCGACGACGCTGCCCTGGGCCGTCAGACCGGACGCATTGTCGAACTTCTTGGCGAGGCCGAAGTCGGTCAGATAGGCGTGCTCGGCACCGTCGCGGACCGTGATCAGGATGTTTGCCGGCTTGACGTCACGGTGGACGAGCCCGAGCCGGTGAGCGGCATCAAGCGCGGACCCGAGCTGCTCGAGGAGCTCGACGGCGCGGTCGGGGTCGAGC
The DNA here is from genome assembly GCA_963813265.1 of uncultured Solirubrobacterales bacterium. Taxonomy (GTDB): domain Bacteria; phylum Actinomycetota; class Thermoleophilia; order Solirubrobacterales; family Solirubrobacteraceae; genus Palsa-465. The sequence continues at coordinate 56,992 of CAWEYQ010000034.1, read as the reverse complement.
GCGCCTTGCTTGAGCAGCACCTCGCGCAGGTCGGTGCCGGTGACGTAATCCATCACGAAGAACAGCTGGCCGTCCTGCTCGCCGGCGTAGTGAATGCCGACGATATTCGGATGATGCAGCGATGCCGCGATCCGCATCTCCCGCTTGAACCGATTCCGGAACTGCTCGTCCTCGGCAAGTCCGGGCGCGATCACCTTCAGCGCGTAGATCCGGTTGAGCGCGACGTTCGTCGCCCGGTACACGAGCCCCATGCCGCCACGGCTGATCAGCTCGTCGATTCGGTACCCACCGACGACAGAGCCGCGTTGAAGCGAGTCACCACTCACGGTCATGCACAGATCCTGTCAGCAGTCATCAGTCCCCGACTGTGAAAAGTGTTGCAGTTGCCCACTTCCCCCCAAACCAGTCCCTGGAGCTTATCCGGGTGGGCGCGTGAGTCAAGCGGGTGGCGTCTGGGGCCTCCGCCACCCAGAGCGTGGCGATGGCCCCAAGCGGCGGTCTGCCTCAACGCAGGCGGAGGCGGTAGATCTCGTGCTCTCCGTGCAGGCCCTTGAAATGGTGCTCGCCGCGATCCTCGAACACGAGCGTCGGATCGGTCTCCGTGTACTGCTTGAACGTCGATGAGGTGAGGACCTCGCCGCCCTGGGCCCGACCCGCGATCCGGCTGGCGAGCACGACGTTGCGACCGAGCGGCTCAGCGGCGCTGCCGATGATGAAGCCGGAATGCATCCCGATTCGGAGCGGCACCGTGGGGCGGCCGGCCTCGCCGGCCTCGCCGGCGAACGTCCGCTGAAGCTCGAGCGCCGCGTACGCCCCGCCGTGGGCGCTGTTGAACGACGCGAGGAACCCATCCTGCTCGTAGCGGATGACCGCGCCGTCGTGATGGGCGAGCAGGCGGTCGACGAGCATGTGGTGATCACCGAGCAGCTGTTCCCAGCGCTCAGGTCCGAGTTCCGCGGCAAGCGCGTCGGCACCGGCGATGTCGCTGAGCATCAGCGTCAGCGCGCCGTCCGGAGACGACAGCCAGCCGGCGCCCGGCGCCACCGATTCAAGCGCTGCGCCAATCACGTCGATCGAGGTCGGCCGAGCCGCTGAATTCACGTCAAGTCCTTTCCGCCCCTCAGCGATACGGCCGAGGATAGCTTGACACTCAATCGGTGCGTCAGCAGACTAGGGCGGGGCGATGAAGGGGGCATTTGATCACGGGGAACGGATGAGCGCGTTTCCGCATATTGCCGACTACGCGTTCCTCTCGGACTGCGAGACGACGGCACTCGTCGCTCCGAACGGCAACGTCGAGTGGCTGTGCCTGCCGCGGATGGACTCGCCGAGCGTGTTCGGCGCGATCCTCGATCGCGACGCCGGCACGTTCCGCATCGGACCCGCCGACGTCAACGTCCCGGCCGCCCGCCGGTACATCCCGGGCACGATGGTGCTCGAGACGAGCTGGGAGACCCGGATGGGGTGGGTGATCGTCCGCGATGTGCTCAGCGTCGGCCCGTGGCATCACCAGAACGAGCGCTCGCGCAGCCACCGCCGCTCGCCGACCGATCATGACGCCGATCACGTGATGCTCCGCCTGATCGAGTGCGTCCAGGGCTCTGTCGACATCAAGCTCGACTGCGAGCCGGCGCTCGATTACGGCGGTCTGAGCGCGGACTGGGCGTATGGGGGCGAGGGGTACGGCGAGGCGATCGCGCGCTCCGAGGGCATGGACCTGCAGCTGCGGCTCGTGAGCGATCTCCGGCTCGGCTTTGAGGGTCCGCGGGCCCGCGCCCGGACGACGCTGCACGAAGGCGACTGCGCGTTTGTCGCGCTCGGGTGGTCCGAGCATGCGCTCCCGGCGACCTACGAGGAGGCGGCGGCCCGGCTGGCGCGCACCGGCCGCTTCTGGCAGGAATGGCTCAAGCGCGGCTCGTTTCCCGACCACGCCTGGCGCAGCTACCTCCAGCGCAGCGCGCTGACGCTCAAGGGGCTCACATACGCGCCGACCGGAGCGATGATCGCGGCGGCGACGACCTCCCTGCCCGAGACCCCCGGGGGGGATCGCAACTGGGACTACCGCTACAGCTGGATCCGCGACTCGACGTTCATGCTCTGGGCGCTGTACACCCTGGGGTTCGACGAGGAGGCGAACGACTTCTTCTACTTCATCGCCGACATCGTCGAGGCGGAGGAGGGGCAACTCCAGGTGATGTACGGCATCGGTGGCGAGGCGAAGCTGCTCGAGCAGGAGCTTGACCACCTCTCCGGATACGACCAGGCCCGTCCCGTGCGGATCGGCAACGGCGCCTACAACCAGCGCCAGCACGACGTCTGGGGCGCGGTCCTCGATTCGATCTACCTGCACACCCGGTCGCGGGATCAGCTCCCCGACCGCCTGTGGCCGATCATCAAGCGCCAGGTCGAGGCCGCGCTGGCACATTGGCGTGACCCGGACTGCGGCATCTGGGAGGTCCGCGGCGAGCCGAAGCACTTCACGTCGTCGAAGATGATGTGCTGGGTGGCCGTCGATCGCGGCGCCCGGCTGGCCCGGCTCCGCTCGTCCGACGAGACGGCTGCGCGGTGGGAGGCGGCGGCGGCCGAGATTCACGCGGACATCTGCGCCAACGCCGTCGACGAGCGCGGCGTGTTCACCCAGCACTACGACACGACGGCGCTCGACGCCTCGGTGTTGCTGATGCCGCTCGTGCGCTTCCTGCCGGCGGATGACGAGCGCATCCGTGACACGGTGCTCGCGATCGCCGACGAGCTGACGGATGAGGGTCTCGTGCTCCGCTACCGCGTCGAGGAGACCGACGACGGGTTCGCCGGCGAAGAGGGAACGTTCACGATCTGCTCGTTCTGGCTCGTCTCGGCGCTTGTCGAGATCGGTGAGCTCGAGCGCGCGCGGGGCCTGTGCGAGAAGCTGCTCTCCTACGCCAGCCCGCTCGCCCTGTACGCCGAGGAGATCGATCCCGTCACCGGGCGCCATCTCGGCAACTTCCCGCAGGCGTTCACGCACCTCGCACTGATTAACGCGGTCGTGCACGTGATTTCCGCCGAACGCCGGGTCGAACTCGGCGCCGTCGCTCGAGAGGCCGAGCTCGATCTCCCGGGACACGCGGTATGAGAACCGTCACAGACTCCGGCCCCGGAGTCGGGTAGAGTCGCTTGAGTAGCCCGACAGCGTGGACAGGGGTTGGGGGTCCTGGTGGGAACGGTCAAGCCGCAGGAGAGGAAGTCCGCAGCACTCTTTGAGCGCCTCCGGGGCGCCCATGAGGCTGAGCTGTTCGGGCCGCGCGGACGGCTGCCACGGCGCGGGGAACCGGACACGAGCCGCCGCACGGCGCTCGGCATCCTGGCGGCGCTGATTGTCCTTGGACTCGTGCTCCGGCTCGCGGTGCCGCGGGGGATCTGGCTCGACGAGGCGATCACGATCCACCAGGCTCGCCTGTCGCTGCACGACCTGTTCGCCAACCTCTACAACGGCGACCGGCAACCGCCGCTCTACCACCTCGTCCTGTGGTACACGATCCGAGCGTTCGGCCACAGCGAGTTCGCGGTCAGACTGCCATCGCTGATCGCGGGAACGCTGATCGTCCCGGTGCTCTACGAGTTCGGCCGGGAGCTCTACGACCGGCGCACCGGACTGATCGCTGCCGCCTTCGCGGCGATCTCCCCGATGCTCGTCTGGTACGCGCAGGAAGTCCGCATGTACGAGTTCGCGACGCTCTTTGGACTGCTCGCGCTGCTCACCCAGCTGCGGGTCATCCGCAAGCCAGGCATGGTGAACTGGGCGTGCTACATCCTCGCCAGCGCGGCGCTCATGTGGTCGCACTACTTCGGCCTGATCGTGGTCGCGGTGCAGCAACTCGTGTTCGTCGGCGTGCTCATCCATCGCGCGCGAGCGGGCGAGCGCGTTCGGCCGCTCGCGCTCGGCTACGTGTACTCGCTGGCGGTGCTCGTGATGGTGCTGATCCCGCTGATCGTGTTCGCCAAACACCAGTATCAGGTGACCCCGGGCGCGGCCGGCTCCCCGAGCGGGACCTACGACTACCTGTCCTTCTACTCGGTGCTCTCGAACATGGCGTGGTCGCTGTGGGGCTATCAGCCGGACGCGACCACGGTGCTCCTCGCCGCGATGTGGCCGCTCGCCCTGTTGTTCTCGCTCGTGCTCCTGGGGCGCGGCGGATCACGCCAGACGACCGCGCTCGCGGCCGCGGCGATCGCGCTCGCCGGGCTGCTGATCGTCGTCTCGGTGTTCGACCGGTCGCTGTTCGAGGTGCGCAACTTCCTCCTGCTCGTGCCGCTCGTGCTGCTCCTGATCGCCCGGCTGATCACCGGGTGGATCCGCCAGCCGCGGCTGCGGCTGATCGTGGTCGGCGCCATCGCCGCGACGCTCGCCCTCGGCCTTGCGGATGAGCAACTCAACAAGTCCAACCCCCGGCTGTTCGACTTCCGCGGGGCGATCAACGACATCAAGGCGAATGCCGGTCCGAACGCGCTCGTCCTCTACGAGCCGGGTGATATGCGCTACGTGCTCGAGTACTACGCGCCCGAGATCCACCGCCAGCCGCTGACGACTCGGATCAAGGCGGGAGGTGAGGGCAGCCCGCTGTTCGTCCTCGCCTCGTTCCAGGACAACAAGGCCTTCTTCAGCCAGACCAACAAGACCGTCGGTCAGCTGACGTTCTTTCGTTCGCTCAAGCATCGCTTCAAGACCCCGCAAACCGTCGTTTGGGAGTTTCAATGAGTAGTCGGCCCTGGGATGTCCGCCTTCGCCGCGTCACGTGGGAGCCCGTCCCGACGTGGAGCGTGCGCCGACGCTGCCGCCTGCTGATGCTCCTCGGCGCGCCCGCGGCCATCTGGTACTTCGGCTGGCTGCTGCAGCCGGACCGCGTCGGGACCGCGGTGCTCTACGGGATCCTGATCGCCGCCGAGCTGTTCAACGCGATGCAGGCGTTCGGCTTCTGGTGGACGATCTTCCATGAGCACGTGCGGCAGAAGCGGGCACCCACGATCCCCGTCGCCGTCGACGTGTTCATTCCGGTGTACAAGGAGCCGGTGGACATCGTCGACCTCACCGTGGCCGCCGCGGTCGGGATCCGGGGCGCGGAGGTGCGCGTCCACATCCTCGACGACGGCAACGACGACGACATGCGTGACCTCGCCAAGCGCTACGGGGTCGGGTACATCCGCCGCGCCGAGCACAAGGGTGCCAAAGCGGGCAACATCAACCACGCGCTGACGAAGACGAACGCGCCGTTCATCGCCGTATTTGATTCGGACCACGTTGCCGATCCGGGCTTCCTCGAGGCGACCCTCGGCTGGATGGAGGAACCCGAGATCGCGTTCGTCCAGACTCCGCAGTACTACGCCAACACCGAGCACAATCGGATCGCTGCGGCGTCGTGGTCGCAGCAGGCCCTGTTCTTCGGCGCGATCTGCCGCGGCAAGGACGGAATGGGCGCCGTCTTCTGCTGCGGGACGAACGTCCTGTTCCGCCGCGAGGCGTTCGAGAGCGTCGGCGGGTTCCCGACGAACTCGCTCACCGAGGACTTCGAGCTGTCGATCCACCTCCACGAGAAGGGGTGGAAGTCGGCCTACATCCCCGACGTCCTGTCGCGAGGGCTCGGTCCCGAGGACACCGCCGCGTACGTCTCCCAGCAGCAGCGCTGGGCGCGGGGGTGTCTGTCGGGCCTCCCGCGGGCGCTGCGCGCCAAGCTGCCCCTGAAGCTCAAGGGCCAGTACCTGTTGAGCGGGCTGTACTTCCTCTCCGGGTGGACGGTGCTCATCTACATGAGCTTCCCCGTCGTGCGCCTGCTCGGCGGGGGTCAGCCGATCGGTCATATCGACGCTCCGACATTCCTACTGCACTTCGTCCCCTACTACGCGGTCGCGCTGACGATGGCGGCGGTCGCCGGTGCCGGCTCGTATTCGTTCTCCGCCTTTGCGCTCGCGGCGGCGAACTTCTGGATTCACATCCTGTCGACGATTTACACCGTGCTGCGCAAGAGCGGTTCGTTCGTGGTCACGCCAAAGAAGGGGGCCGAGGCCCGCCAGCCGGGGGCGGTGATGCCCGCGCTCGTCGTCATCGCGGTGCTCCTCGCCGCGTGCGTGTACGGCCTGGTCCGCAACCCCGACGCCGCGACGATCAATAATGTGTCCTTCGCCGCTGTCCACATCTCGATCCTGTTGACCGGGTGTTGGGCGGCGCTCCAGAAGCCGCGAGTGGCGGCGGAGTCGCTCGAGCCGGCAGCCGAGGTGGTGGCATGAGACGTACCGTTCATCAACTGGTTCTTGTCGTTGCAGCGATCGCCGTCGTGGGGGTGGCCATGGGGTTCCTGTCTGGTTGCGGCTCGAGCAGCTCATCATCAGCCACGACGACTGGCGGTGGCGCCGCGCCGAACCCCCAGGCGCGGGCGATCGCGGCGTCGAAACGGTTCCTGAAGCGCTACGTCAACAGCGACGGACGCGTCGTGCGCCGCGACCAAGGCGGCGACACGGTCGGTGAGGGCCAGGCGTACGGAATGCTGATGGCGGCCGCGATCGGCGACAAGAAGCGCTTCAACCTGATCTGGGACTGGACGCAGAAGAACCTGGTGCGGCCGGATGGCCTGATCTCGTTCCTGTGGAAGGACGGGCACATCGTCGATCCACAGGCCGCCTCCGACGCTGACCTCGACGCGAGTCGCGCGCTGCTCCTCGCGGGCTGCCGCTTCCATCAGCCGACGTTCAAGCAGCAGGGGCTGCGGCTCGGCTCCGCGATCCTCCATGTCGAGGTCGGGTCCGCGAGCTACCGCGGCCTGCCGGTGCTCACCGCGGGACCGTGGGCGATCACGCCGCCGCCCGCGACCGTCAACGTCAGCTACTTCTCGCCCGCCAGCTTCGCCGCGTTGCGTGCCGCCTCAGGAGACTCGGTGTGGAGCGCGCTCGCCACGAGCTCGCGCGCGATCACGAACAAGGTGATGCCGAGCGAGGGTCGGCTGCCCCCCGATTGGGCGCATCTGGAGGGGGACAACGTCGTGCCGATCGGCAACCCGGGCAAGAGCGGCGTGCCGCCCACCTTTGGGTTCGATGCGGTCCGGACGCTCATCCGAATGGCCGAGGATCCGAACCCGCGTGGACGCGAGATCGCGGCCCGGGCGTGGCCGGTGTTTGAGAATCAGGTGCCGACGAACATTGGGATCGAATACGACCTCAAGGGTCATCCGATCGGGCACATCGTGCATCCGATGGCACTGGTAGGCGCTGCAGGCGCCGCGGATGCGGCCGGCCAGTCGGCGGCGCGGGACGGCCTGCTCGACGCCGCGGAGGCGCTCGATAGTCACGGTAACGCGTCGACGTACTACGGCGCGGCGTGGGTGGCGCTCGGACGGATCATGTTGACGACGCGGCTGCTCCACTGCTCCTGACCGCGTCGGCCGGATCGGCCGGGTCGGCCGGACCGGCTGGATCGCCGTCTACGGTGCCTCGCCGATCGCGGTCAGCGCGCGCGCCGCGAACTCCTCGGCGCTCGGGCGCTGCTTCGGGTCCTTGGCCATGGCGAGGCGCACGAGCTCATCGAGTCCGCGGGGCACGTCTGGCCGGCGCTCGGCGAGCGGCGTCGGCTCAGCGTTGACCTGAGCCCACATCTTCGCCATCCCGCCGCGGTGAGCGGCGAACGGGGCCTCGCCGGCCAGCATCTCGTAGAGCACGCCGCCGAGGCTGTAGATGTCGCTGCGGGCGTCCGGCTCGCTGCCCTCGATCAGCTCCGGAGCCACGTAATCGACGGTCCCGAGCATCTGGTCTGCGGCCGTCAACCCGGGATTGGTCTCGGCGCGCTTGGCCAGCCCGAAGTCCGTCAGGTAGGCGTGATCCTCCGTGGTGACGATCACGTTCGAGGGCTTGACGTCACGGTGGATGAGACCCTTCTCGTGAGCGACCTCGAGCGCCGCCGCGATCTGCGCGCCGATCCGCGCCGCCCGATCCGGCGCCAGTCGACCATCCTGGTGGATGAGGGTGCCGAGCTCCGTTCCGTTGACCCAGCGGGTCACGATGTAGACGGTCCCGTCCTGCTCGCCGGCCTCGTACAGGGGGACGACATTGGGGTGATCGAGGGCGGCCACGGCGCGCGCCTCGCGTCGAAGCCGCTCACGCACGACGGGGTGTTGCGCGACATCCGACTCGACGAGCTTGAGTGCGACCGGCCGGTCGAGCCGCAGCTGACGCGCTCGGTACAGGATGCCGAGGCCGCCCGCGCCAACGACGCTCTCGACCTCGTAGCCAGCGAACATGGTGCCGGGAGAGAGCATCAGTGGATCGTCACAGATCCTGTTCGGAGATGAGGCCACCGGCGAATGCGCGCTCGACGAGGCGCACACGGGTGTCCTGGGCTGCGGGGTTGGTGATGCCGAGCTTGGCGCACAGTATGCGCAGGTGGGTGCGCACCTCGCCGACGGACAGGATCAGGTCTTCGGCGATCTGATCGTCGGTGGCCGGCGTCGCGAAGCGGTTGCCGCCCTTGTACGGGCGGCACAGGGCGGCGAGCACGCGGCGCTGGGTGCTCGACAACTCGATTGCGGGGGCGCTGGAGCTGGGAACCGCGGGGGCACCTGGGGGCGGCAGGGGCCCTGGGGGCGGCAGGGGCGCTGGGGGCGGCAGGGGCGCTGGGGGCCACGGGCGCGCTGGGCGCCGCGGGGGCGGGCGGAGTCGCGGGCGCCGATCTCGGGGCGACGGTCGGCCTCGGCTCAGGCGGTGCGGGCCGCGGCGCGTGGTAGGTGACCTGGGTCGCGCCGAACCGGAGCACATCGCCCGACCTGAGCGACTCCCGGCCGTTCAGCCGCTGCTCGTTGACGAACGTGCCGTTGCTCGAGAAACCATCATCGATCAGCTCCCAGCCGCTGTTACGGGGCTCGAAGCGGGCATGGAGGCGCGATACCTCGTCATCCCAATCGAGCACCAGGTCCGACGACGAGCGTCGCCCGACGGATACCGAGTCAGCTCCGGGAGCGAACACGAACAGGCGCGTACGGCCGTCGCCGTCCCGCAGTTCAAGAAATGGCCGCCCTGATTGCTCTGCCTCGGCGCGAGCGTGCACCTCGAGCATCGCCCGGGCATCGGCGGGAGGGTTCGCAGACACAGAATCATTATCCCGAGCCGGGCCGACGGCGTCGAGCGTGACAAACGTCGCCCAGGTCGACCCGCCCTGGGCGTTAAGCTTCCCGGTGATGGCTGGCGAGCAGCTGCGGGTGACCGAGGGCAACGAGCGGGGGAAGCTGATCGGCATTGATGCCGATCTGCTGATCGGTCGACTCGCGCCTGAAGATGAGGGGCGCCTGGGCGGCGACGCCGAGATCTCGCGGCGTCACGCCCGCGTCGCGCGGGGTGCCGACGGTCAACTCGCGATCGAAGACCTTGGCTCTGCCAACGGGACGTTCGTCAACGATATGCGCATCGACACTCCGCGAACGCTTGTCGCGGGAGATCGGGTCCGGGTCGGCAAGACCGTTCTTGAGGTGACGCCCGCGGCGGCTGCCGCGGCGGAGCAGACGATGCCGGCCGCGGCCGAGACGATGCTGGCGGTGCCGGAGCCCGAGCCGGAGCCGGTCGTGCTCGTTATCGCCGGCGGCCCAGGCCACGGTCGCCGGCTCGACCTCGACGACGAGCTGCTGCTCGGACGCGCCGTCAGCGGGGACGGGAAGCTCGCTGAGGACAACGAGCTCTCACGACGTCACGCCCGCATCAGCCGTGGTGACACGGGAGAGCTGGCGATCGAGGATCTCGGTTCGGCGAACGGGACGTTCGTCAACGGCCAGCGGATCAACAGTCGCGTCGTGCTCACGCCGGGCGACTCGATCCGGGTTGGCTCGACGACGATCACGGTCAGTCACGCCACGGCCGCGCCGGCGCCGGGACCGCCGGCGGCAGCGGCGCCGGTTGCTCCTCCGACACCGGTCGCTCCCGCGGCGCCCGCGGCCCGTCCGACCCGCCCGCCCCTCGACGCCGCCCGCCCCTGCGACGCCGCCCGCCCCTGCAGAGCCGGTCGCCCCTCCGCCGCCGCCTGCCCCGCCGCAGCCGGTCTCCCGTCCGGAGCCGCCGCCGCCACCATCCCCGCAACCCGTTCCGCACCGCGCCGCGCCGCCGCGGCCGCCCGCGGTTCCGACCGCAGACCTCGTGGCCAACCTGCCCCCCGGCACCGTGTTCGCAGGCTGCCGGGTTGAGGGCATCATCGGGCACGGGGACATGGGCGTCGTCTACCGGGCGGAGGAGCTCGCGCTCCAGCGTCCGGTGGCGCTCAAGCTGATCCTTCCGGGCCACTCGGAGGATGAGCGGGTGCGTGAGCGCTTCCGCCGCGAGTCGAAGGTCGCGGCCGCGATCGACCACCAGAACGTCATTCCGATCTTCGACGCCGGCGAGCAGCAGGGCGTGATGTACATCATGATGCGGCTCGTCGACGGCGTCGATCTACGCGCCGTGATCGAGTCCGAGGGCGCGCTGGCACCGGTCCGCGCCGCACGGATCGTCCGGCAGGTCGGGGCGGCGCTGGACGCGGCCCACGCCCACGGCATCCTCCACCGGGACGTCAAGCCCTCGAACGTTCTGCTCGCTCGCCGCGACCATGCCTACCTGACCGACTTCGGGCTCGCCAAGCCCGAATCCTCGATCGACGCGCTCACCCGGCACGGAACCGTGGTCGCCCGGGTTGACTACGTCGCCCCGGAGCAGCTGCTCGGTCAGCAGGTCGACGCCCGCGCCGACGTCTATGCGCTCGGGTGTGTGCTCTTCGAGGCGATCACGGGCGTCGAGCCATTCCAGCGGGCGGTCGCCGAGGCGGGGCTGCTCGCGCGGCTCGAGGCGCCGCCGCCGTCTCCGCGCTCCGTGCGCCCGGACCTCCCGGCGGAATTCGACGAGGTTGTGCGCCGGGCGATGGCCAGGGATCCGGACGAGCGGTATCCGTCCGGGGGAGACCTCGGAGAGGCCGCGCTCGTCGCCGCCGGCGCGCTGCGGCGCGCGCGCCCGTGGTCGGTGGTCGCGACCGGCGATGCTGCGTTCGCCCAGCAGGATCCCGCGGCAGCGCACGCGTCCGCTGGACAGGCCGCCGCCGCGGCCGGGGCCGGCGCGGCGGGGGCGGCCGCCGCGGCGCGGACGGCGCGCCCGGGGGGCACGTCCCGCGACGCGGCCGACGCCCCGCCGGGTGGTGACGAAGCGGCGGCGCCGGCCGGTGCGCTGCGGTGGGCGATCGCCCTCGCTGGGCTCGTGCTGATCGCGGTCGGCATGGTCGCCGCGCTGCACGGGATCTCGACGCTCTGATCACCGCGCGGGCTCGTTCGCCTCACGCGGCGCTGCTCAGCGCCAATGGATCGTGGCGATCACCGCACCGCAGCCAGTTGGCCGAAAACAGGCCACGCGAGTTCGCACCGTTAGTGCTCCTCCGCGGGGTGCTCCCACCGGCCGAGACGTGGCCGCCCGGGAGCTTTCGGCCAGATGTCCGGTTCGGGGGGACGCGGGTTTGTCTGCCGCGTTGCCTGCTGTCGTGGTGGCGTACTTCATGCTCGGCATGTTCCCGGCATATCGGCTCCGCGCCCACCCACCCTAGGGGTGGCGTGCGCCACCCATGACGTGCGGTTCGCGGCGGCGAGCTGCGAGCTGCGAGCGGTTAGTAGTGGGCGAGGCCGGCGTAGTAGCCCTTGACGAACGCTCCGTACGCGTTCGCGGGGGCGCCGCGGTAGTCCGAGATGAGGGCGTGACAGTCGCCCCACGTATCCCATGTCCAGGCCGCGTAGCCGACCCTGTGGTCGTCGGCCCAGTTGAGGAACCTCTCGATGTTCGTCGACCCGCAGCTCGACGCGTCGTAGGTCTCGCCGGTCTCGCCGAAGATGAGCGGCACCCTGCGTGCGACCGGCGCCATCGTCTGGTCGAAGCAGGTCGTCGAACTGCACGCGTTCTTCCCGTACACGTGGGCCTCGGCAACGAGCTGGTGACGGGGGTCCCGCGGCTCGAACGCGCGCCAATGAGACATGTCGTTGGCGTAGTTGACCCCGGGGATCGCGATCGGTCCCCGATACCCAGCGGCGCGCATCACGGTGACCGCCTGCTGCATACCCGCGGTGCGGTAGTGCAGCGTCGCGGTGCCGTTGGGCCGCGGGCAGGGACTGCCGCCGCGCAGCAGACAGGTCGGGGTGACGACGGGCTCGCCCCACGGGCCGAGGAGCACGCCGGAATCGTGTTTGAAGGTTGCGGCCAGGCCCTTCCACATCGCCGGCGAGTGGTCCGCGTCGGGGGCGCGCGGTTGAGAGGTCGCGCGCATGCGCCCCGGCGCGCCCCAGGCGAGCGACAGCTCCACGTAGATTCCATGGCGGTGCAGGAGCCCCACGTAGTTCACGATCGCCTGGCGGTACCGCGCACCGCTGTACTGCCGCTTGATGCCGTTGATACCGAGCCAGCAGTCCTCGTTGAGCAGCAAACGGACGAAGTTGATGTGCCACGAGGCGATCACCTGCGCCGAGGCGTCGTCACTGGGGCCGTCGAAGATCCCGAACCCCTGGACGCAGGCGTACTCGACGCCGGCCCGGTTGACTCCGCGCAGAGTGACGCGACGTCCATAGCTGTCAAGCAGGCGGGCGCCCGAGACGTGCAGTCCGGGAAGGGAGGCGGCGCTCGCTCGGGCGGCCGCCCACGCGCAAACGGTCGACAGGAGCGCCACGACGACAAGCACGCCGAGCAGTCGCGACAACACGCGCCCGCGCGGAGTCGCCATCCTCACCGTGACATGCCCTCCACCGAAGAATCCGTTTCGCCCCACCATGTCCTTTGTCCCATTGTGCACGACGGCTCCCCCGTGGGCGACCGATGACCGTCGGCTTTCGTGCGCTGGAGCGGGAGGACTTCGCGCTGCTCGGCACATGGCTGGCGGAGCCGCTCGTCGCGCGTTGGTGGCACCACGACCATCGTCCGGCGGCGATCGAGCGCGATTTCGGCCCGAGCGTTGATGGTGCCGACCCCACCGAGATCTTCATCGCGAGCGCCGACGGCCGACCGTTCGGTCTGATCCAGCGCTACCGGATCGACGATAACCCCGACTGGGGCGAGGAGCTCTCGACGGTGTGGCCGGTGCCGGTCGGCGCGCTCGGCATCGACTACCTGATCGGTGTCCCAGAACTCCGTGGCCGTGGGCTTGGCGCAGCGATGATCGCGGCGTCCGTGGAGCAAGCCTGGGACCGCTACCCGGACGCACGCGACGTCGTCGTACCGGTCGCGACCGGCAACCGGGCGTCGTGGCGGGCGCTCGAGCGTGCCGGCTTCGAACGCGTCGCGACCGGTGAGCTCACGCCGGACAACCCTGTCGATTCCCGCGACCACGTCGTGTATCGCGGTCACCGACCGGCGGCGCCAAGCTGACGGGAGCGCGCCACTGACAGATCCGCACGCGCGTCGCGAGCCGTCAGCAGCTCATCACGGCGCTTCCGGAGGGTGGTACCCAGCCTAAAACCTAGTGATTTGCCCGGTGCATCGACGCGGGTGCATGGCATACCTTTGCGATGGGCGCGACCGCGCCGAGCTGAGCATCGAGGGGACGATATGCATCGACGGTTTGAGGCACAGGTGCCGCGGCGGTGCGGCCGCGCGGCGTCGCTCGGCGCTCGCGGCCGTGATCGTCGGCCTGCTCGTCCAGCTGCCGGGGCCCTGGCGGCTCCGCACGGTGATCCGCTGTGGTTCTGGGAGGTCGACAAGGTGGTGCAGGGGGGCCGACCCAGTGGGTGCAGAAGGGAAGCCAGGTCGGTGGCGAGCTTGGCGGCCAGCTCAAGAAAGTGGTCAAGGTCGGCCGCGTCGTGTTCAACCTGCCGTTGCACTCACCGTATTGGTACTTCCTGCCGCGCGACAACGCGTTCGGCAGCATGATCGCGAGCGCGGACGGCGCCAGGTACTCGGTCCTCGCGCAGGCGCCCACACCGAACCCGCTCCGGGCAGGGGTGTCGAAGGGCACCGTCTCACATCTCGACGAGTATCAGGCCTACCAGAAGACCTCGAGCGATGCCTCGCTGCGGGTGACGATCTCCGACCTGCTCCTGCAGGCGGCCGACGGCAACCTGCGGGGGCTTGGTGCGTGGGAGTGCCCAGCGGGCGGCAACTGCGAGCCGATCCGAGCCGTCGTGCGGTTCCACGTGCGGGCGTACGCCGCGTCGGAGCGCGGCGGCGACTTCTTCGATGGCGGCGGAATCGCGTATCTGGAAGGTCATCGCCTACTCCTGGCGGCCTGGGGCGGCCACGTCAGGCGCTGCACCCCGGTCGCTCTGGGGGCAGGACCAGTTCGACGTCGATGGTGACGCCGACGACAGCGGCACCGGCAGCTTGGCCGTCATGGCACTCAATCAACAGCGCAGCGTGAGGATCCCGGTCGCAGCGCTCCCGGACGACGAACTGTTTGCTGTCCACGTCACCCTTGAGGCCGAGGTGGTCAATGATCGTGGCGGCGAGTCTGCCGTCCAGGCGTTCATCCAGGACCCGATCCACGGCGGCACGCCGCTGTTCACTGCCCACGGTCTGAAGGCGCGTGGCAGGCCCCGCTTCCGCGAGCCGAAACCAAAACTGCCTCCCGTTGCGCGCTGCCCCTCAGGCCCGCGGCGCGGTGCCGGCAGCGTGCAGCTCGAGCGCTCGGCACTGACCGCCGAGGAGGCGTCCCGGCTGCCGGTGCTCCTGACGCGCTCCGGCGGGTCGCGTGGTGCGATGAGCGTCAATGTGAGCACGGGTGGCGGCTCGGCACAGCCAGGGCGCGACTTCACGACGACGACGACGCGGGTCACGTTCCGGGACGGCGAGAAGACGCCCCGGTTCATCGAGATCCCGGTCCGCGAGGACCACAAGGCAGAGTCGCCGGAGAAATTCCACGTCTCGCTTTCGCACCCGCGCTGCGGCAGGCTCGGCACGCGGCGCAGCACCACGATCACGATCATGGACGACCCCCAACCGCCGCCGTCCGCTCCGCCGTCGACCTTCACGATCGGCGGCACGGTCGACGGCCTCCAGGGTTCGGGGCTTGTCCTCACGAACCTCGGGACCGACGTGGCGGTGACCGGCAATGGCCGCTTCACGTTCCCCGGAACCGCATCGCCGGGGCAGGTCTACGGGGTCAAGGTCAGGACACAGCCCCATAGTCCAGACCAGGTGTGCACGGTCCAGCACGGAACGGGCAAGGTGGGCAGCGCCAACGTCGGCGACATCGGCGTGCACTGCGCGGCGGTTGCGGCGCCTCCTGGACTCGACGCCACATTCGGCTCCGGAGGACGGGTTTCGACGCCGGTCGGCGGCGGACACGGCGAGGCGGTCGTGATTCAACCGGGCGGCGGGATCGTGACCGCAGGATGGCGCACCGTCGGGGCGGGCACCGACTTCGCGCTCACGCGTCATGACGCATCCGGAAACCTCGACCACACCTTCGGCTCAGGCGGGATCGCCACGACCGATCTCGGCGGCGCCGACGACCAGGCTCTCGATGCCGCGGGGCTGCCCGACGGCGGGATCGTCGCCGTCGGCGAGACCGATGCGGCCGGGATCCAGAAGCAGCAGTTCGCGCTCGTGCGCTACACCGCCAACGGAACGCTCAACACGAGCTTCGGCACCGGCGGCAAGGTCACGACCAACTTCACCGGGCGCGGCGACGTTGCCAATGCCGTGGCCGTTCAGGGTGATGGCAAGATCGTCGTCGCCGGCTTTGCCTTCATCGCCGGCATCGACAGCGATTTCGCGCTCGCCCGCTACAACGCCGACGGGACGCTCGACACGAGCTTCGGCACCGGCGGCAAGGTCACGACTGACCTCGGCACGAGATCCGACGACGCCCGCGCCATCGTCATCCAGCCCGACGGGGCGATCGTCGTCACCGGCACCGCCGGGGACAACGTCGCGCTTGCGCGCTACACGGCTGACGGGAAGCTCGATCCGGCATTCGGCAGCGGCGGCACGACGGTCTCAAATGTGGGGCCCAGCAGCGTGGCGACCGGCGTCGCGCTGACGGCGAACGGACAGATCCTCGTCGCTGGGTACACGGTGGGAGCACAGTCAAACCGGGACTTCCTGCTCGCCCGCTACCGCGTCGACGGAACGCTCGACACGACGTTCGGCTCGGGCGGGCACGTCACGACCGACCTCGGCAGCGGGGATGACTTCGCCGAGAACATCCTCGTCGACGCTCACGGACGCATCATCCTCGTCGGCCGGGCGACCAGCTCGACAATTCTCGACATGGCGCTCGTCCGCTACACCGCCAACGGAACACCGGACGCAAGCTTCGACGGCGACGGCATCCTGACCGTCGATTTTCACGGCCTTGGTGAGTTCGGCCAGGACGTCGAGCTCGACGCCACCGGGCGAATCGTCGCCGCCGGCTACACGGCAAACGGTGCCGACACGCAATTCGCGTTGCTGCGCGTCAGTCCGTAGGGGTAACGACGACCGTGAAACGACGTTTGCGATGTGACACACGGAGCGGTAGTTCGCCGCACTGGGCGGGCAGCTTTGCACGGATGCGGCACCGACGGGGTTTGTCGAAGATCAACAACCGTCCGTTTCGTTCCACAGGAGAGGTCTTTCAACTTGACTGTTCGGGATGAGCGGCTCATGCGTTTGCCTTCCACGAAGAATGACCACTGACACAGCCCTGCGATCGATGCAGACAATCGCCGCGCCCCTCCTCGCGCAGCTCGTCAACATCGGCATCCTCGGCCACGGGATCGAGACCGGCATCGCCGATCTCCTCGGTGCCGCAGGGGGTGACACGGCATGACCGTGATCCCCGCGCGCCGTCCGATCCCGCGGCGGGACGACGACGACTACTCCACGGACGCCATTGACGCCCGCCGCGCGTTCATCAGTGAGCGGACGGGCGAGCATCTGAATCACGTATGCGCCCACTCGATCGACCCGTACACGACCCGCGGCAACATCGAGCACTTCCTCGGCGTCGCGCAGGTGCCGATCGGAGTTGCCGGCCCGCTGCTCGTCAACGGCGAGCACGCGCGCGGCGAGTTCTACGTGCCGCTTGCGACGACCGAGGGAACGCTCGTCGCAAGCTACAACCGCGGCATGCGGATGCTGCACGAGGTGGGCGGGGTGACGACGACCGTCGTCGATGACCGGATGCAGCGAGCGCCCGTGTTCGTGCTGCACAGCGCGCGGGAGGCCCGCGCTTTCGGTGCGTGGCTGACCGAGCACTTCGACGAGATCAAGGCGGCCGCCGAGACGACGACGCGGTCCGGTCGGCTCCAGGACATCGAGCAGTACCCAGCCGGACGCCAGCTCTACACGCGCTTTGACTACACGACCGGCGACGCGGCCGGCCAGAACATGACCGGCAAGGCGACCCAGCGGGCGTGCGAGTGGATCCTCGAGCACTTCGACGGCATCGAGCGCTATCTGCTCGAGGGATCGTTCGCGACCGACAAGAAGAGTTCGCAGGTCAACATGCTGCGGACACGCGGCAAGCGGGTGATCGCGGAGGCGGTGATTCCGGACGAAGTGCTCGGGCGGGTCATGCGCACGTCGAGCGCGACCCTGTTTCGTGCGCGCCAGCTGAGCAACCTCGGCGGGTTCATGGCCGGCGTGAACAACAACGGCGCGCACTCGGCCAACGCGATCGCGGCCCTGTTCATTGCCACCGGGCAGGACGCCGCCAACGTCGCCGAATCATCGGCCGCATACATCCACGCCGAACGCCGCGACAACGGCGATTACTACTACTCGGTCACGATCCCGGCCCTGATCGTCGCGACGTACGGCGGCGGGACCGGTCTGCCGACACAGCGCGAGTGTCTGGAGATGCTCGGCTGCTATGGCGCCGGCAAGGTGCACAAGCTCGCCGAGATCGTCGCCGCGACGGTTCTCTGCGGGGAGCTGTCGCTCGGCTCGGCCGTGGTCACCGACGAGTGGGTGCACGCGCACGATGATCTCGGGCGCAACCGGCCGTGAGGGCGTGGGGGCTACGCGGCTCGGACCGCTGAGACATTGAGGCGCACGTAGTCCAGCGGCAGTCGCACACGGGACATCACCGCGTCGACAAACGCCGCTCGGCGATGCTCCGGCAGCCGGTCGAGATGCGCGGTCAGGATCGAGGTGCGGACGAACGCCGTCGCGTCCTCCGGGCACGTCGGGCGCTCCGTCAGCCAGCAGTGGATCGATGCAAAGCCGGAGTCGATGAGTCGGCGCTCGGTGCTCTCCGGCGCGGCGAACTCCCACGGGGACCAGCCGACGAGTTCCGGGTAGCCCTCGACGGCGACCGCGTCGATCGCGGCGCGGACGCGGGCGATGTTGCCGGCACCGCCGCATTGAATCTCGAGCCTCCCGCCCGGTCGCAGTGTTTGTGCCAGCCGGTCCCACATCCGCTCGTGGTCAGTGACCCAGTGGAGCGCCGCCGTCGAGACGACCACGTCGACCGGCGCCGAGACCGTCAGCTCGAGGACGTCCTGGCAGGAGACCTCCGCCCGGTCGCCGCAGGCGCTCACGTGCCGCGGCGACCATCTCCGCCGAGGCGTCGATCGCCAGCACGCGGCCGCGGGGCACGACCGCGAGCAGCCGTTCCGTGACGCGACCGGTCCCGCAGCCGATGTCGAGCACGGTCGCGTCCGGCGGGATCCCCTCGAGCCGGGCGAGCACGTCCGTTGCCCACGACTGCTGGGGCGCGCTCGTGACGTCGTAGGTGTCGGCGTCCCAGGGCGTAGCCATCTCGATCGATGTTCTCATGGCCCGACGTTGACGTCATCTGGCACCGCTAGCGTGCGGTCAGGCATGCCGGCCAGGTATCACCACTTTGCGGGAAGCAGCCTCGACCGTCTGGGCGCGCTGAGCGACGGCGTGTTCGCGGTCGCGATGACGCTGCTCGTGCTCGACCTCAAGGCGCCGGCGGAGCCGTCACGGACGCAGCACCCGATCTGGTCCGGCGGCGGGGGCTCATCCGAACACGTCCTGGCCCATGACCTGCTCCACCACGTCGTGCCCCGGCTGCTGCCGTATCTCATGAGCTTTCTGACGCTCGGGATCTTCTGGGTCGGCCAGCAGACCCAGCTCTCGAGCTTCACGCGCAGCGACCGCGCGCTCACGTGGATCCATCTCACGTTCCTGCTCGCCGTGACGCTGATGCCGTTCTCGACGGGCCTGCTCGCGGAGGACACGACCTATCGGCTCGCGCTGGCCGTCTACTGGCTCAACCTGTTTGGGCTCGGCGCGGTCCTGTTCATCAGTCTGCGGTACGCGGACCGCGCCGGCCTGCTGACCGAGTCGACCACCCCCGAGATGCGCGCCGCGCTCAAGCGCCGGATCGTCGTCTACCAGGCGCTGTACGCGCTCGCGGCGCTCACCTGTCTGATCAATACCTACCTGGCGATCGGGCTGCTTGTCGCGCTCCAGCTCAACTCGGTGATCGCGCCGCGGATCGGCTTTCTCGACCGGGCGTGACGACGATCTAGGTGCGGACGACCCAGACCGAGCCGCGGAGCTTGCCGGTGGCCGATCGGTTGCTCGGCGACAGCGTGAACGGGACCTTGACGAGGCCGACCGCGGGCTTGGCCGGCAGGCTGAGCGTGATCTTCGTGGAGCGGGTCCGCACGGTGTAGTGCTTGCGGCCGACGACGAGTCTTCGAGGTGGTCGAGGTGCGCAGCGTGATCGTGACCGTCTTGGCGCCCTTCCTGACCCGCTGGGGCACCGACAGGCCGACGACACGCAGCTTGGTGGCGGTCACCCCGAGTCGCTCGGTGACGGTATGGCTGATGCCGTTGGCACGGGCGACGAGTCGGAGCGTCACCCTGCCAGCGGGGAGGCGCGCCTTGAGCGTGGCGCCCGTGCCGAGTCGCTTGCGGCCGGCGAACCAGGTCAACGATCCGCCCTTGAGTGTCTTGCCGAGGTCGCTGATCGCGATGGCGACGAGGCGCGTGCGCTGTCCAGCGAGAATCGTGTCACCGGCGACCGGCGCGATGATCCGCGCCTGCGGCGCGCTGCCCGGAGTCTTGAACCTGGGCGAGGTGCTCGTCGCCGACAAGAAGCCGTCGTTGAGGATCACGCGGACACGGAACTTGCTGCTGCCGCCGAGGGCGGCCGCCGGCAGCTTGATGTGGCCGCGATTCGGGCCGGTGTAGGCCGAGTGCCACGTCTTCCCATCCGCGCTGATGTCGATCGTTACCTGAAGCGCCTTCGTGTCTGGGTCGGAGCCGCGCCAGCGCAGCGACAGCCCCTGGCCGCGACGCACGTGGAACCCGCGACGCGGGACGATCAGCTTCACGTGTGGCGGTCGTGAGCGATCCTTGCGCGCCAGGACGTGGCCGTTGTATACGAGCTCGACTGCCGCGGCGTTCGGCGCGACGGGGCCGGTGAACGTGCCGCCGGTGGTGGTCGCGCGGATGTCCTGCGGGGGCTCAATCTGGATGCCGGCGTCGAGCAGGACCTTGCCGCCGGCGCCGAGCGACCGCAGCCGGTAGGGCGAGCTCGGTACCGAGGCGGGCACGCCGTCCTGGCCGTCGGCGGGGACGACGCGGGCAATCATCCCGCCGGTCGGCTCCGCAGCCCCGACGGCAAACCAGAAGCGGTTGCGCTTCGCGGCTGCCGTCGCGATGTCGCCCGCGAGGTGGACGCCGCCAGCGGTGCTGACGCGCGTCGCCAGCCCCTGGAGCGCCGACACGACGCGGTTCCAATTGCGGGCGGACAGCCACGCGTTCCCTGGGTACTGGGTTGGGCTGAGCGTGCGGAACTGGCTTCACCTTGAGACCGCGGTCTTTGAAGTCGGCGCAGTACGACATCAGGTCATACAACGTGGTACCCGATGGCGTGCCGTCGATCTGAGGAGCCACCCGCCAGCCCTTCGGTCCCTTGGGGTTGAACCGCACGCCCTGAAGCCGACCGGAGTCGTCTCCGGGCCACGTCTCAAACTGCGGCGTGCTGTTGCAGGGACCCGTGTTGCTGCCGGCGTGTGGCAGCGTCAACCAATGGCCGAGCTCGTGCGCCGATCCCTGGACGGGATGCACGCTCGTGTTGACGATCAGCCACCCGGTGGCGGCCGGGCTCGGTCCCAGGTTGTTCACCTTTGAGATGTCGTTTCCGACCGGATGTTGGAAGCCAGGCTCGGGGCAGAAGCTACCCGCCGGACAGCCGAGCATTGCGCCGCCGGCCCCGCTGTCGAAGTTGGAAATTCCGAGGACCGCGTCGTAGATCCGGAGCCTGATGCAACCGAGCCCGCAGATATCGAGGCGCGCGGGGTTCTCGGCGACCCACTGGGACATGAGCGCGTCGATCGGATACCAGCGGCACGTACGGGTGGCCTGTCCACCGCTCGCCGTGAGGCCGGTCTTGTTTCCTGCCGAGTCCAGGCAGTTGCCCTTGCTGTCGACGGTGGCCTTGCTTGCGGCGTCGATGTCGATCGAGTACGGCGAGGTGTCGCGGAACACGAATCGTGCCCCTCCGGGATACAACTTCGTCGCAGCGGCCATGACCTGCTCCGGGGTCTGCGCGAACCCGGTCTGGCCGTTCACGAGCAGATTCACCGGCTGGAAGACCGGACCGGTGAATTGCTCGAACGGAATGCTCTTGAGCGTGAACGTGTCGTCGGTATCGCAGTTGGGCTTCGGGTACAGGCTGAGCGTGTACGGG
Organism: uncultured Solirubrobacterales bacterium; assembly: GCA_963813265.1. GTDB lineage: Bacteria > Actinomycetota > Thermoleophilia > Solirubrobacterales > Solirubrobacteraceae > Palsa-465. The sequence goes on along the minus strand of CAWEYQ010000034.1, from coordinate 35,403 downwards.
TTGCCGGGAGGGTCGTTGGGGCTCGGGCACTGGAACGCGCCGTACGACGGTCCAAAGTCCGGCTTGGGGAACACGATGTGGGCAGTGAGGGTCAGGTCGCCCGCGGCCGTCCACGACGATGGCAGGAGGAACTGCACCTGGTCGGCCATGTTCCGCCGCTCGTCGGCCAAGACCACGTCAAGGTTGCTCGCTTGGACGCTCGGCACCGGAGCCACGAGCGGGTCGCCGAGGCTCTTCCCGTTCGACGTCCCGCTCAATTCGACGCTGATCGGGAGGTTGGGATCCCCCGGCGGCACCTCGACCGTGTTGATGTAGACGGCCGCCGTCGTCCGCTTATCGGAATCGAGCTTGACGCCGACGTAGTCGGTCTGCTGCATCGCATCCTGCTGGTTGGCTCCCGGGACGTCGCAGAAGAAGCTCCTGGGGATCAGAACTTCCGCGGTCGGTGTGCCGCCACCGCAGTACGTCGTGAACGCTCCGCTCGGGTATCCGAACGCCTGCGCACCCGCGTTCGGCTGCACGACCTGGAACACGTCGATCCCCTTGACGCGGATGTCACCGTAGGCCTTCGGCATTTGGCCGAGACCGGCGGAGGTGAAGAACACCGGGTTGCTCGACACCGAGAGTGGTGCGGTCGGCCCCTGGACGGTCACCTCGCAGGTGATCGGGTAACCGTAGATCGCGCTCGTGGGGGTGAAGGTGTTCCCCTGCCCGACGGGCACGCCGATGCCGTTCTCGTTCGCGATCCAGCGGTAGCTGAAGCCCGGAGGAGAGGGAAGGTTCTTCCAGCTGCCGCTGCTGCAAATGTACGTTCCGGTGGGCCCGCCGGCGGTGAACAGCTGGCTGATCCCGGGCGGGACCACGTTTTGCGGCGGGTTGACGGGCGGTGGCGGAGGCGGCCCGGGGATCGGCAGCTCGGGCGGGGTGGTCGCGGTGGTCGAGGAGACGTACGCGGACTCGGTGGAGGTGAGGCCACGGTCCCAGACCCGGACCTCGTCGATGTCGCCGGAGAACTGGGTGTTCTCCGTGCATCCGTCGTTGTTGGCGTTTGACCCTGCGGCGAAATCGCCGATCCACAGGTCATTGCTGACGTTGAGGCCGTACCCGATCGCTCCGTTCGCAGGTGTGCTGCCGACCTCAGTCCCGTCGACATAAAGGCGAACCGCTGATCCGTCGTAGGTCCCGAGCACCGCGTGCCACTGCCCGTCCCAGATCGAGTTCGGAGCGGCAGGGGTGTTGTAGTTCCCGGTGCCCGTATGGACGTAGAACTGCACGCCCTGAGGTGTGCTCAGGCTGCTGCCTCCCGTGTAGAGGGCATACGACGCGAACGAGCAGAAGCGCTGGCCGCCCTGGGCGACGATGTTCTTGACCCGTGGGACGAGGGTGGACGAGCGCACCCAGGCGAGCACCGAGACGTTCCGTGGCTGGAGCGCGGCGATGTTGCCGGCGCTGATCGCGCTGCCCTTGGTCGGGAAGTGGAGCGCGCCACTGAACCGTCCGTCGGGGACCGTCGTCGGCGAGCCGACGACGTGGCCCGTGTAGCTGTGGCCGGATGTGTCCGGCGTCGTCCCGCCGGTGATCGAATCCAGATGCCATTCGCCGGCAAGATCCGGATCCTGCGCGACGGCGACCGCCGGCCCAGCCAGGCCGACCGCCAACGCGACCCCAACCACAGCTAATGCGCCCCTCATCTAACGCAACTCTTACATACGGCGGGCGTTTTTGCGTCAGGGTCGGACCCTGATCTTTGCGCGGCGGGGCCTGATCGCCGTCAGCACGCGACGGGGAGGGCGGCGCGGTCGTGGGGAGCGGCGAGGTCGAGGTCGGGCCCGACCGGCACGACTGAGGTCGGGTTGATCGACGTGTGGGTCACGTAGTAGTGGCGCTTGATGTGATCGAAGTCGACCGTGTCGGCGACGCCCGGCGTCGCGTACAGGTCACGCAGGTATCCGGAGAGGTGGGGGTAGTCGACGATGCGGCGTAGGTTGCACTTGAAGTGGCCGTGGTAGACGGCGTCGAAGCGCACGAGCGTCGTGAACAGCCGCCAATCGGCGAGCGTCTGCTCATCGCCGAGCAGGAAGCGGCGCGTGGCGAGGCGCTCCTCCAACTCGTCAAGGGTCTCGAACAGGGGGCCGACCGCTTCCTCATAGGCATCCTGCGTCGTCGCAAAACCGGAGCGATAGACGCCGTTGTTGACGGTGTTGTAGATGAGCCGGTTGAGCTCGTCGCCCTCGTCACGCAGCTCCTCCGGCCAGAGGTCGAGCTCTGGGTGTTCGGCCCACGTATCCCACTCGGCGTTGAGCATCTCGATGATTTCGGCGGACTCGTTCGAGACGATGCGGTTGGTCTCGGTGTCCCAGAGAACCGGGACCGTGACCCGGTCGTCGTACTCCGAATCGGACATCAAATACCCCTGCGCGAGATACCTCCAGCCATGGAGCGGGTCCGGCTCGGCGTCGGTGAAGTGCCAGCCGCGCGCGTCGCGGACCGGATCGACGACGGTCATTCCGATCACGTCCTCGAGGCCCTTGAGCCGACGGACGATGACCGTTCGGTGCGCCCACGGGCACGCGAGCGAGACGTACAGGTGATATCGGCCGGGGGTCGCCGGGAAGCCCGACGACCCATCCGCCGTGACGCGGTCCCGGAACGCGGACTGCTGGCGGACGAACCGCCCGTCGCGGTGCTCGCGGGGGAAGTCAGAGGTGCTCATCGGGCGACTCCTTTCGTCGACGTGGCGTCCTCGCCGACGGCGGCGGCGAGCCAGCGGGTGGCGGCCGGTACGTGAGCAGGGTCGATGTGGTGGGCGGCGTCGGACTCGAGGTAGGTGACGGGGAGTCCCCCGGCCTCGAGCAGTTCACGCGCCCGCCGGGCAAAGGCGACATCCATGACCGGGTCCTGACGCCCGTGGGCGATGAACACCGGCAGGTTCCCCCGTGAGGGCAGATCGGGCTGCCAGCCATCGACGGTCGGGATGAACCCGGAAAACGCGAGGAGCCCGGCGGGAGTCGGCCGGTCGCCGGCGAGTCCGAGCGCGTAGCTCATCACCGACCCCATTGAGAAGCCGCCGAGGACGGTCCGCTCGGGCGCCACGCCCGTGCGCCGCCAGGTCTCGTCGTGGAACGCGGCGAGCTCGTCGTAGGCAGCGTGAAACGTGTCGTGGTCGGGGTAGCCGACGCGGGGAACGGTGTACCAGTGATAGCCGGGCCAGCCCGGAATGGTCAGCGGCGCACGAGGGGTGACAACGTGGAGTCGTTGCTGGGGATCGAGCACGTCGGCGAGCCCGAGCAGGTCGTGCTCGTCGGCGCCCCGGCCGTGGTGCAGGATGAGCAGCCCGGCGGGGTCGCCGGCCGCGGGTCGCTCGCGGTAGATCAGAGCCATGTCCCTAGACCCCCTGGCGCGCGGCGGTGCGCGGATTGGTCAACGGTGTGAGGTAGCGCTCAAGCTGGGGGCGCAGGTGCTCGTGCTGAGCCGGCAGCCGCAGCTCCTCGCCGAGGTGCTCGGGGTCCTCGTCGACGGCAAAGCCCGGGGAGGTGGTCGCAATCTCGAACAGGACGCCCTGCGGCTGGCGGAAATAGATCGAGAGGAAGTAGTCCCGATCGATCACCGGCGTCACGTGCATGCCCGCCTCAGCGACGCGCTGCTGCCAGCTCACGTGGTCCTCATCGCGTGAGTGCCAGGCGATGTGGTGGACCGTGCCGGCGCCCTGCAGACCCGATCCGGTTGTCGCGTCGTAGGCCCAGTGGAAGTGGCGAGTCTCGCCGTCCAGCCGGTACTCGCCGTCGCCCAACTCCGTGAAGCCGAGCGTGTCGGTCAGCAGGTTTCGATCGGCATCGGTGCCGCGCGCGATGTACGCGCGGGCGCCCTCGACGCCGAGGATCGCGTGCTCGGCCGGGATCTCGGGATGCGCAGCGCGCAGTGGCGGGTTGCCGTCATCGGCGATCACGAACTCGAGACGCAGGCCGTCGTCGTCCTCGAATGCGAGTGACGTGTCGCCCCGCTCACCCGGGTACCCATGCGTGGAGAGCCGCTGCGACCAGAAGTCGAGCGCCGCCTCCGAGGCGACCCCGAGCTGGATCGTGTGGATCATCCCGGCGCCGGCCCGGCCCCGGCGGGCGCCCGCGAACTCGAACCACGTCAGGATCGAGCCCGGCGAGCCCTGCTCGTCGCCGAAGTACAGGTGGTAGGCGTCGGGCGCGTCGAAATTGACGGTCTTCTTGACCATCCGGAGCCCGAGAACGTCGGCGTAGAACGCGACGTTCTTGCGGGCGTCCCCGGTGATCATCGTGATGTGGTGCATGCCATCGAGCTTCATTGGTGTTCCTCACGCGGTCGGGGGCGAGGCCCTGCGGTTAGTTGCACACGCAACTATAGCAGATGAGTGCTTGCACGTGCAACCACTTCGGCGATATGAAGGGGCGGCTGGCCCAGGCGAAGCATCGCCCTCGGCATCGTGTCTCGGATCCCAGAGGTCAAGGAAAGTGACCGAAATGCCGAGGGAATGGTTGACAGCGCAATCACATCTGATATAGTTGTTGTTGCAATCACTTGAACCCGGGCCACCCAGACCCTCCACGAAGGAACGAATGCCATGAGCGTCATCACTTCAAACATCACTGCGATCCCGACCGGCACCTGGAACGTTGATCCCGCGCACTCGAAGGTCGGCTTCGCGGTCAAGCACATGGGGATCGCCACCGTCCGCGGCGAGTTCGCCGAGTTTGCGGGCGCCCTCGAGATTGGCGAGGACCTCGCCAGCGCGACGGTCCACGGCACCGTCAGCGCCGCATCGGTCAGCACGAGCGAGGCCCAGCGCGACGAGCATCTGCGCTCGCCGGACTTCTTCGACGCCGCCGCGTACCCGGAGATCGGCTTTGAGTCGACCACGATCGAGCCGCTGAACGACGACGAGTTTCAGATCACCGGTCGGCTGACGATCCACGGCATCACCAACGACGTCGTCCTCCGGGCCGAGGTCCAGGGCTCCGACGTCGACCCGTGGGGCAACGAGCGGGTCGGCCTCGAGGTCACCGGTCAGCTCTCGCGCGCCGACTACGGCATGAAGTTCAACCAGGCACTCGGCAGCGGGAACGTGTTGGTCGCCGACACCGTCAAGCTCGCGCTCGACATCTCCGCGGTCAAGCAGTCCTCGTAAGGTTCACCCATCGGCTGGCCGGCGCACAGCACGCGTCGGCCAGCCCGCTCACTTTCCATGTCGACGACACAACCATCCGCACTGACCGCCCATGAACTCGCCGCCTGGCGCGGGCTGCTTGAAACACACGCGCGTGTGACTCAGCAGCTCGACGCCCAGATGCACGCCGAGCACGAGCTCTCGCTTTCCGCATACGAGGTTCTGATGTTCCTCGACGACGCACCTGAGCACCGGATGCGGATGTCCGAGATTGCGGACCGGGTTCTGCTCAGCCGCAGCGGCTGCACTCGGCTGGTCGATCGGCTTGCCGAGCAGGGTTACGTGACCCGGTGCGCCTCGAGCACCGATGGGCGCGGCCTCTACGCGCAGCTCACGGACACCGGGTTGGAGAAGGTTCGGGCTGCCCGTGCGACCCACCACGCCGGTATTCGGCAGTTCTTCTTCGAGCATCTCACCGCCACCGACCAGATCGCCCTCGGCGACATCTGGGGCCGGGTCCGCGACCGCTGAGCCTGCTCAGGCGGGCAGTGCTGCCGGCGCCTGGGCAACCTGAGCGGCAAGCCGCTCGATCGTCTCGGCGAAGAGCGCCCTGATCCAGCGGGCGCCTCCGAGCCTGAGCAGCAACCGATCCGCGCGGGACAACGCGCACGGGTCCGCGGTGAGCACGACCCGGGTGCACCCCGGTGAGTGCTGATCGAGCTCCCAGCGCACGATCGCCCGCGTGCGCGGTCCGAGCCGGGCGACGCCCGTGATCAGGTGCGGCTCTCTCATCGACGCGACGCTGGTGTCGGCGCGCCGGCGGATACGCAGTGGGCCGCGGATCAACATTGAGCCACCGCGGAGCTGCTCGCCGTCCTGCAGGTCGAGAAGATCGAGCCGGCGGCCGGCCAGCCGTCGATGATTCTCCGGGTCGGCAAGGAACGCGAAAACGCGAGAGATGGGCGCGGGGACCGGCGCGGTGACGGCGATCGGGGGGCGGGTGCGGGAGCTATCGGCGGCCACCAGCTATCGATACGCCCCCGCGGTCGATTTGGTTCCCAGGCGGGCCAAGCTCATGACGCGCCGTGCGGTACGGGGCTCATCGCGGTCGGCGGGAACGGCCGGGCCACGGTGGCGGCCATTGCGGCCAGAAACGCCTCGTCCGGTGCGCCGGGCGGCGGCTGGCCGGCGATGACCTCGATCACCGCGTTGGCCCAGTCGTCCCAGTCGGGTCGGAACTCGGCGTCGAGCCGGTCGGCCGCAACCGCGAAGTCAAGAATCGCCCGTGCCACCGCCTCGGCCATCTCCGGGATGTTTCCGTAGCCGCGCAGGGGTCCGCGAATCGCGCCGACGTCGGTGACCGCGATGCGGCGTCCGGCGGCCGCGAAACTGAGGTTGAGATGCGTCTCGACGCCGTAGCCCCCCGGCAGCGGGCCGATCGGAACCGTCGTGTCGATGACGCGCAGCCCGCTGAGCGGAGTGGGGTCGCATCGCCGCCCGTACTCCGGCAGGAGCGCGTCGATCAGCGGCCAGTAGATCGCCGGCATGATCACCCGGCGGCGGCCATCAGTGAAGGCCGCGACGACCATGTCGGCGCCGCTCGCGATCGTCGCTACACGCAGCGCCGCGGGGATGTTCAGCGACCACTGCCACAGGTCGGCGTCGATACAGCAGAGGTAGCGGGTCTCACAGCGCTCGAGTGCTGTGGCAATCGCCCGTCCCTTTCCGGCCGGCGCGGGGATGACCTCGATGCCCAGCCTGCGGGCGATGATGGCTGACGTGTCCGCGGAGGCGCCGTCGACGAAGCACACGACGTCGCGCGGCCCGGCAGCCGCCTGGGCCTGCGCCACCACACCCGCCAGCGTCCGGGCCTCATCGCGGCCGATCACCGCGAAGGTGAAACACTCACCGCTCGACGGTGCTCCCCACACGGCCGGACATCCTAGACACGTCGGACGACGTCGGGCGGCCGCTCGTCCTGATCGCGGGCGTCAATCCCCTCGCCCAGGTCGGCGGGCACGAGAGCTACGTCCTCGCCCACGCGCTGGCGGCGAGGGCTGCGGGCTTCGAGCCGCACATCTTCAGCGTCGGACCGACCGCAGGCAGGCGGCGTACACAGTTCGGGGTAATGCACCAGGTGCGCACGCCGCTGCGCCACTTCCTGCTGGCGCCGGTCCATCGGCGTCCCGTCGCGGATGCCGTGGCGGATCTGTTGGCGGGTAGCGGTCACCCGGCACCGCACGTCGTCCATGGATTCGGCACCTGGTCGGCGGCCGCGGTCAGCGCGTGCAAGACGCTTCAGCGACGGGGCATCCCGGCCGTCCCGGTCGCGAGCGCGTACACGACGGTCGCCCATGAGTGGCGTGCGGTCCTGAGCGGCCTGGCGCTCCATCGGGATCCAGGCGCGAACCTGTGGTTCAGGGCGTGGCACCCGTGGGTGCGCACGGCGGTCGCCGCGACGGAGCGTCATGGCTACCGCAATGCTCAGCTGATGCTGGTGAACTACGAGTCGGTCGCGGAGTTGCTCCGTGTCACCCACGGTCCGGGCGCCGAGATCCGTCGTCTGCCGTATGCGGCGCCGACCGCGTTCGGGCCGCGTGACCGTCCGTCCGACCGGCTGCCCGATCCAGTCGCGGCCCTGGGCGCGGCCGATGCGCCGCTGATCGTGTCGGTCTCACGGCACGATCCGCGCAAGGGCCTGCACGTGCTGCTGCGGGCTCTCGCCCAGCTCGACGCCCAAGGTGTTGCCTTCCGCGCCTGCCTCGTCGGTCCCGGCCGACTACTGGACGGCCACCGCAGCCTCGCCACGAGCCTCGGCCTCAGCGCACGGGTCGCGATTCCCGGGCGGGTCGATGATGTCGGTCCCTACCTGCGGCACGCCGACGTGTTCGTGCTCCCATCGCTGCAGGAAGGGAGCGGGTCGGTGTCCCTCGTCGAGGCGCTCGAGGCGGGGACCGCGGTCGTCGCCTCGCGATGCGACGGCATTCCCGAGGATCTCGTCGACGGCCGCGACGCGCTGCTGGTGCCCCCGGGAGAACCGCACATGCTTGCGGACGCGCTCGCGCGGGTGCTCGGCGACCCGTCGCTCCGCGCCGCACTGACGGCGCGTGGACGCGGGCTCTACGAGGAGCGTTTCTCCGCCGAGCCGTTCATCGCGGCGATGCGGGACACCTATGCGGAGCTCACGGGGCTGATCGCGGTGAGATAAACCGGGCGCCGAGCGTCCTGGCGAGCGTGCGATGAGCGGGTGTGCAGCCGATCAGCGTCGCCTGGGTCAGATCGACCGAGTGGGCGTGCGCGAAGGCGAGCGGGAGGCCCGGCAGGGGCGGACGACACCAGCAGCGCGGTGGCCCGCCTCCATGCGGGCAGACGACGACCTCGACCGTTCCGGCGACGAGACCGCGCACCCGAGCCGCGTGGTCGTGGAGGACGTCGGCGTCTCCGTCCGGCACCCAGTCGAACAGCAGGTGGGGCGCGCTCGGCTCGGCGCCGAAGAGCGCGTCGTCGAGACCGTCGCACGTGAGCGCGGCGGCGGCGACGAACACCGCGCCGGCCCTCCCGCCGGCCGCTGGCGTGCGGGTGAAGGGCACACGCTCGACCGTGGCGAAGCCCTCGTCGGTCGACGGCGGCTCGAGCTCTCGGAGCGCCCGCATCTGGGAGGCCGGCAGCATCAGCCATGGCTCGCGCTTGGCGGCCGCGCGGATCTGCTCAGGCGTGGGGAGCGAGCCAAACCGCTCCAGTAGTCGCAGGACGAGATTGACCTGCGCTTGGGCGAGCGGCGTGTCGATCCATACGCAGCGCGCCGTGAGGGAGTGCCGGGCCGCCGCCTCGATCACGCGGCTGCGCGCATCACGAGTCAGGTAGGTGTTGTCGAGCACGGCATGCCGGAGCCCGCCGATGAGCTGCTCGTCCAGTTCCGCCGCCAGCGCGCGGAGCGAGCCGCCGCGCTCGTCGCGATTGAGGCGGGTGTAGCCGCGGTCGATGTAACCGGCGGCGATGCGGCTCTTCCCGGCACCGGGGATCCCCATCACGATCACGACCTCCCCGTCCTGTGGGCCGCGGGTCGCCGGCCGGCGGACCCGTGGTTGCGCACCTCGGAACGCCGCCGTCAGGAACGCGCGTTCGTCTTCGTCAAGCTCGAGCGTCGCCGCCGCGGCCGACGAGCGTGCGCTCTCCGGGCGACCCGCGCCGGGGATTGGAACGATCGACGGCGAGAGTGAGAGCAGCCAGGCGAGCGCGATCTCCGCCGGGGTTGCGTCGTGCCGGTTCGCGATCTGCACCAGCTCGGCGCGGCGCCCCAGCGCGTGCGTTCGCCGCGGTCCGCCGAGCGGCGAGTGGGCGATCAGGGTCAGTCCGAGCTCGGCACACCGGTCAAGCACACCGCCCCGGAGTGCACGGTCATCGAGGGGACTAAGCGCAACCTGGACCGCGGCGATCGGTGCCAGCTCGAGTGCCTCGTCGAGTTGCGTGCGGTTGACGTTCGCCAGGCCGACGCGCTGCACCAGACGCTGGTCGACGAGTCTGGCCAGCGCGCGGACCGACGTCCGCCACGGGGTCCGTGGGTCGGGCGCGTGCAGGAGGTAGAGGTCGATCGGCCGTCCGTCGAGTGCGGCGAGGCTCGCGTCGCAGTCGGCGGCGATCGCCTTGGCACGGCCGTCCGGCTGCCATGCGCCGCCGGGCCGCGCCATGCCGCCTTTGGTGATGATCCGCGCGCGTCCGTCCGGATCGGCGCCGGTACGCAGCGCGCGAGTGAGCAACCGCTCGCTGTCCCCGCGTTCCGCGCCGTACGCGTGCGCGGTGTCAAACACGGTGATACCGCCACTCGCCGCCGCCGCGATCGTGTCGCGCGCCGCCTGCTCGTCCGCCGGCAGACGCAGGCACCCGAGCCCGATCCGGAGCTCCGCGGGGTCAAGCCAGGCCACACGCCGAATTGAACCGGGTAGCGTGGCGTCATCCAACACGATCGGAGGACGAGCGCGATGGGACTCCTGCGCCGAAATGATGGACCTGGTGGCACGTGCTATCAGATGCGAGAGAAGCTGTTCGCGATCGGCGACGACTTCTGGATCGAGACCGCCGATGGAGACCGTGCCTTCAAGGTCAACGGAAAGGCACTGCGCATTCGCGAGACGTTCGTGCTCGAGAGTCCGGCGGGGGAGGAGCTGTTCAAGATCCAGGAGAAGAAGCTGCGGCTCCGCGGCACGATGGAGGTCGAGCGCGACGGGAACACGGTGGCGACGATCAAGAAGGCTTTGATCACGCCGTTGCGCGATCGGTTCTCGATCGAGCTTGAGGACGGCGGCGAGCTCAGCGCCAAGGGCAACATCGTCGATCACGAGTACGAGATCGAGCGCGACGGCGACACCGTCGCAGAGATCTCCAAGCGGTGGTTCCGGATCCGCGACACGTACGGGATCGAGATCGCGCCTGGCGAAAACGATGCGCTGATCCTCGCCGCGACGGTGTGCATCGACGAGCTGTCGCACGATTGATCGGGCGTGAGGAAATAGCATCCGCGCCCATGGGGTGGGGATCCCAATGACGTCAGCGCGTCGCGAGGCGGGACGCCGTGTGCGCAGAACCGTGGCCAGGCCACAAGAAAGGACAGAACATGCAGCACATCATCAGCCTCCGGCGCCTCACGGCAGCCACTCTCGCCGTCGGCGCCGTTGTCGCGGCCGGCGGGGGTACCGCCGTCGCGGCGAACACGAGCGCGGTCACGCGGACGTTCTCGTTCATCGGGAAGCCGAATTCCAAGACCTCGACGCTCATCAACAACATTGACTCGCTCACGATCAACGCCCGGTGCACGTCGAACGGTTCGCCGCTCGTGTTCGCCTTCTCGAAGGCGCCGGCCGCCGACATCTTCTCTCGGGTGTTCGACGGTGCGGGTCGCCTGCACGTCCAGAAGAACACGTCGTTCACGAACAAGACCAAGGGCATGCAGCTGTCTCCGAGCTCCAACGACTTCGATTCCACCGGGTCGGTTCTGTTCGAGACGTTGAGCGGTCAGGTCGTCACCGTGAACATCGCGTTTGACAACAGCACGACGCTCGCCAAGCGAAACGTCTGCACGGTGTTCGGGTCGTTCATCGCCACGTGATCGGCCTGGGGGAGGCGCGTCGCCGTGCGCGCCTCCCCCGCCAGTCTGCTCGGTCGACGACAAACCGGAGGGCGCGCCAGAATCGGTGGGTGCCCTGCGACTGGCTGCTCGTCGACGGCTCGAGCTTCATCTTCCGCGCGTACTACGGCGCCCAGCGGCGCGTCGCCGATCCTCGTGCCCTGCGCAGTGCGGCGATCGGCGGGTTCCTCGACCGCCTCGCCGGGCTCATCAGCCAACGCCGTCCGGCCCGGATCGCGGTTGCCGACGACGCCGACTGGCGACCGCAGTGGCGCGTCGAGCAGCTGCCCAGCTATAAGGAGCACCGCACCGCCGAGCCGGTCCCGCCGGGCCTCGTACCGCAGATCCCGGTGATCGACGGCGTCCTCGCCGCGATCGGAGTCGACGTCATCGGCGTGCCGGACTACGAGGCCGAGGACGTGATCGCCACGCTCGCTGCCCGCGCCGACGGGACGATCGAAATTGCCAGTGGTGATCGCGATCTGTTCGCGCTCATCGAGGACCCACGCGTGCGGGTGCTGTATCCGGAGAAGGCTGGGCTGACCGTCATCGACGAGGCCGAGATCACCCGCCGCTATAAGGTTCCCGGACGGCGCTACGGCGACTTCGCGGTCCTGCGCGGCGATCCCTCCGACGGGCTGCCCGGGCTGCGCGGCGTCGGAGCGGTCACCGCCGCGGCGATGATCCGCCGGCACGGGACCATCGCGGGCATCCTCCGCGAGCGCGAGCTACGCCCGACCGACCGTGACTACCTCGAGCGCGCGGCGCGGATCGTCCCGCCGGTCGCTGACCTTCCGATCGAGCTCCCCGCCGGTCGGCGCGAGCGCTACCCCGCGGATCCGGGCGCGCTCGCCGAGCTCGTCGAGCGCTACGCGATCGCCGAACCGAGCGAGCGGCTGCTCGCCGCGCTGGCGCTGGACTGAGATATCAGGTATCTGAGATACCTGTGACGAGCGTCACCGCGTCGCGGATCGCGCCGGTCAGTTCGGCCGTGGTCGCGGTCCCACCGAGATCGGGCGTCCGGACCTCGCCTGTGGCGAGAACGCTTTCGATGGCCGCGATGATGGCGTCCGCGGCGTCCGGGTGACCGAGATGCTCGAGCATCATCGCGCCGGACCAGATCGCTCCGAGCGGGTTGGCGACTCCCCGTCCGGCGATGTCCGGGGCCGATCCGTGGACCGGTTCGAACATCGAGGGGAAGTCACGCTCGGGATTGAGGTTGGCCGACGGGGCGATGCCGATCGAACCGGCGATGGCGGCGGCCAGGTCGCTGAGGATGTCCCCGAACAGATTCGATCCGACGATCACGTCGAACTCGTGAGGGCGGAGCACGAGCTTTGCGCACAGCGCGTCGATGTGCTCCTTGTCCACGTGCACCTCAGGCCGCAGCGCGACGCGCTCGGCGACGATCTCATCCCAGAACGGAAGCGTGTGGACGATCCCGTTGGACTTGGTCGCCGACGTCAGGTGACCGCGGCGCGCGGCGGCGAGCTTGAGGGCATAGTCGACGATCCTGGTCACGCCGGAGCGCGTGAAGATCGATTCCTGGATCGCCAGTTCGTCTGGGAAGCCGCGATTGAACCGGCCACCGGCCTCGCTGTACTCGCCCTCCACGTTCTCTCGGACGACGACGAAGTCGACGGCATGCTCGCCGGCGCTCGTCAGGGGGCTCGGGAGCCCGGCGAACACGCGGATGGGGCGGAGATTCACGTACTGGCGAAAGCCGCGCCGAATCGGAATCAGCAGACCCCACAGGGAGACGTGGTCGGGAACGTCCGGTGCCCCGACGGCGCCGAGGAAGATCGCGTCGAATCGGCGCAGCTGCGCGAGCGCGTCCGGCGGCATCATCGCTCCCTCACTCCGGTAGCGCTCGCAGGACCAGTCGAACGTCTCGTAGACGAGGTCGATCCCGTGGGCCAGGCACGTTGCCTCGAGCACGCCGCACGCGGCGGGCAGAACCTCCTGCCCGATTCCGTCCCCGGGGATCGCTGCGATGCGGTGCGTGGGCATGCCGAGCGTTGCCTTTCCGTCTGCCGCCGGTCACGCTGGAACATACCGAGGGGCCCCGTCTTGGGATGGTCGCTGCGTCCGACGTAGGATCTAGTCGTGGTCGAGTCGACGGCAGGAGTCGCGGATCCGCGGTCTGGACAAGGTGAGCAGCGTCGCCCCGCAATCGTGGCGGTCGACGACGAGCCCGCGGTGCTCGCGGCCGTGGCGCGCGACCTGCGGCGCGGCTTCGGCGAGCGCTACCGGATCATGCGTGCGTCTTCCGGCGGTGAGGGCCTCGAGCTGCTGAGGCAGGTCCGGGCGCGAGGCGAGCAGGTTGCGCTGCTGATCGCCGATCAGCGAATGCCCGGACTCTCAGGCACGGACTATCTCGTCAAGGCTCGGGAGCTGGTGCCCGAAGCCAAGCGGGTGTTGCTGACGGCATACGCCGACACGGAGGCGGCGATCCAGGCGATCAACGAGGTCTCACTCGACTATTACCTGCTCAAGCCCTGGGACCCCCCCGAGGAGCAACTCTTCCCGGTATTGGAAGACCTGCTGACGACGTGGGAGGCCGGCGCGGCGCTCGAGTCCGGCGGCGTCAGGGTCATCGGGCACCGCTTCTCCAAGCAATCGCATGATGTGCGGGACTTCCTGGCGCGCAATCGCGTCCCGCTGCGGTGGCTCGACGTCGAGCGTGACAGCGAGGCCAGGGAGCTACTCACGGTCGCCGGGGTGGACGCGGACCGCCTACCGGTGGCGCTCCTCGAGGACGGATCGGTCCTCGAGCGCCCGACGATGCTCGAGCTCGCCGAGCGGCTCGGGATCTCGACGCAGCCGGGCGGCGACCACTACGACCTCGTCATCGTCGGCGGCGGTCCGGCGGGACTCGCCGCGGCGGTCTACGGCGCGTCGGAGGGGCTGCGCACGGTGATGGTCGAGCGCGAGGCACCCGGTGGTCAGGCGGGCCAGTCGAGCCTGATTGAGAACTACCTCGGTTTCCCGGTTGGCCTGAGCGGCTCTGACCTCGCGCGCCGCGCGACCGACCAGGCGCGCCGGCTTGGGGCGGAACTCCTGACCGTGCAGGAGGCGGTGTCGCTTGATGTGGAGGGCGCCGCGCGGCTCGTCCGGCTCAGTGACGGCGGCGTGCTCAGCGCGAACACCGTGCTGGTCGCCTCAGGCGTCTCATACCGCAAGCTCGACGCGCCCGGCTTCGCCGAGCTCACGGGCGCGGGCATCTACTACGGGGCCGCCCTGACCGAGGCGCGCGCGTGCGCGGACCAGCACGTCGTCGTCATCGGTGGGGCCAACTCGGCCGGGCAGGCGGCGGTGTACTTCAGCGGGTATGCCGGGCGGGTGACGATGCTCGTACGCGCCGACTCGCTCGCGAAATCGATGTCGCACTACCTGATTGAGCAGATCGCGGCCATCCCGAAGATCGAGGTGCGGACCGGTGCGGTGGCGCTCGCCGCGGAGGGAGACGACGGCCATCTCAGTGCCATACGGATCGGTGCGAGCGACGGAACGGAAACCGTGGAGGAGGTCGATGCCTGCTTCGTGTTCATCGGCGCGGTGCCGCGCACGGACTGGCTGGAGGGTGTGGTCGCGCGTGACGAGCGCGGGTTCATCCTGGCCGGGCCCGATGTCCCGGAGCAGGGGTGGCCGCTGGCCCGCGATCCGTACGTGCTCGAGACGAGCGTTCCCGGCGTCTTTGTCGCCGGGGACGTGAGAACGCGCTCGATCAAGCGCGTCGCGAGTGCCGTCGGTGAGGGGTCGATGGCGGTGTCGCTCATCCACGAGTACCTCGCGAGCGCGTGACCGAGTCCGAGCATCCGACGCTTGACGACCTGCGCCGGATCGACCTGTTCGACCGACTCGACGACGCGGAGCTCACCCGCTGGCAACAGGTTGCGGTGATCCGAGAGTTCCCCGCCGACGCTGTGGTTGCCGAGGCGCGGGACGCGGACGCCGGCGTGTTCCTGCTGCTGACCGGCGTCATCCAGGGTTTCGTGTTCGAGTCCGGCCGACTCGAGCCGGTGACTCGGCAGGTCGCGCCGACGTGGATGGGCGCGATCACCGCGATGACCGAGACGGGCTTTGCCGGCGAGATGCGCGCCGTGACGGACGTCCGACTCGCGGTCATCACCCCGGAGAACTTCACCCGCGTGGTGCTGACGCAGCGCGAGGTCCATCGCCGCGTGATGCGCGCGGTGCGGACCGTGTCGGCCAGAACCGCGGCCCGCGAACAGAACCGGGAGCGCCTGGCGTCGCTCGGCACGATGGCGGCGGGACTCGCTCACGAACTCAACAACCCCGCAGCCGCCGCGCGGCAGGCTGCGGCGGACCTCGGCGAGGCGGTCGACGTTCTCGCCTCGACGATCGGTCTGTTCGTCGAGTCAGGGATCGAGCGCGAGCAGGCCGCAGAACTCGTGGCGATGCAGCGCGAGGCGATCGAGCGTGCCGGGTCGCAAGGTGCCGCGTTGTCCGGTCTCGATGCCGCCGATGCGGAGGACGCTCTGCAGGATGTTCTGTCCGGCCTCGGCGTCCCCGAGCCGTGGCGGGTCGCGGAGCCACTCGCCGCCGCCGGGATCGATGCCGCGTGGGTGGAGCGGCTCGCGCAGACCGCCGGGCCGGCGGCGAACGCGGCGATCGCGTGGATCGCCACCTCGTTGACGGCGCGCGGACTCGCGACCGAGATCGCCGAGTCGACCGACCGGATGGGGAAGCTCGTCAAGGCGATCAAGTCCTACGCCTTCATGGACCGCGGCGAGCTTGTCGAGACCGACATCCACGAGGGGCTCGAGACGACGCTGCTCGTCCTCGGCCACAAGCTCAAGCACACCTCGATCGTCGTCCGTCGTGACTACGACCGATCGCTGCCCAAGCTGACGCTGCGCGGCTCCGAGCTCAACCAGGTCTGGACCAACCTCCTGGCCAACGCGATCGAGGCGCTCGGCGAGACGGGGACGATCGAAATCGACACCGTCCGCGACGGAGCCTGCGCACGCGTCGACATCGTCGACGACGGCCAGGGTATCCCCCCGGAGCTTCAGGGTCGGGTCTTTGATCCGTTCTTCACGACCAAGGACGTTGGCGAGGGGACCGGCCTCGGGCTCGACACCGCCCGGAGGATCGTGACCGAACGGCTCGGAGGTTCGATCGAGTTCGACTCGCGGCCCGGGCGAACCGTATTTCACGTCTGGTTGCCGCTCGACGCAGCCGCCGATCCGCCGGTCACCCCAATGAGGTGAAGACTGAGATCTGGGCGGGCGTCATGCTCGAGTTCGATGGAACTCATCTGCGGCTGACTCCGCAGTGAGCCGTCTGAGCAATCGCCGCGAGAAAGGAGCCGCTGATGTGTCGCTGGCTTGCGTACACCGGGTCACCGGTGCTGATCCACGATGCTCTCTATACCCCAGCACATTCCCTGATCGACCAGAGCTTGCACTCCCGCCTGGGCGCGGAGCCGACAAATGGCGACGGGTTCGGCGTCGGCTGGTATGACGGCGAGTCGACGCCCGGGGTGTTCCGCAGTATTGAGCCAGCGTGGAACGACGACAACCTCCGCGAGTTGGCCGGTCACGTGCGCTCGCACATGTTCTTCACGCACATTCGTGCGGCGATCGGGTCACCTGTGCAGCAGACGAACTGCCATCCCTTCCGTCATGGCAACTGGCTGTGGATGCACAACGGGTTCATCGATCGTTTCGCGACGATCAAACGCGACCTCGTGTTCGCCGTTGACGAATCGCTGTACCCGGAGATCAAGGGCGGAACCGACTCCGAGGTCCTGTTCCACCTGGCGCTGACGCTCGGCCTCGAGGATGACCCTCCTGCTGCGGTCGCCCGCGCGGTCGGCATCGTCGAGGAGTGCGGGCGGCAACGGGGAGTCAAGTATCCGTTTCAGGGCACGATCGCTACGAGCAACGGCGAACGCGTGTGGGCGTTTCGGTACTCGAGCGAGGGTAAGTCGCGCTCGTTGTTCTTCTCCCGTGACATCCAGACCCTCAGGGAGCTCTATCCCGACCGGCCGATTCTGCAACACCTTTCCGATGACGCGAGACTAATCGTCTCTGAGCCGGTCGGCGATCTTCCCGGCGCATGGAACGAGGTGCCGGAAAGCAGCTACGCCGTGGCCGGCGGGGGAGACGATCAACTCCTGCCGTTCACAGTGACGCCATGATCGGATCGCGTGCGGCACGCCCCTCATGTGAGTTGTGGAATGGAGTAGACGATGGCTGACAAGAGGCTGAAGCGGGTGGCGGAGTTCATTGCGCCGTTCCGGGTGGAGCCGGGTTCTCGGGTGGTTCTCGGCCGAGATTTTGATCCGCGGTTCAAGGCCGGGATCAAGAGGAAGAGGGATGGGGTCGCGCTGCTCGAGAATGGCGTGGGGTTGCTGGCGGAGTATCAGGCGCGGTTGGCGGCGCAGGACACGTGGGGTGTGCTGGTTGTGTTGCAGGCGTTGGATGCGGCGGGTAAGGACGGGACGATCCGTCATGTGATGAGCGGTGTGAATCCGCAGGGGGTTCACGTCCATAGCTTCAAGGTGCCGTCGGTGGAGGAGCTCGATCACGATTTCCTGTGGCGCTATGCGCAGCGGTTACCGGCGCGTGGCGATATCGGGATCTTCAACCGCTCGTATTACGAGGAGGTGCTCGTGGTGCGGGTGCATCCTGAGAATCTCGATCGCCAGAAGCTTCCGAAAGCGTCGAAGCAGGGGGATGTGTGGAAGCGCCGCTTTCGTGAGATCAACGACTGGGAGCGCTACCTGACCGATAACGGGTTTCGGATCGTGAAGCTGTTCCTGAACGTCTCTAAGGAGGAGCAGCGCACGCGGTTTCTGCGGCGGATCGATCTGCCGGATCACAACTGGAAGTTCTCGACGGCAGACGTTCGTGAGCGGGAGCGCTGGGATGACTATCAGCGGGCGTTCTCCGAGGTGCTGTCGCATACGAGCACGGAGTGGGCGCCGTGGTATGTGATTCCGGCGGATCGGAAGTGGTTCGGGCGGATCGGTGTCGGCGCTGTGCTGGCTCACGCGCTGATGGAGATCGACCCTCGGTTCCCCGCGATCTCCAAGCGGCAGCGCCAGGCGTTGCTCGAGGTCAAGGAGGCGCTGGAGGCCCAAGCGCCGAAGGGCGCCGCGCCTGACCCGTTCGAGGCGGAGAACCGAGAACAGCAATCCGGAGAGTAGGGCGACGATCGGGCCCGGCCGATCGCGGCCCCCGGTCGCGACGAACCGGGCCGGGGATCGCTAAGCGGCGCTGCCGGTTTCATGCCGGATCCGCCGAACCCCACAGCCCGGGACCGCGGCTGTGCTCGTAGATCAGCGACGTCTCGGCGTGGGCGACTGCGGAATGGGTGGCGAGATGGTCGACGACGAACTCCCGCAGGTCTTGCGCATCCCGCGCGGCCACCCAGACGAGATAGTCGGTGGCGCCGGCCAGGTGGAAGACCATCAGCACACCTGGCAGCTGACGGACCGCCGAGGTGAACGCGTCGATCTGCTCCCGCGCGTGGACGGCGAGGCGTACGGCAATCAGGGCCTGCAACGGCCGGCCGAGGGCGGCGAGGTCGAGTTCGGCGTGAAAGCCGCGGATCACGCCGCGCTCACGCAGTCCGCGAAGCCGGTTCAGCGCGGTGGACGGCGCAATCCCGACGCGCTCCGCGAGACGATGATTGGTGATCCGGGCGTCCGCTGCGAGCAATTCCAGAATCGCGCGGTCGATGTCGTCCAGAGCGGGGTGTTGATGATTCGGCACGAGCCGGCCAGAGCGCTTCCAGAATGAAGAATCTTCGGCAGAGAGTCAGATTCTTGCATGATCGTCGGTCGATTGACTGGCAAATGAACGATCATCAGACTGTGGCCGATGAGCCACGTACTCGCCTCCTCCGCCGTGAAGGACTCGATCCTCGACACGATTGGCGACACGCCGCTGGTCCGGCTGTCGCGCATCGCGGCCGGCCTGCGTCCCCAGCTGGTCGCCAAGCTCGAGACGTTCAACCCGGGCGGCTCGATCAAGGACCGCGTCGCCATTGCGCTGATCGAGGCCGCTGAACGTGACGGGCGGCTGCGTCCGGGCGGGACCATCGTTGAGCCGACATCCGGCAACACCGGGACCGGACTGGCGATCGCGGCACGGCTGAAGGGCTACAGCGTGATCGCGGTGATGCCGGACAAGATGTCGAAGGAGAAGATCGACCTGTTGCGCGCCTACGGAGCCGAGGTCGTGGTCGCCCCGACCGACGTGCCGCCGGACTCGCCGCAGTCCTACTACCGCGTCGCCGACCGGCTGACCGCGGAGATCCCCGGCGCCTTCCAGCCCAACCAGTACTTCAACCAGGCCAACCCGCAGGCGCACTACGAGTCCACCGGACCCGAACTGTGGGAGCAGACCGCCGGACGGATCACGCACCTCGTTGCCGGAGTGGGGACCGGCGGCACGGTCACCGGAACGGTCCGCTACCTGCGCGAGCGTCGCCCCGACCTGGTCGTGATCGGTGCCGACCCCGCGGGGTCGATCTACGCCGGCGGCGAGGCCAACGTGCGCCCCTATCTGGTCGAGGGCGTCGGCGAGGACTTCTGGCCGGAGACGTTCGATCCGAGCGTGATCGACCGCTGGATCACCGTGTCGGACCGTGACGCTTTCCTCGCCACCCGGCGTCTGGCCCAGATCGAGGGCATCCTCGCCGGTGGCTCGGGTGGCCTCGCCCTGCACGCGGCGCTGATCGCCGCGGCCGAGATCGAGGATCCCGAGGCGATGATGGTCGTGATCCTGCCCGACGGCGGTCGCTCCTACCTCTCAAAGATCTTCTCCGACTCGTGGATGCGCCAGTACGGCTTCCTCGAGCGCGACAGCGACCTCAAGGTCGGCGATGTGCTCGCCCGCAAGCGGGAGGCCGGTGAGATGCCGACGCTGGTCAGCGTCAGCACCGACTACCGCGCCCGCGACGCCGTCGCGCTGCTGCATGAGCACCGCGTCTCCCAGCTGCCGGTGGTCAGCGCGCACGACCCGAACGCTGTCGTCGGCGCGGTCGGCGAGCGCGGACTGCTCAAGCACGCGGCGCAGGATCCCTCGCTGCTGGAGGCGGAGATCGCTCACGTGATGGAACCTCCGTTTCCCGCCGTGTCGGTGGACGATCCGGTGCGCGAGGCGGTCGAGCTGCTCGTCGGCGATCAGCAGGCGCTGATGGTGACGCGGGACGGTCATGCCGAGGGTCTCGTCACCCGCACGGATCTTCTGGAAGCCCTCGTCTCATGAGCCAGCGCCGTGACGCTTTCGCCACCCGCGCGGTGCACGCCGGCCTCAGTCCGGATCCGAGCTTCGGCTCGGTGATCCCGGCGATCCACCAGACCTCCACGTTCGCGCAGCCCAGGCCCGGCGAATTCGTCGAGGACTACGACTACGCGCGCTCGGCCAACCCGACACGGATGGCGCTCGAGCGAGCCCTCGGCGAGCTCGAGGGCGGCAGCGCGGTGACGTTCGCGTCAGGGCTGGCGGCGGAGCATGCACTGATCACCGTTGTGTGCCAGGCGGGGTCGCACGTCGTGCTGCCCGCCGACCTCTACGGCGGAACGTACCGGCTCGTCGACAAGGTGATGGCCCGCTGGGGACTCCGCTTCGACCTCGTCGATCAGACCGACCCCGACGCACTCGAGCGCGCGGTCCGTGACGACACGCGACTGATCTGGGTCGAGACCCCGACCAATCCGCGTCTGGACGTGATCGACATCGCCGCGGTGGTGGCTCGGCGTCGCAACGCGCTCGTCGCGGTTGACAACACGTTCGCCACGCCCGCGAACCAGCGCCCGCTCGAGCACGGGGCCGCATTCGTCGTGCACTCGACGACCAAGTACCTCGGTGGCCACTCCGACGTCGTCGGCGGCGCGGTGGTGACGAACGATCCGACGTGGTACGAGCGCCTGCGCTTCGTGCAGAACGCAGTCGGCGCCGTGCCGGGGCCGTTCGACTGCTTCCTCGTGCACCGCGGCCTGCGCACGCTGCATCTGCGGATGGAGGCTCACGCGCGCAGCGCGCGGGCCGTCGTGGAAGTGCTGCGGGCGAGCCCGGACGTGGAGGACGTGCGCTGGCCCGGGTTCAGCGGCATGGTCAGCTTCCGCCACCCGCGGGCCGCGGAGATCGCCAGCACCACGCGCCTGTTCACCCTGGCGGAATCGCTTGGCGGCGTCGAATCGCTCATCGAGGTGCCGCAGCTGATGACCCATCAGTCGGTGGATCAGTCAAGCGCCGCGGTGCCACCCGATCTGGTGCGACTCAGTTGTGGGGTCGAGGATCCGGCCGACCTCGCCGCCGACGTCCGCGACGCGCTGGCGGCCCTGCCCGTCACCGCCTGAGAACGCACCACCCACGCATCCCGCACCCCGACCGAGTGGGCGGCACCACGAGGCGGTCAGCGCTCGGCTGACACGCGGATCCGAGGGCAGGCATTGTTGACGTAGCCCTTGGGGTTCCATAGCGGCGCCTCGTGCTCCGGCTGAGTGGCGGCCGAGGAGTCCCACGCCCGCACAAGGATCTCGTGCTCGCCCGGTGAGAGGTCGACGGTGATCCGCCATTGCCGCCAGGCCCACGGACCGAGGTCGTCGAGTAGCTGTGCCTGCGACCAGCTAGCGCCGCCGTCGAGCGAAACGTCGACCCGCTCGACGTGACGCTCGCCGCCCGCGAATGCATAGCCGCGTACCTCCACAGGGCCAGCCGGAACCGTTTCACCATCAGCCGGTGACAATACGTCGGAGTTGAGCGCAACCAAGCCGAGCGGCATTCCCACACCGGGGCCCGCCGTACCGTCTGCCGGCACCAACCGGTAGACGACGTGCTGAAAGTACCCGTGCCAAGGCGCCGACCGGACCTCGATCCGCTCAAGCCACTTGACGCTGCGCGCGCCGATATACCCGGGCACGACCACTCGCAGCGGCGCGCCGTGGACGGGCGGGAGCGGCTCGCCGTTCATCGCCCAGGCCAGCAGGACCTCGGGGCGAAGCGCCTTGTCGAGCGGGATTGAGCCACCGAAACGCTGAGTCGGCTGCGCCTCCTCGCACAGGTCGGTGCCCTCGAACCCGACGTGGGCGGCCTCGGGCGCGGGGTCGGCGAGCGCAAGCACCTCGGCGAGCCGCACACCGGTCCACGTTGCGGTCCCCGTGGCGCCAGGACCCCATGGCGCCTCGCCCTCAATGTTGCGGACCGCGGTTAGGCCGGCGCGTCGGTTGCCCGCGCACTGCAGCGTCGCCGTGAGCTCCCGTTCGCGAAACGCCTCGCGCAGGGTTGTCAGGGAAAGGCTCAACTCGCGCTCCACAGCACCGTCCACGCGCAGCCGCCATGTATCAGCATCGATCTCCGGCACGGTCGCGTGGCCGCGTACGTAGAAGGCGTCAGTCGCCGTCAGCGGACTTTCCGCCAGCGCGACAAGTCCGGTCTCCGCATTGAACGGCTCGTCCTGGTGGACGATCAGATCCCCGCGCTTTCCGTAGCCACCCATCAGAAGGCCCTACGGAACGGCGAACATGAACCGAACGACCGCTGTGTGATGTGCCCGGGCCGTGATCTTCTTCCGTTGCATGACGCGCCCGTGGATCTTGTTGCCGTCGCCCAGTAGCTCGACCGTGTAGGTGCCCGATCGCAGTCGCATGCTGAAGCGGGCGTGGCGAAGCCTCTGCTCGGCGACGCGGCGCCCGTGCACGTCGATGACCGCCACTCGGGTGGTCGTGAGGCACGGCTCGGGTACCTGGCAGATCTTGAGGACCTTGATCAAACAGGGCCCCGGCGCGGGTCCTCCACAGACCTGGACGTAACCCTCAACGGTCGCGTCGCGCGGTCGCCGCGCCGCGGCCGTCGCGAAGCCAGTCGTCCACAGCGCGAACAGCGACGCGATGAGCAACACGCGGCGAACCTCGCGTCGTGCACCAGGCCGAGGCCGATCCCGACCGACAACGCGCCAGCCGCATGCGTTCTCCACGCCTCACAGCTTACGTGGATCTCGCCAGCATCCGGTCTCCGCACTTTCCAATTTACACCACGGAGGGGGCCTTCATGAAGCCCTGGGTTGTGCCGCATAATCGCCCGCCGATCGTGGAACAAAGAACAAAAAGCGGGAGTTGACAGGGTCGACTCCGAGGGAGGTGAGCGGATGGGCTACGTGTTGGATTTCCAGGAGATCGACCACACCCACGTTGCGGTCGTTGGCGGCAAGGGCTCACTTCTGGGGGAGCTTTCGCGGATCGACGGCATCCCCGTGCCGCCTGGATTGTGCGTGACGACGGACGCGTTCCAGCGGATCCTGGCGGAAGCGCCGTCGATCGGCGATCGGCTCGCTCGGCTCTCGCGCTTGGAGCCGGAGGATGGGGAGGCGATCCGCGCGCTGAGCGCGGAGATCCGTCGGGCCGTTGAGGGGATCGCGATCCCTGACGATGTGGCGTTGGCGATTACGCGTGCGCTGGCCGCGGCGGACTCGGCGAGCAGGCGGCCTGCGCCGTTCGATCGAGCGCGACGGCGGAGGACTTGCCGAGCGCATCCTTCGCGGGCCAGTACGACTCCTACCTGAACGTCGCGGGCCCGGGGGCCGTCCTCCAGCACGTGAGCCGCTGCTGGGCCTCGCTGTTCAGCGAGCGGGCCGTGACCTACCGCCTGCGGAACGGTTTCGACCACCGCGAGGTCCAGATGGCCGTGGTCGTGCAGCAGATGGTCGTCCCGCAGGCTGCCGGGATCCTGTTCACGGCCGACCCCGTCACCTCCAGCCGGAAGGTTGCCTCGGTGGAGGCGAGCTTCGGTCTCGGTGAGGCGCTGGTCTCCGGCCTGGTGAACGCGGACACCTTCAAGGTGCGGGACGGCGAGGTCGTCGCGAGGGCGGTCGCTACCAAGCAGCGTGCGATCCACGCCTCGCCGGTGAGCGGGACGGAAGAACTGGCGGTCGCGCCGGTGCGGCAGGAGCAGCCGGCGCTCACGGACGCGCAGGTCGTGCGGCTCGTGCAGCTGGGCCGGCGGATCGAAGCGCATTTCGGCCACCCGCAGGACATCGAATGGTGCCTGGCCGAGGGCGACTTCTGGATCGTCCAGAGCCGGCCGATCACGACGTTGTTCCCGATCCCCGAGGCCGCCGACCGAGAGAACCACGTGTACGTCTCAGTCGGTCATGGGCAAATGATGACCGAGGCGATGAGGCCCCTGGGGGTCTCCGTGTGGCAGCTGACGGCCATGGCGCCGATGCACGAGGCCGGTGGAAGGCTGTTCGTCGACGTCACCCAACGACTGGCTTCGCCGACGACTCGGGTAGGTCTCCTCGAGGTCATGGGGAGAGGCGATCCGCTGATCGGGGACGCGCTGCAGACCATCCTCGAACGCGGCGACGTCCTCCCCTCGCTCCCAGATACGGACCCACCCGCCCCGGTCGGGCCGCCGGTCGGGGGCGCGCCCGCTCAGATCGACACCAATCCGGCGATCGTCACCGAGCTGATCGAGCGCAACCGGCTCTCGATCGCCGCCCTGAAGCGCGACATCCAGACGAAGTCCGGGCCAGCGCTGTTCGACTTTCTGCTGGAGGCCTTCAAGGAGCACAAGCGAGCCCTCGGCGATCCGCTGAGCCATCGGGCGATCATGGCGGGGATGCAGGCCACGTGGTGGCTCAACGAGCAGCTGGAGGCGTGGCTGGGCGAGAAGAACGCGGCCGACACGCTCACGCTGTCCGCCCCCGGCAACGTCACGTCTGAGATGGGGCTGGCGCTGCTGGACGTCGCGGACGTGATTCGCCCGCATCCGCACGTCGTGGGGTTCCTGCAACACGTCGAGGACGAGGGCTGCGAGGACGAGGCCTTCCTGGACCGGCTGGCGAAGCTCGCGGGCGGGCGGGAAGCGCAGGAAGCGATCCGGGCCTACCTCGAGAAGTACGGCACGCGCTGCGTCGGCGAGATCGACATCACGAGGCCCCGGTGGAGCGAACGCCCGACCACGCTCGTGCCAGTGATCCTCGGCAACATCAAGAACTTCGAACCGGGTGACGGCGAGCGGCGCTTCGAACAGGGGCGCAAGAAGGCGCTGGAGAAGGAACAGGAGCTGCTCGATCGCCTGCGGGCTCTGCCGGACGGAGACCAGAAGGCCGACGAGACCAAGCGGATGATCGACCGAGTCCGGACCTTCATCGGCTACCGGGAGTATCCGAAGTACTTCATCGTCAGCCGTTACTTCGTGTACAAGCAGGCGCTGCTGGAAGAAGCCGAGCGCCTCGTGCAGGCAGACGTGCTTCGTGACAAGGAAGACATCTTCTACCTCACCTTCCACGAGCTCCACGACGTCGTGCGCACGAACCAGGTGGATGACCAGCTCATCTCCCAGCGCAAGCAGGCGTTCAGCTCGTATCAAGCGCTCACACCGCCCCGGGTGCTCACGTCGGACGGTGAGGTCGTCGCCGGAGCGTACCGGCGCGACGACATCCCAGCCGACGCGCTCGTCGGCTTACCCGTCTCCGCCGGGACCGTCGAGGGGCGGGCCCGCGTCGTCATGGACATAGCCGAGGCGGAGCTCGAAGCCGACGACATTCTGGTCACCGCCTTCACCGACCCCAGCTGGACGCCGCTGTTCGTCGCGATCAAGGGCCTGGTGACTGAGGTGGGGGGCCTGATGACCCATGGCGCGGTGATCGCACGGGAGTACGGCTTGCCAGCCGTCGTCGGGGTGGAGCACGCTACCCGCCTGATCCGGGACGGGCAGTGGATTCGCGTGCATGGAACGGACGGGTACGTCGAGACCCTGCCACACAGGTGATCCGACCCAACGCCGAATGCAGGCGATCGACCGAGGGTACGCTGACGTCATGCCGATGCCCAAGCGGTCCAGCGTCGATGATTTCTTCGCGCAACTCTCCGACGTCCAACGGCCGCACCTCGAGGCGCTCAGGCAGCTGAGCCGCGATGCCGACGCGGAGGCGCGGGAGGAACTGAAGTGGAACCTGCCGGTGTACGTCCGCGGCGAGAAGACGAGCCTTTGGATGCTGCAGAACTTCAAGCACCACGGCTCGCTGCGGTTCCCGCCGCCCTTCTTTGCCACCCAGAAGGCCGCGGTTGAGGCTGCTGGCTATGAGGCTGGTGCGGGCTTCATCAAGCTCCCCTACGATCGCGAGTTGCCAACCGAGCTTCTGAAGGCGCTGCTGCGGGCGCGCGTCGAGGAGTACGAAGCGACCGGCGCCGGCTGGAACGATCGCTGAGGATCAGACACCGCGCGCGGCGTGTACGGCCGCGACGAGGGCCTCGACGTTCCCGCGCTGGTCCTCGTTGAACGGCCAGAAACCCTTCTCGCTGCGCAAGAAACTGGCCGTCAGCGTGTTGCCGTCGATCTCGAACCCGACCAGCAGTCCGACGTGATAGCGCATCGATCCATCGCGGTATGGCGTGAAGATCTCAAGGACCCGCCCGTCAAACGAGGCGATCCAGTTGTCGATCGGCGCCTCTATGTAGGTGGACACCAGCCGAGCCTACCTGTCACCCCCGATGACGGGCGACGCCTCCCCTGACCTCGGTTAGTCATCGTCATCGGCCTGATCATCACGGGCGTCAGGGCCGTTCGGCAGGTCCGCCCGCTCGACGAAGCTGACCGCGATCTGCTGGCGGCGGTCGAGTTGTGCGGCGTGCGCAGATGCCCGCAGCGCCCGCTTGTCTGCCTCGAGCAAATCCCCGGTCAGCGACCGAGGCCACAGCCGGCGGCTGAGCACGACGTTCAGTTCCGCCGCGATCAGGATCAGTTCGGACGCGATCAACAGCCACGAGAGCAGACCGACCACGGCCGCAAAGCCGCCGTAGATCTGGCTGCTGCCCGCCAGCACTTGGGTCACCAAGACGCCGCCCAGCGCCTGGAGCCCCAGCCAGCAACACGTCGCCAATATCGCCCCGGGAAGAACCTCACGAATCGTGACCTGAGCGGTGGTCAACAAGCGAAACGACGCGACGAACAGGACCATGTCAACGGCCGCTGACCCGAGCAGGCTCAGCACCGTCGTGATCGCTGTGCCCACCCCGCCTGCCGCCACCAGACCGACGGCAGCGGTGACGACCACGTTGACGGTGCCGATTGATGCGAGCACCAGTAGGCCCCGCAGCCGCCCACTGACCGAGCCCCGACGCTGCACAGGCGGCACGGCCCAGATGCGATCGAGCGCGTCACCGATCGCGAGCGTGACGCCCAGACCGGTCCAAAGCGCACCGGCCACGCCGACCGCGAGCGCAACGGCGCTCCCGGTCAGCGACCCGATGTCTCCGCTGATCTGCGGTCCGATCACGGGCATTCGCTCCAGCGTCGAGTTCAGGAGCTGGCGCTGAAGGTCGGGATTGCTCTCGAACACGAAACCAAGAATTGATGCGAACACCAGCAGCAGCGCAAACACTGAGAAGAAGCCCCAGTACGCGACCTGAACACCGAGCTTGTTGACGCCGTCGTCGACGAACTTCTTGATCACGGCGACCGGGATCGCCAGCGCTGGATGGCGCTGTTGCCAGCCATCCAGGCGACGTAGTGAGTGCGCGAAGCTCATGGACACCGCAGATGGGATCGCGCGCGACGGACCAGGACTGGGAGGCGTGAACTCCTGAATCAGTTAGGTGAGCATCGGCTCACGCGAATCGGGATTCCGAGACCCTATCCACGGTTGGCCGCAGCCGTACCCGGACCGCACCGCACATCGGCGTCGGGCAACTACCCACACGCTCCGCAGCAGCGGACCTCGGGGTGATCGACCACCTCGGTCGCTCAGGTGTCGACCACTTCGACGACGTCGAGCTTGCTGGTGATGCAGTTGAGCAACTGGTTGTACGAGTCGCAGAATGCGCGCACCCCGTCGCGTTCCAGTTCGGCGGTGATCGCGGCGAGATCGATGCCGGCCGTCGTTGCGTCCGCCAGCGTGTTCTCGGCGGCTCTGGGATCGGCGTCGAGGGTGCGGGAGACGGTGCCGTGGTCGGCGAACGCGCGGAGTGTCGCCTCCGGCATGGTGTTGATCACGTCGGGCCCGATGAGCTCTGAGACGTAGAGGACGTCGGAGTAGTCGGGGTTCTTGGTGCCGGTGCTTGCCCACAGCGGTCGCTGAGGCTTCGCGCCGAGTGCCTCGAGACGTTCCCACCGTTCCCCGGCGAACTTTTCCAGGTAGCGCTGGTAGGCGATGCGCGCGCTCGCGAGCGCGACCGTACCGCGCAGCGGTGAGTCCTCTGCCAATCGTGGGTCGACCTTCGCGTCGATTCGTGAGAGGAAGAACGAGGCGACGGAGGCGATTTCCCCGATCGGCTCGCCCGCGCTCGCGCGGGCATCAAGGCCGCGGATGTAGGCGTCAATCACCTGCTCGTAGCGGTCGATCGAGAACAGCAGCGTGACGTTGATGTTGATCCCGAGGCGCGTCAGCTCCTCGATTGCAGGCAGCCCGGCCTCCGTGCCGGGCACCTTGATCATCAGGTTCGGCTCGCTCAACCGGCCCCAGAGATCCTCGGCCTGAACGATCGTCGCGTCAGTGTCGTCGGCGAGGTCGGGCGTGCACTCAAACGAGATGAATCCGTCGCGGCCACCGCCGCGGTCGTACTCCGGGCGCAGCACCCGTGCAGCCTCCCGGACGTCGTCGAGAGCGAGCGAGAAGAACAGCGCTTGCGGATCGCGCTGTCCGGCCGAAACGAATTGCCGGAGCTGTTCGTCGTAGAGGTCTGAGCTCGTGATCGCCTTGGCGAAGATCGTCGGGTTCGAGGTCGCGCCGGTCACGCTGTCGTCGCGGATCAGCGACTCGAACTCGCCACGCTGCAACAACTCGCGCGACAGCGTGTCAAGCCAGATCGAAACGCCGGCGGCGTGAAGGGCTCCTAGATTCGGATTCGGCGTCATCGGCAGCACGCCGCGTGGTCGACTCGCCGGCACGCGACCCAAGCGAAACGTTCGGATCGCGCAGGGCCTCGGGCACGACCGGTCGGCGAGAGCGGATCAAGGCTTGAACGTGCTCGTTGACATCCCACCGGTTTCCATCTCCCGTTGCGTCGATCGCAGTCCTGTCCCTTAACCGACGCTGCGGGCGCGAGATCCTTCCCCGCAACGGCCGCACGGCGACCCGATGGCTTCGATGCCAGGTCGTCGGGCCTGGCGCGTAGTTAATCCTGATGCCGCGCCCGTCAGGCCCGAGCTACAGTCTGGTTCGTCCGTTGGCCGGCGGGCACCAAGAAGTGGCGTCTGGCGACGCGGCGGACGGGTTTCGTTCAGTGTGTAGCGATGGGACCGTGTTCGCGCAATGTGGGCCGACCTGTTCGAGATAGTGAAGTGGTCCGGTCCTGTCGCGATACCACGCCGGGCCGTCTTTCCAATCAATGAAGGAGCCAGTCGTGTCTGACAGAGTGTTGAACGGCATCCGTCGAACGAGGTCGCGAGACCGTGCGGGACACGCTCGGGTGCGCGTGCCGATCGCGATGGTCGCGGCCGTCGCGCTGTTTGCGCTCGTCGGTTGTGGCAGCAGCAAGCCGGCGTATTGCTCGGATCGCACCAAGCTCGAGGACTCCGTTAAGGGCCTCACGAGCCTGAATGTCAGTAGCGGTCTGAGCGGTTTGAAGTCGCAGCTCACAACGATCCAGAATGCCGCGACGACGCTGGTCGGGTCCGCGAAGAGTGACTTCCCCAGCGAGACCAGTGCGGTGAAGTCGTCGGTTGCCTCGCTTGAGAGCGCCGTGAAGTCTCTGCCGTCGAGTCCGTCGGCGGGACAGATCGCGGCCACTGCCAGCGCTGCGGCCGGTGTCGTGAACTCGGTCAAGAGCTTCGTTGACACCAGCAAATCGAAATGCAGCTGAGTTCGAAGGGCCGAAGCCACCGGCGTCCGCCGCTGGCCTCTTGACGGCTCGCGACTGCAGCGGCGACAACAGAACTGGCTCCGCGGTGCGGGTGTTGTGCGAGCGCAATCGTCGGGAGCGAGAGGGCTGGGTCTGGATCGATCCGGCAGTCTCGACTAGCGCCCGTGGCTGACGGGGCGGAAGTGGTTCCAGCCCCTTCCAGTCGGTTGCGGGCCTCCCAGCGTGGTGGCGCGCGCCTCAGTCAGCGTTGGGTTCAGGCGGCTCCGGTAGGGCGATGCCGTCCCGGACCATCGTCAGGGCGTCGACCGCGCAGCTCACGGATACCGACGGACCGGCACAAGTTCCCACACGTCTGAGCGCGAGCAGCCGGATGGGCATATGTGCCGATCGCAGCAGCACGAACTCCCGAACCCCCGCCCGCGGCGAGACGAGCGGGCGATCGTGCCGGTTGGGCGCGGCGGGCCTTCGAGGCATGAAACTGCGTTGGTGAGGTCTGTGCGGGTTGGGTCGTAGTTTCGGCTGATCGGGGACAGGGGCCTTGCGTGGGAGAACGCAGACGGGTAGGCCGTTTTGATCGATGGGCTCAGAGCCCGTGGTTTTCGTTCGGCCGCCCTTGCGAGTTGGCTGGATTGAGCCGAGAGAGAGCTCGTATCGGTCTGTGCCGTTGTCCCGCTCGTTCTCCCGTCACATGTACGCATCGGCGTGGAGGTGAGTGATGGGCGTGCTGCGGTGGGTCGGTCGCGCGATCGGTCTTGATGTGCACCGTGAGTTCTGTGTGGTGGCGATCTGTGAGGACGGTGTGACCCGGTCTGCGGGTCGGGTGCCGGCCACGCCGGACGGGTCCTGGCGTTGGCGGAGAGTCTGCTGGCATCGGATCGGGTGGCGTTGGAGGTGACGGGGATCTGTTGGGGGGTCGCGCGGATCCTGGAGCCGTTTGTGGATCGGGTGGTGGTGGTCAGTTCGGATGACACCGGGATCGCGAACGCTCGGGCGAAGACGGACAAGCTCGACGCTCGCACCCTCGCGAGCCTGCTGTGAAAGGGGGAGCTTGAGGCGGTGTGGATGCCGGATGAGCGCTGCCGGATCCGTCGTCGTCGGCTCGCGCGCCGCGAGCAGTTGGTCCGTGCCCGAACCCGCAGCAAGAACGAGATTCACGCCTGCTTGCAGCGGCGGCTGCAGGCCAAGCCGCCGTGCTCTGATCTGTTCGGCGTCAAGGGCCGCAGCCGATCTTGGCCGAGAGACCTCTCGCCGCGCGAAAGCGGGCCCGTGGATCCATCGCGCCGCACGCGGTTGCTCATACACGCCGCCGAACGGAGCGGGTGTTTCGGACCGACCATCACGACGACCGACCGGGTCGACGACCGCCGCCGGTCTCGCAGCTGGCGAGGAGCACGTCTCTCGAGGCCAAGCACGGGAGACCTGAGTTGAACGCCGAGCAGGGCAGACCGGACCTCGGAACGTAGCGAACCAGGTGTCCCGCCGCCGACGAGAGGTCCGAAAGGAGATGTCGAGCTCCGCATCGAGGTGGCGCGGTCACGGGGCGCTCCGGTTCAAGCGGAAGGGGTAGCGCGAGTCCGGACGATCTCGCGCCTGGCCGACACCATCGTGCCCCATGCACCGCTCGGGCACGATTCGAACTCGTCCCGTGGTTCTGCCCCTGCTCCAAGAGAGCTTTCCATGCGTCGCAGAGTGCACTCGGCCGCAGTTCGACGAAGGCTTCGCCCGGCTCGACCATGCCCTGGCGGTCAGTCAGGCTCAATCTCCTGCGCTCGTCGTGCGCGGCTCGGTGTTCCGCAGCTTCATCGACGAGCACCCGCGGGCCGCCCGCATCACGGTCGGCGAGATTCTCACCCGGCTGCGCAGGGCCGACCGCCAGCGCGTCGACTTCCTCCGGCTATGCGGTGACGGGCCGAGTGGCGCGCCAGCTCATCGCCCTCGCCGAGGAGCACGGCGTGCCGGCGCAGGACGGCATCGCGATCGGGCTGCCGATCACCCAGGAGGAGCTCGCCAGCTGGACGGGCGCCTCGCGGGAGGCGGTGGCCGAGGCGCTGCACGCGCTGCGGGAGCTGGGGTGGATCCGCACCGACCGCAAGCGCATCACGCTGCTGCAGGTCGACGCGCTTCGCCGGCACGCGGGCTGAGGCTGTCGCGGTCAGAAGCCCGAGAGGAAGGTCGCCCGCTCCTCGGCTGTGAGCTCGCGCGTGACGGTGTGCGTTCCCTCGGCGAGCAGCGTGTGCGGCTCCCGGCACCCCGGACATGTGTTCCAGAGACGCAGCGTGCCGGTGCCGTCAGCGGTCACCAGCCGTGCGCCATCGGTACTGAAGGCGGTGGCCGCTGTCACGTCCGGGTGAGCGAGGACCCGGGCGATCTTCCACGTGCGCGCGTCCCAGAGCGTGACCGTGTGGTCGAGGCTGGCGAAGGCGCTGCCGACCGTTCAGTGGACTTGGAAGGCCGCATCGTCTGCGTAGACCTCGTAGAGCAGAACGCTGTTCTCCTTGTTCCGTGGTCGGAGAACGTCGAACCGAAGAGTACCCGGCTCATCCTCGAGGCAGCGATCCCGGTGGGCAATCAACAGCGGCAAGAATGCGTCCATCTGCCCCTACGCAATCTCAAAGGTAGCGACGATCACAAACTTAGCCATCTTGCCGTCGCTCGCCAGCGCTCCGCCAATTGAACCGATGCACGAGCGCGCTCCCTTGTCGCTCAACGTCCAGCGCAGCGCTGCTCCGTTGGGCCGCACTGCCGTGGTTTCGTGAAGGGTGAACGACTCTTGGGGTTACTCTTGGGTTCACAGTCACACCAGCTCCCGACTGACGGTCGCCGAGAACTCCAGGACATCCTCGCCCCGCGAAGCGCCGAGGCGTGATGCGGGTCACGAATCCCGGTTGGTGGCGGAGTGCCGCACAGGGGAAGTCGAGCGTCCGGTCCCATGTAGAGGCGGGCGAGACGGTGAAGCAGCGGCACCGCACCGCCTTCGGTGACACGAGCCTCGCCGTAGACCACCAAGTACTCTTGTAGCCCGAGCGCGTTCTTGCTTGGGCCGAGGAGCGAGACAGCGACTCGCGGGTCGCGACGGATGTTCTTGACCTTGTGGTGGAGATGAAGATGTGCGCTAACGATTTCATCACCTTCAATGGCTACCCAGACGACCGTCACCTTGCACTCCCATCGCTGTTCAACGTCGTCAGATGGGCCAGCGGACCAGTGGCAACGAGGGTGCGGACCGACTCCGGAAATGGCATGGTTCTTCGTCCTCACGTAGTGAAGCTGACCGGATTTGGTACACGGCCTTGGGGCTGAATACATTCCGAGAATTTGGCCATGAAACCTCCTATGTGATGCCCAACGGCCCCGCTCAGCGGCCGGGGTGAGCAGCGCGAACCCCTGGCCGCTGCAGCGTGGAGTTAGCCGGCCTGCGCCATGCCCGCAAGTCCATTCGACGCCATTTCAGTTGCTGCGCGTCATGATCCTGTTGGCCAGGAGCCAAGCGCCAGCACTGACAACCGCCGCAACAAGCAACGCTGTCAACCCGGCCGAACCCTTTGACCACCCCACCCCTAGGAATGTCGAGTAGGCCTGGAACCCTCCTAGGACGTCCCCAATCCCAACAGAAGAAACCAAGAGCCGCGAGATTGGCAGCCGCAGTCGACCACTCTCGTGTACAGCAGCGGCATCGGCATGCGCTCGCTGTGTAGATTCAATCCCTGCACGGCTCACGTGCCACGCCAAATAGAACAGGCACGCTCCCAGCAGGGCTGCCGCAACACGACCGCTCAGCAGGCCCCAGATCAAGAGAAAGGCCGCAAGACTAGACATCCACCTTGGGGAACGGAGGAACGAACCAAATAATCTCTCGCGATTCACTCCTTCCTCCCCGCCCGTGGAATTAGGTCTCGCGATAGGCATTAAGTGGTCTCTTGGCTCCGGCTAACTAGAAGTATCCAGAACTGGATAACGCGGGTGGAGTGCGAGACCGGTCAGGCTAACCGGATCCGAGTCGCCGGGGGCGTTGACGGGAGCGGGCCTTTGGAATGCTGGGGTTGAGCATCGCCCGTATCGCTTCCCCAGTGTTACACAGACCTGGATAGTTCCGGTTGCGCCGGGGTTTGGCCGCCGGCGCGGTCCGGGGCTCCATGCGGGTGATCGTGCACGGCCGAAGGAGACGCCTACCCCGGCCCGGCCGGCCGAGATTCGGCGGGTGAGCGGCCGCCGTCCGCCGCGTCTTGCCGGGGCGGGATCACGCAGAAGCCCTGGGCCTCGATGCCGAGCGGCACGTTGAGCTTGCTGCGGAAGTTCTCGAGCGCCACCGCGGCGGAGAGCTCGACCACCTGGGCCTCGTCGAAGAAGGACCGCACGCGCGCGAAGAGGTCGTCCGAGACCCGCTGACCGGTGATGGTCATGGCCTCGGCGTACTCGAGGGCGGCGCGCTCCATCGGCGAGAAGCGCGCGCTCTCGCGCCACGTCGGCACCTCGCGCACCTTCTCCTCGTCCGCCCCCGTCTGCATCCCCCGGGATGCGTTGATGTCAATTCAGAAGGGGCAGCCGTTGATCAGGGCGACGCGGAGGTAGATCAGGGGCAGCAGGGCGGCGGGCAGCCGCCCCGACTTCTCGATCGACGCCCCGAGCTGCTTGGCCGCCTTGAGGATCGGGGGGCAGTGGGCGAGGACCTTGGTGGTGTTGAGGAGCGAGCCGAAGACCCCCCGCTCGCGCTCGAACAGCTCGCGGAGCGTGCGGTCCCCGGCGTCGTCCTCGATCTCGCGGACCCGCGGCACGGGTCAGGCGCCGACCGGTCTTGCGGATGCTCCCCATGTGATCGTCGATGTGGTTGATCAGGATGCCCTCGACGACCTGCTGCGGCGGTCATGGCCGGCATGCCGGTCAGCACCGTCCCGCTCTTGTCCAGGTCGCGCGTCGGCGATCGCGCGCACCACCGCGGCCGCCGCCTTGACGCCCTTCTCGTGCATGGCGAGGGTCTCGGCCTTGGTGCAGCCGGCAAAGTCCTTGGCGTGCTTGGCGTTCATCTCGTCGAGCATGGCGGGGGTGAAGTTGGGGATGGACTGGCCGGTGGCGATCGTCTTCACGATGCCCGAGATGGGCTCGTGAGAGTCGGCCGCGTGGATGCGCGCGGTGACTCCCACCGGCCACTTCTCGCCGCCGGTGGTCACCTTCTTCCAGTCGGCGTCGGAGAGCTTCTCGAGCGTGCCGGTCATCTCGGCGGCCTTGGCCTCGAACTGCTTGGCCAGTGTTCGGCTCGTGCACCCATGTGGGTGCCTCCTCCGTGAGGGTGTGAGACTCGCGACGTCCCGAAGTATACCTGAGGGCGCAAGACCGCATATAATCGGGTCGGCGCAACCTGCACCT
>CAWEYQ010000033.1:0-145893 GCA_963813265.1 uncultured Solirubrobacterales bacterium | reverse complement strand
GGAGCGCGCCGCCCGCCGGTGGCTATCTGGCCGACGTGGCGATTGCGGGGCGACTAGAGAGAGACCCGACCTACCAAGTGCGCGGCTCGCGCTGCACGCGCCTCACGAGGGGGCCAGGCTGACGCCTCGTCGGCGAACGGCGACCAGCGAGCGCTGGCGGATCGGGCTGGAGTCAGCTAGCGGGCTGTGTGCCGTGCAGCAGCAGCAGCGAGCGTCCGGTGAGCGTGACAGGGGCCGATGGGTCCACGGCGTGTCCGGCCGCGTCCGGGTGTTCGGTGTCGATCTCGACGCGCCAGCCGAGATCGCGAAGCTGATCGGGCACGGTGAACTCCAGCGGCTCCCACCACGAGTTGAGCATCAGCATGAACGGATCGTCGGGGCGGGTCTCGTCGCCCGTGGCGCCGCTGAGCGCCATCGTGACCGACCTCGCGAAGGATGCGTTCCAGTCTTGTGATGTCATCGGGATGCCATCCGGGCGGTACCAGTCGAGATCGTCGCGGGTGGTGTCGGGCGCCGGCGTGCCGTGGAAGAACTGGCGCCGGCGGAACACGGGGTGCTGCTCGCGCAGTCGGCAGAGGCGAGCGGTGAAGTCGACCAGATCCCCGTTTTGTGCGGCCGCGTTCCAGTCAAACCAGGTGAGCTCGTTGTCCTGGCAGTAGGCATTGTTGTTGCCACCCTGGCTGCGCCCGAACTCGTCGCCGCCGAGCAGCAGCGGCGCGCCTTCTGAGAGCAGCAGCGTGCCGATGAGGTTGCGTTGCTGGCGCGCTCGGAGCTCGAGGACCGCAGGGTCGTCGGTGGGGCCCTCGACGCCGCAGTTCCAGCTCCGGTTGTCGTCGGTGCCGTCCCGGTTGTCCTCGCCGTTGGCCTCGTTGTGCTTGGTGTCGTAGCTGACGACGTCGGCGAGCGTGAAGCCGTCGTGCACGGTGAGGATGTTCACCGATGCGCTGGGGCGGCGGCCGCCGTGCCCGTAAAGGTCTCTCGACCCGCTGACGCGCGTGGCGAAATCGGGCAGCGTGCCGGCGGTGGAGCGCCAGAAATCGCGCACGGTATCCCGGTACTTCCCGTTCCATTCGCTCCAGCCGGCTGGGAACTGTCCGACATCGTAGGCTCCGATATCCCACGGCTCGGCGATCAGCTTCACCTGCGAGAGCACGGGATCCTGGCCGGTCGCATCCAGGAACGCAGAGTGGGGGTCAAAATCGCTCGCGCCGCGCGCGAGGCTGGCGGCCAGGTCGAAGCGGAAGCCGTCTACGTGCATCTCCTGGACCCAGTAGCGCAGCGCGTCCATCACGAGGCGCAGCGGTTGCGGGAGATATAGATCCACGGTGTTGCCGCAGCCAGTGTCGTCGACGTAGTGCGAGCGGTCGTCCTGCAGGCGGTAGTAGGCGGCGTTGTCGATGCCGCGGAAGCACAGCGTGCGCCCCGACTCGCTGCCGAGCTATACCCAGAAGTTGTGGATGCGGGTGAAGAGGAAGGCGGCGTACCTTCCCGGTTGATTGAAGACCGAAAGCCGGCGTTGGCCGGCAGGAAGGCACGCCAATGGTGGATGTTCGCAGGCTCCCCGTCGGGGAGGACAACGAGATGCGGGTCACCCTCGATGATCTCGCGCGGGAGGGCGCGCTTCGGATGATCGCGGCGGCGCTCGAGGCGGAGGTCGATGAGTACGTGGCGTCGTTCGTCGACGAGCGCGGCGAGGACGGGAAGCGACTGGTGGTCCGCAACGGGAAGGCGAAGGAGCGCAAGCTGACGGTCGGGTCGGGGACGCTGCCGATCCGGGCGCCGCGGGTCAACGACAAGCGCGTCGATGAGGCCGGGGAGCGCAAGCGGTTCAGCTCGCGGATCCTGCCGGCGTACGCCAGGCGGTCGCCGAAGGTGACCGAGGTGCTGCCGATCCTGTATCTGCACGGGCTCTCGACCGGCGACTTCGGGCCGGCGCTCAGAGATCTGCTCGGCGAGGACGCCTCGGGGCTGTCGTCGAGCTCGATCCAGCGGCTGACCGAGGCGTGGCAGGCCGAGCACGCCGCGTTCCGCACCCGCGAGCTGCGGTTCCACCGCTACGCGTACCTGTTCGTCGACGGTGTCAACGTGGCTGTGCGCCTCGGCGAGGACTCGAAGCTGTGCCTGCTGGTCGTGATCGGCGTCCGTGAGGACGGCGAGAAGGAGCTGCTCGCGGTCGAGGACGGCTACCGCGAGAGCGAGGACTCGTGGGCGGCGGTTCTCCGCGATCTGCGCGACCGCGGGATGAACGCGCCGAAACTCGTGACCGGCGACGGCGCGCTCGGCGCGTGGGCAGCGCTGCGCAGCGTGTTCCCGGGCACGCGCGAGCAGCGCTGCTGGGTCCACAAGACAGCGAACGTGCTCGACGCGCTCCCGAAGCGGCTGCAGCCGCGCGCGAAGACACTGCTGCACGAGATGGCCGAGGCGCCCACCCGCGCGGACGCTCGCAAGGCGCTGGAGCGCTTCCAGGCCGAGTTCGATGCCAAGTACCCGAAAGCGGTCGCGAAGCTCGACAAGGACTGGGACGCGCTCACCGCGTTCTTCGACTTCCCGGCCGAGCACTGGCGGCATCTGCGGACGACGAATCCGATCGAGAGCAGCTTCGCGACCGTCAAGCTGCGCACCAAGGTCACCAAGGGCGCTGGCTCCAAGAAGGCCGCGCTCGCGATGGCCTACAAGCTGCTCGACGCCGCCCAGGAGCGCTGGCGACGGTTCAACGGCCACGAGCTCGTCGGCGACGTGCTCGACGGAGTGAAGTTCAAGGACGGGATCAAGGTCACTGACGACGAAACCACGACGGACGAGAGGGTCGCCGCCTGATCATTCTTCACTGCCGAATCCACAACATTTGACAGTTGCTCCACTCGCTGCCCTCGGCAGTGTGGTTGAACACGACGTCGAGGATTACTTCCAGGCCGGCCGCGTGCAACGCGCGGACCATCCCGCGAAACTCGTCAACCTGGCCACCTCTGTCGCCCGTTGACGAGTAACCGTTGTGCGGCGCGAACTAGCCGATCGACTGATAGCCCCAGTAGTTGGGCAGCCCACGCTCGACAAGCGGCGCGTCGTGCACGAACTGATGCACCGGAAGCAGCTCCACCGCGGTCACACCGAGCCGCTTTAGGTGCGCGACGGCGGCGGGATGCGCCACTCCGGCGTAGGTGCCGCGCAGGTCCTCGGGCACATCGGGGTGCAGCTTGGTGAAGCCCTTGACGTGGACCTCGTAGAAGATCGAGTCGGCCATCGACCGGCCCGGGGAGCGGTCCTCGCCCCACTCGAACTCCGCCGCCACCAGCACCGAGCGTGGAACGTGCGGCGCCGAATCGTTCTCGTCGGCACGACCGGGGTCATCGGGCACATGACCGAAGACCGCCGGGTGCCACTGCACTTCACCCGCGACCGCGCGGGCATACGGGTCGAGCAGCAGCTTCGCGGGATTGCAGCGGACGCCCGCCGCCGGGTCCCACGGGCCGTGCACACGAAAGCCGTAGCGCTGCCCGGGACGCGCGTCCGGGAGGTAGCCCTGCCACACGAACCCGTCCCCCTGCTCGAGGCTCCAGCGCGTCTCCTGGCCCGAGTCATCGAACAGGCACAGCTCGACCGCCTCGGCCACGCTGCTGAACAGAGCGAAGCTCGCGCCGCTGCCGTCGTGGTGCGCGCCGAGCGGCGCAGCCTCCGTGTGGTCGAGCGCCCGGCTTGTCGGCATCACAGACATCAGGTGGCCTCCTTCAGAGTGACCTCGACGAGGTCACTCATGAGTTGTTGCGTTTGATCGAGCTAGGCCCCGGGGCCGCCCAGAACGGGTGGTCCGGCCGGTCCAGGTCGATGAATGTCCAGCACAGGTCGAGGCGCCTGACCGAGGTGCGCCTCCGTCCGCTCGACAGCCGAGCCAATTTGCGGACGGTCATTTCGCTGGTGCGGGCGCCGATCTGAGCCTTATGCTGGGGACGTGCCGCCCGCCGCAGGTGTTGGCATCGAGGTCAAGGATCAACACTGCCGGGCCGCCCATCAGCACCCATGCCGTATGAAACTTCGTGAACATCTTGCGAGCAGTCATCCGGGCGACGCGCGTCGACAGCTCCATCGCGATCCCAGGCTCGCAGACTCCCCCTCGCCGCTCGTGCGACAGGGGCACACGGCCCCGCAAGGGTTGAAGACCCACCGCATCGCGATGCCCTGCCACCCCGGCTAGAGACTGCGGTGTTGATCTCGTAGAGGGGCGGACGGGTGGGCAGACGCATGGCCCGGTCGCTCAGCCGGCTATACCCGCGGCCGTGCCCGGCTCCGAGTGCAGCGCGCCGCCAAGCAGGAACAGCAGCGCCACCGTCCCGGTCCAGCCGGTCTGGTGGCTGGCGCCGATCCCGGCGCCGTTGTCGCCGTGGAAGTACTCGTGGAACGGGATCAGGTCGTGCCAGTGCGGGTCGGTCTGGAACTTCTCGATTCCGCCGAACACCGGCCGCCGTCCGTTCGCGTCGTCGGTAAACGTGGTGGCCAGGCGGGTGGCGATCTCGGTGGCGACCTCGAGCAGGTTCATCTCATGCCCCGAGCCTGTGGGGCACTCGACTTTCAGCTCGTCGCCGTAGTAGCGGTGCAGCTGAGATAGTCCGCGTAGGATGACCACGTTCATCGGGAACCAGACCGGGCCGCGCCAGTTGGAGTTCCCGCCGAACATGCCGGTGTCGGACTCGGCTGGGAGGTAGTGGACGTTGTACTCCTGCCCGCCCCAGTCGAAGATGCACGGCTGTTCGAGATGTCGGCGCGAGATCGCGCGGATCCCGTGTGCGCCGAGGAACTCTTCCTCGTCGAGCATGATTTCGAGGATCCGCCGCAGCCGCAGCTCGTCGACCAGCGACATGAGCCGCCGGCCGTCCGGATTTGGACCGGGCAGATGCGCCAACGACGGCAACGCGTCTGAGAAGTCGCGAATGAACTCCTGGGCGCGCTCCATCAACATCGGGTAGCGATCCAGCAGCTTGCCGTCAAACACTGTCGCGGCGCACATCGGCAGGAGCCCAACGAGCGAGCGGACCTTGAGCTGAATCGCGGCGCCGTCCGGCATCCGCATCACGTCGTAGTAGAAGCCGTCCTGCTCGTCCCAGTTCACGGTGTCGGCGTCTGGCGGGTTCATCGCGATCGAGATCCACTCGAAATGGGTCGCGAACTTCAGCGCCATGTCGGCGTACGCGGGATCGTGCTTGGCGAGCTCGGCGGCGATCTGCAGCATCCATTGGCAGTACAGCGCCATCCACGCGGTGCCGTCCGCCTGCTCAAGCGTGCCACCCCCAGGCAGCGGCGAGGAGCGGTCGAAGATCCCGATGTTGTCCAGACCCAGGAATCCGCCCTGGAACAGGTTGCGGTCATCGGGGTCCTTGCGGTTGACCCACCAGGTGAAGTTGGTCAACAGACGGTCGAACACCCGCGCCAGGAACTCGCGGTCGCCCTCACCCCTAATCTCGGCCTCGCGCTCGTAGACATGCAGTGCCGCCCATGCCGTCACGGGCGGGTTGACGTCGCTGAAGTTCCACTCGTAGGCAGGGATCTGGCCGTTGGGGTGCAGATACCGGGTGCTGAGCAGCAGCTCGACCTGCTCCTTGGCGAAGTCGACGTCCACCAGCGACAGCGGCGCGCAGTGAAACGCGAGATCCCACGCCGCGAACCATGGATACTCCCATTTGTCCGGCATCGAGATGACGTCGCCCGCGACCATGTGGAACCACGGCACGTTGCGGACCGAGCTGGCGGGAGCGTTCGAGGCCCACGGGTCGACGCCGTGCTCGCGCAGCCAGCGGTGCACGTTGTACTCGTAGTACTGCTTGCCCCACAACAGCCCGGCCAGCGCCTGGCGCATCACCATCGCCCCGTCGGGTTGCAGAGAGGCGGGGATCACCGTGGCGTAGAACTGGTCGGCCTCGTCGCGCCGCGTTTTGAACACGCGATCGAAGTCCGCCCCCAGCGGCTTTCCCTTACCCGGCACGTTCGTCTGCGAGCCTCCCGACACGGTCAAGCGCACACGAATCGAGGCGCTGTCGCCCGCCGGCACCTGCAGCACGTGATCGGCCGCGACCTTGGTGCCCGTCCGCTCGGGATTGACCGCATCGGCGGCCCCGTTCACAACGAACTCGTTCACCCCATCCTTGACGTGGGGCGACGCGTTCGGAGCGCCGAACAGCCGCTCGTTGTTGGTCTCGTTCTCGCAGAACAGCAACTGCGCCGACGCGTCGGCGCGGAGCACCCACTCCCCCAGATCGGGGTGAGAGGCACGCGCGGCGGCGACGCCCTGCTCCCCATCGGCGGCCGCCAGCGTCGGCTTGGGGACCTCATCGCCCCCCGCCCACGTGTTACGAAACCACAGCGTCGGCAGCAGATGCAGGGTCGCTGCGTCCGGACCGCGGTTATGCGCCGTGACCAGCATCAAGATGTCATCGGGACCGGACTTTGCGTACTCCACGACCACGTCGAAATACCGGTCCTCATCGAAGATCCCGGTGTCCAGCAGCTCGTACTCCATCTCCTGCTTGCCCCGGCTGCGGTTGGTGGACAACAGGTCCCAATACGGGAACGCCCGCTGCGGATACTTGTACTGGCACTTCATATACGAGTGCGTCGGCGTGCTGTCCAAGTAGAACCAATACTCCTTGACGTCCTCACCGTGGTTGCCCTCGCTATTGGTCAGCCCGAACATCCGCTCCTTGAGAATCGGGTCCGAGCCGTTCCACAACGCCAGCGCCAAGCACAGCCGCTGACGCTCGTCGCAGATCCCGGCGATCCCATCCTCACCCCACCGATACGCGCGCGACCGCGCCTGCTCGTGCGGGAAGTAGTCCCACGCATCCCCGCCCCCGCTGTAGTCCTCGCGCACC
The DNA here is from genome assembly GCA_963813265.1 of uncultured Solirubrobacterales bacterium. Lineage (GTDB taxonomy): Bacteria > Actinomycetota > Thermoleophilia > Solirubrobacterales > Solirubrobacteraceae > Palsa-465. The sequence continues at coordinate 139,036 of CAWEYQ010000033.1, read as the reverse complement.
GTCCCCCACTGGCGCTCGCTCAGATACGGGCCCCACGCCTTCCACTGAGTGGCGCCGGTGCGCGCCTCCTCCAATCGCTGATGCTCCGGAGTGTTGAACTTCGGTGGAGTGGTCGTCATGGCTTCGGAGTCTCTCGATCGCTAACGGGCCAGTTGTCGCTCTCTCGTGACCCGGCGCCGACGGTTGCACGGGGGATCACGGTGACGGAGCCTAGGAGTCCGCAGTCGGGAGTCGAGCAGCCCGACCGGCGGCTCACGAGCTTGATCGCGGACGGAGAACATCGTCCGCTGATCGTGCCAGCCATCCTGGAGCGACGCATCATCCAAAAGGGTTGAAGTGGTGGGCATGGACGGGCCGTCGCCAGATTGGGAGTCACCCCGCCGGCGGCGACGCTGCAAGCACCGCTACGCCTCGCGAACCACCGCGACCGCCGCCCTGGTCGGCCAGCCGGATGAGCCCCGCGACCGCGCTCGAGGGACAGACCGCCGTGGTCAGCCCACTTCCGCTGCCCGCATCGCTGCCCGGACCGAGAGTGCTGGATTCAGCCTTTTGCGTAGGCGAGGTTCTCCGACGAAGCGCGGTGATTTACCGCCGGGGGGTGGCGGTGACTCACCATCGTTCGTCGTCGCAGCCGGTGCTCGACAGCCCAGCACGCCAACCGGCACGGTCGCCCGCGCGTGTCGTCGCGGCCCGGTGTTCGGGAGTTTGTGCCGCTATGAGCAGCACGATCTCCCGCGCGTCGTGCGCGAACTCCTTGCGCGGGAACTTGTGCCGGTCCCTAGCCGGCGTCCAACGATCGCGGCGGCGCTGTCGTGAGCCCCGGTCCTGCGGACCGGAAGCCACCGGCGGCCGGTTCGATCGACTGCGGCAGCGATCGGTTGCCCCGAAGCGGGCGGCTAGCGCCTGCTCAGGCGGCGGCGCTTTGCTCAGGCCACAGCCCGGTACCCAGGCGCTGGTAAAGCGTGTCGGGCGCCAGGTCAGCGCCACCCGGCCATACCACGGTGCCGCTCTCAACGTCGACGCTCACCGCTGTGAACCCTGAAGTGTCTCACCCGCTCGCGCCCGCCGCCAGTTCTCCAGCAACTCGTTCTGAGGAAGCTCGGCCCAGGCCAGCACGAGCCGAAGCTGGCGCGTTTGCATGGCGCTGTCGATCACCTCAACCTCGTCGATCCGAACCTTCGCCTGGCCGCTCGCATCGCGCGCGTGGAAAACACGGAAACCCATGGTCGTCGAAGGACATAGCGATCGAGATCCCAAAGAAGCGGCTGATCGTCGGCACATGCCGATGGTGGCGGCTGATCCGGTCGGCTTCAAACCCGAGCAGCCTCAGTCGCGCCGGCGACGCGGTTCACCCGCCGCCCACCAGTCAGTCTCCTCCTCGCCGTGCTCGCGCCACCACTCGACCGTCAAAGCAGCCTGCTCCCACGCGGAGCCGCTCGATCCGCAAAAGCTCCAGAGTTTCTGTGCTGAGCGCTTGTAACGGTGGATCAGCTCGTCGAGCTCAAACGGGTCGATCTCGCCACGATCGAGCTTCTCGAACCCCTCCCGCACATGATCAAGCAGCAGTCTCAACTGTTCGTCGTGATACCGGCCGATCAGCTCCCGCGCGGCCCTCCGCCGAGCCTTCTCACCATCGATCTCCCGGATCCGGATCGCATCGCTCACGGAACCAAAACTACCGCCGACCAGCACGACGGCCAAGTGCCGGTCTGATCGACACGCGGAAGCTCTCGCTCGACGTGGTTCCGTCGGATCGATGACACCGGCATCATCGACCGGTGTATGTGCAGCGTCTAGAGAACGCGGCGACAAAGAGACGGCGATGAGCACTGGGCTGTGGGTCGTGATCCTGGCAGCGATCGGGGTGGCTGGCTTCACTTTGGACCGGTGGTGGCTGATTCCGGTGCTGGTCGTCCTGTGGATGGCGGTGCTTGGCCTCGCTGGTCTACTCGGTGCCTATCACGCGACGGCTGAAGACAGCAGCGGCGCGTTGGTGTTCTTCGCGGCATGGGGCACGCTCCCTTGGGTCGTGGCGTTGCAGCAGGGACCGCCGTCCGGAAGCTATGGCGGTGGATGCGACGGTTTGGCTCTCGCTGGGCCGGACCGGGGCGCCTGACGAGCTGACCGCCTTGATAGGGCCGGTGCGCCTGTGGCCGCAGGCCCGCACGATTCACGAGACCGCCGAGCGCGACGGCAGCGTCACAGCCTGGGACGTCGATGGCGCGCGCAGGCTGGGCCGCAGCATGCGCTGGAACACCCCCGACACCGGCTGCGGCGCCGGTGTCTGCACGGTCGTCAACCGCCAGGACACGGTGGTCGCGACCGTCCAGGCCGACGGCAGTATCGCGCTGATCGACCCGCGGGCACTGCGGCTGCTGCACACGCTGCCCGCCCGCAACGGCCCGGTCTCGAACGGGCTCGCATTCGCACCGGACGGTCGGACGCTCGTCACCGGGGGCGCGACCGGCCGGGTGACACTGTGGAACGTGGGCACCCAGCGCGTCGTACGCACATTGAAGTTCCCTGGGGCCATCGACGCGGCAGCGGTCTCGCCCGACGGCCGGCTGCTCGCCGTGCAGTCGCCGGGCACCGGTGGCACCGACTCACGGGTGACGGTGCGGGAGCTGGCGTCCGGCAGAACGCTGTTCACGCGGGCCGTGCGCTACGGCGAGGACGGGCTGTCCTTCATCGGCGGTGAGCTCGTCGCGGTCGGGTGCTGCCAGCCGGGCTCGACCGTCGTCGCCTGGGACGCCCGCTCTGGGGCCGAGCTCTTCACGCGCACGCTCCCCGAACACGCGGTGTCGATCCAACCCACGCCCGACGCGAGGTTGTTGGCAGTCGGGACAGAGGCGGGCAAGCTCCTGTTCTGGGATCCGCGCACCGGGAGGCCGAGCGCGCCGGCGCCGCAGGTCGCAGCAGGGGGCATCTCGCAGCTGTCCTTTGCGCGTGACTCGCGGCGGCGGATCGCCGTCGGCGCCGTCGACGGGACAGCGACCGTCTGGGACATACGCGACCGCAAGCGGGTGGGCGAGCCGTTCCCGATCTCGACGAACCTGACTCCCCGCGGTCGCGTTCGAGCCCCAGGGGCGGCTCTTCATCACCGAGCTCGGCGCCGTCAGCCAGTGGCCGCTCGACGTGTCCAGCTGGGAGCGCTTCGCCTGCAACGCCGCGAGCCGCGACCTCACGCACGCAGAATGGCACGACCTCCTACCGAACCGGCCGCACCGGCACGTGTGCGGATGACCTCGCAACTCGACCGTCCGGTAAAGCCGTTCTGCGCACCGAGCCGCGCGGCTGGGTCAGCCCTCGCCTCCGCCGTCGAGATCGCGGTCAAGCGCACCAGCCTTTGCGTCTGCCGGCACACGCTCTTCACCGGAGCTGCGCTGCGGCCTGGCATTCAGCGCCAAATGCGCGCAGTCTGCCGCAGCGACACCTGAACGGCAGCGAGGCGAGTGACATTGCGCTCCATGATCCCGCTACTGCGACGGCTGTGCCAGCCGCGAGGCGGCGGCTCCGGCGCATGCCGCTAGCCTCTCGGTCGTGGGCGGCTTTCGATCCCGAGAACAGCAGGTGAGACGCACGCCACGGCTGCTCCAGTCACTCGCAGCGCTCGCCGGCGTCATCTTCGTCGCGACCTCGCTGGCCGCTGGCTGCGGTGGGAACGGCTCGGGTGGCGGGAAGCTCACCGCCGAGAAGGCGAAGGCGAACCTGGAGCATGCAGGCTACGTGGTGGACAAGGTCACCAATGGCGCCAACCAGGCAATCGGGCCAAACGGGAAGCTGAACGCCGACGTCTACCTCAGCATCGATCAGGACCCCGATGGCCGGCGGCTCTATGTCGGTGCCTACTTCTTCTCCGATCCCGCAGCCCGGAAGGCGTACGCGACTTGGGCACGCGTGGACCACGTGACGGGCAAGAAGCGCGACGTCCAACCCGTGGTGGAGGGCGAAGGGGTGTTCACCAGCGCGGGCGAGTCACAAGACGAGTTGGACAAGGTGGTGGCAGCGGCCCGCGGCGGCTGAGCTGGATGCAGGCCACCGCCACCCGTCGCGGTCGCGCTCGACGCAGTGCACAGCGACCAGATCCACGCCCCGCTCGTGCAGCGAGGCGATTTGGTCGGCTGCAACAAAGCACCGACCAGCCTCCGCGGTAATGACGATACCGTTGGAGATGTCCTGCGCCGGAGTCGCGACGACATGCTCGACTGTTCCGAGTAACTCGCCATCAGACGAGTAGACCGGGACGCCCTCGTCGAGCACCTCATACGCGATCGGAAGCCCCTCGTCCATCGCGGGCAAATTAGCGCCGCCCACGGGCACAGTCATCCGCGTTGCTGGTCGGAGGCAACCTGGGGTCGCCCCCAGCTTGGCGCACAGCAGCCTCTACACGACCGAGGTGATCATCGTCCCGTTCTGGTCGGCCGTGCTGGTGTCCGCCAGAGGGTGCTCCCCGCCGCCGGCTGGCGTCGTACAGATCTTCATCGGAACACTGATCGGTACCTGCCGCCGAGGTCATAGGCCAGCACCCGACGCTGCTCGTCGATCGCCTCAAGCCGCATTTTGAGCGCGGGCGTCTCTGAACTCGCGTGGATGGCGCTCGACTGCCAATAGATGCTCCAGAGCGCCATCGCCCTCGCCCCTGATCTCGGCCTCCCGGTCGTAGATCACGGTTGCCTGTGCGCTATGCGCCTACTCCTCCTCCTCGAGCTCCTCCTCGAGCTCCTCCTCGAGCGCGACGATGACGACACCAAGCGCCTTGGTGATGTTCAGCGCAGCGGCCGCCGTCCGCGGCGTGCCGACGATCGGCGCGACGGCGATCAGGATGTCCTGGATCTGCTCGACCGTGACGCCAGCGTCCATCGCCGGGCCCACGTGCATGAGGTAGGAGGCCGCAGGCGCATCGACAGCCACCAGGGCGGCGATGCGCACGGCAAGGAGCGAGTTGCCGTCCAGCCCGCACCGGGCGACCGACTCCGCAGTCATGGCGGCGAGCGTGTCAAGGACGGGGGTCTCGGACGGTACGGAATTCATCGCAGTCCTTTCGATCGTGGGAACGTTCACCGCCGACGATCGCGCCAAACCCCCCGGTCACGCATCACCCAAACGGGATGAGACTGCCGACTGCCTGGCATGCAAACCCTGCAGCAGTCCCTCGCACACTGGCAGTTGGGTCGAGGCGCTGCTGGGTGGGTGGCGATCGCTTTGACCGCAGGGCTGGCTCATCGCGCGGGATCGCAATGGCGACAACTGGATTACTGCCCGCACCCTCTCAGGAGTGTTGGTCGTCGATCGAATCGGCTGTCTTTCCCGGGTCTGAGGGCCTAACCGTGAATGGAGCGCGGGTGGGGTCTGGCTGTGGTTCGCCGAGCCGTGTCCAGTGAAGCTCACGCTCTCTCAAGCCTCCATCGGGCCTCAATCGTGGCGCACTGCTCACGCGCATACACCCCCGATGACAACGACGGCTGGGTCGGCGCGATCACACCCGAGAGTTATTCGGAGCTCATCGTCCAAGCCGTCGTTGTCGTGGCGGATGAGGCGGAGAACCGCTACGCAGGCGTGGGTGTGCTCGCCGACCAACGGGGTGATCAACGCTTGCTACGTCGCGCCCCGCATGATCCGCCGCGGTGTCGGCCGGAGGCTGATGTCGGCGATGGAGGGTGTGCTGTCCGACTCTGGCGCTCAGGAGGCATCGCTGCATGCCACGCTCAACGCGATCGCGTTCTACCGCGCACTGCCCTACGGAGCAGCGACGCCGACGATCAACGTGCTGCCCCCTTCGATGCCCTCGGTCGGCAGACGTAGCGCCCGGTCTCGCTGTTTCCGTCAGGCCGATGCCGGACTGACATATCACCCGTGATGTCGAGAGTGTCGCTTTCGGACGACGGCGCTCGCTGACGAGACCGCTCCCAGTTGGCGCCGCCCCGGATGCGCAGATTAGGCTCGAATGAGGCGCGGCAAGTCGGGCCCGTGGCCGCGCATCCCGGGGCCGACGTGGCCGCCGCCGGGGTAACTATCCTCGCGGCACAACATGCCGGCATTGGCCCTCTCCTCGCCTGCGGCGAGTGTCTCGCGACGCGACGACGCTCCCGCGAAGCCGACGGCCGGCATCAGCGGCGCGGTCAATTCGAACGAGAGGGCCCCGAAGTCAGGACACGGGCCGGTCACGCTCGAGGCCAGCACGAGCTGAACCGTTTTCGTGTCGCGAGAGGTCCAACTCGCCGTGAACAGAGAACGGAAAGGACGGCAGATGCCGAACATGACACGTAGTTCTTCCGACCCGGCGGTCCCGGAGCGGGGGCGTGAAAGGAGCGGGCGTGGTGGACGAGCCGGTCGATCATCGCGGCGGCGACGACGTCGTCGCCGAAGATCTCGCCCCAGCGAGAGAACGGCTTGTTGCTGGTGACGATCATCGACGCGCGCTCATACCGGGAGGAGACCAGCGCGAACATCAGGTTCGCGGCTTGGGGGTCAAACGGGATGTAGCCAACCTCGTCGACGATCAGCAACGGGATGCGGCGAAGCGCGGCGAGCTCGTCCTCGAGCCGCCCGTCGTGTTTGGCGTCGGCGAGTCGAGCAACCCACTCGGTCGCGGTGCGAAACAGCACGCGATGACCGGCGAGGCAGGCGCGGATCCCCAGGGCGATGCTGAGGTGTGTCTTGCCGGTCCCGGGCGGGCCCAACGCGACGATGCACTCCTTGGCGTGCAAGAAGTCGAGCTGCCCGAGATGCTCGACCACCGTCTTCTTGACGCTGCGTTGGAAGGTGAAGTCGAACTCCTCCAGCGTCTTGCGTGCCGAGAACCGCGCCTGGCGGATCCGTGCCTCGCCGCCGTGGCTGTCGCGAGCGGACACCTCGGTCTCAAGCAGCATCTGCACGAACCGCTCATAGCTCCACTCCTCCGCCCGGGCGCGATCGGCGAGCTTCGGCAACGATCTGGCAGCCGCTGGCGCCTTGAGCGCCCGGAACAGGTGCGCGAGCTCGGCTTGGGAGCCCATCACGCGGCCAGCCGGTCATAGACCGACAGGTCGCGCAGCTCGACGTCCTCGCCGACCGCCGGCTTGCCCCGGTAGCGCGCCAGCCGCAGCCGCTCGAGCGCCTGCTGGTGGGCGGGGTCGGTGAGCTCCTGGCCGGCGGCGAACACACGCCGATGCCTGGCCGCGAGCTCGCCGGTGTCCAGCGCGACCGCGATCACCTCGGGTTGGGAGACGCGCACCTCAACGCGCCGGCCGACCAGCCGCGGATCGAGCGAGTAGTCGTTGCGATCGACGTGCACGTAGGGCTGCGGCGGTACCCGGATCACGATCCGCCGGTCAAGATCCGGACCCGGCTGGGGCAGCGGCCGCATGCTCTCCCGCTCGCGGTCCAGTCGATCGACCGGCCGCTCGCGCAGCGTGCGGTGCACGCGAACGTTCGCGCGCTCTGAGAACCAGCGGTCCAGCTGATCCTGGAAATCGAGCTCGTTCGCGAACGACCGCCCCGGCTCAAAGCTGGTCTCCATGAACCCCTGCAGCCGCTCGCTGACGCCCTTCGCCTGACAGTCGCCGGGATCGAGGATCCGCCAGCCGACCGACAACTGCCCGCAGAACGAGGCGAACTCCTCAGTCGGTCGCCCGCCACCCGCGTGCAGACACCCCTCGCGGTCGACCACCAGCCGCTCGGGCAGCGCACCAGCCCGCCACACGCACCGCCGCATCCCCCACAGCACGTCCGGCGCCTCCTTGGAGAACACCAACGCGCCAGCACCGAAGCGCGAGAAGCCAAGCACGCCAACGACCACATAGCCCTTGCGCGTCTGGCCGTAGCCGACCGGGATTTCCCGCTTGGGCTGCCACAGATCGAACTGCATAACGTCGGCCGGCCGATACACGGTGCGCTGGAACGTCCGCCGATCGACGAAGAACAAGCGCACCTCGCGCACGTAATCATCAACGATCGTCTTGCCACCCTCGAACCCCGACTCAATCAGGAGCTCGCGGATCCGCTGACTCTCGATCTCGGGATCCTCGCGCAGCAACTCGTGGACCTGATCCTTGAACCGATCGAGCTTCGACCCCCGCGCCGCACGCGAGTAGCCCGGCGGCGTCGACGAACTCAACGCCCTCCGGATCGTCTCCCGATGCAACCCCGTCCGCCGGCGAATCTCTCTTATCGCCAGCCCCTCAACGAACCGCATCCGCCGAACCTCCGCCCACTGCTCCACACTGACCACCCTTCATCTCCTGACCCGATCGACGACGATCGCGCCAGGCTCGAGACCCCACCGGACGACACCCGGGTGGTCCAGTTTTCAACCGGCGTAGGTGGTCCAGTATTCAGCCGGCGACTTCCGAGGGCATTCAGCGTGCGACGTTCGCCGCTGGCTGTTTCTGGGGTGTCGAGGCGTTGTTCCGAGAGATCGACGGCGTCGTGAGAACGGCTGTCGGGTACACCGGCGGCAGCACCACAGCCCCTAGCTACGAGCAGGTCTGCTCCGGCACGACCGGGCACGCCGAGGCAGTGGAGGTGTGGTTTGACCCGACCGTGGTCAGCTACAGCGATCTGCTCAATGCGTTCTGGTCGATGCACGATGCGACATCGCGCGACCGCCAGGGCTGGGACTTCGGGAGCCAGTATCGCTCGGCGATCTTCGCCCACGACGCCGAGCAGGAGCGGCTCGCGATCGCGTCGCGCGACGAGCGCCAGCCGGCGCTCGCCCGGCCGATCGTGACCGACATCGTCCCCGCATCGACGTTCTACGACGCGGAGGACTATCACCAGCGCTACTTCGAAAAGCACGGCGGTGCCGTCTGTGCGGCCACGATTCGCGACTAGGGCCGTCGAGTGCCTCGGGCCGTCTCCGTCGTCGCGTCGGATGAGCAGTCGCTGATACCGGCCGTCAGCCCTCCTCGAGCGTCAAGTACGGCTTGAGGAGGGCGACGAGCCGCATGCGCCCACGGTGAAGCCGGCTCTTGAATGCGGCCTGGCGGACACCGACGATCTCAGCCGCCTCCGCGGTGGAGAGTCCCTCGATATCGCGCAGCACGACCGCGTCCCGCCACTCCGCGGGTAACTGCGTGAGGGCGCGGTCGAGGTTCTGCTCAAACTCGCGGGACAAGGTCTGCGCCTCCGGAGCCAGGTGGGGCGAATCAGGCAGCGCGGTGATCGGATCGTCGCCATCTGGATCGGCCTCAGCCCGCGCGAGCACGCGGCGCGAACGCCGCCGCTGTGCCTCGTTGAAGGCGATCCGGTAAAGCCATGTGGACAACTGGGCCCGCTCCTCAAACCGCGCGAGTCCCCGCCATGCGCGCAGAAAGACCTCCTGAGCGACCTCGTCGGCCTCGTCGGCCTCGAGTCCAAAGCGCCGCAGCGCCCCGTACACGCGGTCGGCGTGGAGCATGACCAGCTTCGCGAAGGCATCTTCGTCGCCGGAGCGCGCCCTCTGGATCAGCTCATGCTCGGAGATCGGCGCGGCGCTCACCGCGCGGTTATACCGCGTGAGCAGACGGGCGCCACGCATCCGTGGCGCCCGCTGCGGGTTGGCTTAGTGCTCGTCCAGTTCGAGCGAGCAGGAGTTGATGCAGTAGCGCTCGCCGCTCGTACCCGGTCCGTCGGGGAAGACATGGCCGAGATGCCCGCCACACGCCGCGCAGTTCACCTCGATCCGTCGCATGCCCCAGCTGCGGTCCTCGATCAGTTCGACGTTGGCTCGGTCCGCTGGGTCGGTGAAGCTCGGCCAGCCGGTTCCTGAGTCGAACTTCGTCTCCGATGAGAACAGCTCGGCTCCGCACCCGGCGCACCGGTACGTTCCAGAGCGCTTCTCGTGCACGTAGCGTCCGGTGAACGGCGGCTCTGTCCCCTTGCCACGAAGCACGTCGTACTGATCAGGGGTGAGCTGCTCACGCCACTCGCGCTCGGTCTTCTCAACGCGAGGACGGTCGGTCTGATTCTGGGAATGAATGTGTGTGTTCATATGTCTCGTTCGACCCGACGTACACCGAGAACGATTCAGTCTCGAGCGGGCGGTTCGCGTAGCCGGAGCCGCACGGCCGCCACGATCTGGTTCGGCTCGCTGTCCCCGGAGGGAGCCGGCATCCGGTGCAGCGCATTCAGCGTCTCGCGAAGGCCAGCCAGGATGCGCCGGCATTCCTCGCACTCCCTGACGTGACGCTCCAGGCGCAGCCGCCTGCCCGACCCCAACTCCCCATCGACGTACGCGGACATGCGCCCCGGCGTCCGCCGGTGATCCCAGCTGAAGCGCGCGCGATAGAAGAAGCTGGCCATGCAAACTCAGACCCGACGAGGGAGGCAAGAGGTTCCCACACTGGCGCCGAATCGACATCGTTCGCTACCCGAAGGTGAACGCGTACGCCTCGGCGCCGGGTTCGAGGAACGTGATCTGAAGCGTCCGGTCGCGTACGGCGTCATGCTCGCGCACGAGCTGATAGAGGCGGCCGCCGCGGCACAGCCCGTTCCCGTCCTCATCGATGTCGACACCGTGTGCGCGGCCGGGAGCCTCGCCGTCGAGGAGCACCCGGAAAGGAATCGCCGCTCGCGCGCCGGGGGAGAGCACGAGATACGCGTCGCGCGCGTGAAAGCAGTAGGCAATGCTTCCGCCGGGCCGCTCGAGCGCGGCCTTCTCACGTCCGATCGTCCACTCGCCGGCCAGGCCCCACTGGTTGACCCGCAGCCGCTCGGGGAGCTCGTAGGCGGAGCGTTCGTCGAACACCGGGCCGTCCGCTGAGGAGAAGCGCTCGCTGCGTCCGTAGCCGAGATAGGTCTCCGGCGTGCGCAACTGGTCCCAGTCGGCCGGCGCCTCGACGCCGACCCCCTTGACGGTGACGAGCTCGCGCTCGACACCGAGCAGGCGCTGGAGCACGTGCTCGGATCGCTCGTAGCGTCCTTCACCGAAGTGGTGGTCGCGGATGATGCCTTCCTTGTCGATGAAGTACAGCGCCGGCCAGTAGTGGTTGGCGAACGCGCTCCAGATGGCGTAGTCGTTGTCGACGGCGACCGGATAGTCGATCCCTCGCGTGTCGATCGCGTCGCGTACGCGGTTGATCTCGTGCTCGAAGGAGAACTCCGGCGTGTGGACTCCGATCACGATTAGCCCGTCGTCCCGGTATGCCCGCGACCACGCGCGGACGTACGGTTCTTGGCGGAGCCAGTTGATGCACGTCAGGGTCCAGAAGTTCACGAGGATGACGTGGCCGCGCAGCACGGCGGGGCCGAGTGGCTCTGAGTTGAGCCACTCGGCCGCCCCGGTGAGCGGAGGGATATGCAGCCGCTCGAACATGGTCGCGCTACCGCAGCGACTGGAACGCGGTCCGGACCTCTTCTGAGAACAGTTGCGGCTCCTGCCAGGCGGCGAAATGCCCGCCTCGATCGACCTCGTTGTAGTAGATCAGGTTGGGGTACGCGCGCTCCGTCCAGCTCCGCGGAGCCTGATACAGCTCCTTCGGGAACACACTCACTGCGGCCGGCACGGACACGCCCTTGGCGTCGAAGAAGCCAAACGCGTTCTCGTGATAGAGACGAGCCGAGGAGACCCCCGTGTTCGTCAGCCACGTCAGCGTGATGTTGTCGAGCACCTCGTCACGCGTCAGATTGCCGACCGGAGAACCGTCCACGAAGGCGCTGGTGATGTCCAGATAGCTCTGGGCGTCGTGGTCCGCGATCCAGCTTGCCAGCCCGGCCGGCGAGTCGGCAATCCCGTAAAGCGTCTGCGGGTGCAGGAGCATCTCGACGGCGTAGCCGATCCCCTTCGTATACATGTAGGCGACCTGCTCGTAGCAACGCCGCTCTTCGGCCGAGAGACCGGCCGGAGCCGGCTCAGCGACCACCGGAGCGAACCGGTTTGCGATCTCGGGTGGGAGAACGCCCGGCATGTTCGAGTGGATGCCGACCAGCTCCGGGGGTGCCTGTACGCCCATGAGATCCACGATCACCGCGCCCCAGTCGCCGCCTTGCGCGACAAAGCGCGTGTAGCCCAGGCGCTTCATCAGCTCAACCGAGGCACTGGCAACGCGTTCGGGACCCCAGCCGCTCGTCGTCGGCTTCTCGGAGAACCCGTAGCCCGGGATCGACGGGATCACCACATCGAACGCGTCCTCGGCGCTACCGCCGTGTGCCGTCGGGTCGGTGAGCGGGCCGACGACGCTCAGCATCTCGACGACCGAACCCGGCCAGCCGTGGATGAGGATCACCGGCAGCGCGTTCTCATGGCGCGACTTGACGTGGATGAAGTGAATGTCGAGATCGTCGATCTCGGTCACGAATTGCGGCAGGGCGTTGAGCCGTGTCTGGACCCTTCGGAGGTCGTACTCGGTGCCCCAGTAGCGCACGAGCGCCTCCATCGTCGCCAACTCGACACCCTGCGGCGGAACATCCTCTCCCAACGGATGCACGATGGGATCTTCGACGGGCTCCCGCTCCGGGAAACGGGTTGCGGCGATGCGAGCACGCAGGTCCTCGATCTCCGAGTCTGAGATCTCAACCCTGAACGGGCGGATCAGCGTCGCGTCCGTAGACGTTGCGGTGATGACAGCCATGTGGGTCCTCCTTGGTGGGATGATGGACGACCCGGCGAAGCCTGATCCCCCCGTCTGAAAGTCGCGCCCGTAGAAGACACCGGGTCGGCACCCTGGGGTCGCTCCCTCGATTGCTCCCCGTGTCTCCGATCACGTGGTCGCGTAGGAGTCGTGGGGAGTCCGGTTGCTCCGGGAAGGGCGACTTCGTAACAACGACGGCCATCCAGCTGGCGAGCTCGCGCCGAGCACACGCGTCGGATCCGACCTTGAGCCAGTCAGAAGCATCGGTCGTACCGCGACGCGTCCCCCGGTTCCTTCGTGCGCGACGATCCAGACCGCGCGGAGAAGCGTTTCGCTCCCCGGACCGGCGAGCTACCCCATTGTGGGCCAGTAGTACCCAGGCGTCTGCATTCCTCGAACGCTCACCACCCAACCCAGGGTCCCAACCCAGGGACGACACGGGCGCGGATTCGGGCGAACCGCGCGAGTCTGCCTTGCACACAGCAACCAACCGAGCGTCGGGGTGAGACGGATCACAACTCGCATCGCCGGCGGGCGAAGGAGGACTGAGATGGACGTTGCCGCACTTGCACAGCTCCTGCACGAGACGCGAGGAGCACTCCGGAGGAGGCCTCAGCGGCCGCCGGGCTCTACATGGCCGAGGTCAAGCACGTCGTTGCCGCATCCGCCTGATCCCGGAGCCGGTTCTGTGCTGAGACCGACGCGAGTCTCAGCACAGCCGGTCCCGTTGTTCCGCGACACGCCACGCCACGCCACGCTTCAGGAGGCCGCGATGGCCACCTTCAACACAAGCTCTTCCACCAACGGCCGCGTTTCGGAATCGTGGTGCTCATCGCTGGACGCACATCGGTGTGGATCGTCGTAGCCACGGCTATTGCCGCGTGACGTTCGAGCTCTCCGTCAACACGATCACGCCTCGACGGTCGCGAGCTTGCGGAGCTTGTCGGCCTGATCGAACAGGACCCAGACCTCAACGTCGTTCTCTTCGACAGCGCCAATCCCGACTTCTATCTGGCTCACCACGACACCGAGCACGAACCGAGCGGACCGCGCGCTCGAGATCCTCCTCGTCGCCGACGACTTCGACGGGCCGCGTGCCGAGCACAACGGGTACGTCAACCGAGTGATTGCAGACGATCGGCTCGGCTGGGACTCAACGTCGACAGCGACCTTGAACGTTCGCTTGGGCTGCGTGTTGTGGAGGAGCATCCCGACGTCTGAGTGCGGGCTTACGCCAGACTGAGCTCGGAGGCGGAGCTGGGCAGCGCACGGGACAGCTCTCGGCGGGAGCGGATGTCGAGCTTGTTGAACACGTTGCGCAGGTGCCACTCGACGGTGCGGGGGCTGAGGAACAGCCGCGCGCCGATCTCCGGATTCGACAGGCCATCGCGCGCGAGGCGCGCGATCTGCCGCTCTTGCGCGGTCAGATCATCGCGCGTCTCGACGGTCCGCTTGCGCACCTTCTCGCCCGACGCTCGAAGCTCATTGCGCGCGCGCTCGGCGAACGCCTCCATCCCGATCGCGACGAGCATCTCGTGCGCTGTGCGCAGATGCTCGCGCGCGTCGACGCGGCGATTCTCGCGGCGCAACCATTCACCGTAGACCAGGTGTGCGCGCGCGAGCTCCGGACGAAGCCGGGTACGGCTCAACCGCTCGATCGCCTCGCGATACAGCTCATCGGCACTCGCCCCGTCACTCAGCAGCGCCCGGCATCGCGCCTCAATGCCGAGCGCGAAATCAGTACCGCAGGGTTGTGTCGTCGCGGCTAGTCGCTCGTGCGCCTCGCGGGCCAGCTCGTTGTGCCCTCCGCGTACGGCCGCCTCGACCAGCTCCGGCAGGATCCACATGAATATCCAATGGTTGGGGGCGTCTGCGGTGGCTTGCCGCGCCGCCGAAGCCGCCTCCTCGTAGCGCGCGAGGCCGTTGTATAGGACCGCGGCCGCCCATTGCGCTCGGGTGGCCGTCATCCCTTGCCCCCCGAACCGCTCGATCGCGCTTGTTATCGCCGCCGATGCCTCGGCTTCCCTCCCCTGCAGCGCTCGGAGCCTCAGCTGGGCGTACGGCGGGAAGTGGCTGCCGGTCGCCCCAGCGACGCTCTCCACCTCGGCGACGAGCGAGGCTGCGCCCGCGAAGTCACCCGTCCACACGGTCGCCATCGCCAAGTACGTGAGGTGGATCGGCAACGCTGCAAGCGCGCCGGCGTCCCGAAGGACCTGGACCTGACGCACACAGCTCGCGAGTAGGCCCTCGTCGTCCCAGACAGCGGCGCTGGCGCCCGAGGCCATCCAGCCCCACCGCAACACGTCCTCCGCGGGAATAACGGCGACCGCTGTCACGGCTCGGTGCAAGCTCGGGGTCGCGACGGCGTGTCCCTCAGTGATCAACAGGGCGAAACCATCGAGCAACAGGTCGAGGGGTCGCGGAGCGCCCGATCGCGGACGGAGGGCCCGTGCAGCGCCGCAGATCTCCGGAAGTACGTTCCGCGCGGGGAGATTCTCCGCCAGCCCGGCTGCGCCCCAGGCGACCAGATAGGTCTCGCGAGCAAGATCGATATCGAACGGCTCGAGCTGGCCCGCGGCCTTCAGCAGCAACGGGGCGGCATCGCTCCAAAGACCCGCGGCGAAGGCCACGTGGGCACGCAGCAGGTCGACCAGGGCGTGCTGGAATTCGTCGAGCGGCCCGGCCTCGGCTGTGACCAGCAACCCCCGAGCCGCATCAAACGCCCCTGCCTGAAAGCTCGCCTGCGCCGCGACCAATGCGCGATCTGCGCGCCGCGCCGGGTCCTTCGTCAATGCGACGGCGCGTCTCAGGAACGCCGCCGCGGCGGCTAGTCCTCCACGCGCCTGCGCGCGACCGGCGGAGCGTTCGAGTTCCAAGGCGACCTGCTCGTCGGGCCCAGCCGCGGCCGCAGCCAGATGCCACGCCCGACGGTCAGGGTCCGCTTCTTGGTCGGTTGCCTCTGCCAGCGCCAGGTGCACCGCCCGGCGTTCCTGCGTCGCGGCCGATCGGTACACCGCAGAACGGACAAGCGGATGCCGAAACGTCACCTGCTCTCCGATTGCGAGCAGGCCTTGCGCTTCGGCACCATCCGCCGCCGCAGGGCCGATCCCAAGTCGCTCCGCCGCGCGCCACAGCAGCAACGGATCACCGACCGGTTCCACCGCCGCAAGCAGCAACAGGCGCCGTGTGTTGTCAGAGAGCGTCTCGACGCGCCGGACGAAGCTCTCCTCGATCCGTCCCGAGAGACCCTGTGCACCTGCCAGACCGAACCCCCCGGCCAGCTGTGTCGCCGTCAGCCCTCGCGGCAGCTCAAGCAACGCCAGCGGATTCCCGCGCGTCTCCGCGATGATCCGGTCACGTACGCGCTCATCCAGCAGGAACCGCACTGCCGATCCGAGGAGCGCCCGGGCGTCGCCATCGCTCAGGCCACACACCTCCAGCTCAGAGATGTGCTGAAGCTCCTCGCCCGGCTGGCGCGCTGCGAACACGATCCCCACGGGCTCTGCCAGAAGGCGACGGGCGACGAAAGCCAGCGTCAGTGCCGAAGTCTGATCCAGCCACTGCGCGTCGTCGACGACACACAACAAAGGCCCCTCATTCGCAACCTCCGAAAGCAGGCTCAGCACCGCCAACCCAACGAGGAATCGATCCGGGGCAGTCCCGACACTCAATCCGAACACGATCTCCAGCGCCCGCCGTTGCGGAGCAGGGAGTCTCTCGAGCCGGTCGAGCAGCGGGGCGCAGAGCTGATGCAGACTGGCGTAGGCCAGCTCCATCTCCGACTCCACGCCGACCGCCCGCACCAACGTGAGATCAGGCGCCGATCCGATCAGGTACTCGAGCAGTGCCGTCTTCCCGATGCCAGCCTCGCCCCGCAGCACCAGCGACCGGTTCTCGCCCCGACGGATGTCACCGACCAACCCGTCCAACAGGGCGCATTCGTCTGCCCGCCCGCGCAGGCCCGTTTGCCGCTCCGGTCCACGAGCACGGCTTTGCATCGGCAGCGGCTGATGGTATAGGACACGAGTCTTACCGGGTCGATTTGGACGGCATCGGGGCGTGAAAACAGCCAGCCTGATCGGCTCGAGAACTACCGCTGACCCTCACGCCGCGCACCCGGATCCTCCACAGCATGGCCCGAACCCACCCGGAAGCACGGTCGGGCCGAGCGTGCGGTCGCGCGCGAGTGGCCGTCTACAGCGTCCCCGCTCTCAGCCGCTCCGCAATGTGGTCGGCCTGGCGCAGCGCCAGCGCGACGATCGTCAGCGTTGGGTTCGCGGCCGCCCCGGTCGTCATCACACTGCCATCGGACACGAACAGGTTCGGCACGTCGTGCGCGCGGCCGAACTCGTTCACGACGCCGTCCTCGGGCCGCGCGCTCATGCGGGTGGTCCCGAGGTTGTGGCTAGTCGGATATGGCGGGACGCGGAACGTGCGTGTCACATCGACCGCGGCGTAGACCGACTCACTCGCGGCGTAGGCGTGCTCGCGCATCGCCGTATCATTCGGGTGGTCGTCGAAATGCACGTTCGGAACCGGCTGGCCGAACTGGTCGTGCACATCGCGGTTGAGCGTGACCCGGTTGGTCTCCTGGGGCATGTCCTCGCCCACTAGCCACATGCCGGCCATGTGGTCGTACTGCTCCATGATCTCGGCGTAGTCGCGCCCCCATGCGCCCGGGATCAAGAAATTGGCCAGGAACGCCGGGCCGAGCGAGTGCAGCTGCACGTAATAGCCGCCGACGAAGCCGCGGTCGGGCTCGTTGCCCGACTCATCGGCAACGATCCCCGCCATCGTCTCCCCGCGATACATCCGCACCGGCTTGTTGAACGTGCCGAACATCGCCCCGGTGACATGGCGCATGTAATTGCGCCCCACCTGACCGCTGGAGTTCGCCAACCCGTCCGGGAACAGCGACGAGTCGGAGTTCAACAGCAGCCGCGCGGTCTCGATCGCGTTGCAGGCGACGCACACAACGCGTGCCTTCTGACTCTGCTCGTTGCCATCAGCGTCGACATAGATGACGCCCCTCACCTTGCCGGAGCTGTCGTGCTCGATCCCGATCGCCATCGACTCAGGCCGCAGGTCCAGGCGGCCGGTCTTCTCGGCCTTAGGGATCTCGGCGGTCAGCGTCGACCAGTGCGCGCGCTGCTTGTCACCCTGGTAGTTGAAGCCGTCCTGGATCGTCGCCGGGCGCCCGTCGCGTGGCACCGTGTTGAACGCCATCCGGCCCGTGTTGACGTCCTTGTAACCAGCGCGCTTGGCCCCATTACCCATCACTTTGAAGTTGTTGTTGGCTGGCGGCGCAGGGATCCCGTTCGTGCGCGTGACGCCCAACCGGTTCTCGGCCTTGTCGTAATAGGGCGCAAGGTCGGACAGTCCGATCGGCCAGTCGAGCACGCTGGCGCCGTCGATCGGTCCGTGCTCGGAGCGGATCCGGAACTCCCACTCTTTGAAGCGCGGACAGCACCCCGCCCAATGCACCGTCGTGCCGCCGACGGTCTTGCACGTCCAAGCCGGCAGATTCGGGAAGTCCTGCGCGATCCGCCACGAGCCGGAAGTCGTGCGCTCGTCCAGCCACGCGAGCTGGTTGAGCGAAGGCCACTCGTCGTTGACGAAGTCCTCGGGCTGGTGGTGCTTCCCGGCTTCGAGAAGAACCACGTCGACACCGTGATGGCACAGCTCATTTGCCAGCGTGCCCCCGCCCGCGCCGGAGCCGATCACGACGATGACCTCAGAGTCGTCCGCCGCGAAGCGCTGGGCCGACCGGTGGCCGTCGCGTTGAGGGTTCATGGGCCCTCCTCCGGGTCAGGAAGCCAGTCGAGATCGTTGAAGCCCCGCTTGATGTAGCCGCCTTTGTCGAACGATGGGCCCTCGTAGCCGAGCAGCTGCCAGGTGCGCTCGTCGGAATACACCTCGACCACCGCGGTCGAGCGCACGAGCTCGAAGAACGCCGAGCCCTCGACCGCCTGCAGCACCGCGACCTGCTCATCCGCTGAGAGTTCGGCGAAGGATCGACCGCCCCCGTTGAGCGCGGACACCCCCTCCTCGATCGTCCGTGCGGCGCCGGGGTCCTCGCGCGCGGTCTCGGCAAGCTTGTCGCGGACGCGCGCATACACGTCGTCGGGCAACGCGTCATGCGGGTACATGGTGCGAGCGGCGGCGGTGATCGTCGCCATGATCTGACTACTGAGCGTCGCCGTTTCCGGTGTGCTCACGCCCGGCCTCCCTCCACTCGAGGTGTGGTGCCTCCCGCCGGCAAAGACTACGCCCTGTGAGCACCTCCCAGTGCACCCCGGGCTTTCTGGGGAAACCAGCGTCAACGAGCGCTGGATGTACCCGAACGGCCGGGGCGCCGTCAAAGCCGAAGTAGGGGTTCACCCGATGCGATCGCGAGCGCTCGCGAGCACAGTCAGCGGGTGCACGCGGTCGATTCGTCGGCCCGGGAAACACTCGTCTTAGGGAGGTCGATGTGCGTGTTGTAAGACGTCTTGCCCGCTTCGTGGCGATCAGCGGCTGTGCGAGCGCGTTCCTGTTTTCGAGCGCTGCTTTCGCTGCGGCACCTGGGAACGACACATTCTCCGGCGCGACCGCGATCACCTCGATCCCGTTCAGCATCACCGAGGACACGACGCAAGCGACGCTCGATTCCGCCGACAGCGCGGCGGGCAGCGCCTGTGGTGCGCTTGGTTTCGTGTTCTCAAACAGTGTGTGGTTCTCCTACACGCCGAGTTCGAGCCAACTGATCCAGATCGACACGTCCGGCACCAATTACTCCGCTGCCGTGGCAGTCCTGACCGGATCGCCTTCCGGCTTCAGTGAGGTCAGCTGCTCGCTCGGAGGGAGCACGTTCTCGGCCAATCCCGGCACGACGTATTACATCGATGTGGCGCAGTTCGGCGGCGGAAGTGGCGGGACGCTCAGCCTCGCGATGAACGCTCTGCCGGATCCGATCTCAGCGTTCGCGGTCGATGGCTCGGGCTCGTTCGACAAGTCCTCCGGAGCGGCGACCGTCACGGGCACGATCACGTGCTCACCGGGGGCGTTCACGTTTGGCTCCGGACAGATCAACACTGACGCGCACGGCCGCAACGCGTCGATCGGCTCTCTACCGTTCTTCGGCTACTCGGTGAGCGGACTCACGTGCGACGGCACGTCTCACCAATGGTCGCTCACGGTCACCCCACCCAGCGGGAAGTTCAAGGGCGGCCCCGTGACGGCGAGCGTAAACGTCGGGGCGTGCGCCTTCTTCTGCGGCAGCCGGCAGGTCACCCAAACGGTCACGCTCAAGCAGTAGGCCCGGCCCATCAGACCCTCGGAGAGGACCTCCAACCAGACTGGAGGTCCTCACCGTCGGTCGGAGCGGCTCAGCGTTGATGCTCGAGCCGTCGAGCAGAGCGCTGTTCGAGGACGAGCAAGCGCCAGTCGCGTACGAAAGCGGGATGCGCGTTCTCAGCTTGTTCTCGGAGACATGTGTAGGCTCGCGTCGTGTCCGGTGAGGCGCATTCCGTCAAGCGTCACCTTCGTGTTGATGCCGACGGCTATGACGTTGAGATTCGGCGGTTGATTCCACACTACGAGGAGATGATCGCGACCGGTGTGGAGGTCCTCGCGGCGCTCGCCCCGGCCGACGCTCATGTCCTCGATCTCGGCGGCGGCACGGGTGCGCTGTCGTGGGCGGTGCTGAACGGGCTGCCGGGCGCCCGCGTCACGCTGCTTGACGTCGATGCGGACATGCTCGCCGAGGCCCGCCGTCGGCTGGCCGGCTTTGCGGATCGGGTCGCGTTTCAGCAAGCAAGTTTTCTGGATCCGCTGCCGGTAGCGGACGCGGTTGTCGCTTCCTTGGCGCTTCACCATGTCCACGATCTCGAGACCAAGACCGCGCTGTACCGAGCGATACACGACGCGCTGTCACCGCGCGGAGTGTTGTTGAACCTCGACGCCGCGGTGAGCGAGGGCGCGCGTCTCAACGGACTGGTGTTCGCTCGGATGGCGGAGCGGATGGGCGATCACGGCATCAGTGCCGCGGAGGCACGCGGGCATTTCGCGGCGTGGGCTGAGGAGGACCGCTACTTCCCGTTGGACGCCGAGCTTGGTGCGCTGCGCGAGGCGGGGTTCGACGAGGTCGAATGCTTCTGGCGGCGCGGGCTAAGCGCCGTCACCTGCGCCTTGCGCGCCAGCTGAACCGCGCGCGGCGGCGATGACGCAGGAGCTTGAGAAGTAGGTATTCATCGAGCTCGTGCTCTCGGTGCGACTGGAAACAGGGTCAGTGTTGGCCAGTCGTGGACCGTGTCGTACAGCGTTCGGTCGTGGGTGATGAGGACAACCGCGGCTGGCGTGCTCAGGAGGGCTTCGGACAGTTCGTCGACGAGCGTGACCGACGAGGTGGTTGGTCGGTTCGTCGAGCAGCAGCACCGATGGTCGGCTCAGCAGGACGCGGGCGAGCGTGACTCGTCGGCGCTGCCCGACCGAGAGCTGGCCGAACGGGCGAGGCCACGGACGTACCAAGCGCACTCAGCGCAGGT
This sequence comes from uncultured Solirubrobacterales bacterium, assembly GCA_963813265.1. Taxonomy (GTDB): domain Bacteria; phylum Actinomycetota; class Thermoleophilia; order Solirubrobacterales; family Solirubrobacteraceae; genus Palsa-465. The sequence continues at coordinate 117,984 of CAWEYQ010000033.1, read as the reverse complement.
GATCGCCGCGCCGCCGCGGCTGCTGCTGTCACGAAGATCCGGCACTCTCGCCCGCTGTCACGTGCCGTGACGAGACTTCCCCGTCGAGCGACGGCCGGCAGCGCCCGAACCACCGGCACGATCGCCCGCGCGTGTCGTCGGGGGCGGGGGTTCGGGCGTTCGTGCTGCTGTGAGCGGCACATCTGCCCATCGGTGTGCTCGTGCTGTGACGCGCGGGAACGGATGCCGGTCGGGCTGTGGCGATCGTCGGGCGATCGGGGCGGCGGTGTCATTGATCGCGGTTCACGGGAAGGAAGCGCGCTCGCCTTCCGGGTCGATCGAGCTGCGGGTGCCGAACTGTCGCCGGCGCGGGGTCGAGACCGGTCGCCGATCACAGCGCTCGGTCGCAGCGCGTCAGCTCAGTGCGCAGCCTCCTGCGCGCGGCGCGGTAGTTTCCAGCCCGGACGGACGAAGTGGCAGGTGTAGCCGTTGGGGTAGCGCTCGAGATAGTCCTGGTGCTCGGGCTCTGCCTCCCAGAACGGTCCGGCGGGTGCCACCTCGGTCACGACCGTGCCCGGCCACAGGCCGGAGGCGTCGACGTCGGCGATCGTGTCCTCTGCGATGCGGCGCTGCTCGTCGTCGACGTAGTAGATCGCCGAGCGATAGCTCGCCCCGACGTCGTTGCCCTGGCGGTTCTTCGTCGTCGGGTCGTGAATCTGAAAGAAGAACTCGAGCAGGTCCCGATAGGAGATGCGCTCCGGGTCGAACAGGATCTCGATCGCCTCCGCATGCGAACCGTGGTTGCGGTACGTCGCGTTGGGCGTGTCGCCGCCGGTGTACCCAACGCGCGTGCCGCTCACGCCATCGAGCTTGCGGATCAGATCCTGGACACCCCAGAAGCACCCGCCCGCCAGAATCGCCTTCTCGGTTGCTGCCATCTCTCTGCTCCTCCTCGTCATGGTCCCTGGGTTGCGCTGAACATATGGTGACAAGCGTGCGGGCTAGCGTGTGGCGGCTCGGCTTGGCGCGTCCGCCGGGCGGCGACGCTGCGTCGCGTACAGGCTGGCCGCGAACCGGCCCGCCGGGTGCGCGCGCAGGCGCTGGACCTTGGTGGCCATCGCCGGCGGCATCAGCTCCAGGGGTGGCAGCGGAGAGCCGTAGTCGGCGGGGATCAGCACCGGCGCGGCGAGCGCGGCGAATGTGAGGTCGGCGGCGGTGAAGCGGTCGCCGAGGAGGAATGGCCGCCCATCCGACAAGCGCGCCGCGATCTCGTCGAACACCGCATCGATGCGGGTCAGAGCGGCTGCGGAGGCGGTCGCGTTCACGCCCAGGTAGCGGCGCACGGCATAGCCGATCGCAGGGCCGCCGGCGCGGAACGCGAGGCGCTCCCAGCGGGGAACGCCGGTGAGCACCCACGGTGCCATTTCGCGGACGATCGGCAGGGTCTGCTCATACATCCACAGGCGACCATCGGGCCCGAAGCGCTCGTCGAGCCGCGCCTCCAGGGCAGCGGCCTCCTCGCCGAGCTGCCCGTCCGGATACAGGCGCCGGGCCGGATCGGTGCGCCCGTCGGCCCAGCGAAGGATTGCGCTCGACTCGGGCAGGACCTCGCCGCTGTCGGTCACGAGCACGGGCACGGTCCGCCCGCCACCGGCCCGCCTTGCGGCGGCGACGTGGAACACCTGGAGGTGCCGATGTTCCACGTAGTCGACTCCGGCGCGGTCAAGCGCCCAGCGCGCCTTCTCGCAGAAGTGGCTGATCGGGATCGTCACCAGGGTTGCGCTCACTCCCGAGACTTTCGCACCATTGGTCGACGACTGTCCCCGGCAGCGTCTCCGCTCGTGCGATGCTCGCCGTTGTGGCATCACCCGTCGCGCGTGACCTCACCGACCCGGCCGAGAATCAGGCGGTGCTCGATTGTGCGTCGGCGCTCGCCGCTGGGGACATGACGGTCGGGGAGATCGTTGTCGCGCATGGGGCCGCGGTGGCGGCAGAGGCCGCAGCGGTGTGCGTGTCCCGCGCGCGCCTCGTGAGCATCGGCGGTGCCGTGCACGTGAGCGTGGTCTGGGCGATGTACGGCGAGACCGGGCGTATGGTCACCCGTGAGGAGCACCCGCACGGTGAGGACTTCGTCCGGGTGAAGGCGCGGCAGCTGGACTGGCTCACGGACGGGACCGCCGTGACGTGGAGTGTCGTGGCGGTGGACGACGGCTGCCCCGACGCGCCGTCCAGCGCGGAGGTGATGCGGCGAATCGTTGCCAGTGAGGGTTATCCGGCCGAGGGCCATCGCGGCATCACCGTGCTGCGCTTGGCCGATGTCATCGACGGCGGGCCGTCGATCGGGCCTGCGTTTGACCGGCTCACGGGGCCGGAGCAGTCGCGCAAGGGGGGCTCCATCATCGCCGGTCTGGCGCACGCACTGCGTGCGTCCGTGGCAGGCCGGCACGTGGTGGCCTACACCGATGCGGACCTCTCGGCCAACCTTGCCCAGCTCGGCACGCTGGCGGCGCCGATCCTGCGGCCGGCGTCGCCGGATCGGCCCGGTGATGGAGCGCCGCCGGTCGCCGTACTCGGTCAGCGGTACGGCATGCCCGACGCGGTGCTCGTGAAACCCGGTGGGCCGGTGCGTGAGCCGGTGAGTACCGGCGGCAAGCCCGACAAGGTCATCGTGCTGTTCCGGCATGCGGTCCGAGCGACCCTCATCCCAGAGCTGGCGCACGTGCCCGACACGCAGGCGGGATTCAAAGCCTTCGATGCGGCGGCGCTCCAAACGGTGCTCCCGAGGGTGTCCTCGTTCGATGAGACCTTCGACGTCGAGCTGCTGATCCACTTGGCCCAGAAGTACGGAGCGGCAGCCTTGGCGATCGAGCCGATCGTGTTCACCGAGGACTTCGCCGCGACGAACTTCCCGTCCGTGGACCCGGGCGCGAGGCATCTGGCGATGATCACGCAAGTCGTCGAGTTGTACGACCGGTTGATCGCTCCGACACGACCCGCGACCGGCGAGGCGGCCGCGCTGCTGGAGTTCGTCCGCGCGCTCGACCTGCACTCGTACGTGCGGCTCATCGAGGGCCTGCGGGCGGAGGACGCCGGGAACGACACACTGTTCGACCGCCGCTGGTCCGCGGCGCAGCTCCGCGCGCTCCGCGACGCCTGAGGCGGCCCGCAACAACAGCCGCGCGAACGAACCGAACGCCCGCTTGGCTGCACGGGGTGCGGGCGCTCAGATCGCGGAGGGGTCGTACTCTTGGTCAAGCCTCTTGCGCAGCCGCACGAACGCGACACCGCCAAGCAGTGCAGGCGTCCACATCGAGATTGCGTGGTAGGCGAGCACGGCGGCGGTGGTGGACGCGAGCGGCTGGTGGTAGAGCGCGAACGTGCCCACGAGCCCTCCCTCGATGCCGCCGAGTCCGCCCGGAGACGGCAGATTGCCGCCCAACTGGCCGATCAGGTAGCCGAGCACGAGCACGCCGAGCGACGGTGAGCCGCCGAACGCGCGGAAGCAGACGCCGAGTACCGCGAGATCGAACACCATCGTGCCGAACGATCCGCCGATTACGCCGAGCGACCGCCGCCGGAGCATGGCCAGGCCGTCACGAACTCCCTCGGTGACCGCATAGCGAAGTAGGCGCAAAGCCGATGTGACCCTGTTAGGCCGCCCAGCCCGCGACCGCCCCGAGGGCAGGTGCTGCAGCACCACCGGGAGCGCGATGACGAGCGTGGTCGCGATCAGCGCCGCGACACCAGACGCGTCGGTGAGCACGGGGTTAGGGTCGTGGCCGAGCACCCCGAGCGCGTACAGCGCGGGGAACAGGATCACGCCCGCAACGTTGGCCATGCTGGTGAGGAAGAAGAACGCCGCGGTGCGGCGGACGATGCGCTCACGGCTCATGCCGAGGCGGCGAAGCGCCCACACGCCGACGGCCAGTCCGCCGGCGCCGCTGGCCGGCACCAGAGAGTTGGCAGCCTGCTCGGCCATTCCGATCTCGTAGCTCAGCCGCCAGCCCATCCGAGCGCAGAACACCGAGCGGAAGATCACGACATAGGACAGCGCCGAGAGCACCTCGAGCGCGACCGCACCGGCCACCCACCCCGGCGCGGCGTGCGAGAGCTGCGTGCGGAGTTTCCCCAGTCCGGGAACGGCAAGCACCAGCGCGCCAACCAGCAGCGCACCGCCGGCGGTCTCGAGCAGGCGACGGCCCACCCGCCGGGCGCCCAGCCCCTCAACCGTGGCGGGTGAGGGGCGGGCAGCGACCTTCGACGACTCCGGGATGACGGCCATCGCACCGAAGCGGTAGTCAGTGGGCGGTGGCCGCCACAGCGCTCGGATCGACGGTGAGCGCCCTGGTGCCGCGCTCGAATAGCGCAGCCGCGATCACCGCGCCGAGCACGAACATCACAGCAGCCCAGGCGAACCCAGTGGTGTCGCCGTGGACGGCGGCGTGAGCGGCAAGCAACCTGGTCGGGGACGTGTGAGCGCCCGCGATGTAGCTTCCGACCGCGCTGGTGGCGATCGTCGAAAACACCGCGGTGCCGAGCGAGCCGCCGATCTGCTGAGAAGCCGAGACGGTCGCGGAGGCGACCCCCGCGTCGGCGGGCCTGACGCCAAGGGTGGCGCTGTTGATCGCGGTGGAGGTCACCAGCCCGTACCCGACACCAAGCATCAGCAGAGCCGGCAGAACGCCGGTGGCGTAGCTCGAGTCCACACCCAAACCGGTGAGGTAGAGCATCCCGCCGCCGCCAAGCAGCATGCCGGCCACGACGAGCGGTCCCGGACCGACCCGGGGACGGAGCTTGTTCGTGGCGAACATCGCGGCGAACACGACCGAGGCGGCCATCGGCAGGAACGCGACCCCCGTGGTGATCGGCGAGTAGCCGCGGACTCGCTGCAAGTAGTAGGTCAAGAACAGCAGCAGTGAGAAGATCGCCGCGCTCGCGATGACGATTGACACAAGCGACGCGCCACGGTTGCGATCGGTCAGCACCCGCAGCGGCAGCAGCGGGTGGCCACTGCGGGACTGGATCGCGACGAACGTGGCCAGCAGCAGCACGCCGGTGACCAGAAACCCGATCGTGGTGCGGTTGCCCCAACTCGTCGTCTGCGCGTGTGAGAAGCCGTACACCAACGAGAACAGGCCGGTCGAGACGGTCAGCACGCCGGGGATGTCGACCCTCGGCTTGGTGACCGGGGCCTGATTGCGGATCATCGTCAACGCACCGGTGATCGCGATCGTCGCGAACACGAGGTTGACGTACATGCTGTAGCGCCAGCTGAGCGTCTGTGTCAATACGCCGCCAAGGATGAGCCCGATCGCGGCGCCGCTGCCGGCAATCGCGCCCCAGATCCCAAACGCCTTATTGCGCTCGCCCTGGTCGGTGAACGTCGTGGTCATCAGCGACAGCGCCGCCGGCGCGAGCAGCGCCCCGAACGCGCCCTGAGAGGCGCGAGCGGCGGCGAGCATTCCGAATGACTGTGCGGCACCGCCGACGGCCGATGCGGTGGCGAACCCGGCCAGGCCGGCGATGAACGTCCACTTGCGGCCGACCAGGTCCGAGATCCGGCCGCCGAGCAAGAGCAGGCTGCCGAACGCGAGCGCGTAGGCGGTCACGATCCACTGCCGCTCACCGTCTGCGAAGTGCAGTGTGCGCTGCGCCGAGGGCAACGCAATATTCACAACCGTGGCGTCCAGGACGACCATCAACTGTGCGATCGCGAGGATCGCCAGGATCGTCCAACGCCTGGAGTGATGGGGATTGTTAGCGATCATTTCGTGTGTCTCCGTTAGCGAACGGATGCGCCGCATCCGTCTTCAGTGTCGATTGCTTGACAGGACACGCCGCGGGAATGTGACAACCACGCGGCCGCCGCGGCTGCCGGCGGTCTTGCCCGCCTCGCGCGGTTCACGCGCGTGCGCAGCTACGACCGCACACCGTCCAGGTCCACGCTCAGGACCTCGCCACGATCGTCATCCGGCTGATCTGGGACCGCGCTCGCAACCGGGGCTAGCGAGAGGCCGATCTCGTCCAGCAGAATCGCGGCGGGCATCGGGAACTCATTCGGCGAGCACCCGCTGCCATAGCGCGGTCAGCGCCGCGGTCGCCTCCCGGCGGCGTCGCGGCGTGGCGTTGCCGCCTCCGAAGGTGTCGAGCAGGTAGGCCCGGTGGGTCGCCATCAGCAGCCGTGCGAACTCGCGTGGGTTCGGTGGTGGGTGGGGCGCCTCGGCGACGAGTCGCTCGAGCAGACGGCGAGGGGCCACCAGTGCTCGCTCGAGCTGCGCGGCGACCGCCTGATCTGCAGCCGCTGCTGCGTCGATCGCGCGCAGCAGCCGTCCGTGGTCGCCATAGAGCGCAACCTGACCCGCCACGATCGTCGCGATCAGGTCGTCGGGCGCGCCTCGCTGAACCTGGTCGACGAGCGGGTCCTCGCTGTCAGGCAGCAGGTCCGGTGCCATCTGGGCGAGATCGTCGAAGTGGCGGTAGAAGACGGTCCGCGTCACGCCTGCCTGGTCCATCACGTCAGCCACGGTCAGTGCGGCGAAAGGTCGATCACGGAGCAGCTCCCGGGCAGCGGCCAGGATGCGGCGCCGCGCCTCGTCGGACGGAATGCGTGCGGATCTTTGCGACATGGCGTCGCAAATGGTGTCATACTACGTAGCGACATGCTGTCGCAAAGCGAGTCGTCTCTCACCATCACCCTTCCGGACGAGCGCACGCTCTCGTATCTCCTGGCCGGCGCCGACGAGGGTCCCGCGGTCGCGGTGCTCGACGGTCCGTGTTCTCGGGGCCTCGGGCGGGCCCTCGCGCCGACCGCACGCGATCTCGGGATCCGGCTGCTCATTCCCGACCGCCCCGGTGCCCTGGGCAGCACGCCACAGTCGGAGCGCCGGATTGCCGATTGGCCAGCGGACCACCGCGCGCTGCTCGACGCACTCGGCGTCGAGCGTGCGGGCGTCCTCGCGCAGTCCGGCGGCACTCCTTACGGAATCGCGGTCGCCGCGGCAGACCCCGAGCGGACGACCGGGCTCGTCTTGTTCGGTGCGCTCGCCCCGCTGATCGACCGCGCCGCGCGTCGTGAGGCGGGCAGGCAGCTGCGGACCGGAGCCTTCCTCGCCCGCCACCTGCCCTCTGTGCTCCGCGCGGGCCTGAAACGTGCGGCCAAGAAGCTGCCCGACAGCGCGGTCGCCCTGCTGCCCGAGCACGAGCGCCGGTTTCTCGACGACCCCTGGCTTCGCGACATCCACCTGCGGACGAGCGCTGAGATCCTCAGCAACCCGGACGCGATGATCGACGAGATCCGCCTGCTCGCGCGGCCGTGGGAGATCACCGTGCCGCCCGCCGGCGCGGTCCCGACCGCGCTCTGGACCGGCGATCTCGACACCACGCACCCGCCTTCCCACGCGCGTCGCGTGGCCGCGCTCCTCGGAGGCAATCCACCGGTCACGATCGTGCCCGGCGCCGCGACGTTCGGGCTCATCGACGTCTTCCCGGACGCGCTACGGATCGCCGCTGCCCTCTGAGGCTGACCCACCGGACAGCGGTCGGAGAGCTACGTCGAGCGTGCCGCGAGGGCGCGGCCGGACGACGGCACGTAACGCTCAATCGCTTCGCACGCGTTGTCCTGTACCTCGGGGTCGCCGATCACAGGGTTGATTGTTGCTTGGTCGACGACCGGTCCGGTCAGGCGGCCGTTGGCACTGGCCCAGAAGCGGCCGTCGCCGTAGGCGAGGTCGAGCAGCCCGGCGGCGAGGCGCTCGGTGCCGTCGGCGAGGGAGTGGCTGCGGCCGAGCAGCGCCATCACGCGCGGCGCGAGCACGCGCACCGGCGCGGGCAGGTCACGGTTGACGCCGGTTCCGACGGTGTTCCCGGGCGACATCGTCAGCAGTCGCAGATCGCCGTGCCGGCGGGCCTGGGCACCGATCCACAGGGCGCCGAGCAGCTTGGCCTGACCGTACGCGAGCCCGCGGTCGACGCGGCGCGCGGTGAACCAGGACCCGTCGATCCAGGATGAGAACAGCTCGGTCGAGCCGTCGGCGATGTCCGGCGTCGGAATGCGCAGCGCCGGCACGCCGAAGGCGGCCTCGCTGCCGACGAACTCGACGGTGCCGGTGAGCAGGCCGGCGTCGATCAGCTGTCCGACGAGCGACGCATGCCCGACGATGTTGGACGCGACGATCTGCGTGACGCCGTCCGCAGTGAGCTTCAGCGGCTGCGCACCACCGGTGCCGCCGGCGTTGAGCACGACGGCGTCGAGCGGGTCCTCGAGCCGATCGACGGCCGAGCCGACCGACGCGAGCGAACCGACGTCCATCACGGAGACGGCGAATCGGGCATCCGGGAACTCCGCGCGGAGTGCGTCGCGCAGAGCCGCTCCGCGGCGGCCGTCGCGGGCGCCGAGCACGACCGTGTCGAACGCCCGGTCGCGGATGAGGCGCCGAGCGAGGCTCTGGCCCAGGCCCCCGGTGGCCCCGGTGATGAGGACGGCGCGTGGCTGATGCGTTGCGGACATGGGGTCGTCTCCTGACATTGCGGTGCTCGTTTCGGTAACATGACCGATAGTGACAAAACGACAACCTGTTGTCAAATTTCCCGACGACGGCATCGATACCGCCGTGGCAGGCTTCATCGCCGATGTGGTCGAGCTCGCCAGCCTGTTCCGGCAGACCGCCGACGAGATCGCCCGCGAGGAGGGCGAAACCTATACGCGCTGGTACGCCCTCAGCGTTTTCTCCGGCGACCCGCTGACCGTCTCCCAGGCGGCCCGCCGGCTTGGCACGACCCGCCAAGCCGTCCAGCGCACCGCCGACGAGCTCATCGCGCGTGGGCTGGCCACCGCGCAGCCGAACCCCGACCATCGGACCTCGCCGTTCATACGGCTCACCCCGGATGGTGTCGCGCTGCTCGAGCGCATCTCAGCCCGAGCCGCCGCGTCACGTCGGACCTGGCTGCCCGACCCCGACCCCGCCGAGCTCGAGGCCGCCCACGAGCTCGTCCGGCGGCTGCGCGACGTTCTCAAGGATCCGTGATCGTCATCGGCGCAACAGCTCGCCTACAGCTGGGCGAGCGCGTCGACACTGCGTCCCGCACCGCCCGCCCTGAGCCTTCGCACAACATCGGGCTCCCCCGCTCGACGGTCAGCAGCCGCGCGAGCGCCACACCGCGGGCCGCCACGGTCTCCTCGCTCCTCAGGATCTCGATCAGGGCCGTGATCCCGTCGCGGGCGGCGAGCACGTCTGCGTGATTCAGTCGCACGGGCGAAGCGGGATCGGCGTGACGCTCGTCGGCCGCCTCAAGAATGGTCCACAGCGATGCTGCCACGCACCGTCGCTCCGCTACGCCCGTCATCTGCAGGGCTCGCAACGCTATGGCTGGATCGGCGTCGATAACCGCCGCCCCCCAGCGATCTCTCGATCGATAACGCGACGATGGAGACGAGCGCGGATACGTGCACCGAACTCTGCGGACGGTGCCTCACCCGAGGGTGCACGGTTCTGGGCAGCGATCAACGCCGACTGTTGCATCATGGTCGCCTCCATAGTCCGGGACCGAGGCCCGCCGCCCGACGGATAGTGTGAAGTCGCACTCTCAGCCGGCGCGTGCGGTGAGCACGTCTAACGGGCGCGCGGAGCCGCGATCCAGAAGAGTGAGCGCCGACTGACGACCCAGTGGCTCGAGGACGAGGCCTCCGAGCGAGGACTCGCCAAAGGGTCTCTCGCCACCGTCGCGCGTGCCCAGCTGGATCGCGATCCCCTCGGCCGCGAGTCGCCGCGCGGTGACCTCAAGCGCACCCGCGGACGGCGCGTCCAGCCAGTGGGCGTCGTCCACCAGACACACGAGCGGTCGATCCTCGGCCGCCGCTGCCAGCAGTGACAGCACCGCGGCGGACACCAGAAAACGGTCACGACCCTCGCCGGCTGCCAGACCGAGCGCCGCTGAGAGCGCCCCACGTTGTGGCTCCGGCACCTGGACAAGTCGGTCGACGATCGGCCACAGGAGACCGTGGAGGCCGGCGAAGGCGAGGTCGTACTCAGCCTCGATGCCGGTCGTGCGCAGCACCGTCATGCCAACGGCGCGATCGGCGGCATATCGGCCGGGATGGGCAAGACGGCGCTGCTCGCATCCTGGCGACTCGGTCGGGCGATCGACGGCCGGACCGGAGGCGGCCGAGACGGCGCGGCTGGTTGCGGACACGTCCGACATTGCGAGCTGCCGGTCCCTGCACCGGTAGCGTAGCGTCGGTACCTCCGGAGATGAGCCGCCGGCGGCGTGCGCCGGAACGGGCTACCAGAAGCCCGCAGGCTGGGCGGCTACGCGCCGCCCGTGGCGTGGGCGTTCGCCGGCGCCAGGATCGGCTCGGCGGCGCTGGCAGCGCCAAGCGAGTGCCTCGCTCGCGCCTGCGCGAACGTCACCAGTTTCCCGCTGTCCTCGTCCCAGAGCTTCAGGTTGACGGTCCGCAGGGCCTGGGAGAACGAGAGCATGGGTACGTCCTCAAAGACGGGATTCTCGTCGTGGGCGCGCTGCAGGTTGTAGTTCGGAATACGCGCGTTGAGATGGTGAACGTGGTGCAGGCCGATGTTCCCGGTGAAGAACTGCAGAACCTTCGGCAGCTTCAGGTATGAGCTGCCCCGAAGCGCGGCCTCGGTGTAGCTCCACTCCCCGGGGTTCTGCCAGTACGCGTCCTCAAACTGGTGCTGGACGTAGAACAGCCAGATCCCGGCCGAGCCGGCGAGCATCGCCGCCGGCATCCAGACGAGCAACAGGTTCTCGATTCCGATGAGCCACCACAATCCGCCGCCGACGGCGAGCAGCGCGAGGTCCGTCAGCAGCACGCTGTGACGCATCCGGGGTCGCTGAGACCTCGTGGCGATCCGTGGTCCGATCATCATCGCGAAGATCGGGCCCAGGCCGAACATCACGATCGGGTTGCGCACCATGCGGTACCCGAGGCGACCTCGCCAGGATCGCGCCTGGTACTCGCGGACCGTGATGGTCGGGACATCGCCGACGCCGCGACGGTCGAGATCGCCCGATGTCGCGTGATGGATCGCGTGGTCGTGGCGCCACCGCTCAAACGGCGCCAACACCATGAGACCCGCAAGCCGACCCACGTACGCGTTCGCACGCTTGGACGGCATCAGCGCCCCATGCGCGCAGTCGTGAAAGACGATGAACGTCCGGACGAGAAACCCGGCCGCCGGGATGGCGAGCACCAACGTCAGGAGCGTCGATACGTCGAGCGTCAGGTACATGAGGACGGACAGCGCGACGTAGGGAACGATGGACGTGGCGATATCCAGAAGACTTCGCCCGAGATTGGGTTGAGCGTAGGGATGGAGCGCGTTGCGCTCGGCCCGACGTGCCGACAGATCAGACATTCCGCGCTCCGATGCAAGAGGTGAACGTTGACGGTGCAACGCCCCCGCAAGCCGTCCCTGAACCGCCACGAGCGCGAGCTAATCGATTGTGAGTTGAGACTTTCCGGCCACCCTGATCGGGCCGCTGGTTCGCCTCGGAATGGTCAGCTTAGCCGATTAATGGTCCGCTCCGGCCGGTCCCGGCGCTTCGTCGTCAACGATTTCGAGGGCGCCGAACCCAGCCAACGGTCCGTCCATCAGGAACACCTCGATCGTGAGATCGGGCTCGACGTGGGCCTGGCTGAGGAATGCGAGCACCTTACGGCCGGTGAGTTCCTCGACCATTTCGGTGTAGCGCTCCTTCATCAGCCGCTGGAAGTCGCGGCGCATCTCGAGCACCCGGTCCGGTTCGCCGCCGCTCATCATCGTCCGCTCGATGGCGGTGAATCCGTTGGAGAGGACGCAGACAATCAGGTTGTCGAGCACGTAGGTCTTGGCCTTGATCGGGCCACGGCCGTAGTGCTCGCGCATGAACGAGACGATTCGGTTCGTGATCTCGGACAGCAGCTTGCCGCCCGCCAGCGGCAGGGGTGTTGGGTCGTCGAACCGGGCGTCGCTCACCGCCGGACCTCACGAGTTGTACAGACTGCGTTGCTGCTCACGGGTGCTGGATGCTTCAGCCCTCAAATCTCTGTCCCTGACGGGGCGCACAAGGCCCTGAGTCAAGGCACGTGAAGGCTACTGAATCGACGCGCTTGGCGGAGCTTGCATCGTCCTTGAATGGGAGCAGGCTGAGATCCTCGAGGTTCGACGTCGCCGTCGCGTACCGGGGTCGCCGCACATCGAGCGGCCACTGACCGCCTCGATCGGAGTGGCGCAATGGGTCCCGGGCACGCGGAGCGAGCAGCTGCTCGCGGCGGCGGACGGCAACCTGCTCGCGGCGAAGGGGCTTCGCCCGGCCACCGGCCCCGATGTCAACCGGTGATCAGGACCTCGAGCCGGCGCGGTCCGTGCACGCCCTCGACCCGCTCGAGTTCGATGTCCGAGGTCGCTGACGGCCCGGAGATGAACGTGATCGGCCGGGTGGTTCGGGCGAGCGCTTCGATCGCGTCGGGCACATCGGCAACGATCTGCGCGGCGTGCACGACGCAGACGTGGAGGTCCGGCAGGAGCGTGACCAACCGGGGCCCCTGCTCGTCACCGGCGTCAAGGACGATCGTTCCCGTCTCGGCGATCGCGAGGCGGCAGGCGGTGATCACACCGTCCACGTCGGCGAACGTGTCGGCCGTGACGGGCCCAGCGATATCGCCGGGCCGGAGCACCCGACGGGCTCCGTGACGATCGAGGATGCCGGCGATCGACCGCTCCACCGCCTCCGGGGCACAGCGAGTGACCGTCGCTCGATAGTCGGCGACGCGCTCGGCGAACCGCTCCGCGAGAGCGGACCGAGAACCGTCCGAGTGACGCGGCGACGCCGCGGAGGGCGGTGGTTCAGGCGCGGTCTCCGGCCGATCCGCCAGCGCCGCACGGACGCGCCGGAGGATCTCTGTGCGGGCGTCGCTCACCCTCGCTCCTTCGCCCACCACTCGCGAAAGGTTGGCTCGCTCGGCAGGCGGAGGTCGCGAGCGGCGAGCCATCCGTGCAGCGGGCCGGGCAGGTCGCGCTCGATCCGCCCGGTCCGGGACAGCGGACGCGCGCCGAGGCGGACGAGACGCTGGGCGTGCTCATAGCGGCGGCGGTGCTGGAAGATGCGACCGAGCGCCTGCATCGCGACGCGTTCGCCGCGGTCGGCGCCGGCTTCCCGCACGACGCGACCGCGGAGGTGCACGAGGATCGACGGGATGTCGATCTTCACTGGGCAGACCTCGTAGCAGGCCCCGCACAGCGAACTGGCGTACGGGAGGCTGGGGTGGCGATCGAGCCCGTCGAGCTGTGGGGCGAGGATCGCCCCGATCGGCCCGGGATAGACGTGCTCGTAGGCGTGACCGCCGGTCCGCTCATACACGGGGCACGCGTTGAGACACGCGCTGCAGCGGATGCACCGCAGCGCGTCACGGCCGACCGGGTCGGCCAGCACCCGCGTGCGGCCGGCATCGACGAGCACGAGGTGAAACGCCCGCGGACCGTCGCCCGGCGTCACGCCCGTCCAGATCGACGTGTACGGGTTCATACGCTCGCCGGTGGAGGACCGTGGCAGCAGCCGAAGCATCACGCCGAGGTCCGCGAACCGTGGCAGCACCTTCTCGATCCCGATCACGGTGATGAGCGTCTCGGGGAGGGTCGTGCACATGCGGCCGTTGCCCTCGGACTCGACGACGCACACCGATCCTGTGTCCGCGCACGCGAAGTTCGCGCCGCTGACGCCAACGCGCACGCGCAGGAACGTCTCGCGCAGGTAACGACGGGCGACCTCGGCGAGCGCCGCCGGCTCGTCGCTGACGTCCTCGGCTCCGGGAATCGTTCGGCGGAAGAGGTCGCGGATCTCGCGCCGGTTGAAATGGATCGCCGGCACGAGAATGTGGGAGGAGCGGTCGTGGGCGAGCTGGATGATGAGCTCCGCAAGGTCGGTCTCCACGGCGCGGATGCCCTGCTCGGCGAGGCCCGCATTGAGACCGATCTCGTCGGTCGTCAGCGACTTCACCTTGATCACCTCCTCGCTACCCGTCTCGTGCACCAGCCGCCCGATGACAGCCCGGGCCTCGGCGGCGTCGCGCGCCCAGTGCACGGTGCCGCCCGCCGCCTGCACCGATGCCTCAAGCTGCACCAGCAACTCGGGCAGCCGGCTCAGCGCCTCGGCCTTGATCGCGGCACCGGCGTCGCGCAGCGCCTCCCAGCCGTCGACCTCCGCGACCACCCTGGCGCGCTTGCCGCGGATCGCGGTCGTCGCCTTGCGCAGGTTGCGACGCAGCTGGTCGTTGCGCAGCGCGACCCTGGCGGCCGCCGGAAAGCCGGTCGCGGTCACGCCGTCGATGCCAGGATCTCGGCGAGGTGGAGCGCCCGCACGTCGTCTCCCGCACGCGACAGACCGCCGCCGATATGGAGCAGGCACGAGTTATCGGCCGCGGTGCAGGTGCCGGCACCCGTGGCACGGATCCGCTCCAGCTTGTCGGCGAGCATCGCCGCCGAGGTGTCCGCGTTCTTCACCGCAAAGGTGCCGCCGAACCCGCAACAGGACGCAGCCTCGGGAAGCTCGACGAGCTCGAGTTCACGGACGTTGCGCAGCAGCCGCAGCGGCGCGTCGCCGATCCGCAGCAGCCGCAGCGAGTGGCACGTCGGGTGGTAGGTGACGCGGCCACGGTACGTGGCTCCCACGTCCTCGACCCCGAGCACATTCACCAGGAACTGGGAGAGCTCATACACGCGCCCGGCCACGTCGGCGGCCGCGGGATCGAGCGCCGCGTACTGCTCACGCACCATCGCCGCGCATGACCCGGACGGACAGACGACGTACTCGTAGTCTGCGAAAGCGCGGTCGAAGCGCCGGACCAAGGGCAGCGCCTCGTCGCGGTAGCCGGTGTTGAGGTGCATCTGCCCGCAGCACGTCTGCTCGACGGGGAACTCCACCCGGCAGCCGAGCCGCTCGAGCACCTCGACCGTCGCGCGTCCGGTCCCGGGAAATAGGAGATCGTTGACACAGGTGATGAACAGCGCAACGCGCACGGCTACAGCATCGCTAGTGCAGCGGGCGCAAGGTCCGGACGAACGCCGTCAGCGTGCGCAGCACGTTGACGTGGCGGTGCGCGGCTGGCGGTCGCGTTGGATACAGCGGCGCCGGGTTCAGAAGCCAGGCGCGCACCGTCGCGCGTGCTCGCGTACAGCTCGCGCCCTCTGCCACGGCCACGGGAGTGACGCACAGCACGGTGACCACCACCGCGCCCAACCGGCCAACTCGCGGACCGCAAGGTTTCGGCATTCCGCTGCCCACCCGCGGTAGTGTAGGGAGCCAGAAAAGCCGGTCCGCGAACCGGCGGGCGCGCACGTTCTGACCTCACCCGCCGCATTCCTGCGCCGGCGACATATCCTCCGATGCGGGCGACGCGACGGAAGGGGCGCAGTGATGGGGCTGTATCGCAGCACTAAGTGGTCGACGATGCTTTTAGGGGCAGCGATCGTGACCAGCGGGTTGACAACGGCGCCAGCCGGCGCGGCGCGGGCGGTCGTCCACCGTCAAAATCGGCAGCCGGGCATCAGTTGCAAGGGGTTCACGATCCGCCGCAACGATGGTTCGGGCGTCACGACCATGTACCGCTTCTCCGGCGTGAGAGCCGTGCGGGTCCAGTGTGACCAGGTCAGGCGAATCCTCCGCGATGATCTCACCGGGTCCGGACGTGCGCTCGGGCCAGGCGCCAACTGGGGTATGAGCGTGGACGGCTGGACAGTCGTGCTCACCTCGACTGTGGAGGGCTACCGCGGCAAGGCGCAGTTCCACGCCGGGTACACCATCGCCGCGGTCGGATAGCCGACTCGTCAGTGGCCCGCCCGCGGTGCGGGGCGGGCGCGGTGTCGATGTCCAGCAGGCGGACGGCTACTTGTTGCGGTTCGGGTTGCCCTTGCAGCCCGTGGTCCGCGTGAGCACGCAGTAACTCGTGCGTGGGACGCCATGGGTGTCCACCAGGCCGGAGTCCCACTGGACGCGGCCGGTGGTGGTCGGCGGGAGCGCCTGGAACTCGTACCAGAAGAGTTCGGTGATTTTGGCGTTGCGGTAGCTGCCGCTCTGGGCGAGACGGTTCTTGAAGTCGTCCGCGCCCGCGGCCTGGGACTTGGCGTTGCCGTTGACGCACCGGCCGAGACCCTGCAGGCCACGCGAGTGACTGGTGCCGTACTGGCAACCATGAGCTTTGTTGGACCCGCCGGTCGCGGGCAGCTTGGCGAATTCAGACAGGTAGATGCCGGATTCGGTGATCCACAGCTCGAAATTGCCGCCGTACTTCTTCTCCAGGCTCGTCGCAAAGCCGTGTGAGAGGTCGGCGCCATTCGAGGTCGGGTCGATGTAGTCGTGGAACGACAGAACACCCGGGCGAACTCGGAGATACGTGATCAGTTCATACAGATAGCCGTTGACGTAGGTGCCGGGGCGAGTCACAGCCAGCGCGGCGACCTTTCCGCCGACGTGAGCGGCTTCGACGTCGCGGCTGAGCTCGACGTAAAGGTTGGCGGCCTCAAGCGGTCCGCACTGATTCTTGACGACCGGGGCGCACAGCTTCGTGTAGCGCGCGCGACATTGGCTATTGCTGCTGTTGCAAGCACCCTTGAGGGTCCCGTTGTAGGACTTGCGGGCGTCGGGTTCGTTGAAGGTCTCCCAGTCCGCGGTACGGCCGTGGCCGGCGCGCTGCTCGTGCTGGACGGCCTTGATGAGTGCGGTGACGCCGCACTTGAAGGTCTGGCCGGCCACCGTCTGGCGGTAATGGTGCCCGTCCCAGTACACCGGGATCGGCCACTTTGGATCCCGGCCGTTCGCCGGCTTGGAGATCTCGATGCCGTCGGTGATCGTGATCAGCGGCGTCAGCCCCTCCGCCCGGGCCACCTGCAGCTCGGAGCGCAGGATGTTCCAGCCGTCGGCCGGAGTCCGGAACCCGTGCCCGTCATCGCCGCCGTGGGTGTACGGGCCGCTTTGCTGGCAGCGCTTGGTTGACGCGTTGTAGTCGGAGAGCAGGTTGTACGCCGCATTGAGCCGGACGTAGCGAAGCGGCATGCGCTTGGCCAGGAGCGTGAAGGCCCGGTTCGTCGTCAGCGAACCAATCCCGGTCGCCCATTCCGTGCAGAACGGCTTGCCCCACACGGTGCAGCTGCCCGTCGGCTCGGAGAAGCCGAAATTGACCGCGCCCGCAGGCCCGGCCATCACGGCCAGCGTCAGCGCGCTCACCGCGAGCGCCAGATAGCCCCTGATTTGCGTTCTCATTCGTCTCGGTCTGCGACACGGTCGCGCCCGGCGTCGCAGAAATGCATGGTAGGGGGCGCGTCCAGCGTGCGCGCCGGTCCACCGCTCCGGACGCTGAGCGGCGAGGTCTGGCTATCTCCGGTGGTCGGTCACGATCTGGGCCCATCATCGGCTTCCGCCCCAGCCACAGCTACCCACCCTAGGGCTGAAATCGGCCCCACCCTGGATCCGCCGGTCCGGCGGGTACGCTTCGCGCCCATGACTGCAACGATCACTCCCGCCCCGCGTCGCTGGACGGACGCGCGCATCGAAGACGACCTCCGAGCGACGATCAGCGAGCTCGGCCAATTTCCCAATCGCGCGCAGCTCATCGCGCTCGGCCAGCGCAGCCTGTGGGATGCGATGCGCCGCACCGGTGGGATCGAGCATTGGCAGGACCGCGTCACGCTGCACTCCACCCCCACGCCCGAGCAGATCGCCGAGCGCGCCTATCAGCTGTATGAGGCAGGCGAGGACGGCGATAGCGTCGCGCACTGGCTGGCCGCCGAGCGCGAACTCGCGGTCTGACCTCGCGATCGGGTCTGAGCGCGGTGTCGTCGCTCCCGGAGCGGGAGTCGCGGACCGCTCGCGGGTCGACCTGCGGATTGTTTAGGATGCCGCTGGGCCGGGGCGTTTCGCTCGACGAGGAGGGTTCTAGTTTGACCAGACTGTTTCGTCCAATGCTGCTGGCGCTCGTCGCCGCCACGGTGCTCGCGTTCGCCGGTACGACGTCCGCGCAGTCCCCTCGCGCTCATGCCGCCGGCACGTGCGGTATCGGGAACAGCCGCCACTACGGCTACTCGTATCTCACCTGGTTGTGGGCGTACAAGGTCAGCTGCGGCACGGCCCGGAGCGTCGCGAGGTCGCACGGCAAGGGCTGGAGATGCCACAAGAGGATCCTGGACAAGGTCACGCACCCAGTACGACGCGAAGGTGTCGTGCTCGGCGTCGCACAGGCGCCAGGTCCAGTGGACCTACACCCAGAACACCTGATCCTCTGACATCGCACACCGGCCGGCGCGCGGGGCACGTCCCGCGCGTCAGCGGGTGAAGTCCTGATCGATCGCGGCGAGCAGGAGCTTCTCGGCAAGCGCTGAGCCGGCGTCATTGAGGTGGATGCCGTCCGACTGGCGGACGAGGGTCGGCTGACCGCCGATCGTCATCTCGTCGCGGTAGCGGTTACCGGGAGTGAACGTCGGGACCGTGTCGATCACGCGGACCTGCGCGATCCACGGCTCAGCGGCCACCTTGATCGCAGCGTTGACAACGAGGGCGATCTGCTGGCGCGCGGCCTCGCGCGGGGTCGGCAACGTCAGCCAATACACCCGGGCGACCCCGGCCTGGCGGTAGGTCGCCATCATCCGCCGGACCCGGGTCGCGTAGATGGCGGTCCACTCAGGGCTGCAGCAGTCGACGCTTCGGCCGGTCGGTCCGGGCATCGAGAAGCCGTCGTTCGCCCCGATGAACACCACGACCGCGTCCGGATGGTCCTGCTGCACCTGCGTCGTCGCCAGGCGACCCCAGTCGACGAGGATGCTCTTCGAGATCCCGGTGCCGATGTGCGGGTCACGGATGACGCGCACACCCTGCGGGGCGAGCGTCCGGGCGAGATCCTGGTCAAGCGGCTGTGACATCGAGTCGCCGGTCACGAGCAGCTTGTGCAACGGTCGCCTGGCCGGCGAGCGGGCGCCGATCTCTGCCGGCGTGAACGCGTCCGGCGTCACCGGCGCGATGGCAGAGCCTCCGGACACCGTGCGCGTGCTGACGAACGAACCTGAACCTGACAGTGAGGAGTCGGGCGAGAGCCACGCGGTCAGCGTGTGGGTCGCCGAGTGAAATGGCAGCTGATTGGCGATCCAAGCGGTCGGGCGTCCGACTGCGAGCACGAGGTCGCGCCCGATCCCCGGCGACATCTCCTCCCCCGCCTTCTTGACCGCACCGCCCGCGCACACGAGCAGGATGAAGGCGGTGATCGCGATCGCGATCAACCCGTCCCGGGCGGAGAAACGCCGCGCGCCCTCCTCGTCGAAGCGCTCCATCAGGTTGTCGTCGGCGTGCTTGGGGCGGATTGATGGCATCAGTGTCTAGAAGCGGAAGTAGATGAACGGGGGGACGCCCTGACTGGGCACGGTCGCGGCGACGAACAGAATGACAACCCCCAAGGCGGCACCGAGGACCGCTGGGCTGAGCCGGCCGAGTCGAGCCTGCCAATTCTCGGTCGAGCGGTCAGGGAGTAGCTGCAGTCCGATCACGAGCCCGAGCGCGATCAGCACCGGGGCGGTCCACAACGTCGGCGCCCCGAACGAGCCGAGCCGCCCGAGGATCGTCCACACATCCCCGATCCCCTGGGCGCGGAAGATGATCCAGCCGAGCACCACGAGGTTGAACGTGACAAACCACCTCAGCCACGCGGGCGTCTTGATCCGGCCGCCGAGCGCGTGCTCGATCACGAGCATCGTCCCGTTGTAGGCGCCCCAGATGACAAACGTCCACGCGGCGCCGTGCCACAGCCCGCCGAGCACCATCGTGATCATCAGGTTGCGGTAGGTGGACAGCCGCGACCCGCGACTGCCGCCGAGCGGGATGTAGAGGAAGTCACGCAGGAACCGCGACAGCGTCATGTGCCAGCGCCGCCAGAAATCCCGAAACCCGGTCGCGCGGTACGGGCTGTTGAAGTTCTGCGGGAACACGAACCCCATCAGCAGCGCGAGCCCGATCGCGATGTCGGTGTACCCGGAGAAGTCGCAGTAGATCTGCGCCGCGTACGCATAGGCGGCGAGCAGCACGTCGGGCGCGTGGTAGCCCTGCGGCACCGCGAACACCGGGTCGACGACCGTCCGGCCGAGATAGTCGGCGATCATCACCTTCTTGACGAGCCCGAGGGCGATCAGCGTGATCCCGGCGCTCACCGCCACCCGCTCCGGGTCGCGCGGGCTCGCGAGCTGCGGCAGGAACTCACGCGCCCTGACGATCGGACCGGCGATGAGATGCGGGAAGAAGCTGAGGTAGATCGCGACGTCGAGCAGCGACGCCGGCTCGATCAGGCGGCGCTTGACATCGACGGTGTACGAGATCGCCTGGAACGTGAAGAAGCTGATCCCCACCGGCAGCGCGATCGTGAGCAGGGGGAGCGGCATCCCGAGGCCGACGTCATGCAGGACGCGCGCGCAGGACTGGGCGAAGAACGAGTAGTACTTGAACGCCCCGAGTGCCGCGAGGTTCCCCGTCACCGCGACGGCGGTCACCCGCTTGCGGGTGCGCTCGTCCTCGGAGCGGTGGATGAGCTGCGCGGCGGCGTGATTCCACACGGTCACGCCGGCGAGGAGCAGACAGAACAGCGGGTTTGCCGCCGCATAGAAGAGGTAGCTCGCGACGACGATGAACGGCTTCCACACCGGCGGGCGGCTCATCAGCGCCCACGATAGGGCGAGCACGATCGGGAAGAAGATCGCGAACTGGACGGTCGGAAAGAGCATCGAGGAGGAGCGGAGCCCGGGCCCGCGCCGCAAACCGTCCCGGGGATCCGGCAGAGTATCTGCATCGTGGTGGACGGACGTCGCCTCAAGGGGCTGTGTGTGCTGATCGCCTCTGCGGTCATCGCGGTGGCGCTTGGCGCTGCCCTACCGGCCATCGCCGCCTCGCCGAAGGCGCATCGCGCGGGCTGCGGCGGCGTCCAGACGTCGTACCCCCGACACCTCCACGGTCACGACCGCCCGCCGCTGGCGATCGGCGACTCGACGATGCTGCTCGCGCTCGACCGCCTCGCCGCCGTCGGCTACGAGGCGAACGCGCATGGATGCCGCGAGTTCGGCGAGGCCCTGGCGCTGCTCGAGGCGCGGCGTGCCGCGGGCACGCTGCCGCACATGGTGGTGATCGCCCTCGGCGCCGACGGGCAGGTCACGCATGCCGATATCGGCCGGACGCTCGGACTGCTCTGCTGCACGCACGTGCTTGTGCTCGTCACCCCGCGCGAACTCGGCGGCGGCTCAGGTCAGGACGCGGCCATCGTCCGCGAGGAGGTCGCGCGACACCGCAACCGTGCGGTCCTGCTCGACTGGGTGAGTTACAGCGCCGGTCACGGTGACTGGTTTCAGCCCGATGGCATTCACCTGACCACCGCGGGAGCGATCGCGTTCACCCATCTGCTCGCGCGCGCGCTGCCCTACGCGTACCCGGTGACGTGGAAGCAGTCCGCGGGAGGCGACCCGGAGTTCCCCCATCGCTGGGCGCAGAGCACGGGCGGCGATCCCCACCTCAGCGCGACGCAGGCCGCGGCGCCCGTGCTGCGCCTGCGCACGAACCTCACCCATATTGGCTATGTCGGGGTCGCGGTCTCCGGACCCGCGGGCGCACAGGTCCGGCTCAGCGAGCGTCACGCCGGCCGCGAGCAGACGATCGCGACCGTCACCTTGACCTCGAAACCGACGCAGCTCCCGCACGCGCTGGCGTGGCGCTGCGATCGGCGTGATCGGGACCTGATCGCCCGGACGCTCCCGAGCACGACGCACACGCCGACGCCGACGCCCACGCCGACGCCGACGCCGACCCCGGTGCTGAGCGCCACGGCGACGGTGCACACCCCGTCGTGCGCGGGCCGCCTCGTGGTGAGGATCGATCCCAAGGCCCGGGTCGGCCATCGCCTCACGATCCGCCTGCGCGACCGATGGACGTCGGGAAATGTGCGCCTGCGCATCTGCCTCGCGCCGCCCGGAGCACGCGCGGCGTGCCGGCCGTGGTGGCTGCGCGCCGGCACCGCCCGGCGCATCATTCACCTCTCCACGCCCCGACCGGGCGGCTGGGACGTGAGCGTGCGCGATGCGTACGGGACCAGCCGGGAGCGGCTCGTCTGGGCCGAGCACGCGAGCGGGCGGCTCCGGATGTACGCCGCCGGCGACTCCGAGATGCAGATCCTTGACGACTTCCTGCGCCAGGACCTCGCGCCGCGGGGTGTCGGAGTGCGGGAGGACGCACGCATCTCGACCGGACTGACGAAGCCGTTCTTCTTCGACTGGCAGGCCCAGGCACGCGGACAGGCGCGGAGCTTCCAACCGGACGTCAGCGTCGTGTTCATGGGCGCCAACGACGGCTTCTCCTCGCCGGGCGCGCACGGCCAGATCCTCTGCTGCGCCTATCCCTGGAGCACCGGATACGCGCGGCTCGCCGCACAGATGATGCGCAGCCTGCTCCGCGGCAGCGCCGGGCGCGTCTACTGGTTCACCCTGCCCGCGCCCGTGCCGGGCCAGTACAGCGGCCTGTTCTCGGCCGTCAACGCCGGCATCCGCCAGGCGGCCCGCGAGTTCCGCGGACGTGTGTCACTGATCGACGCGAATGCGTTCTTCACTCCCGGCAACCGCTACCGGGATTACATGACCTACCACGGTCACGGATTCGTGATCCACGAGTCTGACGGCGTCCACCTCTCCATCGCCGCCGACGCCGTCGCGACCCAGCTCGTGATCAACCAGATGCGCGCCGATCACGTGATCCGCTGACGTTTCGGCACGCCGCCGGGCCTCATGGTGGCTATAGCAACCATCAGTCCCGTCGGCAGCGTCGGAATCAGCTCATCCAGGCCGGCGTTTCGTATGCACGCGGGTCGCCGGGGCTGGACACCACCGCGTCGCCGAAGCCGCACACGAGCGCGGTGACGTCCGACTCCGCGACGACGTCGCGGGCGACCGCCTCCGGGATGACGATCGTGTCGCCCGGCGCGAGCCGGACGGCGTGGCGATCGATCTCGATCGCCAGCCGTCCGGCGATGACATGCCAGATCTGCTCTGAGTCGACGATCTGACGTGGCTCGCGCTGGCCCTGCCGCATCTCGACCCGCCACATGCTGAGCGCCCGCGCCTCACCTTGGGTTGGTGATGCGAGCGTCGTCATCACTCCGTTCGGAGTGCAGACGCGCCGGCCTGAGTCGGCACGGATGGGCTGCGTGGGCATGGGCGCTCCTGTCCATGGAGGGGGTCGTGATGTCGCGGACGTCGCGGGCGACGCCGGACCGGCGCCAACCGCGACTCCCGCAGGTGCTCGGCCGTCCTCGCCCGGCCGAGTTCGAGCATGAGTTGTGGATGCATGCTGTGACGATCCCGCCGATCGGCCGAGATCGCATCGGTGTGGCCACCGGCGGACCCGCCAGTCATACGCGGGCGGTGTCGCGCCGGTACACGAATGCCGACAGCAGGGTGAGCGCCGCCGTCCAGCCGAGCACGACGATCCACCCGGTCGCGCTCCAGCCGTGCCCGTGGAGTGGCACCCGCCCGGCCTGGACGAGCCAGTACGACGGGAGCACCTGCCCGATGTCGTGGAGGAACCCGTGGGTGACCGGGAACCAGCTGCCGCTGACGAGCGCGAGCAGCGAGACCATCCCGCCCATCGCCGGGCCGAGCGCATCGACGCCCAGGAGATGGCCGAGCGCGATCCCGAGCGCCGCGAACGGCAGCAGCCCGAGCACGATCAATCCGGTCATCTCGAGCCAGTCGCCGGCGCCGAGGGTGACCCCGAGGGTCGTGCCCGCGATGTACAGCGAGACGAGGCTGGCCGCGGCCATCGCGTACGCGGCGATCACCTTCGAGCGCAGATATGCGCGCGCGCTCAACGGCGTGATCCGCAGCTGGCGCGTCCATCCGATCTGCCGCTCCCAGGCGATGCGCGCGCCGGTGGAGATCATCGAGGTCATCGTCCCGAAGGACGCCATGCCGACCATGTAGTACAGCGGCAGGGAGATGCCCGTGCCGGAGTAGTTGTGCAGGCTCCGGTTCGGCGCCGCGATGATCAGGTACAGGGCCAGCGGAAAGCCCGAGCGAGAAGATGAAGAACCGCCGATTGCGGAACACCCTCACGAGCTCGTAGCGGGTGTAGGTCAGGCTTGTCATGACGTTGCCTCCACGGGGTCGGCGTGGCTCGATGGCGCATCGGCGGTGAGCTGCAGGAACGCCTCCTCAAGCCCGGCGCCGGTGATCTCGACGTCGCGGACGTCCGCGTACCGGGCGAACAACTCGCGGGCGGCGCTGTCGGAGTCCGAGCAGATGAGGATCACGGTCTCGCCGTGGCGGTCGGCCGACCGCACGCCCGGCAGCGCGGCGAGCTCGCGCAGTGGCACGAGTGGGAGCGTCGCCCGGATGCTCCGGGTCCCGACCCGCGCCTTGACCTCACCGGTCGGGCCGTCGGCGACGACGCGACCATCCGCCATCAGACACGACGCGATCGGCGTTGGCGTCCGCCTCCTCCAGATAGTGCGTCGCAAACAGCACCGTGCGCCCCTGCGCGGCGAACGTCCTCATCGCATTCCAGAACGCCTGGCGGGCGGCGACGTCCATCGCCACCGTCGGCTCGTCGAGGACGAGCAGCTGCGGGTCACTCGTCACGGCAAGCGCGAACCGGACCCGCTGTGCCTGGCCGCCGGAAAGCTTCTGGGTGCGCCGCTCGGCGACATCCTGCAGCCCGGCGAGCGCGAGCACCCGATCGACCGCGAGTGGTCGCGGGTACACCGAGGCGATCATCGCGATCAGCTCGCGTACCGAGACGTCTCGGATCAGCTCGCCGGACTGGAGCATCGCCCCGACGGCGCCGCGCGCGAACGGCGTCACCGGGCGGCCGGCCGAGAATCGCGACCCTCCCGGCGTCGGGCCGCGTGAGACCGAGCAACATGTCGATCGTCGTCGACTTGCCTGCGCCGTTGGGACCGAGCAGCGCCACGACCTCGCCGCGCGCGATCGACAGATCGACCCCGCGAACCGCGCGGACCGCGCCGGATCGATTCGGCCACGATTTGACGAGCCCGCGGAGCGACACGAGCTGCTCGTCGTCGCGCGCGTCGGCGAGCGACGGACGCGAGTTGGTCATCGATGCGGTCTCAGTCATGCGGCTCCTTTCGCAAAGACCCGTCGAACCTGGTCCCGACGGGCACCGACAGGCTCCCGCCGGTCGCCCGCGCTCGCGTCGGCGAGATCGCCGGTCTCGCTCGCCGGTCAGGCGGCCAGCGGCTCGCCGAGCGCCAGTTCCGCGAGCTCGGCGCGTGAGCTGATGTCGAGCTTCACGAACACCTTGCGCAGGTGGTAGTCGATCGTGCGAGGGCTGAGGAACAGCTGCGCCGCCACCTCGGGATTGGTCATGCCGGTCGCGACCAGCCGGGCGATCTGAAGCTCTTGGGGCGTGAGCTGGTCGCGCGTCGAGGGATCCCGCCGGCGTGCGGTCTCACCGCTGGCGCGGAGCTCCCGCTGCGCGCGTGCCTCCCACGGGGGCACCGCCATCTCGCGGAATAGCTCGAGCGCGATCCGCAGGTGAGGGCGCGCGTCGGCGCGTCGTCGATGACGACGCAGCCACTCGCCGTACAGCTGCTCGGTTCGCGCCCGATCAAACGGCGACAGTCCCGGTGCGAGGCGCACCGCCTCGGCGAAATGCGACTCCCCCTCGGCCTCGTCGAAGAGCGCGTAGCACCGCGCGAGCAGCGAGCGTCGCGCGGGCGTTGGGACGGCGCGCACCCAGCGCTCGAACCGCTTGAACGGCTCGGTGACCTCGTCGACCCGGTCGGTCCGGACGGCTGCCTCGACCGCGTCGGGCACGCCAAGCGCGAAATTCGGATCGGACTCCGGCCGGGTCGCGGCGAGCATCGGCAGGAAGTGATCGAGCGCTGGTCCCGGCCTGCCGACCCCCAGATCGAGGACCGCCCGTGCGGTCGCGATGTTGTTCGTGATTGTCCGCGCCCCGCTGCGCGCGACGAGCCCCTCGAGCGACGCCGTGCGTTCGTGCACGAGCGCCCCCGCGCCGCGGAACGCATCGAGGACCGCGAGGTAGGAGAGGTTGACGCTCGCCGCCCACGTCTGGCCGACATCGAGCGCGAGCCGCCAGCCTTCCTCGGCCGCCGAGTACGAGAGGTCGAACCGTCCCGTGTAGATGAACTCGCGCGCCTGCGCCTGCAGCGCGAGCGGGAGCAGACTGACGAGCGCGCGGCGGCGGACGATGTCGACGACGCGGGTCACCATCGCGAGGCTGTCCGCGGTGATCCCGTGCCGCCCGGCGGTGATCGCGGCGCCGAGCAGACACGTCGCGTCGTTGATGCGCTCGGCGATCTGCACGGCCTCGGCCGCATGCGCGGCACCCTGCGCATGGTCGCCCGTGAGGCTGGATGCGTATGCCCCGATGGCCGCGGCGAGGTAGCGGTCGCGCTCGGTCGCCGTCGGAAGCGTCGCGGCGTGCTGCCCGAACGCGATCGCGGCCTCGTACTGGCCCGCGTACCCGGCCATCGTCGCGGCGTGGTGCAGGATCTCAAGGGTCACCGATGGGTCGTCGCTGACCCTGGCCGCTTCCTGCAGCGTCCGGACCGCCGTCCCGAGTGAGCCGCTGCGGCCCTCGATCACGCCGACGAGATGCAGCAGCTGCGCGCGCTGGGCACGGTCCGCGGACGGCAGCGCGCGCCGCACGAGCTCGCGCCCGCGGTCGGCCTGCCCGGCGTGCCACGCCGCCTCGGCCGCCGCCGCCAGACGCCGTCCGCGACGGTCCTCGTCCTCGCTCAGCTCCGCCGCCCGCTCATAGGCGCTGGCCGCCGACGCGTGACCGCCGCGACGCTCGGACTGGCGCGCGAACGCATCGAGCGCTCGCGCGAGCTCCTCGTTGCTCGTGTCGCTTGCCATCGTCCGATGCCACAGGGACCGGTCCTCACGGCGCTCGGCGACGAGCACGTCCGCGAGCGCCGCGTGGGTGCGTTGCCGGGTCGCTCGCGTGGCGGACTCGTAGATGGCAGCGCGGATCAGCGGATGCGCGAACGCAAGGGTGCCGCTGCGCGTCGAGACGAGGCTGGCCCGCTCGGCCGGATCGAGGGCATCGGGCTCGAGACCAAGCTCTGCCGCGGCGGCGGTGAGGACGCGCAGCTCGCCGGTGTCATCGGCGGCGGCGAGGAGCAGCGACGCCTGGGTGTCGCGCGGCAGTCGCTCGACCCGGTCGGCGTAGGTTGTCCGCAATCGCTGCGTGAGCGGAAGCGCCTCGGGCAGTGGACTCCGCCCCGCGAGCTGAGCGTCGGAGAGCGCGACCGGGAGTTCGCGCAGCGCGAGCGGGTTCCCTGCCGACTCCTCGAGCAGCCGGTCACGCACGTGCGCAACGGCGTTCGGTGCCGATGCCGCCGAGGATCGTCAAGCCCGCTTCGACGGTCAAGCGGACCGACCGACCAGCGCGTCGAGCCCGGGCGCGTCAAAGCGCCGGCTCTCCCCCTCCCGAGCGGCAAACAGCATCACGATCCCCTCGACGCCGAGCCGCCGGGCGGCGAACACGAGCGCGTCTGCCGACGCGACATCGAGCCACTGCGCGTCGTCGATGAGACACAGCAGCGGGCCGCGGTCGGCGACCGCCGCGAGCAGCGACAGCACCCCGCGGAGATGAGGAATCGGTCGACCGCATCGGCCGGCTCGAGCCCGAGCGCAGCGCTGAGCGCCCGCCGCTGCGGTTCGGGCAGCCGCTCGCGTCGGCGAGGACCGGGCGGATCAGCCCATGGAGGCCGGCGAAGTCAAGCGTCGACTCGGCCTCCACCCCGGTGACCGACACCGTCGTCAGATCGTCGGCGCGCTCCGCCGCGTAGCCGAGGAGCGCGCTCTTGCCCGTCCCCGCCTCGCCGCGGAGCACGAGGGCAGCGCTCTCATCGTGCCGCGCGCCGGCAAGACGCTGATCGATTGCCGCGCACTCTCGGTCTCGACCCACGAGCACGTCTGGAACGTTCCCGTCGGGCGGCGCGGCGTAACCGGGAACGCCCCCTCGCACCAGATCAGAATTCGGACGACCGACGACTGCCAAACGCGCGTCGGCCATACTACGCTCGCTTCAGGCTCACCGAAATGGGGCGCGAGGCGATGGGCCTTCCAGGTATCACTGCATCCGATCACGCACCGGTCTGCCGACCGATCGACGCGCGCGTCCGCCGCGCGCTCGTCGCCATGCTCGCCGCCGTCCTCGCCACGCTCGCGATACTGCCCGCGAGCGCGCCGGCCGCGGCTCCGCCCGTCCCGACGATCACGTTCACCGTGAAATCGCGCGCCCGGTCGATCCCGGACGACTTCCTCGGTCTCTCGATCGAGGTCGACAAGCTCGCCGCGTTCGCCAAAGCCGGGCTGCCGTTCGATCACATGCTCTCGATCCTGAGGCCGGGCAACGGCGAGCCGCTCCAGCTGCGGCTGGGCGGCCGCTCGGCCGACACGGCCGTCTGGGGCGAGCATCCCACGACGCTGCCCCACTGGGTGAGGTTTCTCGACGCGACATGGATGAACGATCTCGTCGACCTCGTGCAGCGCGACAACCTTCGGATCGAGCTCACGGTCAACCTCGTGGCCCACTCCCCGACGATGGCCCTCGCCTTCGCCGAAGCCGCGCAGCGCGCACTCCCGCGCGGGACCCTCGCGGGGCTCGCGATCGGCAACGAGCCTGACCTGTACCGCCTCCAGCCGCGGCTCGAGGCGGAGCGGCTCAAGAGCACGACGAAGAGCACGACGAAGCACTGGACCCGCCACTACAACGTCGACACATACGTCGACGACTTCCGCGCGTACGCCCGCACGATCACCCGCCACCTGCGAGGCATCCCGCTCGCCGGGCCTGAGCTCACGTATCCGAGCGTCGCGTGGCCGCAGCAGCTGATCACGCTCGGCTCCCTGCGACCCGCGAGCTTCTCGTTCCACCGCTACGCGACGGCGACGTGCAACAGCAAGCAGCGCCGCGCGGTTCCGGATGCCGCGGCGTTCCTCGAGAACCGCTTCTCCGGTGGGCTCGCGCGCACCCTGTATGGGGATCTCCGGTTCGCCGCCGCCAATCAGGTCCCGATCCGCGTCAGCGAGATGAATTCGTTCACCTGTGGCGGCCGGGCCGCGCTCGCGGCGTCGTTCGCCACCGCCCTGTGGGCGCCTGACGCCCTGTTCGAAATGGCGGGCGTGGGCGTCACCGGCGTGAACTGGCACATCCGCCCTGAATTGCCGAACGCGCCGTTTGCGCTTGATACCCAGGGCGTGAGCGTCCACCCCGAGGCCTACGGACTCGCGATGTTCGCCCGGATGCTCGGCCCGAAAGCGGTGATGATGCACGTCAGGAACGACGCCCCGGACCCGGAGGCGGTCAAGGCGTGGGCGGTGTCCTCCTCCCACGGCACGAGCATGCTCGAGATCAACAAGAGCCCGCAGACGGTGCTGACGCTCGTGCACACGCTCCACTCTCACAACGCGACGGTCAGTCGGCTGCTCGGCCCGTCCCCGGCCGCCGAGACCGGCGAGACCCTGGCGGGGCAGACGATTGGCGAAGACGGTCGCTGGCATGGCGAGCGCACAACCACGAGCATCCGAGCCGTGCGCGACGTCTACGCGATTCGCCTTCCGGCCTACAGTGCCGCACTCGTGAGGCTCTAGCCGTTTAGCATCAAGAAGCGGCCGGGGCGGCCGCTGGTAGATCAGATGGGGCGAACGACGACATCTCGGCACGGGCGCATGGCGCTGGCCGCTGTGCTGTGCCTGCTGGCGTGCGCGCCGGCAGCGCTCGGTCGCTCCGCGGCCCGGCGCAAGCCACGCGCCGCCGTCGACGCGACCGTCAGCTTCGGCAGCATCGGTCGTGCCGTGCCCCAGTCGTTCATTGGGCTCTCGATGGAGACGAGTGACCTCGCGCGGTACGAGGCGTTTCCGGCGTTCCCGCGATTCCTCGCGAACCTCGGCTCCCCGGGCGACGGGGCCGTGTCGCTCCGGATCGGGGGCCAGAGCGCCGACAGCAGCTCCGAGCAGCCGGGACTCGCTCAGACCGGCGGGTACACGCTGGACGCCCAGTGGTTCCGCGCGCTCAGCGGACTTGCCGACGCCGTGCCGCTGCGCGTCCTGTTCGACCTCAACCTCGCGGTCCGCTCCCCGGCGATCGCTGCCGAGGAGGCGCGGGACGTTCTCGCCGCGCTGCCGCGGGACGATCTCGCGGGCTTTGAGGTCGGCAACGAACCGGATCTGTACTCACGCGGGATGCTCGGCTTCCTTCGGCCGGGCCCCGATTACCCGGCGTGGGCGCTCACGTACACCTCGGTCGACTACGCGCACGACTTTGTCGCCTATGCCGCGGCCGTGCACAAGGTCGTGCCGAAGGTCCCGATCGCCGGGCCGGCCACGGCGTTTCCGGGCGGCACCTGGTGGTCAGGGCTACCGCAGCATGGCCGCTCACGACTCGGCATGGTGACCGTCCATCGATACCCGCTGTCCGCGTGCACATCGACGCCGACGCTGAGCGGCCTCGTGTCCGGCCCGAGCCTCGTCAGTTTCAACCGCAGCGTGCTCCAGGAGGCCGCGAGCGCCCACGAGCGCGGCCTCCCGCTCCGGGTGACGGAGGCCAACTCCGCATCGTGCGGCGGCCTCGCCGGCGTCAACAACACGTTCGCCAGCGCGCTGTGGGCGCCCAACGCACTGCTCGGGCTGATGTGGGCGGGCGCCGACGGGGTCGATATCCACACCCGCGTCGATGCGGTCAACACGCCACTCCAGGGCCGACCGTCGCTCGCGGCGCGACCGCTCCTGTATGGACTGATCCTGCTCGCCCGCATGTTGGGTGGGGGCGCTCACCTACAGGACACGACCCGCCACGGCGGCACGGGGCTCTCGACGTGGGCCGTGCACCTCGCCGACGGGACACAGCGTGCGCTCCTCGTCAACGCGTCGGCGGACGCGGTCAGCGTCAACGTCGACGCCGCGCGCACGGCCGTCGCCCGGACGCTCGCGCTGCGCGGCCCGGGGCTCGGCGCCACCTCCGGCGTGACGCTCGACGGGCAGACGCTCGGCGCCGACGGCCGCTGGCAGGGCCGGATCACAGCCACCACCGTGCCGCCGCACGCGGGTACCTATCGGGTCACCGTGCCGGGCGACAGCGCGCTCCTCCTCTTCATCCCGGCGCGCTGAGTCGACCGCAGCGCGCGCACCGATTCCGCTCAGAACCCCTGCGAGCAGGCCGGCGGCACCGCTGCCCCGCGCAGCAGCGTCACGCCAGTCAGCCATCCGTTGACGTCGCTGCTCTGGACGTGGATCGACGCGAGCTCGCGTTGCAGCACCGGGAGACATTGGGCGAGCCGGTGGAGGTCGGCGTGGAGCAGGTTGAGATCGGCCGCTGACGCGGTCGTGTCCGACGCCTCCCGCAAGGCGCCGAGGGCGGCACCGATGACGCGCTCTGCGGCGGCGCGGCGCCGCCGCTCGGCCGTGAGCGCCCGCCGCGCGGTGCGCACCTGGGCCTCGAGAGCGCCGACCCGGCGGCTCAACGCGTTCACCTCGCTGTGCAGCTGCGTGGTCGGCGTCTCGTTGATGAACGCGAGGAGACCGACGACCATCGCGATGACGCTCACGGTCACGAGGATCGGCACGAGCCAGTTCAACTCGGGGCGCGATGGTTTCGCCTGCGAGGAACGTGGTTGTCGGTCAATGAGGGTGACGCCCACGTGCGCACCTCCATGCGCGCCCGAGTGACGAAGCTGGATTCAGCTTCCCGCAGTCAGCCACGTCGCGCATCCGTGGAAAGGTGCGCCGGCGCAGGGGCGGACTACGAGGCGCACCGGGATCGCGGAGGGCACGCGTGAGCCCGAGGCTCGGGGGGTAGCTCGATCGGCAGGGACCTGAACCGGAGACGAGAGGACCACAGAGATGACCGCGCCGATCGAAGACGTCAGCAGCCTGCCCGGGAAGAAGGTCGCCGATCAGGAGGAGACCCCGATCGGCGAGATCAAGGAGCTCTACGCGATCGGCGGCGACGGCGACGCGATGTGGGTGAGCGTTGAGGCGAAGTTCGGGATGGGCGACAAGCGCATGGTGCTGATCCCGCTCGCCCGGCTCAAGGATGAAGACGGGGAGTTGCGGGTCCCGTACAGCAAGGACCACATCGGCAACACGCCGGAGCTCGACGACACCGACCGCATCTCGCCGGAGTGCGACCGCGCGCTCCGTGACCACTACGGGATCGACCGCGCCGATCAGGAACTGCGCGGCGACAACGACTCGTACGCGACTCTCGTCACCGAGGACGAGGGCATCGCAGAGCGGGTCGAGAATCCCGATTCACTCGAGACGCCGACCGCCGACAAGATCAGCGACGAGACGCGCGAGCGGCTCCACAATCCCGGCGACAAGGAGACGCGCGACGTCGACGCGGGTGCGATCGCCGACGAGAACGCGGCGAACGAAAAGGGCGACGGCACGGCCGACACCGAGGGGTCCTCATAGGCCGCGCAATGCAAGCGCGCGGTCACGGCGTCTGACGGCGGTCTGGCGCTGCGACAATCAGCGCCTCATGGAAGACGAGTCGGTGCACGCTCGTCCGCGCGCTCCCGGGCAACTGCTGACGAAATCTGAGCTGACAGCCAGGCGCGCGGCGTCGCGCCGGCGACGCATGCACCGCCGCCGCCGGACCGCGGGTTTCATCGCAGTCGCTGTCGTCATCGCGGGCGGCGTGCTGGCGGTGACCTCGGGTGGTAGCTCGCCCACCGCTCACGAGGCGCGCGCGCAGCCAATCGTCGCGGGGACGCCGTCGCCACCCAAGCGACCGGCGACACCGACGACGCACCGCTCGCCGAGGTCCCATGCGCCAACCCACGTGCGGACGCACCACGCCGCACCGTCCGCGAGCGCGACGTCGACCTCGGCGGCGGCGTCGGTGAACCACGTGCTCCGCTACACGTCCTACGTGCAACTCGCCGGCCATCGGCGGCGCGAGGTCGCGCTCACGTTCGACGACGGTCCGAGCCCGTACACGCACGAGGTGCTCCGCGTCCTGGACCGGATGCACGCGCGCGCCACGTTCTTCGTCGTCGGACGCGAGGTGGCGACCTACAAGCGGCTCGTCGCCGACGAGGTCCGCGCGGGCAACGACGTCGGCGATCACACGATGAGCCATCCGCCGCTCGCCCAGCTCTCGGCGGCGGCCCAGTCGGAGCAGATCGGCGGCGACGCCCGGCTGATCAAGGTAGCGGGGGCTCCCGCCCCACGGCTGATGCGCCCGCCGTACGGATCGTTCAACACGACGACGCTTCAGGTGCTGCGCGCGCAGCGGATGTTGATGGTGCTCTGGAGCGTCGACACGAAGGACTATGCCCGGCCCGGGACGGCCCGGATCATCTACACCGCCGTCAGCGGCGCTCAGCCGGGCGCGATCATCCTGATGCACGACGGCGGCGGTGAGCGCAGCGAGACGGTCGCAGCGCTGCCGCGGATCATCACCCGGCTGCGTCAGCGTGGCTTCAAGCTCGTCACGCTCTCGCAGCTCGTGAAGGACGATCCGCCGCCGCGCCACCAGCCGGCGCCGCACTCGCTCTCCGGCGGCGTGTGAGCTCGGGCGCAGTCAGGTGTCTCAGACGACAGCCTGTTCGCGCGCGTAGGCGCTGACCTCGGCGCGCGTGTTGCGGTGGATCTTGTGCTGGAGATGTGAGCGATGGGCTTCGACGGTCCGAATGCTCAGATGCAGCTCGTCGCCGATCTGCGTGTTCGTGTAGCCGAGCGCGACGAGCTTGAGCACCTCGAGCTCACGCGGGGACAGTCCCTCGGCCTCGCCGGGTCCGACCTCGGGTTCGCAGACGACGCGTCCCGCCAATTCTGGGTCGAGGTAGACATGGCCGGCATGCACCGCTCGAACTGCCTCGACGAGCTCCGTGTCGGCCGCCTCCTTGAGCGCGAAACCGACCGCACCGGCGCGCAACGCCGCGCGCGCCGCCTGTGGCGAATCCTCCATCGTGAGGATCACGATCCGCGTCGCCGGCGAGGCGGCGAGGATCGTCGGAATCGCGTCGTAGGTGGACCCGTCCGGCATGTGCAGATCGAGCACGAGCACGTCCGGCTTGTACGCCAGGACCTTGCGGGTCGCCGTCTCGACGTCGGGCGCCTCGGCAACGACGCTGAAGCCGGGCTCGGCGTCAAGCACCCACCGGAGCGCCGCCCGCACGATCGTCTGGTCATCTGCCAGCACGATCGTGATGACATCGCCCATGCCGACGCCACCCGCACCGACGACGTCAGCCTTCATATGGATCACGCTCCCAAAGGCCGGATCTCGCGGACAAACACCGCGTTTGGATTGAACCTAGCTCCAACGTCCTCGGTCCGCATCGGGATTCCCGTGCAGCCTTAGCCGTAGTTCCTCCTGATCGCTGACCGCCGTGGACGCCTCGTCCGAGATGCTCCAGCGCGCCGCGGCCCGCGCCGCGGCCACGAGCCGGCCACGCTCGAACGCCGCCTGCGCGCGCTCGGGTGGCAGATCGCTGTCCGTCCCGCGTCGCCGCCGTTCTTCTGGGGCGAGGGCACGCGCGGGTAAACCCGCCCGGCCCAGAGACCGTCAACCCACCCGCGTCGGCAGCCCGCCGTAGCTCGGCTCGGCGCCGTCAACGGCGTGGACGGCGGCTGTCGCGGTCACCGTGATCGCCAACAGCAGCCCGCCGGTGACGATCAGGGCGACCCGCGGTCCCCCGAGCCCCACGAACACCGGCACGAGCGCAGACCCGATCGCGAGCGCGATCATCGAGGCAGCCTCGAGCAGACCGAACACCTCGCCGCGCGCGGCATCCGGCGCGACGCGGATCAGGATCGTGCGACCCGAGGTGTCGAGCAGGCTCCGAGCGGAGCCCGCCGCCGCCAGCAACAGGAACGCGCTCGCCACCGTCGGCCAGACGCCGAGCAGCGCCAGCGCCGAGCCCCACGCGAGCGCGGCCACGCTCAGCGGGCCCGCGAGACGATGCCGACCGATCAGCCACACCGCACCGGCCGAACCGATCACGCCCCCGGCGCCGAACGCGGCGGTCAGGTAACCGGCGCCCGACGCACCGAGGCCGAGCTCGGAGATCGCCAGCACGACGAGCAGCACGTCAAGCGCGCCGATCACGAGGTACTGCGTCGCGACCAGGAGGACGAGCGGCACGAGCCGACCGTGAGTCCGGAGCAGGCTCCCAAGCGCGCCCGGCCGAGCCCGCTCGCCACGAGGGGCGACGCGCTCGTGACCCACATCGAACGCCCGCGTCACGAGCGCCGCGGCGACGATCAGCGTGACGGCGAAGAATCCGATCGCGGCCGGCGGCCCGTCGACGGCGAGGAGCAGGCCCGCGATCGCCGGCCCGGCGAGCACCGACGCGCTCTCGACCCACCCCGACAGCACGGTCAGCGCCGTCACCGCCTCGCTCTCCGTCGCGAGCCGCGGGATCATCGCGGCGTGCGCGGGCCGGGTCGCGGTCACCGCGCTGGCGGCGATGATCGTCGCGACGTAGACGCTCGCCGCCGGCGCCTCAGCGAACAGCAGGACGGCTGTTGCCCCGTACGCGCCCGCCTGGGCCCAATACCCGCGGCGCAGCGCGCTCGCCGGCCCGCGACGGTCGATCACACGCGCCGCGATCGGCGCCACGAGCGCGGCCGGCACAAGCTGAATCACGGCGACGATCGCCGACTCGGTCGCGCCGCCGCGCTCATACGCATAGACGAGGATCGCGACCCAGGCGCCGTACTCGGCGACGGAGAACGCCCCGAACGCACCCTCGAGCGATCTGACGCCGCGCACCCGAGCGACCCGCCCCAGGACCGTCACCCGGTGGCTCATGAGGCAATGGGGTCGGCCACCCGGGCGCGCGCGAACCAATGCAACGTCTGCTCGACGTCGTTCAGAGCACTCGTGTGGTTCATGACGCACATGCGGATGGCGTATCGGCCACCCAGCCGCGTCGAGGAAACGAGTCCTCGGCCCGATGACTCAAAGTGCGCGACGAGCTCGGCGTTGAGCCGCTCGAGCTTGACCTCGTCGTCTCCATCCTCGAGGCGGCGGCGGAAGCAGACAACACCAAGCACGGCCGGAGTGAGGAGCTCGAGCGTGGGCTCACGTTCGATCCGGCGCTGCGCCGCACGGGCAAGATCGAGCGCACGGTCGATCGCCTCCCGGAACGCGTCGACGCCGAAGTAGCTGAGCGACAGCCACACCTTGAGCGCCCGTGCACCGCGGGTCAGCTGGAGGCCGCGGTCGCAGAAGTCGACCTCGCCGCCGCGGTAGTCGTCGAGGTAGTCGGGCGCGATCGCGAAGGCCCGCTCGAGCAGCCCGGGCCGGCGGACGAGCACGCACCCGCACTCGATCGGCTGGTAGAGCCACTTGTGCGGATCGAGCGTCACCGAATCGGCGAGCTCGAGCCCGCGCAACAGCGACGCGCCGCGCTCCGTCAGAGCCGCGAACCCGCCATACGCGGCGTCCACGTGCAGCCACAGCCCGTGCTCACGGCAGATCGCGGCGATCTCGGTCAGCGGATCGATCGTCCCGGTGTTTGTGGCCCCGGCGTTCGCGGCCACGATCAGCGGCCGCAGCCCCGCTCGGCGATCCTCGGCGATCGTGTGCGACAGCGTGTCGAGGCGCATCCGGTACGCGGCGTCGGTTGGGATGCTGCGGATGCGGTCGGGCGCGAACCCGAGCAGCCGGGCGGCCCGGACGACCGAGGAGTGGGTCTGGTCTGAGGCGTAGATGACGGCATCCGCGCTGCCGGATCCGACGAGCGTCTCCCGGGCACACGCAAGCCCGGTCACGTTCGCCGCCGAGCCGCCACTGACGAGCACGCCGCCGGCGTCGGACGGATAGCCGATCCACTGCTTGAACCAGTCGAGCACGATTGATTCCAGGTGACTCGGGCCGGCGGCCGAACTCCAGCTCCCGGCGTCGATGTCGAGCGCGCTGGCGATCAAGTCGCCGAGCGCTCCGGGAAACGTGCTCGAAGCCGGGATGAACGCGAAGTACCGCGGGTGTGCGAGCCGGCTCATCGGCCGCAGCACACCGGCGTCGAGCTCCCCCAGCAGCTCGCCCCAGGGGCGAGGCTGCTCAGGCGCGGCGGCGTCGATCCGCTCGCTCAGCTCGGCTGGCGTCGCCCCGCGCATCGCGACCATGTCGGGATCGGTGAGCTGATCGACGACTAGCTCGACCGTGCGGTAGCCGAGCGCCCGCATCTGCGCCGGCGTGAGCGCGAGCGGGTCACGGTCAGGCCCGGCGGTTCCGTCTCCGTGCGTCTCGGTCTGGGCCTGCAACGCTCCCGTACCGAACATCGCCCCCACGTTGTCCATGGGTCCAGACTCCCGCCGAGCGGCTGTTCGGCGCCGTGACATTTGCCCGTGAGAGCGACGTCACACAAGCCCGCTCCCGGCGTGATCGGGCGCGTTGGGCGGGGGCAGACGCCGCGGGGCTACGGGAACCCGGCGTGCGGTACGTCGACCTCGACCGCCAGCAGCTGCCCGGTCCGCGCACCGTCGCGCGTGCTCTCCACGCCCTCCCACGTCCGCGCGACGATGTACAGCGTCGTCCCCGCCTCGCCGCCCAGCATGCAGGCAAAGCAACCGCGATCGTGGGTGATCGTCTCGAGCACCTCGCCGCCTTCACGGACGCGGACGCACCGGCGGTTGGGAACGTCGGCATACCAGACCGCGCCCTCGGCATCGAGGCAGATGCCGTCCGGCGTCCCCTCGCCCAGATCCGCCCAGGTACGGCGGTCGGACAGGTCGCCGTTGGCGGCGATCTCGAACGCGGTCAGGCAGCGGCCGTAGGACTCGGCCACGATCAGCGTCGAGCCGTCTGGCGTGATCGCCATCCCGTTGCCGAACGCGATGCCGTCCGCCACCTGGCGGGCACTGCCGTCCGCCGTGATCACCGCGATCGTGCCCGGCGCGAACGGCTCGCCGGCCATCATGTCGAAACCGCCCCCGTCGACGAACACGTTGCCGCGGGCGTCGACGACGATCTCGTTGTTCGGCGGATGAGGCCCGAGCGCGCTCAGGTCGGCATAGGTGGCGTGCCGGCCGTCCTCACCGAGCGTCAGCACGGCCCGGTCGCGGGCGGAGACGATCAGGAGCCGGCCGTCCGGGAGCCAGTCAATCGAGAACGGAAACGAGCGGACGGTCGTGATCACCTCCGCGTGTCCGCGGGGGTCGACCGCAATCAGCTCCTCCGCGGCCCAGTCGCAGAACCACAGCCGTCCGTCATGCCAGCGCGGCGATTCGCCGAAGGCGATGCCGTCGAGGAGGACGCGAGGCGCGGGCCGGGGATGGTCTGTCATCGGCGATCGGTGTCCTCAGACCTGAGGTGGTGGTCCGGCGACGGTCTCGTATGTCGCGATCACGACACCCTTCGTCGTGGGGGTCGAGTCGACGAGCCGCAGCGACTGTGGCGCCACTCCGGCGGGGAACAGGCGCTGGCCGGTCCCGAGCACGACGGGATGGATCGGCAGGACCCATTCGTCGATCAAATTGCGCGTCATCAGCGTGGCGATGAGCCTCCCGCTGCCGAGGATCGCGAGGTTGCCGGTCTCGGTCGCCTTGAGCTCCGCGACAGCGTCGCAGACATCGCCGACGAGCAGGATCGAGTTTTGCCACGGCAGCGGCTCAGTGAGCGTCGTCGAGGCGACGTACTTCGTGCGGCTGTCGAGCACCTCGGTGAACGGATTCCCGTCGGTCCGGCCATGCCACGCCTCGTACATCTTCTCGTACGTCCACCGCCCAAACAGCAGCCCGCCGCCGGCGCCGGCAGCCATCCCCCGGCCCATCACCTCCGCCATCACCGAGTCCTGATTGACCGCGGCCCACCCCCCGAACCGAAAGTCGTCCCGCGGATCCTCCGCCCGCCCTCCGGGCGACTGCATCACGCCATCCAACGTCAGGTGATTGGTCACGACCACCTTTGCCATCTCGTCACTCCTTTCCGCCCTCGGTCTCACCGGTTTCGGAACTAGACCGTATAGTACTCTGTATGGACTAGACCGTCTAGTACTGGTGATGACAGTGCCCGATCGCGTCTGCGGCCCCCCGCCGCGACTGGGGTCAGACGTGAAAGCCAATTCACCGCCGACACGTGGCGGTCAAACGCCGAGCTACTCGCCGCGCCGGCCGTTGGGCGCGAGGATCGGCAATCCACCGCCGACAGGCGGCGGTCAGTCGCCAGGACACCTGCCGCGGCGATGGGAGCGGCGACGGGCGCCGCCGCCGCCGCGTGCCGGCCGAGAACGACGACGGGCTGGACAAAGTCCCGATGGACGG
This sequence comes from uncultured Solirubrobacterales bacterium, assembly GCA_963813265.1. Lineage (GTDB taxonomy): Bacteria > Actinomycetota > Thermoleophilia > Solirubrobacterales > Solirubrobacteraceae > Palsa-465. The sequence continues at coordinate 78,733 of CAWEYQ010000033.1, read as the reverse complement.
CATCGTTGACTAGCGTGCACCGTTGTACCGGCGCGACCGGGACAAAATCCCAATCCGCCCGCGCTGGTCTGGCCGTCGCACCGTTGCGCTGGTCGGCCGGCGGGCGATCAGCCGCAGCGGGCGCGGGACGCGTCGTCGCGACCCTCCTCCTTAGACTGGACCGTCTAGTACTCTGGGTGGCGATGGCCGCAGATGTGCCGATGATCGATCTGGAGAGCCGGTCGGCTCGGAAGCAGCGGGCGATTGTGGAGGCGGCGACCACGCTGTTTCTGGAGAACGGATATCGCGGCACGAGCATGGACCAGATCGCGGCTGTGGCGCGGGTGTCCAAGCAGACGGTGTACAAGCACTTCTCCGATAAGGAGGCGCTGTTCAACGCGATCGTGACGGCGACGGTGAACGAGGCGAGCGACACGGTCGCCTCGGCGGTGCGTGAACTTCAGGACAGCGGCGATCTGGCGGCCGACCTGCGGGAGCTCGCGCGGCGAGAGCTCGAGCTCGTGATGCAGCCGCGCATTCTGCAGTTGCGGCGGCTCGTGACGGCCGAGGCGTCACGGTTCCCGTCGCTCGGGCAGATGTTCTACGAGCGCGGGCCCGGTCGCACGATCAGCGAACTGGCGGCCATGTTCGAGCGGCTCGCCGCCGGCGGCAGACTTCGGATCGACGACCCGTCGCTCGCCGCCGCCCACTTCAACTGGCTCGTGATGTCGATCCCGCTCAACCGCGCCATGCTGCTCGGCGTCGACGCCCCACCGTCACCGGATGAGCTCACCCGCCACGCGGATGAGGGCGTGACCGTGTTCCTCGCCGCTTACGGCCCGGTGCCGAGCCGGCTCGTGGAAAACAGGCTGAATGCAGGGCTGAACGACCCTTAACAGTCGACGCAGCACCGGAAACGGCAGAAAAAACGGGGGGTGCCGGCGGGCGGGCGCGCCAGGCGAGGCTGCCAACCCGGGGAACGCGCCAGCACGCCCCGTTGGAAGCCTCGTCCTCTGGGAGCCGGAGAACAAACCGCGTGCAGGAAACTCAGCGTTTGGCCGAGGCAACACTGCACAAAGGCACGGCGATGGCATCATCCGCGCGATGGCATCGCCGTCCACCCGCGCGCGGCTTGCGCTGCTCGCGCTGATCGCGGCGTGCGCGTTGCCCGGCTGCGGCGCCAGGGCCAAGCAGCTTCCCGCGCAGACCCGCCCCGCGCCGCGGATCGCGCTGCGGGCGGCGCACGTCGCGGTGATCGTGATGGAGAACGAGGAGTACGGCGACATCATCGGCTCCTCCTCGGCGCCGTACATCAACCGGCTCGCGAGCACCTACGCAGTGGCGCGGCAGATGTACGCGATTCGGCATCCCTCGCTGCCCAACTACCTCGCGCTCACGGGCGGCTCCACGTTCGGGATCGACAGCGACTGCACCGACTGCAGCGTCCCCGGGAGTGGTGTCGCGGGACAACTCATGGCGCAGGGACTCACCTGGAAGGGCTACATGGAGGGTCTCCCCCACCCGTGCTTCACCGGCGGTGAGTCCGGCAACTACGCCAAGAAGCACGACCCGTTCGTGTACTACCGCGCGATCGTCCGGGACCCGCAGGCCTGCCGGAACGTCGTGCCGCTCGGGCAGCTCGCGAGCGACGAGCGCGCCCGGCATCTGCCGACGCTCAGCTGGATCACGCCAAATCTCTGCCACGACATGCACGATTGCGACCCGTCTGTGGGGGACCGTTTCCTGCACACGCTCGTGCCGCCGCTCCTGCGCGCCCTCGGTCCGCGCGGTCTGCTGATCCTGACGTTCGACGAGGGCTCGAGCGACGATGGCTGCTGTCGGCTCGCGTCCGGGGGCCACATCGTGACGATCATCGCCGGTGGCCTCGCGCGTCACGGGGCACGGCTGACCACGCCGGTCGATCACTACTCGACGCTCCAGGCGATCGAGGACCTCACCGGCGTGGAGCGGCTGCGCGGGGCGGCCTGCGCGTGCACGCCGTCGCTGGGGTCGCTGCTGGGGAGCCCGCGGCGGGCGAGCGGGTAGTGTCGGGTGCTCATGAGGAGGAGATCGCTCACAGCTCTGGCCGTGGGGTGCGCAGTCTCGGTTCTCGCCGCGACCGGCATGGCCCAGGCCGCGCCGACCCCGCCCCTGTCTCATGCCGGTCGGTGGATCACCGACGCGTCCGGGCGGGTCGTGGTCGTGCACGGGATCAACATGGTCTACAAGCTGCCGCCGTATTACCCGGCGAAGGCCGGGTTCGGTGACGACGACGCCGCGTTCCTCGCCCGGATCGGGTTCAACACCGTGCGCGTCGGGGTCATCTGGAAGGCGCTCGAGCCCTCCCCGGGTCACTTCAGCAGCGCCTACGTGTCGCAGATCGCGACGACGGTGCGGACGCTCGCACGGCACGGCGTGCTGTCGCTCCTCGACTTTCACCAGGACATGTACAACGAGCGCTTCCAGGGCGAGGGCGCCCCCGACTGGGCGGTGCAGGACGGCGGGCTGCCGAACCTCCCCAAGGCGGGCTTTCCGACGAACTACCTTGTGAATCCGGCCGTGCAGCACGCGTTCGACCAGTTCTGGGCCGACGCGCCGGGACCGGGCGGCGTCGGGCTCGAGGATCGCTTCGCGGGCGCCTGGGCACGCGTCGCGACGGCGTTCAAGCGGACGCCGTCGGTGCTCGGCTACGAGATCTTCAATGAGCCGTGGCCGGGCACCGTGTGGGAGCCGTGCGCCCTCACCCCCGGCTGCCCGGCGTTCGACGTCAAGCTGAAGGCGTTCTACGCACGCGTCTTCGCGCGGGTGCGGCGCGTCGACCGCCGCACGCTCGTCTGGTACGAGCCGAACGTGCTGTTCAACGGCGGCGCCAACACCCACCTCGCCCCGATCGGCGACCCGCGCGCCGGGTTTGCATTCCACGACTACTGCCTCACCGAGTCGAACACCGGGCCGTCGGCGGCGTGCACGGCGTCGGACGATTCGGTCTTCTCGCACGCGGTGGCGCGGTCGACGAGCACCCGCGACGCGGTGATGGAGACCGAGTTCGGCGCGACGAACGACATCCCGTACCTGAACGAGATGGTGGCGCGGGCCGACCGGTTCATGGTCCCGTGGCTCGAGTGGGCGTACTGCGGCTGCGCTGACCCGACGACATCCGGGCCGGGCACGAAGCAGGCGATCGTGATCGACCCGTCAAAGCCCCCCGTCGGATCGAACCTCGAGTTGCCGACGCTGCGCGCGCTCGTCGAGCCGTATCCACAGCTCGTCGCGGGGACGCCGACCGGGTGGAGCTTCACGCGCGCCTCGCGGACGTTCCGGCTCAGCTACTCGACGGCTCGTGCCGGACGGCGCTCGCGCTTCCGGGCCGGCGCGATCAGCGAGATCGCGGCGCCGGCGCTCGTGTACGGCGGGCGCTATGGCGTCGCCGTCAGCGGCGGGGTGCCGGTGTCGAGGCGCGGCGCCACGACGCTGCGGATCGCGTCGTGCCACGGCGCGTCTCGGATCACCGTCACCGTGTCGCCGGGCCGTGCCCGCCGCGGCTCGTGCGCCGCGCCCAAGCGCCGCTGAGCGTCAGCGAGCGCCGGCGACCGATTCCTCGGTCGCTTCCTCGCCGAGCGTGAGCGTCGGGCCGAAGCCGATCCGCATGATCGCCCCGCCACCCGGCGCGTTGCTCGCCTGCACGAAGCCGCCGTGAGCCTCGGCGGCCTGCCGGACGATCGCGAGGCCGAGTCCGGATCCCGGCTTCGAGCGCGCGTCCTTGGCGCGGTGGAAGCGGTCAAACACGAACGGGAGATCCTCCTCGTGGAACCCCGGGCCGTGATCGCGGATCGTCAGCGTGCCATCGGCGAGCGTGGCCTCGATCAGCCCGTCGGGCGGGTTCCACTTCATCGCGTTGTCGAGCAGGTTGGCGACCGCGCGCGCGATCCGGTCGGGTTCGCCACGCACGAGCGTCGGCTCGATCGTGCCCTGGATCTGCATCTGCGGCGCGCGCCGGCGGACGCGGTCGAGTGCCTGCAAGACGACGTGGTCAAGGCGCACGTCTCCGGGCTCGCCACTCGGCTTCGACCCTCGGGCGAGCTCGACGACGTCGCCGACGAGCCCGGTCAGTTCGTCGAGTTCCTCGATCATGTCCGCGCGCAGCGCGGCCCGGTCCTCTGGAGAGAGGAGTGACTCGTCGCGCATCAGCTGGAGGTTCGCGCGGATCGAGGCGATCGGTGTGCGGAGCTCGTGCGAGGCGTCGGCGACGAGGTTGCGCTGCGAGGCCATCGCCAGTTCAAGCGCGTCGAGCGTCGTATTGAACGTCCGGCCAAGGCGGGCCAGCTCGTCGTTGCCACGGGCATCAAGGCGGTCATGCTCGATTCGCTCCGGATTGGTCGCGATCACCTCGGTCTGGCGCGTGAAGCGCGCGATCGGGGCGAGCGCGGTGCGCGCGACGAGGACCCCGAGCAGCGCGGCGAGTGCGATGCCGGCGGCCGAGATGATGACGAGCAGGATCACCTGGTTGCCGAGCGCGTTGTCGATCTCGGTCAGCGGTAGGGCGATCGCGAGCGCGCCACGGCTGCCGATGCCGGTCACGAGCACCCGGAGGTGCGTGCCGGAGGTCGTCAGATCGGTGTAGTAGCTGCCCTTGCCGGATTTGGCCAGCGCCCGCATCTGGGCGTCGGTCGGAATCCGATAGCTCTGCGACGACGGCACGTACGTATTGCCGTTCGTGTAGATCACGGTGATGATCCCGGCCGCCCCGCCGAAACCGGGACCACGGCCGTCGAGATGCAGGCCCTCGTCGCCGAACCCGGGAGGCTCGCCCGATCCGTTGCTCGGGGCACTGCCGAGCAAGAACTGGCCACCGTCGCCGGTCGGGCCGCCGCTGGGCCCGCCCCCGCCATGGTGCAGCACGTCGCTGGTCAGCCGGTTCAACTGGTTGTCGACCTGGCCGGTCAGCTGCGAGCGCGTGCCCGCGTACGAGGAGAACGCGACGGCGATGACCGCGACCGCAACCGCCACGCCGGCGGCGAGCACCATTCGCGCGCGGAGGCTCACCCGCCCGGCTCCCGCAGCGCGTACCCAACGCCGCGGACCGTGTGAATCTCGGAGGTCGCTCCGGCGTCCTCGAGCTTGCGGCGCAGGTACCCGATGTAGACCCGCAGCGCGTTCGAGGTGGGACCGAAGTCGTAACCCCACACCCGGTCGTAGATCATGCTGTGCGGCAGCACGCGACGTGGGTTGAGCATCAGCAGTTCGAGCAGCTGGTACTCGGTCCGCGTCAGCTCGACGAACTCGTCGCCGACGACGACGCCGTGACGGCCCGCGTCGAGCTTCAGCTCACTGAACGAGAGGCCGCCCTGACCGTCGCCGTCCGCGCCGGCGCGGCGCAACAGCGCGCGGATCCGGGCCTTCAGCTCGTCGATGTCGAACGGCTTGACCAGGTAGTCGTCGGCGCCCGCGTCGAGACCGTCAATTCGGTCCGAGACGGCATCGCGGGCGGTCAGCATCAGCACGGGGACCCGGTTGCCCTCGCGGCGCAGCAGGCGGCAGACCTCGAGGCCGTCGATGTCAGGCAGGCCGATGTCGAGAACGACGGCGTCGGGGACGGCGGCGGCGACCTCGCCGAGTGCGCCCGATCCACTGTCCGTGAGTCGGACCTCGTAACCGGCCAGCTCGAGCGAGCGACGGAGCACGTCGCGCAGCGCCCGGTCATCGTCGACGACGAGAAGTCTCATGCCGTCATTGTGGCCTGTACGCAGGCGATTTGGTGGGTTTCATACGAACCTCCTACGCGACCCGCTCGCGCAGCGCGGCGGCGAGGATCCCGTTGATGAACCCCGGCGCCTCGGCGCCGCAGAACCGCTTGGCGATCTCGACCGCCTCGTTGATCGCGCCCTCGGCGGGAATCGCCTGCTCGCCCGGGAGCTCGTCGGGATACAGCAGCTCGGCGAGTCCGGTACGGAGGATCGAGCGTTCGAGCGGCGCGATCCGCTCCAGCGACCAGCCGTACGCGTGCTTGGCGATGAGTCCGTCGAGCTCGGGCTGGTGGGCGCGCACGAGAAAGGCGAGCTCCTTCGTGAAGCCGTGCACGTCCCGGGGGAACGTCTCCTCCAGCGGTCGGCTGAGCAGATCGCTCTGGTACAGCGCCCAGACCGCGGCCCGACGCTGCTCGCTCCTACGCACGCGAGACGTACTCGCCCGAGCGCGTGTCGACCCTGACGACGTCCCCGATGTTGATGAACAGCGGCACCTGGATCCGAGCGCCGGTCTCAAGCGTGGCCGGCTTGTTGCCGCCACCCGAGGCGGTGTCGCCGCGGAGCCCCGGCTCGGTTTCGGTGATCGTGAGGTCGATCGCGCTCGGCAGCTGGACGTCCGCGGGAGCGTTGTCGATATAGAGAACCTCGACCTCCTCGGACTCCTTCATCCAGCGCAGCGGCTCGGCGAGTGTGCTCTCCGGGATCGTCAGCTGCTCGTAGCTCTCAGTGTCCATGAAGTGGGCGTCGGTCCCGTCCTTGTAGAGGAACTGCATGCGCCTCACCTCGGTGCGCACGGCGCGGAACTTCTCGCCGGCCCGAAACGTCCGGTCGATCACGTTGCCGTCGCTCGCCCGGCGGAGCTTCGTGCGGACGAACGCCCCGCCCTTGCCGGGCTTGACGTGCTGAAACTCGACGATCTTGAAGATCGTGCCCTCGACATCGATGTGGTTGCCGTTGCGGAATTGATTCGTGCTGATCATGCCGGTGGGCCAGTGTAGACGGCCGCGATCACGGTCTGGCTCCGGGGTGCGGCCCGGTGCGTCCGGGTCCGCGCGCCAGCGTCAGCTGACGACCCGCAGGTCCTTCGGCAGGCCCGTGAGGATGTCGCAGCCACCCTCGGTGACCACGACGAGGTCCTCGATCCGGACGCCGAGATCCCCCGGAAGGTAGATGCCGGGCTCCACCGAGACGACGTTGCCGGCCTGCAGCGTGTCGTCGGAGCGCTGGGAGAGCCGGGGCGCCTCGTGGACCTCGATCCCGACGCCGTGGCCGAGCCCATGGCCGTAATGCTCGCCGTGGCCGGCGTCCTCGATCACGCCGCGGGCGACCCCGTCGACCTCGCGGCCGTGGCGGCCGGCGGCGACGCCCTCGAGCCCGGCGAGCTGGGCCGAGCGCACGAGCGCGTAGATCTCCTGAGCGTGCTGCGAGACCGGACCGGTCGCCACCGTCCGGGTGCAGTCCGAGCAGTACCCATCAAGCTCGGCGCCCCAGTCGATCACGACGAGCTGGCCGGGCTCAATCGCGACGTCACGTGGCTGGGCATGGGGCAGCGCGCCGTGGGGACCGGCGGCGATGATCGTGTCGAAGCTCGGGCGCTGGGCGCCGAGCTCTCGCATCGCCGTTTCCAGGGCGAGCGCGACCTCACGCTCGGTCCGGCCGACGAGGCCATCGGCCAGCACCTGCTCGAGCGCGGCATCGGCAAGCTGGCACGCGGCCCGGATCACCGCAACCTCGTCGGCGTCCTTGACCGCCCGCAGTTGCTCGACGAGACCCTCGACGCCGACCAGCGTGACCCGCTCGTCGAGCAGGCCGCCGAGCCGACCCCAGGTGCGCACCGACATGTGCGCCTCCTCGAAGCCGAGCCGCACGCCGCCGTCTCCCGGCAGCACTTCGGAGACAGCGTCGAGCAGATCCTGCGGGGCCTGACGGCGCTCGAACGACGCGTCGACCTGCTCCGCCGCCTGTTCGACGTAGCGGAAATCGGTGATGAACGTGCGGGTGTCCGGCCCGACGATCGCCAGCCCATTGGAGCCGCTGTACCCAGTGAGGTACCGGACGTTGGCGAGGTTCGTGATGAGCAGGACGTCGATCCCCGCGTCGGGCAACAACGAGACGAGTCGGTCGCCGCGCGCCCTCATGACGGCAGCTCCGCCTTGATCAACTCCAGCGCGGTCCGGTAACCCGCCGACCCCTGACCGGCGACCCGGCCGACGCAGAGCTCGCGAATGACGCTGTGGCGGCGCCACTCCTCGCGCGAGTCGACATCGGAGAGATGGACCTCGATCGCCGGCAGGCCGGTGAGTTCAAGCGCGTCCCGGATCGCGTAGGAGTAATGCGTCCACGCACCCGGGTTGAGAATGATCCCGTCGGCCATCCCGGGCAGACGATGCAGGTGCTCGATGAACTCTCCCTCGTGGTTGGTCTGAAAGAAGATGACCTCAAGTTCGAGGTCGTGGGCCATCTGGCGGACCTGCAGCTCGAGCTCGTCGTAGGTGATCCCGCCGTAGATCTCGGGGTTGCGTCGACCGAGCTGGTCCAGGTTGACCCCGTGCATGACCTCGATGCGGTTGTACGCGGCCGCCGTCACGGCGACAACTCTCGCACGGCGGAGATGAGATCGCGAGCCGTGACCGCCTGGCCTGGCGTTGCGGCGCCGGGCTCGCGGAGCAGCACGAACGGCACGGGTCCCTCCCCCAGGCGCTTCTTGTCACGCTGTGTCGCCATCACGACCGCGTCCGGATCGGTGTCGTCCAGCGCCGTCGGCAGACCCTGAACCGCAAGCAGCGCCTCGACCTCGTCGCGCAGCTCCGCGGCACCGGAGAGGCGCAGGGCCGCGAGCAGGCCGAGAGCGACCGCCTCGCCATGCCGGTAGCGCGCGTACCCGGTCGTCGTCTCGATCGCGTGGGCGACCGTGTGGCCAAGATTGAGCACCTGTCGCAGGCCGCCGTCCCGCTCGTCCTGGGCGACGATCCGAAGCTTCGTGCGCGCGCAGTCGATGATCACCGACGGGTCGTCCGGCGCGGCGCCCCCGCGGACCCGGTCCCACAATGGGCCACCCGCGATGAGCGCGGTCTTGACGACCTCGGCGTATCCCGCGGCGAGTTCCTCAGGCGGCAGCGAGCGGAGCGTCGCGGTGTCGGCGAGCACCGCGGACGGCTGGTGGTAGGCGCCGACGTAGTTCTTCGCCTCGGCGAGATCGACGCCGGTCTTGCCTCCGTAGGCCGAGTCAACCTGGGCGACGAGCGTCGTCGGGACCTGGACGAAGCGGACGCCACGCTGGTAGGTCGCGGCGCAGAAACCGGCGAGATCCCCGACCACGCCGCCACCGAGGGCGACGATCACGTCCTGGCGGGTCATGCCGCCGTGGGCGAGCTCGGTCCACACGATCTCCGCGTGGGCGATCGTCTTTGACTGCTCGCCGGGCATGATCGAGACGCGTCCGTCGAGCGGCTCGAGCGCGTCGCCGTACAGGTGCCCGACGCGTCCGTCGGTGACGAGGAACCGCCGTCCGGGGACAACCTCAGCCGGCCAGAAGCCGAGCAGGCCGGAGCCGATGTACACCGGGTAATCGCCGGAGGCACTCGCGGCCCACAGCAGCGTCGCCCCGTCCGGGGACGCGTCGACGGCGGCGAGCACCGGGCCGAGTGCGTCGCTGCGCACCGCCGGGACGACCGCGTCGGCGAGCGACGCGTAGAGCGGCTCACGCTCGGCGTAGAGGCGGTCGAACGTGTCGCGGTCACGCGCAAGCGGCCGCCCGGTTCCAGCTGCCCGATCCCAAGCGGTGTCGAGGTCAACGTCGACCCACAGCACCCGATGCTGGGCGAGCGCGGTCCGGACCGCCTCGGACCCGACCGCTCCGCCGCCGAGGGAGAGGACCGGGGGCCCGGCGTCGAGCAGCTCGAGCGTCACGCGCTCCTCGACCTCGCGGAAGTGCGCCTCACCGTCCGACGCGAACACGTCGGCGATCGGCCTGCCGAGCCGCTGCTCGATCACCTCGTCGACGTCGACCGCGTCCACACCGAGCGCCGCGGCGGCGCTGCGCGCTGCCGTCGACTTGCCGGCCCCCATGAACCCGACGCAGACGAGCGCTGGCGTCAACCGCCCCTCCAGGCGATTCGCTCCTTGTAGGCCCCGAGCGCGGCGCGGACGTCGTCGATGTGGTCGCCGCCGAACTTCCGTCGGTAGGCATCGGCGAGCACAAACGCGACCATCGCCTCACCGACGACCCCGGCGGCGGGAACGGTGCACGAGTCGGTGCGCTCCCGCAGTGCCTGCGCGGGCTCGTGCGTGGCGATGTCGACCGAACGGAGAGGTTTGGTCAAGGTCGGGAGCGGCTTCATCGAACCGCGGACGACGAGCGGATCGCCGGTCGTCATTCCACCCTCGAGTCCCCCGGCCCGGTTCGTCTCACGGTAGTACCCGCGCTCCGGATCGTAGAAAATCTCATCGTGGGCCTGGGATCCAGGCAGGCCCGCAACTTCAAAGCCGTCGCCGATGGCGACGGCCTTGAGCGCCTGAATGGAGAGGATCGCCTGCGCGAGGCGCCCGTCAAGGCGCTCTTCCCAGGACACGTGCGAGCCGAGGCCGGGCACGAGCCCGAACACGCGGACCTCGAAGACGCCGCCGAGCGACTCGTTCGCCTTACGCAACCGGTCGATCTCGGCGACCATCGCGCGGCCCGCCTCGGGGTCGAGACAGCGGACCGGCGAGTCGTCGACGGCGGCGAAATCGTCAGGCAGGAGATCATCGCGACGGGGTGCACTCACGCCGGTGATCTGGAGCACGTGGGAATACACGTCGACGCCGAGCGCACGCAAGAACGCCTTGGCGATCGCTCCGCCGGCGACACGGGCGGCCGTCTCCCGGGCGCTCGCCCGCTCGAGGATGTCGCGGACGTCGGTCAGCCCGTACTTCTGCGTGCCGACGAGGTCGGCGTGGCCCGGACGCGGGAGGTGCACCTCCTTCAGCTCGGCGTCGACCGGCCACGGGTTCATCCGCTCTTCCCAGTTGGCGTAGTCACGGTTGACGACGCTCATCGCGATCGGGCCGCCGAGCGTGTGGCCGTGACGGACTCCGGCGGTGACCTCGGCCTGGTCGCGCTCGATCTTCATCCGGCCGCCGCGGCCGTGGCCGAGCTGGCGGCGAGCGAGATCGCGGTTGACCGCTTCCCGATCGAGCTGCAACCCGGCGGGCAGGCCTTCGATGATGCAGGTGAGGCCCGGTCCGTGGGACTCGCCGGCGGTGATCAGGTTGAGCGCCATCGGCGCCCTAGGTTAGTGGGGACCCTCGGCCGTCAGCCGCCAGCCCTGCGCCGCAACGCGCCGCCGCCGACTCAGTAGCTGCCCGCGGCGTCGACCGTGGCGTGGTCGCCGCTGGCGCCGGTGAGCGACAGGCGAACCGTGAGCTTCAGGTGCCGCAGTCGCCCGAGCTTCTTGGTCGTGTCCCGCGAGAGGCGGAGGTGCATTTTCACGGTGCCGTTCTTGATGCCGGACACGGTGCCGCGGCCGATCACGACGGTCGCGCTGCGCCCGGTCCGGATGTGGGCCCGCTTGGCGTCACGCTTGGAGATCCAGATGCGGGTCAGTCCGGCCGCCGGCTCGTTGGAGGTCACCCGCATCGCGATGCCGGAGCGAAGCACCGTCCGGAAGCCCTGCGGGATCAGCGCGAGACGAGCCTTGAGCTTTGACTTGCTGTGGGGGCCGACGGGTGGCGGTGGTACCTGCCCCCCGGAGCCGAGGACCGTGACCTGTTGAGACACGCTCTGGCCGTAGCCGCCGCGGTCGGTCACCGTCAGCTTGACGGTGTAAACGCCGCCCTTGGCGAACTGGTGGACGACGCTCGCACCGTGGCGGCTGGTTCCGTCGCCGAAGTTCCAGGTGTAGTCGGCCTGGGAGATGAGCAGCGTCGAGTCGGTCACCGAGCCGTCGAAGGCGACGATGTCGCCGGCGTCGATCGGACTCGGCACGACGAACGTCGGGGCGAGGTCGACAAGCGGCGCGCACTTGGGCGCGTTCGGGTCGCTGGCGATCGCGCCCGCGTTGTTGAACTCGCGCTGGAGGAAATATGGGTTCTGGCCGCTCGCGCCGACCGTCACCTGGTCAAGCGACTTGGGGAACCCGATGCACCCGTTGTCGTTGATCTCGGAGCCGTCGAGCGCATACCACGCGTTCAGAGCGGGGTCGGTGATCGCCGCGAGTTGTCCCTGACTGATCGGACTGACGAGTCGCTCGGCGGCTTCGATCGCAAATTCGTGCGCTGAGACGTCGGATTTCCACGGGGGAACGCCGGGGTCGTCGCAGCCCGTCAGCGCCGTCCACGGCTGCACGACGTAGGACACCGTGGTGCCACCGACGCTCGCCTGGGCGTGGTAGGAGCAGAACTGCGCGGTCGAGACGCCGTTCGCGGAGCAGACCTTGCCCGCGAGATCCAGGCAGGTGACGACGCCCGGCGGCATCCGCAGCACGATCAGCGGCGTGTACCCCGGCTGGGTGCGCCCGATGAGGCCCATCTCGCTGACCATCTGCGACACCTCGGTGCGGATCTGGTCGTCGGTGATGCAGTACTCGTTGGCGTTTGGTCCCCAGGCGCCGCTCGGGTCCTGCCAGAAGTAGTTCGTACCGCTGACCGGGCAGTCGCTGCCGACGTCGTTGTGACCGGGACCGGTCGCGACCGCGCTCGCAAACTTGCAGGAGGAGCCGCCGGGCTGACCGAAGTCGACGCAGCCGCCGCCGTAGACGGAGGCGTTGCGGGCGCGACCACCGGAGTCGTGGTACTGGCCGGTGAGGGCGTACTGCGAGGACAGCGAACCGCTGCCGTCCGCGACGTCCTTGAGGAACTGCTCGACGTAGTCCCGCCCCGTCTGCCAGTCGAGCCGGTGCGGATCCCAGGTGACCGCGAACGTCTCATTGGCGTGCATGACCGAACCGCCGTGGTAGCACAGGCCGGTGCTGGGGAGAATGAAGTCAGCGGCCAGCCACGGGTCGCTGCACGGGGCGCCCGCGGTCACCGTGGTGACGCCGGCGGTCGTGAGCGTGCTCCGCGTGCCGGGCACGAGTGCCACGCCGTAGCGCCCCGAGGCGCCCATGTCGATGACGACGGCCTCGGCACTGGCAGCGCCGAGCAGTGAGATGACGAAAAACGTGAGTGCGATCAGCATCGTGCGACGCATCAGCTTCCCCCTGCAGTCAGGTTGCGTTGATCGACGACCGCGCCGACACTCGGCTGATACGGGAACAGCGCGAGCGCGTCGTAGTGCAGAGACCGGAGCAGCTTCTGACCGGTCTTCGACACCTGGCGGCGGACGCGTCCTGCGGCCGCTGCCGACTTGTGCGAGATCGTGGTGATGCCGGTGACGGCAAAGTCGGAGACGTGAATCGGGCCGGTTGCGCCCTTCACGGACAGGCTCTCGATCTGGTTCGGGGCCAGCGAGATGATCTGGCAGTCGATGCGCCCCGGCAGACACTTGGCGGGTCCGCTGAGGACCGTTCCGGGCCGGACGACGAACAGAACCTCGGAGCCACCCTTGAGCACACCGAGCTCGATCAGCAGTGGCTGCTGGCCCGACGGGAGCGTCGTCAGCCGCTCGACCGGGGCGATCGTGTCGAGCCCACCGGACGGCTTGGTGATCGCGATGGTCACGCCGTAGGACTCGGTCGGGGTCAGGCCCTCGGGCTTGACCGGGGCGACTGGGGTGGTGGACGTGGTGGTTTGCGTGGTGGTGGTGGACGAGCCGGTGTTCCCGGTCGTGCCACCACCACCAGCATTGCTCCCGGAACCCGAGCTGGAGCCATGGGAACCGGTGGTGCTGGGAGTACCACCGGAGCTGCTCGAGGCGGAAGTGCTCGCCGACGACGTCGACGTCGTGCTCGTGGTGCTCGTCTGCTGGGTGAAGGGGTCGCGTCCGGGGCCCGGCAGATGCGAGAACTCAGGTGTGGTGCTGAGCTCGACGACCGGCATACCGGAGATCGGAGAGGTGACCGTGGCCCCGGCACCCAGCGCGATCGCAGCCTGCGGCTTGGGCGCCGGCTTGGCGAGCAGCACCGGAACCGCCACCAGCGCGCCAATGAGGACGACCACGACGGGCCACAGTCGCTTCTCGCGCAGGTCGTTGATCAGGGGCTGCAGAAAGCTCATCGAATCGGAGAGGTGGCGACGGCGGCGGGCGTGGCGCCGCCGGAACTGGAGCTCGAGGTGCTCTCGCTCGTCGAGCCGCTTGAACTGCTGGACGGTCCAGCCACGGTCGCGCCTGCCATGACGCCCTGAGACGCCGGCACGAGGTATGCGGTGGCGGAGATCGTCGCGGCGATCTGCGGGAAGCCAGAGGGTCCGGCGCCGAGGCTGATCGCGTTGAACGACAGCAGGCGACCGGCGACCGTCGTCTGGTGGTTCTTGATCACGACGAACCGCTGGACGCGGCCGAGGAAGCTCGAGAGGCGGAAGAAGTTGCCGCGGAAGGTGAACGTGAACGACTCGATCGGGAACCCGGCCGGTCCGACGGCCGCGCCGGGCGGCAGTGCGGCCGTCACCGCCTGAGTGGTCGACGCCGGTGTGGCGGCGGCGCTGCTACTGCTGTTCGAGTCGGCGCTCACGTTGAGCGTGCGGAAGTCGACGTGATCGCTCGCGGCTGCGTTCTGGAGCTGCAGAATCATCGACGGCACGTTGTCGTCGGCGGGGACGGCCTCGCCGAGGCGCGCCATCTCGGTGTAGCTGCGGGCGAACGAGCCTTTGGCAGCGAGCCCGGCCTGGACCTGTTGCTGAGCGGTCTGGAGCTGCGTCTGGGCGACCTTCAGCTGGTCGCCGAGCTTGGACGCCTCCGAGCGCTTCGGCTGAATGACGAGCAGCCAGGCGCCGATGATCGCCGCAGCGACGACGACGACGACCAGAACCATGCGGTCCCGCGGAGTCAATGCACGCAACGCGCTCACTTGGAGCCTCCCGACGTGGAGCTGACCGGCTGGACATTGCTCGACGCGCTCGCCGTCGGCGTCGTCGACGCCGCTGAGGTGGTCGACGTGGTCGACGTGGTCGTGGTCGTCGTGGTCGCGCCGGTGGCTCCGGTCGCTCCGGTCGCGTCCGACTGACCCGGCAGTGGCTGGAAGAAGACGACGACATCGAACGTCGGCCAGTTCGCCGGGCACCCGCTGGAGCTCGATCCGGAAGAGGCACTGGCGACCGCAGCGCCGGCCGCGGAGCCGTCCTGCTTCACCGAGTCGGCGAGCGTCACCCGCTGGACGCCGTTGATGAGCCGCAGGCGGGACATCAGCCGCGCGACGTCGTCCTGGGTGGCGGTGCACCCCTTCATCTCAAACGCCGGCGCGGTGATCGCGCTGCGCAGCGCGCCGGTGCCGACGGCCGAGGCGCCGGTGCTGCCGCCGCTGCCGTTGACCGAGGCGCTCGGCGAGACCGTGCCGAGGAGCGACTGCATCGACGTGTTGGCCGGGACGACCTTGGAGAGGTCGGAGAGCGCGGCGTTCCAGTCGAACCGCTCCGTCGCGATCTGCTGCACGGTCGCCTCCCGGCTTGCCGCCAGCTTGTTGAAATTGACGTAGTTGGCGAGCCGTGTGGCCTCAGCCTGCGCTGCCGTGACCTGAGTCTTGACCACGGCGATCTTGGCGTTGCGGTCCTTGATCGTGTTCGACGTGAGCACGTAGACCGTCACGTACGCGAGCGCGATCGCGAGCAGCGCGATCAGCGCGACGCCTGGGCCCCGAGGTGCGCTCGCCGCCGCGCGTGCGCCGCCGCGCTTGCCGTCGGTCGGGATGAGGTTGACGGCTTTCATGCCCCCACTTCCTCGATCGTCAGTCCGGCGGCGACGGCGAAGCGGCCGGAATCAAGACCGTCAAAGGCGCCCGGCTTGGCCTCATCGATGTGGCCCACCTCGATCGGGAGCCCGATCTGTTCGCTCAGCATCTCGGCGAACCCGGGAATCGCGATGGCCGGTCCGGTGAGGACCGCGTGCTCGACGTTGGCCGCGCCCTCCTGCATGACGTGGTAGTCGATCGAGTTGCGGACGTCGTCGGCGATCCGTCGCACGCTGTCGGTGAGCACGGCGCGGGCCTCCATGACGATCTCGGGATCGCCTTCGAGGTCGTCGAACGGGGTCACGAGACCGACGTACTTCAACCAGCCGTGGGCGTGCTCAAGGGTGAGGCCGCGGCGCTCGGCGAGATCGACCGCCATCGATTCCGTGCCGTTCGTCGTGACGCGGGTGAACAGGCAGATCGAGCCGACGGCGACCGCGAGGTTGCTCACGCCGCCGACGTTCATGTAGAGCGTCGGCTCGATGCGCTCGGAACTGTGAAGCGCGCGGATCATCGCGAACGCCGAGAGGTCGATGCCGTGGGGGCGCAGGCCGGCCCGGCGCACCGCCTCGAGCACCCGGTCGATCATGTCGCGGCGCGCGGCGACGAGGACGACGCGTGTCCGGGGGCCGTCAGCCGTCTCGACGATCCCAAGCGCGTGGTGCTCGAGCACCGCCTGCTCGAGCGGCATCGGGATGTGCTCCTGGGCTTGGAAGCGGGCGGCGGACGCGATGTCCTTGGCATCGTTGAGCGGCGGCAGGTCAAGCGTGCGCATGACGATGCGCGGATTGGCGACGCCGATCCGCACGCGCTTGGCGAGCTTGTGCTCGGCGAACATCGTCTTCAACGCCTCGGCGAGCGTGTCGACGTCGACGACCTCGCCGTCGCGGACGACGCCCGGTGCGAGCGCCATCGTCGCGGCGCGCTCCACCGCGACTCCCCGAGCACCGCTCTGCACCGCAGCGACGTACCCGGGTTCGATGTCGAGTCCGACAACGTTCTTACCCGTGTTTCCCATGGCTAGTAGAGAAATCGGCAGGGAGCCCCCCGAGTTTGAGCCGAGTTGGCGAGGGACTAGACGGTCAGGGCCGCGCGGCGGGTGCCGCGGAGCCGATTCAGGCCGGAGTGAGATGACGCGCGGGCGCGTCGGTGACCATGGTCGCGCCGCGGGCGAACCCTGCGTCGGTCGGGTCCGCCGCCGGCACTGGCGCAGCAGGCGCGAGGGCTGCGACGAACACGTACGGCAGGAACCAGACGGCGTAGTAGTAGAACCAGTGCGTCGAGGGCAGCTGGGTCGCGAGCGTGACAGCCGCCGCGAGCGCACAGATCTCAGGCAGCGACCGGCGGCGAGGCAGGAACGCGACGCCGAGCGCGAGACCGACGGCCAGCACCTCCAGGATGACCTTCACCGGGTCAAGCCCCGGATGCAGCGACCAGGCCGCGAACACGTCCGTGCGGTGGAGCTGATAGCCGATCGTGTGGTCATAGAGCAGCCCGAATCCGCCGCCCGGGAGGATGAGCAGCAACGCGACCCCAACGGCGAGCGCAAAGCCGGCCACGCATGCCGTCAGCGTGCGCCGAGAACGCTCGTACGCGGCCGCATAGAGCGGCAGCAGCCCGACGGTGACGAACTTGGCGCCGGCGCTGAGACCGAGCAGCGCGCCCCGCCCGGCGGCCGACCGCCACGCGAGCAGGCTGAGCGCGGCCAGCATCGCCACGAGGCCGTCGTTCGTGTGCATGACGAGGCCGAGGAGCGTGAACGGACATGCCGCCCAGGCCCAGCCGAGAAGCACGCCGAGCCGTCGGCCGGCGGCGCCGGGCACGAGCCGGCGGCCGAGGAGCACGAGGGACCCGATCGTCACGAGGTCGAAGACAATCGTCGCCGCGTGCGCCGAGGGCAGCGAATCCCACGCTCCATGCCACGGAAACGCGAGCTGAAACGGCGCGTAGGCCAGGTACATGATCGGCCCGTACGTGTCGCTGTGCGCGGCGGCGGAGTAGTAGAGGCTCTGACCGTGCACGAGCCGGTGTGCGCCGATCACCGACGCGTAGCCGACGTCGATGACCCCGGCATTGGCGAGGCTGAGCGCGACCCGGGCAACCACGAGGACGAGCAGCCCGCCCCACAGCAGGCGGTCGGAGAGCAGCCCCTCGGCGAACGCGGGCAGGCGAGCTGTCGGCCGGCGGAATCCGACGATGAGCATGCGCACGAGGAGCGCGATGAGCGGCGGGTAGATGAGCCACACCGCCGCCTCCAGGTGCGCGTGGATGAAGAGTAGGTAGGAGGCGAGCAGCGACAGGACGAGGAGCGCATCAAGTCGCACGAGCCGCCGGAGGCGCCTTGGGTCGAGGAACGGGACGAGGAACAGCAACGAGAACGGGATGAGCACCCACGGCGAGCTGAACAGGGGCGCGAAATGGCCGCGTGCGTAGACGGCGCGCGCCAGCGGCCCAGTCCACACTGCGGCGACGTGGCCGGCCGGGGAGATATCGGCCTCGGCGACGAGCTCTCCCCGGTAGGAGAAGTCGACGTACCAGCGGCGACCCGCCCAGAGGAACACCTCCACGTCGAGCGGGTGCTCGCGGCGGTGCAGCGCCTGCATCGTCGGCGTCGCCTTTGCGGCGGCCGCCGCCTGGCCCGCATTCGTCGTGAAGCCAGGGGGTTGCGTCGCCGCCGCGTAGACGGGCACCAGGGGCAGGTCGACCCCGGTCGCAGCGTGAGCGCCGGCGGCCGCCGGCCCCGCGATCAGCGCAACGGCGAGTGTGAAGATGGCGAGGCGTCGGCGCATGGTCCCGGCCGGTGCGGCTACCCCATCGTGTGGAGGTACCAGTGGACGATCTGGGGCCCGAACAGCACGGCGACGACGCCGCCGAGGGCGAGGAACGGCCCGAACGGGACGGCGGTCTTGCGCCCATCCTGAACGCCGACGCGCGCCATCACGGCGACGCCGAAGACCGTCGCCACGAGCGTGCCGATGATCACGGCGACGGCGACCGAGCGTCCGAGGTAGAGCCCCATCACCGCGGCGAGCTTGACGTCCCCCATGCCCATGCCCTGGGGGTAGACGAGCGCGAAGACGAGCAGGAAGCCTCCCGCGGCCGCGCCGGCGATGAGTTGCTCGGGCACGCCCGAGGGGTTCATCAGGAGCCCGATGACGATCGCGAGCACGGCGGCGGGCGCGGTGATCTTGTTCGGGATGATCCGCTCGTCGAAGTCGATCAGCGCGACCGGGATGAGGATCGCGACGAGCACGAGACCGAGCACGCGCTCGGCCCAGGTGTGCTTGACGAGCACGACGGCGACCGCGAGCGCTGCACTCGTCAGCTCAACCATCGGGTAGCGGGCGCTGATCGGCTCGTGGCACTGGCGACAGCGCCCGCGCAGCATCAGCCAACTGAGCACCGGGACGTTGTCGTAGGGCCGCACCGGATTGCCGCACCGTGGGCAGTGCGACCCGGGAACGGAGAGCGACTCGCCGCGCGGCAGGCGATAGACGACGACGTTGAGGAACGAGCCGATGGTGAGGCCTCCCACCATCGTGAGCAGGATCACCATCATGCCGGGACTCCTGATGCCAGCGACGGCATCGGTCGGGAACGGTCGGCGGCCGCGCTCGCGAGCGAGCGGATCCGCCGGTGAAAGGCGTGACTGGCCAGGTAGGCGCCAAGCGCGAGGCCGAACGCGATAGTCAGTGCGTTCACGGTCGTCGGAGCGGCGTGCAGCCTCGCCCCGAACAGCAACGAGACGATCACCGTGGACACGGCGCACACGACGGGCATCCGGCCGAGCTCGAGCACCTCCCAGGCGGCCAGGGGCACGAGCGTCGCGACGAGGTTGTACTCGAGCGGGACGGGGTCAACGACGCATCGGATCAAGCCGAGCAGCGCGAGCAGCGCGAGCGGGTCCAACTGCCGCCCGCGCCGCACGCCCCGGCGCGCGAGCGCCGCGACGACGGCGAGCGCGACGACCAGCGCGATGAACGACGGCAGCAGAACGGTCGAGTCCGAACGGCAGCCGGTGGTCGGTGAGCCGGGCGCCAGCGCCGGCGACGGCGGGAAGCGCACCGCCGACCGGCCACCACAGACTGGCCGGGCCGACGAGATGCATCGCGCCGACGCCGTGACCGGCGCGGGCGAACGCCGCCGGATCGGCGAGCGGGAGCAACGCGATGCAGGGCAACGCGACGAGCGCGGCGAGCGTGAGCACGCGGGCTCGCTGCTCCGGCAGCGCGGCCGCGACGGGCGCCGCCGCGAGCAGCGGCCCACGGCTTCGTGCCGACCGCGAGCCCGAGCAGGATCGCAGCGGCGTAGGTCCGGTCGGCCAGCGCGGCGAGCACGGCGGCGGTGGCCAGCGTGATCGCGAGCACTTCCTCCGGATGCCCGACCGTCACCGAGGCGGCGGCCGCCGGCCCGCCGAGGAGCAGCCCTGCGGCGACGATCGACGGGAGCCGGTCGGTGACACGGAGCCCCGGGGCGACGACGAGCGCGGCACTCAGGACGGCGAGCGGAAGCAGGCAGATGAGCGCTCCGAGTCGGTACGCCAGCAGCTCGCCCGAGCCGGCGGCCGAGGCCACGATCACGACCGGCGCGCGCAGCACGAGCGACACGAGACCCATGACCGGCTGGTGGGAGACGAGCACCACGACGTGACCGTGCGCGAGCGCGCTGAGGGCCGGACCGGCGTTGTCGCCGGCGACCGGGGCGCGGACGACGTAATCGCCGGTGCCCACCGTGGAGAAAACGACGAGTGCGGCGATCCCGGCGAACGCCAGACTGACGGCGAGCAGCAGCAGCCGGTGCGTGCGAGGGGTCACGATGCTGTTATCGGCCTCACCGGGCGCGTCATGAGCCGCCGCGACGCCACGGCGTGCAGCTCACGCGTGAGCAGGCCCGCCACGACGACGCTGACGAGGATGTACGCCAGGTTCGTCGTGCCCGGGGCGAAGTATTGCGGGAAGCGGTCAAGCACGATGAAGACGAGCGCGGTGGCGCACAGTCCGGTGACGGGAATCGCCCGTCCGTCCCAGGCATCGAGGGTGACGAGAGTCAGCAGCAGCGGAAGGTGGTAGTACGCGGCGGATCCAGGATCGAGCACGCAGCGGAGCAACAGAGCGAGCGCGCATGCGATCAGCACCTCGCGGGGCTCGGGACGACCCCGGGCGCGCCACCAGACGATCAGGGGCAACCCGAGCCCGATGAGCACGATCAGCGGGTGCGAGAGCGATGTCTCGATCGGCAGGATCTGATGGGCTATGAACGAGGGCCGCGCACCGTTGATGTCGCTGATCCGGACCGGCCCTGTGCTGGAGAACGGGTAGAGCCACGTGAAGACCGTGACGATCGGTTGCGGGCTCGAGATGTAGCGAAAGACGTGCAGGAAAGAGGCGAAGTTCCCGATCACCATCGGGACGCTCGCGAGCGCGGCGAGACCGCACGCAATGACGCCGGTGCGGACACGCTGACGACCGAGAATCAGCACGACCGGAATCAGCACGATCAGCGCCCACTGCTTGCTCGCAATCGCGAGTCCGGCGAGCAAGCCGGCGGCGAGCGGACGGTCCTCGAGCCCGGCGATCAGCGCGCCGATGGCGAGCGCCGCGGTGAGGATCTCCTCCGGGTGCCCCCAGTACAGCGCGTCGTTGACGAGCGGGTTCAGCAGCGCCACGGCGACGATCAGCACCTGCCCGACGCGACCCGTGCCGCGCCCGGCGGCGAACCGGGCGAGCCACAAGGCGACGAGACCCAGCACGAGTAGGAGCGGCAGTGACGCCCACCGGTAGACGCCGAGCGAGCCGTCACCGAGGCCAACACCGATCGCGGCGAACGGCACGCGCAGATACAACGAGAGGGGACCCATCGCGGCCTGATGGGCGAAGAAGCCTCCGAAATCGCCGTGGGCCCCCGCCGTGATCGCCGGACCCGCGTCACGCGGATAGTCGCCGAGGCCCGGAGCGCGGACCGCGATGAGCGCCAGGCCCACGGCCGTGGCGGCGACCAGCGCGAACCTGAAGCGACGATGCTGGTGAACGGAACGGACAGGCATTAATCGGCCGGTGGGTCGCAAGGTTCCCGGATGTCAGCAACTGCACCGTTAACGGAAACGGGGGCGCCTGACGGCGCCCCCGTGAGCCTTACACCCGGGAATCCAATCGATTACCACTTGCCGCTGACGCAGCCGCCCGGGCTACCGGCGCCAGTGCCATTGGTGCAGGTGCGGGCCACCGTCCCGTTGGCGTTACGCGTGATCGTGAACGAGTCACCGGTCGCGTTCGACTTCGAGATGACCTGGTAGCTGGTTCCGCTGACCGCCCAACCGACAGCGTCGCCGAGCCCGTGTCGCTCAGCGTGCTCTCGGTGGTCTGCAGCGCCGACAGGCGTGACGCCGGAGTAGCTGCCGTTGGCGTCGGTCGCCAGCGTCTCGGCGGCGGTCTGGGCCGTGCGGGCCTGAGACTTCGCGGCGGCGTCGTTTGCCTTGCCCTTCTGGTTCAGGAACGACGGGATTGCGATCGCGGCAAGGATGCCGATGATCAAGATCACGACGAGGAGCTCGATCAGGGTGAAACCCTTCTCATCCTCAGCGCGACGACGAAACTTGGAAAGCATGGATCCTCCCGGGATCTGTTGGTGTATTTACACTTCGCCAGGTTCCGGGAGCCTTCGCCCGGTGGTTCGGTCTGGCACTCCCTGTATCGACTGCCGCGGGTGAGTGACTTAGCGCGGTTGGACGAACGGTTGAAGCGCGCTACCAGTTTCCGCCGACACAACCCGCCGGCGCGGTCGGCAGCGCCTGGACACATGTCCGTGTTGCGACGCCGTCCGAGGCGCGGTGAATCGTGAACGTGTTGCCGTCCGTCGAGAGCGACGTGACCGTGAAGCCCTTGTTGCCCGGATCCGGGGTCGCCGCGACGAGCGTCGCGCCGGTCGTGTCACGCAGCGTCGGCTCGACCGACTGAACGGCGCTGACGCTCAGCGTCGCAAAGCTGCCGTTGTTGTCGATGGCAAGCGCCTCGGCCGCTGTCTGGGCCGTCCGTGCCTGCGCCTTGGCAGCGGCATCGTTCGCCTTGCTCGCCTGGCTGAGGAACGTCGGGATCGCGATCGCGGCGAGCAGACCGATGATCAGGATCACGACGACGAGCTCGATCAGGCTGAACCCGCTCTCGTCCTGCATTGCTCCTAGCACGCACGCGACGCATCGTTCTCCGCATGACCAGTTGGCTGTTGGTGGCAGGATGAACCCGCCTCCCGGGCCAGTAATCGGCCGCGACGCGTGAAACTGAGACTAAGGGGAAGCGTCTTCGCCGGGCTGTCCGCTCGGCTCCGCCGGCCCTGCGTCCTGGGCGTCATGGCCGGCGTGAAACACGCCGTCTCCACCGCACCATGGGCATGTGACCTCGTGCGGGTTGCCGCCGAGGCCTGAGACCAAACGGCCGGTGCCGCGACACGCCGTGCACGTCGCGCGGTCTCCGTCTCCGTTCCCGGAACCGCTGCTCACGCGGCTGCCTCGGGGTCGCGAACGGCGATCAGCACCCCGTCCCCAACCGGCGTCACCGTGCCCGTCAGACGCTCGTCGGTGAGCAGGCGCTCGTTGAACGCCCGCAGTCCCTGGACCTGCTCATCGCTCCAGTTGCGCATCCCCGCGTCCGTCGGCGACGGTGCCGGACGCGAGCACGTTGTCGACCGCGAGCACGGCGCCCGGTCCGAGCAGCGGCAGCAGCGCGTCGACGTAGTCCCCGTACTGGGCCTTGACGCCGTCGATGAACGCCATGTCAAACGGTCCGTCGAGGGCGGCGAGGCCGGTGCGGGCATCCTGAAGGCGGAGATCCGAGCGGTCGAGCAGGCCGGCTCGCTCCAGGTACCCCCGGGCCGAGGCGTGCCGCTCCGGATCGATCTCGAATGAGACGATGACGCCGTCCGCGGGCAGGGCCCGCGCCAGATACAGCGTCGAGACGCCGATCGCCGTGCCGACCTCGACGATCCGCCGCGCGCCCCGGGCCAGGGCGAGGATCTGCAGCAGGCTGCCGGCCTCCGGGACGACGATCGGTACCCCATCCCGCTCGCCGTGCGCCTCCATCTCCGCGAGCAGCGAATCGGGCTCAGGACGCAACGCCGCGAGGTATGCCTTGACGGAGTCGGTAACGATCACTGGGCTGCACGATACCCATCCGTCGGCCGAGGATCACCGCGACCAGCAAGGCGGCGAGTGGCGTGACGAGCGCCGTGTACGCGATGAACTGTGCCGTCAGGCTGCCGGTCCCGGACACGGTGTGGAAGACGAACCAGAACCCGCCGAGGCTCGCCAGCGAGAGCAGCGGCGCACCGCGGACCCGCGCCTCCCAGGCGGCGAAGACGAGGACAAACGGGACTTGGTAGTAGACGTGGTTGCTCGGGTCAAGCGCGCATCGCAGCAGGAACAGGAGCGCGAGCAGGGCGAGCGCGTCATCGGCTCCTCGCTCGCGGCGACGGGCGATCGGGACGGCGAGGGGAATCGCGGCGAGGACGGCGAGCGTGCGCGCGTGCGCGCCGACGAGCGCCGGGGGCGAGTACCACGGGGTGGTCCCAGGGGCGACGTGCAGGCGGGCGAGCGGCCACCACAGGTCCTGGGGATGCGCCACGACGGCGCTGCTCGAGGTGAGCAGGCTGTGGCGGAAGTTGCTTGGGCTCCCGACGTAGGTCGCCGCCGTCCAGCCGCCGGCGATGAGCGCCGCGATGCCGATCAGACGGATCCGGCCGCCCGGCGCCGCGAGCAGCGCGGGCAGGACGGCGAGCACGCCCCACGGCTTGTTGATGATGGCCAGCCCGAGCAGCCCGCCCGCCAGGTCGCTGCGCCCGCCGGCGGCGAGCAGCACCGATCCGATGCACAGCGCCGCGCCGAGCGGCTCCTCGGGGTGGCCGAAGAAGATCGCGTCGAGCACCGCTGGGGTGAGCAGGAACAACGCGACGAGGGCGGCGCGAGCGAGCGGCGGCCGTCCCGCCTCTCGCATCGTTCTGATCAGAGGCAGCGCGGTCGCGACGGTCGCGAGCACGCACGCGAGCGCGCCGAACCGGAAGATCGCGCGCTGCCCGCCGACGAGCTCCTTGCCGAGAAGCGAAAACGGCGCCCGGAGCAGCACTGATCCGCCGGCGCCGTCGGTCGGCAGCAGCGAGAAGAACGATCCGACGTGGCCGGCGAGCAGCGCGTTCGTCGAGGGCGCGAACCAGTTGCGGTAGTCGCCCATCACTTGCGTGCGGAAGCCGAGCCACGCGACCCAGACCGCGCCGAGCACGACGACGACGCCCCCCAGGATCAGGCGGGCCGCGTCATCTCGGCTTCTGAATGTCAGCCCCATACGGGTCGTGTCGGCCGCAGACGCCGGTTCCATAAGTGCCGTCGATGCGGGGAAACCCCGGTCCAGCGTCCGTGGAACAGCCCTCGACTCAGCTTTGGGCTACTGATGCGCGAAAGGCGGCGGCCGTCGAAACTCACGTGCATGGCATGAGTGGCTCGCCGTCGGCGTCGCCCTCGCCGGTCTGCTGTCGATCGCGGCGATCATCGTTTCCATCGTCGCGCTGTCGTCGAAGAGCCCAATGCCGGGCCGCGCACAGTCACGGTTCAGGCGGCAAACCCGACCGCGATGGACCTCGGCCTCAACGCTCGCGACTCCCCGGCGCCGGAAAGAACGCGCCGACAGTCACGAAGTTCACGTTCAAAGCACCGTCGAAGGCCGGCACCTACCAGTGGTTCTGCGCGTTCCCATGCGACCCGTGGGCGATGTCGCACGACGGTTATATGCGCGGGCACGTCACCGTCACCGCGTAACAACGCACCACCACAGACCTCCTGCGAACTGCTCGTCGTCCGCTCAGCGGGCGGCGAGCAGCACCGCGCTGTGGCCCGGCACCCTCGTCACGTACAACCCTGACCTGCTGCGCGGGACGGGGATGGCGGACGTGCCGCCGTGCCATTGGCCGTCAGAACCGAGCGTCTGCCCGCCAAGCGTCAGCCCCGAGGTGGCGGTCGCCCCCGGCGCCCGCAATGCCTGGGAGATCGCCGGCGAGCGCTCCGGGAGTCCAACGCCGACCGTCAGGCGGTTGCGCGACTTGTTGATCAGCAGCGCGCGCGTCGATCCATCCCGCGCCTGCACGACCCAGGCCGACAGGGCGAGCGCTCCGGAGGCGTGCAGGGTGGTTCGCATCAGTCGGGCACCGGGTCCGAGCATCCGCGCAAACGTGACGAGCCCGTAGAAGAGCGGCCGCGCCTGAAGCATCGGCACGCCGTTGAGTGGCGTGTTCGGTGTCTTCCAGCGGCTGTGGACGTTGACGCCGTCAACGCCGGCCGCGAGCAGGCTGAACAGAGCGTCCGGCGCCCACAGCGCCGTGGCGAACGTGTCGGTCGCACCAACGGAACCGGTGCACGACGCGGACCCGAGCTCGGTGATGCGCAGCGGCAGGTGGCGGCGATGGGCGAGCGCCAGCGACGCCCCCACGCTCTGGGCCAAGCCCGTCGAGGCAGCGGAGCTGAGGAAGCCGGCGGACGTCGGGTACTGCGGGGTGTTCGGCGGTCCGCAGGCGGCGAACGGATACCGGTGGATGCTCACGACCGCGAGCTTCCCGCGGCCGGTCGGTAGCCCATTCCACCACGTCGTGTCTGGATCGGCCGAGGCGGGGCCGGCGAGCCGGACCCCCGGCGCGCTCGAGCGCACCGCGGCGGCGTAGGCGTTGAACTCGGAGACGTAGGACTGCGGCGTGTAGCTGAACGCCCAGCTGAACACGCCGGGGTCTGCGATGCGGACCTTGCGGATCCCGACAACCCCGAAGCGGAACAGATCCGGCTCGTTACCGACCTCGAACGCCTGGAGCGAGCTGCCGGGGAGCGCGCCGACCGTGGCGCGCGCCATCTGGGCGGCCTGGGCGGTCGACCGAGCCGCGAGGTTGAGATCCATGATCACGCGGAGATGGACCGTGGTGATCAGGTTCGAGAGCCGCGCGAACCACGTCGGCGTGAGGTAGTACGACCACCCCGGCAGCTTCTGCGACGCGGTCAGATACGTGTTGTCAGCGCTCTCGCCGCCGACCCGGAGGGACAGCGGTCCGGTCCCGGGCGTCTCGAGCTGGCGCAGGAACGTCGGGAACGCCGGGAGACGTTCGTAGCGCGCGAGCTCTTCGAACTCGATCGAGAGCCCAAGGAACGAGCTGGGGATCGAGCGGAGCGTCGGCCCGACCTGCACGGTCGCGTTCGGCGCCGGGTCGGTCGACGCGGCTCGGGCGCTCGGCACGACGAGCGCGCCGAACAGCAGCGCAATGAGCAGCACGCGAACCGGGATGATGGCAGCGTGCTGTCGTGGCGGTTGGTGGCGAATAGGTGGAGCCCCTCAGGTGCGCGAATCCCGGACGCCTCCCATGTTGGCGGATCTGGCGGCCGGACGCGTGCAGATCCTCGACCTACGGGATGTGCTCCAGCCGCGCGGCGAGGATCGCGATGTCGTCCCGGGGCGACCGCTCGCCCCCGGCGACGGCGCGCTCGATAGAGCCGGTCGACGAGCTCCTGCGGGTGCGCGGATTGGCCGCCGGCGAGATGGCCGGCGAGGTCATGCGGCGTGAGCTCCCGCTCCGGGGCGCCCGCGTCCAGGAGGCCGTCGGTGTAGAGGACGAGGGTGCTGTCCGGTGTGAACGTCACGGGCTCGCGAGCTGTAGGTCGCGCGCTTGAAGACACCGAGGAGCTGGCCGGAGGAGGCGACCACCTGTGCCCGGCCGTCGCCATCGAGGAGCAGCGGCGGCGGGTGGCCGGCCGAGCTCAGCTCAAGCGCCGGCGCGGCGGGATCCGCCAGGTCGAGCCGGGCACACGCCACCGTGCAGAAGCGTCCGTCGGAGCGCTGGGACAGGATCGCCTGGTTGAGGACCGAGAGCAGCCGGTCCGGCCGGCTGTCGTGGCGTGCCTCGGCGCGCAACGTGTAGCGGGCGAGCCCGGTGAGCGCCGCCGCGTCCGGGCCCTTCCCGGCGACGTCGCCGACGATCAGCAGCCAGCGGTCGCTCTCGAGCGGAATGACGTCGTAGAAGTCCCCGCCCACCTCGGAGTGCAGCCGTGGGGTCGGCGCGTAGCGATGGCCGAGCGTGACGCCGGGAATCTCCGGGAGATGCTCCGGGAGCAGGCTCCGCGTGAGCGTCTGGGCGGTCGCGTGCTCACGTTCATAGAGCGACGCGCGCTCGAGCGCCTGCGCGCACAGGCGAGCGATCGTCTCCAGCAGCGCCCGGTCATCGGCCCCGAACGGATGGGCCTCGGGGCTCGACAGTCCGATCGTCCCCAGCGCGCCGCGCCCGGACAGAATCGGGATCACGGCGCCGGCCTGGTTGCCCGCGTCCCGGTGGGCCTTCGCCAGGTCGGGGTACGCCTGCGCCTGCTCCTCGGCGGTTGAGAAATACCGCGGACGACCGTCTCGCATCGCATCGGGCCCGGGTGAGGCGGCGTCGAGCGGAACGCGTGCGTATTCCTCACGCGCGGCGTCGGTGTAGCCGACGCTCGCCTGCCACTCGAGCCTGTTGCCGTCGGCGGTGAGGAACGCGACCCACCCGCGGGGGATCTCGACCGCGGCGGTTGCCTCGCGGACAAGCACCTCGGCGACGTCGGTGACGCTGAGCGCCGCGGTCAGCGCCGCCGTGACGCGCTGGAGGCGGGTGACGCGGTCGGCGGCCCGGCGCTCGCGAGCGAGCAAACGCTCTCGCTCCCGGTCCGCCTGCTTATCGGCGGTGATGTCGACGACCATCGCGCTCACCCCGAGGAGCTTCCCGGCACGGTCGCGAACCGGCCAATAGCTCGCCCGGTAGGTGACGTCCTCCCACGGCGACACGCCGGTGTGCTCGTGGTCGGTCAGGGGCACGCCGCTGTCACGGACCGAGACGACGAGGTGCTCCGTGCTCGCCGCCTGCTCGCCGAACAGCTCGCGCATCGTATGCCCGATGTGCGCCTCGACGGGCATCCCGTTCATCGCCGCGAGTGCGTCGTTGATATGCACGTAGCGGAGGTCTCGGTCAAAGAACGCCAGGCCCACCTCGCTCTGCGCGACGAGCGCCTCGAGCACCGTGACGTCCTGGCCGACGGCCCGCTCGAGCTCACCGAGCCGCTGGCGCGCCTCGTGCTCGGCTCGTTTGAGGCTCGTGATGTCATCGAACGACGCGACTACCTGGAACGGCGGGCCATCCCCGGTCCCGATCACGCGGGTGTTGACCGACAGCCAGCGCAGTGCTCCGTCCGGCGATTGCATCCCCATCACCACATCGGACTGTGGCTCCCCGGTGCGCCGGGTGACCTCCGCCGGTCGCTCGTCGGCCCCGAACTCGGTGCCGTCCTCACGGAACATCCGCCAGCGGCGATCGGCGGCGGCCGCGCCGCTCACCTCCTCGGCGGACATCCCGATCATCCGTGCCGCCGCCGGATTCGTCTGAACGTTCCGACCCTGTTCATCGAACAGCACGACCCCCTCCGCCAGCGTCTCCACGACGAGCCGATGCCGCTCCTCCGCCTCCGCGAGCGCCAGCTGCACCTGCCGGGATTCGGTGATGTCGGAGTTGAGCTCGATGATCGCGCGGGGCTCGCCCCGGGGGCCGCGCTCGAGCGCCTGGCGTGATGACACGAGGATGCGGCGGCCGTCACGGCGCGTGTGCCACAGCTCACCGTCCCATCGGTCCTGCTCGCGGAGCGCTGCGTCGACAGCCTCACGCGAGTCTGGAAACTCGGTTCGCAGGAGCTCATGGCTCACCTGCCCGAGCGCATCGGAGACGCTGTGGCCGTAGACCTGCTCGGCGCCCAGATTCCAATACGTCACCGCGCTGCGATCGGCATCGCGCACGATAATCGCGTCGTGGGCGCGGTCCATCAGCCGTCCCCGCTGCTCGAGCTCGGCGAGCAGCCGGCGACGTTCGGTGATGTCCTCGATCTGTGAGACGAACACCAGCGGAGCCCCGTCGGAATCCCGTACGAGCGACACCGACAGGCTCGCCCACACGATCTCGCCGTCCTTTCGGACGTAGCGCTTGTCCATCCGGTAGCGCCGCCGCTCGCCGGCGAGTGTCTGGTTGACGTACTGCAGGTCGGTCTCGAGGTCGTCCGGATGGGTGATGTCCTGAAAGCGGCCACCGAGGAGCTCGTCGGCGGTGTAGCCGGTCAGCTCACACAGCGACCGGTTGACCCGCAGCCACTGCCCATCGACGGCGACGAGCGCCATCCCGATCGGCGCCTCGTCAAAGGCGAGCCGGAACGCGTCCGGGGGCTCGGCGCCGGTCGTGCGGGTCGATTCCGCCATATGACGAACTATGGCCCCAAACGGACGAGGCGGCGCAGGAGGAGCAAGAAATGGTTCCGGTCCACGTCACTGGAGCGCCTCGCGAGGCATTGGCTCGGCGGACGCGGAGCCTACGCGAGCGCACGTATACGCGTGCCGATCTGCGCAAGGTCGGAGTCGTCCGTCATGGTTGGTTTCCAACATGTCCAGTCCTGAGGCCGGCGGGCGATGATTCTGAATCTCGCCTGCGGTCTGAGGGGTGGGAGCACTACCGTGACCACAACGCAAGGAGCCGATCGTGCAGTTCAGCGCCACTCTCCAGCTTGACGGCAAGACCGCGACGGGAGTCCGCGTGCCGGATGAGATCGTCACCGCACTCGGCGCCGGCAACCGGCCGCCCGTGCGGGTCACGCTCGGCGGCTACAGCTACCAGACGACGGTCGCCCGGATGCGCGGGGAGTTCAAGATCCCCGTCAGCGCTGAGGTCCGTGCGCGCGCCGGGATCGCCGCTGGGGATGAGCTCGAGGTCACGATCGAGGTCGACGACGCTCCTCGCGAAGTCACGATCCCGGCCGAGCTCGCGGCGGCCCTTGCGGCAGCCGAGCCCACGGCCGCCGAGGCGTTCGCGGCGCTGTCGGTCAGCAACCGCAAACGCCACGTGCTCGCCGTCGAGGGCGCCAAGACGCCCGAGACGCGCGACCGGCGGATCGCGAAGATCCTGAGCGAGCTGTCGTGAGCGTGGACGGCTCGGTGGGACGCGACCCGCGGGTCGATGAGTACATTGCCGAGCTGCCCTCGTGGCAGCGCCGGCTCTGCGGTCAGTTGCGCGAACTCATCCACGCCGCCGATCCGGAGATCGCCGAGACGGTCAAGCGGAGGGTCCTGCCGTACTTCGTGCTCGATGGGAACGTGTGCGCGCTCCTCGCGGCCAAGGACCACGTCAACCTGTTCCTCTACGACGGCGCGATCGTCCCCGACCCCGAGGGCATCATCACGTCCGGTCACGAGAACAAGACGGCGCGGATGATCTCGTTTCATGAGGGCGATCCAATCCCCACGCGGGCGCTCACGGCGATGCTGCGGCAGATCGCGGACAACAATCGGGCCGGGGGTTGGCGGAAGCTGAAGGGTTCCGGCTGAGCGGGCGCCGGGGCGCGGGGCGCCGGGGCGCCGGGGCGCGGGGCGCCGGGCGCAGCTGGGCGCCGGGCGCTCGGGCCCAATATCCTGGGGGTCGAGCGTTATGAGCGTCGTCATGTACGTCAAACCGGCGTGCCCCTACTGCCAGTCGGCCCGGGAGCACCTCGCCTCCGAGAACGAGACCGTCGAGGAACGTGACGCCACGACCAGCGCGGCCTGGAAGGCCGAGCTGATGAGCCACACGAACAACCGCGGGATCGTCCCGACGATCCTCTGGGACGACGGACGCAAGCAGGTCGGGTTTCCGCCCGGCCGCGGCTGAACCGTGCATTAGCGGTCGGTCGACCGCTTGCGATGGGGCCAGGACGGGCGGTCGCGTCCCGGACGCCCGCACGCGGTTGGGTTTGGGAGTTCACCCCAATAGTTGGGGTTAAGCCCAAGGTCAGCCGAACGCCGCCGCCGGCATCGGCTGCCATTCCGTCCACGTTGCCAGGCGGGCTTGGCACTCCGCGCGTTCGATCCTGTCGCCGCTCCGCCCCACCAGTCGCCGAGGAGACCTGTGTCCCGACCCATCCGCGCTGGCATCCGCATGTGTCTCGGGCCTGCGTCGCTCAGCCAGCTGTGCAACCGCATCCATCGCGTCCTCCCGCGCCCGACCGAGTTGACGGTCACCACGAGGCGCCACGGCCAGCGGACCACCATCGCCGTCACCGCCTCCTACCCCGGGGCGGGCCCAACGAGGCCGGCGTGGACCGTCGGCCCCTCCACGGAGCCACGGTGAAGATCGCCGGACGGACGACTCGGACCGCCCGGATCACCCGAACCAACGCCAACGGCCTCGCGATCGTTCACGCCACCCGCGGCGAGACCGTGACCGTCACGGCTGGGAATACGTTCCGGGCCGCCAGCGCCCAGATCCGATAGTTACCTCCCGGGAGCGTTCAGGTGGCGGCGCGCCAGGTACGCCGCGAGCCCCGCCGGGCCGAACATCCAGGTGAGGATGAGCGGCACGCGCGAGTCGATTCCGGTCTCCTGGGCGTCGCTCCATATCCACCGCCCGACGAACAGGTCGAAGGCGATGTAGTGCGTCCAGGCGGCGAGGAACGTATCCGGGTCCGAAAGCGCCGCGATGACCGCCTCGGGATCCGCATAGTTGACGCCGCCGCCGCGGCGGATGACGCCCGCCACGAGCAGCGGGGCGTAGACGCCGCCGAGCGCCCCTGCCAGCGGAGTCGTCACGGACGCGAGCTTGCGGGTCGCCCGCGACCGAGGCGCGATGATCATCGCGAGCCAGACGGGCGCACTCGAGGTGTTGATGACCGCGTACGCGCGACGGTGCCAACGCGAGAGAGCCACGCCGCGATTCTTTCACGAACGATCGATCGCCTGCACGGTACAAACCTCTATCCGCTGCTAGCGGATCGAGTTGTAGACGCTGAACAGCGGCAGGTACATCGAGACGACGATCACGCCGACGATGCCGCCGACGAGGATGATCATCGCCGGCTCCATGATCGAGGTGAGGGCCTTGACGGCCGCGGCGACCTCGTCCTCGTAGAAGTCGGCGACCTTGGCGAGCATCGAGTCGAGCGCGCCCGTCTCCTCGCCGACGCCGATCATGTGCGGAACCATCACCGGGAAGGCGCTGGACTTGCGCAGCGGCTCGGCGATCGAGCCGCCCGCCTTGACCGACGCGATCACGTCGTCCATGGCGCGCTCGATGACCGCGTTGCCGGCCGTCTTGCCGGTGATCTCGATCGCCTGAATGATCGGCACGCCGGCGGAGGTGAGGGAAGAGAACGTCCGGGACCAGCGCGCGATGCAGACCTTCTGGACGACGTCACCGATCTTCATTGGGACGCGGAGCTTGAACGCGTCCCAGTGTGGGCGCCCCCACTTCGATTTCTTGAACCAGAGGAAGCCGCTGACCGTGCCGACGACGACGAAGATGAGCACGTACCAGCGCTGAGTGAGCAGGTGAGAGAACCCGACCATGAACTTGCTGAGCCCCGGCAGCTTGCCGTGGAACTCCTTGAACACCTTCTCGAACACGGGGATGAGGAACGCGACGAGGGCGAGCATCACGGTCAGCGCGAACGTGATG
Organism: uncultured Solirubrobacterales bacterium; assembly: GCA_963813265.1. Lineage (GTDB taxonomy): Bacteria > Actinomycetota > Thermoleophilia > Solirubrobacterales > Solirubrobacteraceae > Palsa-465. The sequence goes on along the minus strand of CAWEYQ010000033.1, from coordinate 45,717 downwards.
ACGAGAATCGGGTAGATCATCGCCGAGCGGATCTGGCGCCGGAGCGAGGCGTCCTTCTCAAGCTGGTCGGCGGTGCGGAGCAGCGCCTGCTCGAGCACGCCGCCGGTCTCCCCAGCACGGACCATCGCGACGTACAGCGTCGAGAACACCTTCGGATGGCGATCGAGCGCGTCGGAGAGCAGCAGGCCGGCCTCGACGTCGTGGCGGACCTCGGTGAACGTGCTGCACAACAGCTTCGACTTGGTCTGGTTCTCAAGCACGTACAGCGCCCGGAGGATCGTCATCCCGGAGGTGACCATCGTCGAGAGCTGCCGGGTGGCGACCGCCAGATCGGCCGGCTTGACGCGAGCGAAGATGTCGATGTTCAGCTCCTTGGAGCGGTACTTCGACGCGATGTCGATGACGATCAGGCCGCGCTCTTTGAGCTGGTCGGCGACGTCCTGTTTGGAGTTGGCCTCGACCTCGCCACCGGCGGGGACGCCGGCGAGGTCCATCGCTTTGAAGACGAAGGTGGCCATCGCTGCGCTACGCGACCTTCATCCCGCCGCCGTTGAACCCACCGGACGGGGTGGGCATACCGCCGCTGAGCAGCCGCTTGAACTCCTCGACCGAATGGGCCCGCGACTCGGCGAGCTGGCGGGTGATCTTGCCCGCGCGCACGAGTTGCGCGAGCGAGGCGTCCATCGTCTGCATCCCATGCTGACCGCCGGTCTGGAGGACCGAATAGATCTGGTGGCTCTTCGCCTCGCGGATCAGGTTGCGCACCGCGGGCGTCGGGACGAGCACCTCGACTGCGACGCACCGACCGGAGCCGTCGGCCGTCGGGAGCAGCGTCTGGGTCATGATCCCCTGGAGCGCCACCGACAGCTGGGCGCGGATCTGGCCCTGCTGGGCGGACGGGAACACGTCGATGATGCGGTCGATCGTCTGCGGGGTGTCCTGCGTGTGGAGCGTGGCGAACACGAGGTGGCCGGTCTCCGCCGCGGTGATCGCGGTGCCGATCGTCTCGAGGTCGCGCATCTCGCCGACGAGGATCACGTCCGGGTCCTGACGAAGGGCGGCCTTGAGCGCCTCGGCGAAGCTGGTCGCGTCGGCGCCGAGCTCGCGCTGGTTGACCATGCACTTCTTGTGGCTGTGCAGGAACTCGATCGGGTCCTCGATCGTCATGATGTGCTCTTCGCGGGTCTCGTTGATCACATCGATGAGGCTCGCGAGGGTCGTTGACTTGCCAGAGCCGGTCGGCCCGGTGACGAGCACGAGACCGCGCGGCTTCGTCGCGAAATCGGCCACGACCGCGGGCACGCCGAGCGTCTCGAGCGGAGCGATCTCGAACGGGATCAGGCGGAACGCGGCGCCGAGCGCGGAGCGCTGGAAGTAGGCGTTGACACGGAACCGGGCGGCGCCGGGGATCTGGTAGGCGAAGTCGAGCTGCCAGTTGTTCTCAAGCTTCTGGCGCTGCGCGTTGGAGAGGATCGAGTAGACGATCTCGCGGGTGTCCGTCGGCGTGAGGACGGGATAGCCCTCCATCGGGGTCAGGCGGCCGCGAACGCGGATCATCGGAGGCGCGCCGGCCGTCAGATGCAGGTCCGAGGCACGGCGCTCGACGACCTCAAGCAGCACCTCGGCGAAATCAAGTTCCATTCCACGCTCCGTTCGGCCTGAGAACGATTCCCATAGCCCCCTATTGATCGGCAGATCAGTGCGATCCTGTTACGCGTGAGACCTCAGCCATGGACGTCAGTCCAGCCTTGACCTTCTCGAGGCCGTCCTCGCGCAGGCGCCGCATGCCCTCGCGGACCGCGACGGCGCTGATCTGATCGGCCGACGCGCGCTGGAGCGTCAGCTCGCGGATCTCCTCGGAGAGCAGCATCACCTCATAGAGCCCGGTTCGGCCGCGGTAGCCCATCTGCCCGCAGCGGACGCATCCCACCGGCTCGTAGGCCTCGATGTCGAACTGCGCGTGGAAGCCGTGGTCGCGCAGCACCTCCGCGGAGATGATCGTCCGCCGCTTGCAATGCGCGCACAGGGTGCGGGCGAGCCGCTGGGCGACGATGCAGTCGAGCGCCGACGCCACGAGGAACGGCTCGATCCCCATCTCGATCAGCCGGGTGATCGCCGACGGCGCGTCATTGGTGTGGAGCGTCGAGAGCACCATGTGGCCGGTGAGCGCGCCCTCGACGGCGATCTGGGCCGTCTCCCGGTCGCGGATCTCGCCGACCATCAGGATGTCCGGGTCGGCGCGCATCATCGAGCGCAGTCCCTGGGCGAAGGTGAGCCCGGCCTTCGCGTTCACCTGCACCTGGGTGATGCCGGCGATCTGGTATTCGACCGGATCCTCGATCGTGATGATGTTCTTCTCCGGCGTGTTGAGCTCGAGCAGTGCGCCATACAGCGAGGTCGACTTGCCTGAACCAGTCGGTCCGGTGGCGAGCACGGCGCCGTGCGCCCGGTTGAACGCGCGGCGGAAGCGATCAAGCTCGTGCTTCTGCATGCCCATCTTCTCGAGCTCGAGGCTGATGTTGTCCTTGTCGAGCACGCGGAGCACGACCGACTCCCCGTGCACACTCGGGATCGTCACCACGCGGATGTCGATATGGCGCCCATCGACGGTCAGTCCGACGCGGCCATCCTGTGGGATCCGGCGTTCGGAGATGTCGAGATCGCTCATGATCTTGATGCGCGAGACGACGCCGGGGACCATCCGCTTCGGCACCCGCGTCTGCTCGGTGAGCACGCCGTCGATGCGCATCCGGACGCGCAACTCGGCGCCGGCCCGGCCCTTCTCGTCGGCCTGCGGCTCAAAGTGGATGTCCGAGGCACCGCGGTCGGTCGCCTCGGCGATGATCGAGTGCACGAGCTTGATGACCGGGGCGTCATCGGCGGACTCGCGCAGATCAACGATCTCCAGCGGGCCGGCTGCGTCCTCCCCCTCATCCACAGCCTCCTGGACGGCGTCCTCAAAGCGGTTCATCCGGGCAATCAGCGCGGCGATGTCCTCGGCCGAGGCGACCGCCGGCTTGACGTCCATCCGCGTGAGCAGCGCGACGTCGTCGACCGCGAGCACGTTCGCCGGGTCGGCCATCGCCAGCAGGACCGTGCGCTCGTCGACGAACGAGACGGGCACCGCCGAGTACCGCTTCGCCGCCGAGGCGCTCAGCAGGTTGACGGCGGCCATGTCGGCCTTGAACGTGCCGAGGTCGAGATGGTCAAGGCCGTAGCGCTCGGCGATCGCGTGCGAGAGCTGCTCGGAGGTGATCGCGCGCTCCTCGATCAGGACACGCTCCGGAGGGATGCCGGCCAACCGGGCGTCCTCGATCGCCTTCTGGGCCCGCTCGCGGTCGGTGAAGCCGAGCTCGACGATCACATCGGTCAGGAACCGCCCCGAGCCGCCGCGGCGTCGCGGCGGTGTGACGCCGTCATGGCTATCGCGCACCGTCTCGACAGGATCCACCGCGCGCAGATGCGGCGCGGGTTCCATCAGCGGCCTCGCGCTGCAGCCCGCATCAGAGCAGCGGGCGCGGGGCTTCCGGTGAATTGCTCGAACGCGAGGGCGCCCTGAGCCACGAGGAGCTCGAACCCGTCGACGACGGGAATGGCATGCGCGCGTGCGGCCTCCACGAGCGCGGTCCCCGCATGTGCGGGGTTCGTGTACACGAAATCAACCACGCATTCGAACCTCTGGAGCTCATCGGCGGTCACCGGAATATGTTTGAACGTCCGGTCGCTCGCGTCCAGTCCACTGGACGTACAGTGGATAAGGAAATCCGCCGGGGGAGCATCTTGCACGGGAATTCCGCCCAGGTCGCTGCAGATCCGCTCGGCGCGTGCGGCGGTGCGATTCCAGACGAACACGGGGTCCGCGCCGGCGTCGAGGAGCGCCCAGACGGCGGCCCGCGCGCTCCCGCCGGCCCCGAGCACGAGTGCGCTGCGGCCCGCAACCGGGAACGGGCAACGACGCGATCAGGCCGGGCGCATCGGTGTTATCGGCGCGGATCGCGCCATCAGGCTCGAACAGCAGTGTGTTGGCGGCGCCGATCGCCCGGGCACGCTCGGTCGGCGCGGTCGCCGCGGCAAGCGCAGCATGCTTGTGCGGGATCGTGGCGTTCGCCCCCCGGAAGCCGGCGCTCGGGAGCGCCCGCACGGTCTCGGTGAACAGCGCGGGCGGCACCGGCAGAAGCTGGTAGCGCCACCCGCTCAGCCCCACCGCGGCGAGCGCGGCGTTCTGCATCGCCGGCGAGCGGCTGTGCGCGACCGGCCAGCCAAGGACGCCGAGGCGGGTGGGCTCAGGAGGCATCGTCGGGGTGGTCGCTCAGCAGTGGGTCGGCGAGCGGCCGCCGCGGGCGGCGCGCGCGGACTGGTACTGCTGCTGGTCGCGCAGGAACTGCTGGTAGTTCGTGCTGAACACCGACTCGCCGCAGCTGCCCGGCCGAACGACGAAGAACAGGTACTTCGTCCGCCGCGGATGGGCGGCGGCCCGGATCGCGGCCATCCCCGGATTGCTGATCGGCGTCGGCGGCAGCCCCTTGTGGATCCGCGTGTTGTACGGCGAGGAGGAGCTGAGCTCCGAGACCGTCAGCGGCTTGGTGTAGTTGCCGGTTGCGTAGCGGGTCGTCGCGTCGATCTGGAGCGGCATCCCGGCCTTGAGGCGGTTGTAGATGACTGAGGCGACGAGCGGCCGGTCGTGCGCCGTGCCCGCCTCGGACTCGACCATCGAGGCGATGATGAGGACGTCGTACGGCGTCAAATGCTTGCTCCGGGCGTACCTGAAGTTGACCTTGGCGTACTCCTTGCGGAACGCTTTGAGCTGATCGGCGATCAGCCCCGAGACCTTGATCGGATCCCGCAGCTGATAGGTCGACGGGAACATGAAGCCTTCCAGCGAGGGCGTGTCCCGCGGGGCGCCGTACGCCGTCGGCTTGAGCAGCGGCGAGTGCCGTGTCTGCGCGAGGTAGTTGCCGCGGATCCCCTGCGCGTGCAACAGCGCACTGATCTGCCGCCGGGTCTTGCCCTCGGTGAGCGTCAGCTCGCTCACCTTGGCCGCCGGCGGCGGGGTCGTCAGGATCGTCAGGACGTCGCTGTAGCTCATGTCCTGCTTGAGGCGATACGTCCCGGAGCGCAGATCGCTGCGTTTGCCTGCGAGCGTCGCGCGGAGCTCGAAGAAGAAGCCCGAGGAGATGACCCCGTCGTGCGCGAGCAGATCACCGACCTGGCTCGAGCTCGCGCGGGCTGGGATGCGCACGGTCACACGCCCGTGCCCGGAGCCGTGGAACGGCTGGAACAGCTGGACGAGGAACCAGATGAACGCGGCGGCCGCGAGGATCGCGAGCACGGCCACACCGCGACCGATGCGCGCGCGCCGGCGGCCGGCTCCCCGGGGCGGTCGCGGAGCGCGGCGCTTGCGACGGATCGGATGGTTGCGGCGGCCGCGCTGCAGGCCGGTGACACGCCGTGTCCCGGCGGGCGCCTCGCCGTCAGCCTCGGTGACGTCGTCGTCGAGCGGCATCTCATCGATGTCATCGGCATCGCCGAGCTCATCCTCATCGTCGTCCTGGAAGCCACCCGAGGCGCCGTTGGCCGCCGAGGGCCCGAACATGAGCGGTTGAAGGACCGGCTCGGGCTGCGAAGCCGACTTCGGCGCGGGCGCTGGTGCAGGAGCGTGCGGCGGCGCGGCCTCCGGCTCGGCGGGCTCGTGTTCGACGGGCGCCGGCGCGGGGACGCCCGAGCCCGCCTGACCGCGCATCTCGCGCCGGCGCTCCCGCTCGAGCCGCGCCGCTTCACGCTCCTCAGACGTCCGGCGGCTCACGGCTGACCTCCCGTTCGGGCCTGCGACGCGAGCCAGCCCTCAAGCAGATGGGCCGCGGCGCGCGAGTCCTCGCTGGCGGAGCCGCCCGATCGCTCGGCGAGCCGTGTCGTGAAGCGCTCGTCATAGAGCTCGACCGGGACCCGGAGCTCGGACTGCAGGCGTTCGGCGAACGCACGGGTCTCGGTCGTCTGGGCCGAGTCGCCGCCGGACAGCGACAGCGGAAGCCCGACGACGACGCGTTCGGCTGAAAGCTCGGCGACGAGCGCGCGCAGCCGTCCGCGCCCACGCCGGGTATTCGGCGCCAGGACTGGTTCGATCGGGGTTGCCAGGATTCCGGTCGGGTCACTCACAGCGCAACCGCATCGCGCACTGCCGTAGTCGAGCGCGAGCACCCGCATGACCTTAGCGGTTCGGCACGTCGCTGGAGAACACTACGAATTGAGGGTTGACTCGATTGCCTGGCGGGCGGCGGCGATCGCCTCGGGCAGCTTCGCAGGGTCCTTGCCGCCGGCCCGGGCGAGCGTGTCGCGCCCCCCACCACCGCCGCCGACGGCCGCCGCGGCGACCTTCACGATCTCGCCCGCCCGCACACCGCGCTCGACCAGCGCCGGGGCCACCGCGGCGACGAGGTCGACCCGCCCGTCGCCGGCGCTCCCGAGCACGATCGCCGCATCGCCGAGCTTCGCCTTGAGCCGATCGGCCAGGTCGAGCAGCGCCTGGCTATCGGCGGCTTCGACGGCCGCCGTGAGCACGCGGGCACCGTCGTGTTCGGTCGCCGCGGCGAGCAGCGCGTCGACGTCGACCGCGCCGTTACCCGTCCCGCCGGCGCCGCCGCGCTTCGCCGCCTTCTCAAGCTCACGGACGCGTGAGCGCAGCTCGCTGACGGCGTCGGGAACGCGCTCCGGGGGGACCCGGAGCGTCTCCGCGGCGACGCTGATCGCCGCATCGTGACGGCGCATGTACTCGACGCCCTCGGGCCCGGTGAGCGCCTCGATTCGGCGCACGTTCGCGGCGCTCGAAGTTTCAGCCGTGATCTTGAACAGCCCGATCTCGGAGGTCGTGCGCACGTGGGTGCCACCGCACAGCTCGCGGGAGAACGAGCCATTGCCCACCTCGACCATCCGCACGACGTCGCCGTACTTCTCTCCGAACAGCGCCATCGCGCCCTGGCGCTTGGCCTCGTTCAGCGTCGTCGTCAGCGCGTGGACGGGGTGGTTCTCAAGGACCCACTCGTTGACCTGATCCTCGACCCACTGCACGTCCTCGCGGCTCAGGCCGCTCCCGTGGGTGAAGTCGAAGCGCAGCTTGTCCGGTCCGACGTAGGAGCCGGCCTGGTGAACGTGCGAGCCGAGCCGCTGGCGCAGCGCGGCGTGGAGCAGGTGCGTCGCGGTGTGGTTGCACTCGGTCGCATGGCGGGTCTTGCGATCGACGACGGCGTGCACGCGCTCGCCGACCTCGAGCTCGCCCCGTTCGGGCACCAGCGTCAGCACCTGGTCATCGCCGAGCCGCACGACATCCTCGACGCGGGCGCGGCAGTCTCCCTCGGCGCACTCGATGTGGCCGGAGTCGGCGATCTGGCCGCCGCCCGTCGGATAGAACGGCGACTCGACGAGCTTGACCAGCACGCGCCCGTTGTCGCGCTCGACGGCGCCGACGGTCGTCTCGCGCTCGGTCGTCTCGTACCCGACGAAATCGGTGGCAAAGCCGCTCGCGCTCGAGAACTGAAGCGCACGCTCGCGGGTGTCCCCGCCGCCGGTGCCGCGACCGCCGCCGCGCCGGGCGCGCTCGCGCTGCTCCTCCATCAGCGACTCGAACCCGGTCTCGTCGACGCCGAGACCCTGCTCGGCCGCGAGCTCCCGGGTCAGGTCGATCGGGAAGCCGTAGGTGTCGTGGAGCAGGAACGCGTTCTCGCCGCCGATGCCTTCGGCGCCGGACTCGTTGGCGCGGGCGATCAGCTCGTCGAGGAGCTTCGTGCCCTGGGCGAGCGTCCTGCCGAAGCCCTCCTCCTCGGAGCTCAGCCAGGTGTGGATCGCGTCCTGGTGGGCGGTGAGCTCGGGGTAGCCCGAACCCATCAGCTCGGTCACGCGGTCCGAATAGGTCCGCAGGAACCCGGGGTCGAGGCCGAGCGTGTGGCTGCCCTGGAGGATCGCGCGGCGCATGATCCGCCGCAGCACGTAGCCGCGATCCTCGTTCGACGGCACCACACCGTCGGCGATCAGGAACGTCATCGCCCGGCCGTGGTCGGCGAGGATCCGCAGCGCGCGGTCGGTGTCGAACTCCTTCCCGTAACGGCGGCCCGAGAGCTCCTCGCCGAGCTCGATCAGCGGCGCGAACTGATCGGTCTCGAACACGGACTGCTTGTCCTGGAGCATCGCCGCCATCCGGTTCAGCCCCATCCCGGTGTCGATGTTCTGCGCCGGCAGCGGCGTGAGCGTGTTGATCGGGTTCTGATCGAACTGCATGAACACGAGGTTCCAGTACTCCATGAACCGCTCGTTCTCTTCACCGGGAAGGTCGTCCGGCTTGCCGAAGTCGACGCCCCGGTCGATGTAGAGCTCCGAACAGGGCCCGCACGGGCCCGTCGGGCCGACCTGCCAGAAGTTCTCCGACCGCGGGCACTCGACGATCCGCTCGCGCGGGACACCCACCTCGAGCCACGCCTCGATGGCGTCCTCGTCGGGGCCGAGCCCGAGCTCGTCGTCACCGGCGAACACGGTGATCCAGATGTCCTCCGGCTTGAAGCCAAAGCCCTCGCGGGAGAGGTCCCACGCGAAGCGGACCGCCTCACGCTTGAAGTAGTCGCCAAACGAGAAGTTGCCGAGCATCTCGAAGAACGTGAGATGTCGGGTCGTCGTGCCGATGATGTCAATGTCGGCGGTCCGGAACGTCTTCTGGCACGTTGTCACGCGGGGATGCGGCGGGCGCTCCTGGCCGAGGAAATACGGCTTCAGCGGGTGCATCCCGGCGACCGTGAACAGCGCCGAAGGATCGTGCTCGGCCGGGATCAGCGAGCCCGAGGGCAGGCGCAGGTGGTCGCGCTGCTCAAAGAACTCCGTGAATGTGCGCCGGATCTCGTCGGAGGTCATTGGCACGGAGTGTAGGCACCCGCTGGCGACGCGGAACCGTGACCGGCCGTCTCAGCGGAGGTACGCGATCGACGTCCCGTAGGTCGTGTAGCTCCGGTAGCGCCCGCGCAACCAGAGCAGCCCCATCGGCCCGTGGCTCCACCCCCGCGGGACGACCGGCCGGACGTTGTCGACGCCTCCGGAGGCGACCAACGATCGCTGCCACGTGTTGCCGGTGTCGGGGGTCGTCCACCGTTCGATCCGGAAGTGGCCACCGACCTTGCGAGACAGAAACAGCGTCGTCGGATCGCCATGGTCAAGCGCGATGCCACCCGAATACTGCTGCTCGATCGTGCCTGGGCTGATCGTCGGGCCCGCGTTGGTGAGGAAGTGCGAGACCCACCGCGCGCCGTCCCACCGCGCGTACCAATACGCGTGGTTCGTCGACGTGGGGAACGTCGCGTAGACGACCACCGGGTGCCCGCTCGAGCCGAGCGCGACGTCCCACACCCACGCGGGGACGTGCTTGGCGCGGCCGTCGTAGACGAGCTGGCCCTGCTGCGGCGAGATCGGTGCCCGGGCGAGCGACCGGATCCGGTGATCGGCGGCTGTCCAGAGTGCGCCGTGGTGGTAGTCGACGTAATAGACGCTTGTGAGCGTCTCCCGTGGGTGCCCGTTCGTGTATGCGAGACCGATCGCGCGGCGTCCGTCGGAGTCGACCTTGACGTACGGCCGCTGGCCGTGGTCGGCGATCAGCCGGTGGACGCGGCCCCAACGGCCGGTCGTCGTTCGGGTCGTGAAGTCAGCGCTCCAGTCCTCGCCCCGCGCGAACAGGTACAGATCGTTGTGCTCGGCCGACAGCGAGACCGGATTGGGGTAGGTGAAGCCCCGCTGGCCGTAGCGTCGTGACGGAACGTCGTGCACGGGGCCCCACGCCGAAATGTCCTCCGGCTCGAGCGTCGTGCGGTAGTGCATCTCGGCGCCGTTGTGCCCGGAGTAGAAGACCGTGATCCGCTTGTCCGGCTCGACGAACAGCGACGGGCTGCTGTGGTCGTCCGGGTACAGGTGTCCCACAACCGTGGTGCGGAGCACGCCGAGGGTCGGGCCGTAGGAGGCGACGGTGATGGCGCCGGTCGGGCTGATCCAGCCGGCGATGATCTGGTCAAACCGCCCGCGCACGTGGACCGCGCGGGGATCCCCGAACCAGCACCACGAGCCCGGCGAGATGACCGCGATCCGCGCGCTCGGCCGGGCCGCGCGCGCGGGCGCACCATGCTCCGCCCACCCGATGGCGAGCGCGAGCACAGCGACAATGCCCCCGATCCGACGGCCCCTGAACCTCACGATCGTGCGCGAGTCTATCGTCGGCCGCCGGCGGCGATCGTGCCCCAGCCGACGACGAGGTCGCCATCGAGCAGGCACGCGAGCTGTCCGGGCGCCGGTCCCTCGACGCCATCGGGGAGCGTCAGGGTGAGCTCGCGATGGCGGCCGGAACCGAGCTCATCCTCGACCTCGGCTCGGAGCGGCGCCGCGTGGTAGCGGAGCTTCACCCGGTCGATGCGGCTGCCCGAGCGATGCAGGCGCACGCCCCGCAGCGCCACCCGACGCGCGGCGAGCGCGGAGCGAGGACCGACGACGACGCGGTTGTGCTCGGCGTCCTTCTCGAGCACGTACAGCGGCTCGCCGTTCGCCACCCCGACCCCGCGCCGCTGCCCGACGGTGAACAGGTGCTGACCCGAGTGGGTGCCGAGGACCCGCCCGTCACGGTCAACGATCGGCCCCGTGCGCTCCTCGAGCCCGCCGTGGCGGGCGAGAAAGCGGCTGCGCGTCGTGCCGGCGATGAAGCAGAGATCCTGCGAGTCGACCTTGCTCGCCACCGCCAGCCCCGCCTCGGCGGCGATCCGGCGGACCTCGGGCTTGGTCAGTTGGCCGAGCGGGAACCGCATCCGGGCGAGGCTCGCCGGGTCGAGCGCGGCGAGCATGTACGTCTGGTCCTTGGCCGGATCGGCGGCGACGCGCAGCAGCGGCCCGGCGGCGTCATCCGATTCGGCGACCCGTGCGTAGTGACCGGTCGCCAGGTGCGCCGCCCCCAGTCGCGTCGCGAGCTCGAGCATCGCGTCGAGCCGAACGTGTCCGTTGCAGCCGACGCATGGGTTCGGCGTCTCACCGGCGGCGTAGCCCGCGATGAACGGCTGGACGACCCCCACCCGGAACTCGTCTCGAAGGTCGATCGTGAAATGCGGCAGGCCCATCGAGTGGGCGAGCGCGCGCGCCTGCGCCACCGCCGAGGACGAACAGCAGCTCCGCTCGGCGTCGTTCTCGGGGTCGGCCCACAGCTCGAGGGTGACGGCAACCGTCTCGCTGTCCCGGGCACACAGCAGCGCCACGACCGAGCTGTCGACGCCGCCGCTCATCGCGACGAGCGTCCGTGCGCCGTCGACCGGGGGCGCCAGGTTGGCCCGGCCCCGGGCCGCCGCGCCGAGGGCCCGCGCGAGCCCGTCAGCGGCGAGCTCGGCGGCATGGATCTTGGCCGTGCTGAGCCCGCCGAGTTCCTCGGCGATCGCGGCCGATCCGATCCGCGCCGCATCCAGCAGGTGCAGACCGCGGACGAGCGTCACCGCCGCGCTCCCGGCCGCCGTCGCGGCGCCACACCCGTCGGCCTCGAACCCGGCGTCGGTGATCCGTTCGCCGTCGGTGGCGAGCGAGAAGCTGATCCGATCGCAGCAGGAACCGCCGTCGGCGGTGACGGTGAAGTCCCCCTCCGGCACATGCCGGAGGCCCTGCGGCGAGGTCAGGTGATGCTCAAACGCGAGTGCGTCCACCCGCGCGAGGATAGAACCGTTACTTCGGCTTGACCGACAGCGCGTCGACGATCCGCTGCTCGATCTCGAACTGGGCCGCGAACCCGACGATCGTCCGCGCGTGCTGTGTGCCGTCGATGATCACGAGCGTCGGAGAGCCGGTGACCGGTACCTGCAGGGTGATCACCGGGTAGTAGGAGAGCTCGCGGAGCGGGATCGACAGCTTGAACACCTTGCCGCCGTGCGTCGAGATCGTCGCCAGCTCGTGCTTGACGGCTCGGTCGTCGGCGGCGCGGTAGTTGTAGAACAGCGCCGCGACGACCTTGTGGGCGTGCAGGGCGTCAACGACCTCGGCCTGCCGCCGGGCGGCGGCGTGGGCGGCGGCGTGGGCGGCGGCCGCCCGCTGTGCGGCTGCGCCTGCTGCTGCGGCAGACGCGGCCTCCGTCTTCGTTGCCGCCTTCGTCCCGGCCGCGGCGGCGGCAGCCGTCGCCGTATGCGTGGCGGCGGTCGAGGGCTTCGTCTGCGATGGCGTCGTCGGTGTGGTCGCGACGGTGCCGCCGTGAGCGGCACTCGCCGCACTGGACTGCGCGACGGCGGCGTGCGCCTTATCAACGGCCGACTGCAGCGGGGCCTTGCCCCCCGAGCCGTTGCCGGATGTCTGCGGCTTGAGCGCGACGATCCACACCGCGAAAAACGCAACGGTGCCGATCAGCAGGGCGATCAACGGACGCGATACGTGTGGCATCACCACCATGATCGGCTCCTGACCCCCAGATCCTGAGCCGAGTTGGCCGCCGCGGACGTGCGGAGCGCCCGCCGAGCGTCCCACGAGCGCCCGACGCGGCGCTAGGCGAGACGCAATCCGAGCTCGCGGAGCTGCTGTGGGTCGACCGGCGCCGGCGCTCCGGTGAGCGGGTCCGCCCCGCTCGCGGCCTTCGGGAACGCGATCACCTCACGAATCGAGTCGATCCCGGCGAGCGCGGTGACGATCCGATCAAGGCCCATCGCGATCCCCCCGTGCGGCGGTGCGCCGTAGCGCAGCGCATCGAGCAGGAAGCCGAACCGAGCCTGCGCCTCGTCCTCGCTGATCCCCAGCAGCTCGAACACCCTCTGCTGAACCTCGCGCTCGTGGATACGAATCGAGCCGCCACCGATCTCGGCGCCGTCGAGCACGAGGTCGTACGCCCGGGAGGTGAGGCTCGCCGGATCCTCGAGGTTGCCGGTCGGCGCGGTGAACGGGTGGTGGGCGGCATCCCAGCGGCCGTCCTCGGCGCTCCAGAAGAACGCGGGAAACTCAACCACCCAGAGGATGTCGTGGCGGCCGGCGGGGATCAGATCGAAGCGGCGGGCGATCTCCATCCGCAGCGCACTCAGGGCCTGGCCCGCCGTCGTCATCTCGTCGGCGACGATCAACAGCAGATCGCCCGGGTGCGCCTCGAGACGCGTCTTCAGCGCGTCGATCTCCGCCTCGCTGAGGAACTTGGCGATCGGCGAGCGCAGGCTGCCGTCGTCCTGGACGAATATCCACACGAGGCCCTTCGCACCGTGCTGCTTGGCGAGGTCGGTGAGCACATCAAGCTCAGAGCGCGGCAGCTCGCGCGGGCCGGCGTTGATGCCGCGCACGACGCCGCCGGCCGCGAGCGCACCCTTGAACACCTGAAACTCGGACTGCGCCAGCGGCTCACCGAGATCGTGCAGCTCAAGGCCGAAGCGCGTGTCTGGGCGGTCGATGCCATATCGTGAAACGGCCTCGGCGAACGTCATTCGCGGCCACGGCGGTGGAGGCACGTCGAACCCCTCGCGTTCGAACACCGTGCCCATCACGGCCTCCATCGTCTCGATCACGTCGTCCTCGGTGACGAACGACATCTCGACGTCGAGCTGGGTGAACTCGGGCTGGCGATCGGCGCGCGTGTCCTCGTCCCGGAAGCAGCGGGCGATCTGGTAGTAGCGCTCGAAGCCGCCGATCATCAGCAGCTGCTTGAACAGCTGGGGCGACTGGGGCAGGGCGTAGAACGAGCCGGGCTGGATCCGCGCCGGGACGAGATAGTCCCGGGCGCCCTCCGGGGTCGACCGCGTCAGATACGGCGTCTCGATCTCGAGGAAGTCCTGGCCGTTCAGGACCTCCCGCATCGTCGCGGCCACACGGTGGCGGGTCGCGAGGCGCTCCTGCATCTCGGCTCGGCGGAGATCGAGCGCCCGGTGACGGAGACGGAGATTCTCATCGACGCCGTCGCCCTCGTCGAGCGGGAACGGCGGCGTGTCGGCGTCACCGAGGATCTCGAGGCCGGAGACCGCGAGCTCGATCTCGCCGGTTGGCAGGTTCGGGTTGACGTTCGCCGGGTCACGACGGGTGACGGTGCCCGCGGCGCTCAGCACGTCCTCCGAACGCAGGCGGTGAGCCAGCTCGTGCGCGGTGCCCGAGCTGTCCGGGTGAAACACGAGCTGCACGATCCCGGAGCGGTCACGGAGATCGATGAAGATGAGGCCACCGTGGTCACGGCGGCGATGGACCCACCCGGCGACGCGCGCCTGCGTGCCCGCCCGCTCGGCGCCGAGCTGGCCGGCCCAGACATCTCGATACTCGTTCGGCCGCGGTCCGTGCTGCATCAGAGACGGTCTCCGCGGAGGATGGTGGGGATCACGTTCTGCACGTCGATTTCGTGCTGCTCGCCGGACTGCATGTCCTTGAGGCTTGCTGTCGAGGGGCTGTCGACAATGGCAACGTAGCGGGCGCGGATGCGATCGGCTTGCTTGAGCTGCCCCTTGAGCGAGCGGCCGGCGAGCTCGAGCTGGGCGGTCAGACCGGCGCGGCGCGCCCCGTGCGCGAGCTCGAACGCGGCGCGGCCGCCCGACTGATCGGGTCTCGGAAGCGCGACGAACAGGTCGACGGGCGCCGGCGCGATCGGGAGCTCGCCGGCCGCGAGCAGCATCCGCTCGACACCGGCCGCCCACCCCGAGGCAGGCGTCGGCGGGCCGTCGAGCTGCTCGATCAGGCCGTCGTAACGACCGCCGCCGGCGACGCCGGACTGCGCGCCGAGCGCATCACTCGTGAACTCGAACAGCGTGCGTGTGTAGTAGTCAAGGCCGCGGACGAGGGTCGGGTCGAGCTCGTAGCGGAGGCCCGCGTCGTCGAGGAGCGCCGTGACCTGCTCGAAGTGGGCGGCGTCCTCGTCGGTGAGCCGCTGAAGCAGCGTCGGCGCGGACTGCATGACCTCCCGGGTCCCGGGGTCGGTGGCGTCAAACGCCCGCATCGGGTTGAGGTCGATGCGCGAGCGGACCTCGTCGCTCAGCCGGTCCTCGTGCTGGCGCAGATAGTTGCGCAGCTCCTCGCGGTAGGCCACACGCGTCTCCGGGGTGCCGAGGCTCGAGAGCCGCAGCCGCACCTCCCTGACGCTGAGCGCCTCGAGCAGATCGGCGAGCAGGAGGATCAGTTCGGCGTCGCTCTCGGGTCCTGCGGCGCCGATTGCCTCGGCCCCGACCTGCCAGAACTGCCGGTAGCGGCCCCGCTGGGGCGCCTCGGCACGGAAGAAGCTCGACAGGTACCAGAACTTGACCGGCTGCGGAAGCTTGTGCATCCCGTGCTCGATGTAGGCGCGGCAAACGGGCGCGGTGCCCTCAGGCCGCAGCGTGAGCGAGCGGCCGCCGCCGTCATCGAACGTGTACATCTCCTTCTGCACGATGTCGGTGGCCTCCCCCACCCCGCGCGCGAACAGCTCGGTCGACTCAAACGTCGGCGTCTCGATCCGGCGGTATCCGGCGGCGCCGAGGATCCGCTTCGCCTGCGCCTCGAGGTACTCACGGCGGGCCGCGTCCTCAGGGAGCACGTCGAACGTGCCGCGAGGAGCCTGAATCACTGTTTCAGGGACAGCTCGCGCAAGAACGGGTTGCTCGCGCGCTCGCGGTCGAGCGTCGTGAGCCCCATGTGCCCGGGGTACACCGTCGTGGCCGGCGGATAGCGGTCGAGCAGCGTCTCGATCGAGCCGAGCAGGGTCGGCCAGTCGCCGCCAGGCAGGTCGACGCGTCCGACCGAGCCCTGAAAAAGGACGTCGCCGGAGAACAGCGCGTTCTCGCCGCGCAGCGCATACGTCACGTGCCCGGGGCTGTGCCCCGGCGTGAAGATCACGTCGATCGTCAGCCCGGCGAGCTCGAGCGTCTCGCCGCCGGCGACCGTGTGGTCGGCCTCGTAGCTCTCGAACGGACCGAACCCGGGCCACGGGACGAAGTCCATGATGTTGGCGAGCACGCGGGTCTCGAGCTCAGGGCAGTACACCGGGGCCCCGGTCGCCTTCGCGACGGGCGCGACCGCGCCGACGTGGTCGAAGTGCGTGTGCGTGAGCAGGATCGCGTCAAGGTGCGTGATCCCGAGCGCGTCGATCGCACCGAGCAGCTTGTCGGCCTCGTCGCCGGGGTCGACGATCAGGCCATGATCGGATCCGTCGACGCGGACGATGAACGCGTTCTCCTGAACGGGACCGACCGTGAACATGCGGACGTCGATCATCGACTCGCCTCGTTCTTGCGTTGGCGTCGGCGCCACAGGAACATCTCGAGGTAGTAGCCGGCGGGCACGTACAGGACGAGCGCGAACACCGCGAACACAATCGACGCGGTGACGCGGTTCTTCCCGTGCGTCGTGACGAGCAGGAAGATGAACATGATCACGGCGGCGAACGACGCACGTGTCAGCGAGGACTTCCACGTCGGCTTCTGATTCTGCCGCCGCTCGCGGGCGGTCGAGCGCTGTTGCTTCTTGCGCTCCTCGGCTGTCGGCGGCCGACCGGTGCGGCCACGATTGGTCACGGTCCCGGCGGCGGTTCCCCGGTGCTTTGTCCGCCGCTTGCGCTTCGTCTGAGCCATGGTGCTTGGAGCTTAGACGAGAGCGTCCTCGATAAGACGCTTGTTGCGCACCGTGAGATCCGGCGGGAAGCCGTCGAACGCCGCGGCGGGGGCGAGTCCGACGAGCTCGCATTCGAGCGGCTCGGCGTGCGTGGCGATCGCGTCGAGCAGCGCGCGGAGCGGGACCGCACGGTGGTCCTCGACGTTGGTCGAGACCTGCGCGACCCCGCGGTGCTCAAGCCACAACCCGATGGCCCGGAGCCCGGGCAGTCCCTCGGCGCCGCCCTCGCGGATCAGCGCCGCGATGCGTTTCGCGTCCTCGATCGTCGCGGGAGCCGCGAGTTCGACGTTGAACGCGACCAGCGGCGGGCGCGCGCCGACCAGCACCGCGCCCGCGGTGGGATGCAGCTGGTGTGGCCCGAAGTCGGGTGTCAGCTCGCCGCCCTCGATCCGAGCACTGAGCGCGTCCGGACCGCCGCGCCGCAGCTCGGCGCGGGTCCGGCCGTCGGCGAGGATCCCGTACAGAAAGACCGGCAGCGCGAGCTCGTCGCCGAGGCGATCGGCGAGCACGAGCGCCTCGGCGCATGCAGCCCCCCGATTGCCGTCTGAGAGGAACACGATCGGAGCAACGTCGAGCACACCGATCCGGGGGTGGATGCCGTCATGCCCGTTGATGTCGAGCGTCGCCGTCGCCATGTGCGCGGCCGCGACGACGGCGGCGGCGAGCTCGCCCGGCGCACCGGCGACCGAGAACACGGTCCGGTGATGATCCGGGTCGCTATGGATGTTCAGCACCGGCCTGCCGAAGGCGCCGGCGACCGCGTCGATCACGGCACGGTCGCGTCCCTCCGAGATGTTCGGGACGGTCAGGAGGGTGGTCACAGCTCCGCGGCACCATACATGGCCCACACGACCGCCAGGCGAGGTGCCGATCGGCACTCGGCTAGAGATCGAGCGTGAGCTCGCCGCCTGGTTGCGAGCAGCAGATCAGCGCACTCCCCGGCGCGGGTGGCTCGAGCGGGTCAGGCCGGTAGCTGACCTCGCCGCTGACGAGGCCGGTCTCACAGGTGTGACAGACGCCGGTCCGGCAGGACCATCTGACGGGAACGTCGCACGCCTCGGCGAGTTCAAGCAGGCTGGCGAACGACGGATCCCACGCGACTGACAGGTTGCTGCGGCTGAACGAGATCAGAGGGCCGGCGCCGGGGGTGCCCGTGGGCGCATGCGGCTCGATCGAGGGAGCTCCCACGATGCCGGGCGTCGACGCTTTCGCTGGGCCGAACAGCTCAGAGCTGACGCGCTCGGGCGCGACGCCGCGCGCGGTCAAGGCGGCGGCGATGTCCTCCATGAACGGGCCGGGACCACAGAGGTAGAAGTCGGCGTCGGTTGGGACGCCGACGTCGCCGAGCACAGCGCCGGTCAGACGCCCGGCGATGTCGAAGTCCTGATCGCTCGGGCCGGGATGGCTGTAGCAGACGATGCGGTGGGCGGCGGGTAGCTGCGCGAGCAGTTCGCCGGCCTCATCAGCGAACGGGTGCTCAGCGCGATTGCGAGCTCCGTGCAACCACCAGATCTCACGGGCCGAGTGCTCGCCGGCCAGCAGGTGCAACATCGCGAGCACGGGCGTGGCGCCGACCCCGGCGCTGATGAGCACCACGGGCCGCTCACCGGGGCGCAGCACAAACGTGCCGCGCGGGGCGCCGGCGTCGATCACGTCCCCGACGTGGAGCCGATCGTGCAGGTAGCCACTCCCGGCGCCATGCGGTTCTCGTTTGACGCTGATGCGGTAGCTCTCGCTGTCCGGAGGGCCTGACAATGAGTACGTGCGCAACAGCGGCACGCCGGTCGGTTCGGGGCGCAGGCGAACAGTCAAGAACTGGCCCGGGCGCGCCGGTGTGGCAGGTTCGCCGTCGGCGGGCGACAGCCGCACCGAGATCACGCTCGCGCTCTCCTGGTCGATGGCGACGACGCGCAAGGGCCGGAGCCCCGGCCAGGCGAGGGCCGCCGCATCGCCGTCGGGCGCCGCCGCGAGCAGCTCGCGGAACGATCCCTGCCAGCCCTCGCTCAGCGCCGGGATCCGCAGTGCGCGTTCAAGGTCGCGGCGGCCGTGATTCGGCAGGTAGAGCAACCCGTCGATCTCCGCGACGGTCATCGCCTCGACGCCGGTCTCTACCAACTCGATCACGTCGCCCGCGCCGACGTCGCCCTCCTCGAGGACCCGGAGATAGAAGCCGGGCCGGCGGTGCGACACGAGCAGCGACGGCATCTGCGGCTCGTTCATTCGGATCCCGACGCGATAGCACGTGACCCGCGGCTGGCTCACCTCGAACAGCGCCGAGCCGATGCGGTAGCGGTCCCCGATACAGACCTCGCCATCAGCGAGGCCAGAGATCGTGAAGTTCTCGCCGAATTGCCCGTAGCTGAAATCGTCGCGACTGAGAAAGTCCTGCCAGTAACGGTAGGACTCGATCTGGTAGACGAACACGGCACGGTTCACGCCGCCGTGACCGAGCAGGTCGCCCTGCCCATCGCCCTCGACGTTGAGGCGACCGACCCTGCGCCGCCCCTCGACGGAGTCCTTCCAGATGCCGGTGCGGACCGTCCGGCCCTCCCACTCGACGTCGCGAGGCATGCCGACGTTCACTGACAGGAGCCGAGCAGTCGAGACAGCCATTGCTGACGCCTAGCAAACCACACTCGCGCTCCGCGCGCGAGGGGCGCTCGTGCCGACGCCGAGGTGGTTCCGGCATGATTGACCGGCGATGGGGCATCTCGAACTCCCGACCCTGCGAGCCGGCCTGTCGGATGTCCGCCTGTCGCCGAGCGACAACGGACGGGTCGAGCTGGTCGTGAGGCGCCCGGACGACGACCAGCGCGAGGTGCTCACCGAGGGCGAACTCAGTATCGACGTGGGCCTCGTCGGGGACAAGTGGAGCGTCGCCCAGAACGGCACCGCGCCGAACCCGCAGGCGCAGCTGACGCTGATGAACGCGCGGGCCGCCGCGCTCGTGGCCGGACGTGCCGATCACGGCGGCCTCGCGGGAGATCAGCTGTACGTCGATCTTGACCTGAGCGACGAGAACCTTCCGCCCGGAACGCGTCTGTCGGTTGGGTCGGCCGTGATCGAGGTGACCGCCGAGCCTCACACCGGGTGCGGAAAATTTGTCCGCCGGTTCGGCGTCGACGCGATGAAGTTCGTCAACTCGGCGGAGGGACGGCAGCACAATCTCCGCGGGATCAACGCGAAGGTGATCGTCGGCGGCATCGTGCGGCCGGGCGACACGATCGCGAAGGTGTGAGGCGCCGGCTGCGCGAACGGAGCCGATTCGGACGCTAATCGAGAACGTATGCGCCGTTCTCGAGGACCGTCGTCGATCCGATCGTGAGCGAGACACCGGAGGCGACGACGTCGAGATGGATCGGCACGGAGACGGTTCCGCCGATCCCGGCGCTCGCGCCGAACGCGACGTGCACGGTGCCGAGGATCTTCTCGTCCTCGAGCACAAGCCCGGTGATGCGCGCCATCTCGTTCGTGCCAACGCCAAGCTCGGCGAGGTTGAGCCCGAGCTCGCCGTGCGCACGCAGACGCTCGATGAACTCCGGCCCGACGCCTCCTCGTGCATCGACGAGCTGGCCGCGCTCGAGCGTCAGCGTGACGGGCTCGGGCGAGATGCCGATCGAGCCGACACTCGTGACGACGATCTCGCCCTCGCCGCCGATCGGCGCGACGAACGCCTCGCCGCACGGAAGGTTGCCGAACGCCCCGGGCGCGCTGAGGATGCCGTTATCCGAGATTCCGGGCCGTCCGCCAAAGGTGAGGGTCAGATCAGTGCCGTCCGGCGACGTGATGTGTGCCGTGTCGCCTGCGTCGAGCAGCGCGGCGACCGCGTCAGAGCGGGCGGCCATGCGATCGAAATCAACCGCCATGACCCGCGCGAGCATGTCCTCGGTCACGCCTGGCATCGTCGCCCCGCGGATCCCGGCGTCGGTGGCCCGCTTGCGCGCGGGCGTATGACTGATCGAGCGCAGCGTCGGTGCGATGTAGACATCGCACGCGATCAGCGCGCCGGCGATCGGGCGCGCCGGGTCGGTGCCATCAGTGGCGCGCTCGTCCATGACCGCGAGCACGGCGTCGGCCCCGACCGCATGGGCCTCGGCGCGCAGCGCCTCGCCGATCGCGCGCGTCGCGTCATCGACGATGACGAGCACATCCTCACCTTCCTTGACGTCGAGGCAGCGGCGGACAACCGTGCTGACAGCGGGGCCGAGATCGGACATTGGCCGGATCATAGGAGGGCTGGGCGCGTACGTACGTCCTACGTAGCGGGTGGTAGTCGCTCGGCCGTACAATTGCCGCGATGCGTCGGGGGCGACTGACCAGCATCGTGATTGGGGCACTGCTTGCGCTGCCGGCGGCGGCGTCGGCGACGTCGTTCGGGCTGCCACTCGGCACCGCGCCGTTCAACGTCGTCCCGTCGTACCCGTACGACTGCTCGATCGTCTATGGATTGCCGTTCGGCCTCCCCGATCCGAGCGGAACGCGCCCGGCCCAGTCGTGCATCTGGGCGCACGTCCCGACTCCCGCCGAGATCCAGGCCGCCCACGGGCGCAACATCTCGCTCGAGCCGCCGGGCACGGGCACGGTGACTCAGGTCCATGTCGCAGTCGGTCCACGCACGGGCCCGATGCAGGTCGTCGTGATGCGCGCGCTGTACTCAAACACGGCGACGCCCGGGCGACCGAACGACGCCTGCTGCTTCCCGACGGCGCGCAGCCAGACGTTCACTCCGCGCGCGAACGCGATCACGACGGTCAACGTCAATCTGCCGGTCAAGGAGGACGCGACTCCGCCCGCTGACGATCTTTCCACGATCGCCGACTTCGACACGATCGCGCTCGCGGTGCTCGCGCCCGGCGTGCCGGTGCCGCTGTACTACACGGGCGACTCCACCCAGCCCGCCGACTTCATCTGGAACACGGCGACGCCGAGCACAACGGTCCCGGGGTTCAGCTCGGACACCGGTGGCTTCTTCGTCGCGCTCGGCGCCGAATGGACGGCCGGGGGCGGCGGCGGTTCCGGCGGGGCGCTCGGCCTGCCCAGGGGCGATGTTCGCGTCCGCGACGGCAACGCTCAGCTACCGCTGAGCTGTCTGGCGAACGCCCAGTGTGCCGGTCAGCTCCTGCTCCAGAGCGGAGCCGCGACCACCGCCCGTGACACCGCCTCGACCGCCGCGGGCCGAGCGTTCGCGGCGCGGATCGCGACCTACGGGACCGCCTCGTTCTCGATCTCCAGGCGCACGCACAAGACCATTGCGGTGGGTCTCAACTCCGCCGGCCGACGGCTGCTTCGGTCGCATCGTTCGGTGAAGGTCTGGGCCAACGTGCGGCTCAAGCGCGGCGCGATCCGGACGCTCGCCGCGCGCATCACGCTCAAGCGTTGATGGGCCGCCGCGCTGCCGTCTAATCGCGGAGGCGTTCGGGATCCCATCCGAGCGTGACCACGCCGAACCGCTGGCCTTTGACGTAGAGCGGGACCGACAGAGTGGTCAGAACGGCTCCCGTGTCACGCGCGTACGTCTGCAGCAGGAATGTGCTCCCCGCATCCGCCGGCTCCCTCAGTTGTGCGCCGGTGCGCGCGATCTCGGCACGAGAGAGCTGACGCTGCGGCAGCTCAACGCCAAGCTCCATTCGGGCGGCCCGCGTCAGCGCGGCCGAGTCCAGGAAGAACCGCTTCGTCCGATTCCCGGCGAGGTCCTGTTCGGGATCGCCCGTGCAGTCGCGGCTGAAGGCGCTGTTATGCGCCGGAACATACGCGTTGAGATCGAAGGGCAACGCGAACGTGAGGCGCGGTTCGGCGGCGAGCACGGCGTCCATCCGTTCCATCATCTGCACGTCGACGAGGCTGTCGTACGCGGTGACGAACTTCGGTGGCTCGAACCCGCTCGGCGGGACGCGACTAACGTCAAACAGTCGCCCGAGCTTGGACACCAGCGAGCCTGTGACCTCCTGATACTCGAGCGCGACTACCTGGTTGAGGCTGACGCGGCCGCTGTCGACAGCCTGCTCAAGAATTACGTGAAGCTGGTCGGCAAGCTCGACGCACATTGCGTTGAGCCGGTCTATGGGCCCGCCGGTGTGGAAGCCCGCGAGCCTCAGGGCAGCACGCTCCGTGCTTGCCGACAGCTCATGCTGATTCGTCGACACGGCCGCCGCGCGGGTATGGATCTCCGCGGCAGCGGTCGTGAGGTGCTCGAGGTTCTCGGCCACGTGCTCGACGTCCTCCAACTCTCGATTGGCGAGTTCGGCCATGTCAACCGCCGATGCGGAAGAGATCTGGACGAGTGCGCCGATCCGCTCGAGCGCATTGCGGCCCTCTCCGGTATCGGCGGCACTCTCTGAGGCTCGCTCGCGCGCGGCCTCCGCGGCCTGCTGGATGGTCTCCATCTCCTCTCGGGTCCGGTCGATCGTTTCGCGGATCTGGGCCGTCTGGTCCCCGGTCTCGGTGGCCAGCCGGCCAACCTCGTCGGCCACGACCGCAAATCCACGGCCGTGCTCGCCCGCACGAGCCGCCTCGATCGCGGCGTTCAGGGCGAGCAGCTTCGTCTGCCGTGCGACGCCGTCGATCACCGCTGAGAACGTGCCGATATCCGCCAGCTCCTTGCGCACCAGGCCATCGAGCAGGTCGGCGACGCGAACGCTGTGCTCCTGCAGCTCGCCGATCGCGTCGATAACGCGGCTGATCACGGCGGTACCGCGCTCGGCCTCGGCGGCAAGCTCCTCGCTCGTCGCCGCCGCATCGGTTGCCGAACTCGAGCCGTTCTCGGAGGACGAACGTAGCGACGTGACACGCCCCGCCAGGTCCGCCAGCTCACCCTCCAGCCGTTCGACCTCCGTCGCGATCACACCGATCGACACCGCGCTGCGAGCCGCCCCGATCGAGAACTCGCTCGTGGTCTGTCGCAGCTCGTCGATCGCCTCGGCGAAGTCGTGCGCCATGGAGCCGGCCTCTCCGGGCTGCTTGCCCAGCTCGGCGAGGTTCCACACAACACCGTTCTTCGGTCCAGGTGTCGGCTGGTGCGGCATCGACACAGCGAGTCCTAACGCATCGCCCCAACCGGTGAATAGAGGTTTTTCCTGCAGCCCGCTCCGTACTTTTCCCGGATCCGGCCACGGTTGGGGCCAAGATCACCCTCGCGGGCCGACCAGATAGCCTTGAAACGTCTCCCGCCGGAGTAGCTCAGTCGGTTAGAGCAGCGGAATCATAATCCGCGTGTCGGGGGTTCGAGTCCCTCCTCCGGCATCTGACGTTTTGCGGGGATTCCCTGTGTTTACTGGGGATTTAGCGGATTTGGTGGTCCGGGTATCGACCGCTACGAACCGCTCCAAACCGCTCGCTGGCTGACAAAACAGTCCAACGAACAGTCCAACGTCGGTCCAACGGGGGGCCGGAGAGCGCGGCGGCGAGGGAGACGCGTCCGGGGCGGTGCGATGCGACGCCGCCCAGTGTTCTCGGAGGATGGTTATTGGAGGCCGAGTTCGCCACCACCGGCCTGTTCAGCATCCCGGACGAGGCCGACCCGCTCGTGGCGACGAGCGGGTCGACCACCGCCCTGCTCGCGCAGCGCTCCTTTCCCGATTGCACAGGGGCATCGTTCAGACCAAATGGTCGCTGCCGGATCATGCAGAGAGCAGCAGCCTCCACGAGAGTGCCGCCCGGGCGACGATGCGGCAGTCTGAGCCGTCGGCCTCGTACTGCTCGTCGTCTCTGCTAGTTGGCGTCTGGGGCGTTGGGTTCGATCTCGCCTGGGCGCCAGGTCTTGGCGAAGAACGGCTGGAGTGGGTTGTAGAGGCGGAGGATCACGAAATAGCCTTTGCCTGGGATGGTCTGGAGCCAGTTGTTGGCCATTCCGTCACGGGGCGGTGGGCCCGAAGTGAATGTCGGTCGAGCCGTCCTTGTTGGTTTCGCACTTTGCCCGATTGGCTCCCGAGGTCCGGCCTTTTCTGATCGGTTTGGAGCATTGAGCGGGTCTGCCGGTCGTAGAGCATTACGGACCAGAAGCGGCTCTCGGGGATGTCGGGCGGGAGGGTGAGCCGGTAGTCGCGGCCACCGTCGAGGAACTCTCCGCTTGCGTCGCGCATCGCGACGAGGTACTGCGACCCCATGCCGGGGAGGCGCATGCACATCGCGGGGGTGACGCCGGTGTAGGGGTAGAACCACGCGATGCGGGCGTTGAGCTTGCGTGCGCCGTCGCTGGGGCTGTGGACGACGCCCTTTGGGGTGATCTGGGGGGGTGGGTCGAGGAAGTCGTAGCCGCCGACGAAGAGTGGGTTGAGCCATGCCGAGTCGGGGTAGTAGGCGAAGCCCTCTGCTGGTCGGGGCGCGAACGAGATCGTGCGCGCGGTGGCGTTGCCGACGACGACGGCGTCTTCGAGGATCTTGCGCATGCGCTTGTCGGGCTTGAAGGGCTTGCCCTTGACGATCCCGACCGATGCGAGCAGACCCATGATCTCGGGGTCGGCGGCGCCGGCCGGCTCCTGCTGCACCAGGCCGTTGATGAGTTCCCAGTAGGTGAAGTCGCTGGGTGGGATCGTGTTGATCGGCACACCAGTGCCCTCGGTGAAGCGGGTCTCGGGCGGGGTCGGCAACGGTGCCAGAGGCGCCTTGCCCGCCAGGAAGGTCGCGATCGCCGTGCCGTGAGCGCCGGGCACGTACTTCGAGATCCGCAAACCGGACCGCACCGTGTCAACTGCCAGGCTGGCGTCGTTGTCGACCATGAACGCTCGGCCGAGGATGAAGACGCGCGTCGTCCGCGCCCGCGAGACATGAAAGCCGCTGTCCGGCAACAGACCCGTGTAGTCCGGCCCCACGAGCAGGTACCGGCCGCCCTCGGACCGGTCGGGACCCGGCACGCCGAAGTCGGTCACCCATCCCCACCACATGTCATCGATCGTGCCGAGAATGCCCGAAGGCGCAGCGAGCGGCAGGCACGTCGAGCACCATCGGTCCGTCGGTCAGGTCCACGAAGCCGGCGAAGTACGGGGTGTCGCAGTTCGCGGTCAGGTAGAGGGAGGCGGAGTCCGCCAGCGGCGAGTAGATCAGCAGCGAGTTGTCCTCGATGCCGATCGACTGGAAGCCTTTGCGCATCGCGGCCATCGACGCGCCGGGAAACGCGCTCAGGAACGCCTCCACTCCGCGCACGAAGTCGAGGTGGTCGTACAGCAACTCGGCCGTCGCATCCGTTGGCGCGCCGTCGTCGAACTCGAGCGTCCCGAGACGGCTTTCGACGCGGTCGGGCGTCGAGATCGATCTCAGCGTCTCAGCCGAGACGGCCTTGACTGGTTCAGTGGACGGGGTCATCGTTCGATCCTCCGGGTTTCAGTTCGGTTCGATTTCGCTCAGGCGCCAGGTCTTGTCGAAGAACGGCTCGAGCGGGCTGTAGAGGCGAAACAGCGTGTTCCATCCCTTGCCGGGGACGGTCTGGATCCAGTTGCCGTCCTTCACGCCGTCGGGCTTGGCCGGCCCGAAGTGCACGGTGGTGGTGCCGTCGGCATCCGCGACCGCCGCCGGCGTCGGGTAGCTCTGGTTGCCCGCCCTGGGGTAGCGCTGCTCGGTCTGCAGCATCGAGCGGGACTGGTTGTCGTAGACGGTCAGCGACCAGAACTTGGCGGCCGGGATGTTCGGCGGCAGCGTGATCTTGTAGGCCTTGCCTCCGTCGAGGTAGTCGCCGTTGGAATCGACGAACGCGCCGAGGTACTCCGAGCCGATCTCGGTCAGGCGCATGATCATCGCCGGCGTGATCCCGGTCGCGTAGAAGAAGAACGCGCTGCGCTGGTGCAGAGCGCGGTATCCGGTCGGCGGGGAGGGCGTCACCACCCCGCTCGCGCTCACCTGCGGCGGCGGTGCCTCGAACGTATAGCCGCCGACGAACAGGTAGTTGGTCCACGCGGAGCCGGGGTAGTAGGCGAACCCCTCGGACTCGCGCGCGCGCCAGTTCAGCGTTCGTGCGGTCGCCGTCGCTATCGCCGCCGCGTCCGCCAGGATCTTCTGCATACGCTCATCGGGCGCAAACGCCTTGCCCTTGACGATGCCGATCGCGGCCAGCGATCCCATGATCTCGGGATCGAGCGCACCGGTCGGCTCGTCCTGCACGAGCTCGTGGATCAGCTCGTAGTAGCTCGAGTCGTTCGGGGGAACAGTGTTGATCGCGAGCCCGCTGCCTTCGATGAACGTGGCCGGCGGCTGTGGCTTGAGAAACGACCAGTCGAGGTGGCCCTCAGGCGTTCGCCGAAGCGAGGACGTTCCCGCCAGCGCACTGGCGATGGTCGTGCCGTAGCCGCCCGGCTCATACGGGTAGATCTTGAGTGTCTTCTTGATCAGCCCGACCGGAGCAGCCGGATCATCGTTCTCGAGAAACGCGCGCCCGAGCATCAGGGCTCGGGTCGTGCGCACCGGCTCGACGAAGTAGCCGCTCTCCGGTACCTCGCCCGTGTAGCCAGGTGGAAGCAGCAGATACTTGCCGCCCGCGCCCCGATCGGGCCCCGGGAGCCCGAAGTCGGTCACCCAGTGAAACCACATGTCGTCGATGACGCCAAGCGACATCGGTGGCGTCTCGAGCACGATCGGGCCGCCCGTCATGTCCAGGATCGACCAGAAGTAGATCGTGTCCGCGTTGGCGGTCAGGAACAGAGACTCCGCGCCCATCAGCTCCGAGAAGATCAGGACTTCGTTGTCCGCGACGCCCGCGCTGATCATGCCCCTCCGGAGAGCAGACGTCGAAGCGCCGCCGTAGGCGTTCAGGAACGCCTCGACGGCGTGCATCAAGTCGAGGTTGTCGTACACCTTCGCAACCGTCTCCGCGCTGGGCGCGCCGTCCTTGTAATCGAGCGTGCCGATTCGCGTCTCGACGGAGTCGGGCGTGGTGATTTCGGGCGGGATGGCTGTTGCCGTTGCAGGATCAGCGATCTGGCTCATGGTCACGTCTTCACTTTCATGAATCAATTGGGTCGGCGGTCTTAGTGGCCCCAGGCGGCTGTCGCGCTGGTGCCCGCGACCTGGGCTTTACATGCGTCGTCGCGCCCGTCGCCGCTCGCGCCTGCGCACTCCGCACACCGAGACGGGTGACAGCGGACGCCCGAACGGTGGATGAACGGCGTGACGGGTCCGGTATGCGCGCGCACGGTTCTCTCCAGGACTTCGATGGAGCAGGAGCGATCGCCGCTGGTGACGCGGGGCCGCTTGACCATCGCTGGAATCCACGACCTGAACTGACCTGACGGCCGCCCGCACACCGCCCCAGTGGTTCAACCACGGATCTCAGGACGCCGGAGTCGAGCGACGGGCGGCCTCTCGACCGCCCGTCACGCCCGCGACGCGCGCGGCGCGAGCCGTCGGTTCTAACTCGCGGCGGCTTCCTGCTTCGCCAGTTCCTTCTCCGCCTCCTCGAGGTCGGCCTTGAAGTCCTTGCTGTCGGCGTCGACTTCCTTCTCGACGGACCTCTCGGCGTGCGTGAGCGCCTTGTCGAGCTGTTCTCCAACGCGCGATTCCCCGATCACGACCAGCGCTGCCGTTCCCGCGTCCAGCGTCTCGCCGAGCTCCTTCGCGTCGCTGCGGGAGAGGCCCTTGCGGAAATGTCCGCCAACGCCACCGACGACGCCGCCGACCGCCGCCGCGCCGAGGACCGACGGCGGGAACAGAACCCCGACGAGCGCTCCGACCGCGATCCCTCCCCAGGCGCCGTGCTGGGTGGCCTTCTCATGCTTGTGGACATGGACCTTGCCGTCGTCGTCCTTGTTGATCACCGCGGCGTCATAGGTGCCGACAAGCTTCTCCGCATGAAGGTCGAGCAGGATGTCGTAGTCACCCCACGCATCGTCGGTGCTGGAATAGGTTGCTGCATAGATGAAAACCGGTCTGTCGCTCATCTGAACTCCTGTCCTGGGTTGGTTTGTATTCGGGTTGTTCTCTTCTGATGCGGGCTTGAAGTCGTCTCCACGCGTCGCTACATCCGTCGGCGCGCCCGTCGCCGTTCGCGTCTGCGCACGCCGCACACCGAGACGGGCGACAGCGGCCGCCCGAACGGGTCGATGAACAGCGTCACGGGCCCGGTATTCGCCGGCACGGCTCCCTCGAGAACCTCGATGGAGTAGGAAAGCTCGCCGTCGGTGAGCCGGGGCTCTTTGATCACGATCACCGCGTCGTCGGGCGCCTCAGCGCCGGGCTCGAGGAACGCGAGCACGGCATTCGGCGGATCGGTCTCGAAGCTGTTCTCTCCAGCGCCCCACAAGTCGACGAAATCGGCGGTCGTCATGTGCCCAACGATCCGCTGCGGCCGGTCGGAGAAGTACAGCGTCGACGGCGTGATCCCTCGCAACGTGAGAGTGCCGCCCGCGCTCTCGATCCCCTGCGCGGTCTGCACGAACATCGACTCTTCGGTCTCGAGCTGCTCGATCAATGTCTCATCCATCATCAACCTCCGTATCAGGCAGAAACGGTCGGCGAAAGGGTGTTCTCTCCGCCGCCCGCAGGGTTATTTGTGAGTCGCGTGCGAACGCTGCGGCGACCTCATGTTCGAGGTCGACCCACGGGTCGCCGGTCGGGACGGGTTTGCTGGACTCGACGAACTGCTCGAACTGCTCCGACCGTAAATGGGAGGCTCACGATGCTGTCCGTTCCGTAACCAAGATCATTGCTTCTCCTGCCAACCGCTCACGACACTGGGTCTAACCTCACTGCAGCGTCGGTCGCTCGCGGCTACGCGGTGGCCAGGCTCTGTGCGGTCTCCGGGTCGTCTGCCGCGGCGCGCGCCTGGATCGCGTCGAGGACGGCGGACTCGGCTTCTTCGACGGCGCAGTAGGCGAAATCGACGGCGTCCGCGGCGTCGCGCTCGGCGACCTCCGCGTCGTGCTCAGCACGTTTGGCGTCGAAGGCCGCCTTGGACTGATCGTGATGCTTGTGGACCTTGGCGACGTGCTCGCTCCACTGGCGTCTTGACCTTGCTCCATGAGTCAGACGACTTGGCCTTGAGGTCCGTGCCCTTTGCCTTCACAGCGGCGGCGGAAGCGTCAGCGTTCTTCTTGAGGCTCGCCGCGTGCGCGTCGGCCGACTTGCGGGCCGCGTCGGCCTGTGCCTTCAGCTCTGCCTGCCCTTTGGCCTTCGCGGCCGCGACGTTCTTCTCGGCCTGCGCAGCTCGATCGGACAACTTTGAAAGATCTTCTGATGCACTCACCTGGCACTCCTGTGGGTTGGCGGTTCGGAACCGCCGAGGCGGCAGTACGAGTCGTGTGACTCTCACGCCAACGTACTCGGAGGTTCGCGCGGACGCATCGGCCGATATGGCTGATTCGCAGAATCAGGATCGGAGGTCCGTCGCAAGGCGTACTCGCAACGGCCCCTCGCACGCTCGTCCCTGGTCGCGGATCGCCGCCCAGGACACCCGTCGCCCCGCGAGCAGGAGCGGCGACGATCGCCGAGCGCGAGTCTCGAAGTCACCCAATTCGGGTGATGTGAGGCCCGGGCGACGCGCTGATCGTTCGACGGTCGATGACGAGCTCGCGGGTTGATCGGGGCGCCGAGCGCCGCGAGAAGGTTCCGGGTCGCGAGCTCGGGCACGGGTGAGCGGTGCCCGAGGGTCTCTCAGCAGCCGAGGTCGGCAAGGAGATCGCCGAGCACAAGAAGCACGCTGCTGCCGACAAGGATGCCGACCAGCAGATCGCTGGCTGTCGATCGTCGAAGCGCTGCTGCTGTCGCTCGTGGCTGTCCTCGCCGCGTACTCGGGCTACGCGGCGGCCAAGTGGAGCACCGAGTCCTCGGTGACACTCGCCAAGGCCTCGGCTGACCGCACGAAGGCCAGCCGCGCCGACCTCGAGGGGATCGTGACCCGAACGCTCGACTCGGCTTCGTTCAATGCCTGGTTCACCGCCTTCGTCGCGGGCAACGTCAATGACGAGCGGCTGGCGGTCAAGCGGATGCGTCCGGGCTACCTTCCGGCGTTCAACGCCTGGCTGGCTACGAATCCGGCACACAACCCCAACGCTCCTGCCGGGCCGGCGTACATGCCGCAATACGTCATCCCCCAGGCGGCCGAGGCGACGGCATACGACGCGCAGGCCGACGCCGCGTTCACGAAGGGCGCCGAGGCGGGCTCGACGGCGGACAAGTACATCCGTGACACGGTCTTTCTGGCGACCGTGCTGTTCCTCGTCGGGATCAGCAGCCACTTCCGGATTCGCGCCGCGCGCTTGGGCCTCATCTGCGTGGGAGGGCTTCTGCTGCTGTTCGCGTTGGTCCAGCTGCTTGGCCTCCCCGGACCACCCTCGTAGCCCGCCCGCGAGTGGCACCGCGGGTGCTGCCGGTCACGTCGGTCGCGGGCGCCCCCGATTCGCGGGCGTGTACGTCGTGGCAAAGCATCATCCGCCACGGGTTGAAGACAGGCGGGGCCCTCAGGCGGCGTGAGCGGCGGGGGTTACGCGGACTCGGGTGTCGTCGGTGTCCCGCTGTCGCCGCGCGCTCGCAGGACGGCGACGATCGCGATCGCCAGGTATCCGAACGCGGCCACTTTTGGGGCGATGAACGCGAGCACGATCACGGCGACGTAGAAGCCGAGGTTCGGTGTCGTCGCCCGCGCGATCGCGTCGACTTCCTTCTCGCTCACGTCTGGTTTGAGCAGGCTGCGGTCGCTCGCGACCGACGCCCATAGCGCGCTGAATAGGAGTGAGATCACCAGCAGCGACGCGCCGTAGAAGATGACCGCGGCGCGCTCAGCGGACGCGTTGCGGATCGCCTCGGCCACGAGCTTGGTCGGGAACGGCAGAAACGCGACCGCCATCAGCAGCAGCAGATTGACCCGCATGACCCAGCCGTTTGCGTACTGCAAGCGTCGGAAGATGCCGTGGTGCACGAGCCAGATCCCTCCGACCGTGAGGAAGCTCGTCGCATAGCCCAGGTACGACGGCCACTGATCAGCGATACCGCGCCACAGATGACTGAACGCGGACTCGGGAACGTCGATGTCGAGCACGAGCAGCGTGATCGCGAACGCGAACACGCCATCGCTGAACGCCTCCGTCCGACCGGTGTCCCAGCGGTTACCCACCGTGCCCCAATCGACGTCGTGGCCGGCTGATCCTGCGCTCGCGCCCAAGCAACGATGAGGGCCCCATCAGCCTGAGACCACCCCACCCCGGGTGGCTGACGATCGCCCGTCGAGACTCCCGCGACCATTCACCGTTCACTGCACACGAAGGAGGCAGGCCGTCGCAAGAGTGTTGCGAACAAGCGCACGTTGACGGGCGGGTTGCGTCGCCTCCCAAGGGGTTGGCCATTGGTGCGTCACGACCTCGGCGAGTTCGACGCCACACGCGAGTTCGACGCCGCACCATTACGCCGCGCCGCCGGTCGACGTGTTTGACTGCGTCCCCGGAGCGGCTTGCACCGCGCGGTCGCGAGCGCTGAGCAGTTGCTTGCGCGCCCACGTGTATGGGGGAGCGTCTGAGGGGATCGCCGCGTGGGCGAGATGATCGTCGAGGTCGGCGAGCTTCACGATCCGCGCGAGCGCTCCCGCCGGTCCCGGCGCGTCCGCGATCCGGCGGATGTAGACCTCGTAGGGCTCGCCCGCAGCGTGCGTCAGCAGCTCCAGGGCCTCCAGCTCAATATGAGTGAGGCCTTGGCCGCGCAGCCGCCGGCCGACGGTGGGACAGCGCTCGAACAGGTCGTGGAGCAGGGCCGTGGCGCGCGCGTCCGCAGGGACCGCGGCCGCGACCCGCTCGACGTGGTCGATCACACAATCGCCAAAGCGATTGCGCTGACCCACATGGTGTCGACTGGCGATTGTGTGCGCGATCTCAGGTTCCACGGCCCGTCATTCAACGTCAGCTGCATTTCGATTTGCTGGCGTCCGAGAAGCTCTTGACCGAGCTCACGACATTGCTGGCGTCGAGCCGCGATCGCGGCGATCTGGCTGGTCGAAGGGCTCGACGGGAGCGCCTTGACCGCGCTCTGGAGCGTGTCGACCGACGTCTTCACCGCACTGGTCTCGGTGGGGAAGTCGCTCTTGGCGGCGTTGACCAGCGACGTCGCGTCACTCTGGATCGTGCTGATCTGCGACGTCAGACCGCTGATCCCGCTGCTGGAGGTGACGCTCGGCAGATTCTTGACCGAGTTCTCGAGATTGGTGCGATCCGAGCAATACGCCGGCTTGCTGCTGCCACAACCCGCCAGGGCGATCAGCGCGACGGCGGTGAGCACCACCACAGCCACGCGCGTCAATCCGCGACCGGCACCGTTTCGTGATCTCTCTCGGCTCATGCCGTTCAAGTGTCTGGAAAGCACAGGAACTCCTTCGTTGTTGGAAGACGGGTGCAGCGCTCGCGCGCCCCGGGATGTGCGCGAGCGACGCTCCGGATAAGCGGCCCGCGCCGCCCGTGCCAGCGGGTCTTGCGCACGCGGCCGTCGAACTGCGTCTGCGAGGCCACGGCGTCCTAGGCGCGGCGCTCGGCGATCCCGGCGCTGTAGGCGATCAGGTAGCACAGCACGCCGACGAACGGCAGCACGATGATGAGCACCACCCAGCCGGCCTTGGCCCAGCCCGAGAGGTCGGGGCGGCTGAAGATGTCGATCAGCACCATGATCACCATCCAGATCCAGATCACCAACGCCATGAAGATCAGGATCGTCCCACAAGATGTTCAGGAACGGGTAACTGGTTGCGAGAGTCACCATCAGATTTGCCTCCTAGTGCGATCCCGGCCGGGGAATGGCGGCAGTTGCGGGATCGGTCGTTGGCCCGTAACGCTACGGCTGGGGAGATCGATGTGGCATCGGCCAAAAAGGCTGATATCGTCGCGCCCTTCAGCCAAGGGCGATCCGGCACGGGTTCGCGACCTCAGTCGAGATCTGGATCTGGGATCGTGACCTTGGCTGCCGGCGATCCGAGGCCGGCCTGCTCGATGATCTCGACTGCTTCGGATCGGCCCGGGACGCCGAGCTTGTCGTAGATCGACGCGACGTGTGTCTTGACGGTATAGCGTGAGAGGTAGAGCCGATCGGCGATCTCCTGGAGCGAGAGATGCGTCGGCAGGAAAGCGACGAGCCGGAGCTCGGCCGGGGTGAGCCCGTAGTCCTGTCCGCGCCTGATCCGCTCTTCGAGACGCTGCAGCCGGGCCGGAAGCGTTCCGGCATCGGGATATCCCTGTAGCGCGTCGCCCGCAACCTGCGCGCATTCGAGCGGCGCCGGCAAGGTCGCCGAGGTCGAGGCTGATGTCGGCGCAGCGCAGCGCGAGATCGGCGTTGAGCCACGGGGCCCCGCGGAGCAGTGTCGGCGGACCCGCCGGACGTTCTCGAGCTGGCGCGCGGCCTCCGTGTGGTCACCGCGTTGCTGGTGCGCGAGCGCTCCTGCCGTGTAGGCGATCGCGCCGTAAACCGTCTCCGTCGAGGTGTTCTTTGGCGACCAGCCAGGTCGCTTCGACCGCCCATCGTTGCGCGTCTCGCCGATTGCCCATCTCCGCGGCCGCGAAGGCCAGATAGCCGAGACTGAAGACCCGCGCGTGGGCGAGCTCGGGTTGGTCGCTCGAAAGAGCGAGCGCCTCCCGCAGCACGGTGATCGCCTCCTGCGGCCGGCCCAGGAGAACGTACGCCACTCCCATCGCGCGACAGCCGCTGACAAGCCATCGGGTGCCCGCCTGCTTCTCGGACGCGTAGACGAGCTCAGCATCGCGCAGCATCTGCGGGATGCCGTCAGAAGCGAGGACAGTTCGGACGTTCGCGAGCGCCGAGCGAAGCGAAGACGCCCCGTCGGCGGATGCCACGTCGAGCGGCCCCCGTTCGGCCGCGGCGACGAACCGCCTCGCCCGGGCCGCATCGCCGCCAAGATACCCGAACACCCACGCGGCCGCGATCGACAGCTGCGGGTCTGACGCGATCTCCTCCTCAGTGCAGCGCTCGAGCCAGAGCCGCACGCTCTCGCTCTGCCCGCGCCTTGCAAACTCGTCCCGATGCGCAAGCGCGATTCGGCCCGGCCTGAGCGAGATCGCCGCTCTCATGCGCGTAGGCGAACGCCTCGCCAGGAGTTCCGTAGCGCTCGCACCAGCCTGCTGCCCGCCCCAGGTACACGGGGAGCAGCTCCGGGTGGCGCCACTTGAGCTCCGCCCGGAGGAGATCGCCGAACAGATGGTGGTAGCGGTACCACTCGCGGCGATCGTCGAGCGGGACGACGAAGGCATTTGAACGCGCGAGGGCCTCGAGCGAAATCGCCGCGTCGGTCGGTGCCGAGCACCGCATCGCACAACGGCGCCGTCATGCGCTCGAGGATCGACGTCCCGAGCAGGAACCGCTTGAGATGCTCCGGCTGGCGCTTCAGCACCTCTTCCAGCAGGTAGTCCGCGATCTGCTCCTGGTTGCCCGACAGACCGGCAGCCCTCATGTCGGCATCGTCACGGCCGCGCAGCGACAGCGTCGCCAGCGCAACCGCGGCAGCCCACCCCTCCGTCCGCTCGCGCAGAGCCTCGGCCGCCTCCTCCGAGAGCTCCAGTCCTCCGCTCGCGGCGACATCACGGGTCTCCTGCGCGTCCAGGGCGAGGAGCTCAGTCCCGATCTCGACCAGATCGCCACTCGCCCGGAGGCGGCCGAGCGGCACCCCTGGATCGCCGCGGGAGACCAACACCAACTGAGAGCCGGATCGAACCTGGTCGACGAGAAACCCGAGAATCGCGCGGCTCTTCTCAGCCGTTATCACGTCCACGTCGTCCAGCACCAGCACGAACGGGTCACGCTCGCCGAGGTCGGCGGCCAGGAGAGGAAGGGCGACCTCATCGATCCGGGGCGTCCGTCGTGACAACTCCTCAAGAAGCTCACCGCGAACCGGGCCAGTGCGCTCGAGGGCCGCCGCGACGCGAGCGAGCAGCACCACCGGGTCGTTGTCGCCGTGGCCGACCTGCACCCAGCCGCCGGGCCTCGGATCCAGATCACTCCACTGCGCGACAAGAGTCGACTTCCCGTAACCCGCCGGCGCAGAAACCAGCACCACCCGGCTGCGCTCCGCGGTCTTCTGCAACGGAGCGAGGCGAGCTCGCCGTACGACAGCGCGCCGGATAGCTGGAACTCGAGGCTTCGACTCCCGCAACAGCGGCCCGGTCCCGGTAAGAACAGCGCTACTCATCGCTCTGACCTCCGGGCCACGCCGCTTCTCTTGCCGATACGGCTTCGAGGCAAGGCCCGCCACTCACCGGCGTCGAACGCCGACCTGAACACGAGGTCGTGCCGGCGCACGCGCCACCTATGCCCCATCCGGACGCTCAGCCGTCTCGACGACGAACTCGCGTATGGCCGTTGCCCCACTCACCGTAGGGCGGGACTGCGCCAATATCTCCGACAAATCGGTCGACCTTCCCTAGACGACATCCCATTACGTAACGCTCAGCGAAGCCGGTCGGCCGCATCAGGAGATGCCACGTCTCGGTGCCCGACAGACGGACCATTTGGAGGCTACGCGGGCTTGATGCGTCTGGCATCGGAGAAAACTACGTAGAACCCATCCCGAACACCGCGCGGCGTGGGCACCTCATGCCGCCGTCGACGGCTGAGGCGCGATCGCGCCGGCCCGCCGCTCGCGACGTCGGCGCGAGCGACGGGCTTGGTAGGGAGACATCAGCCATTTAGGCCGATGACGGATCGACGCCCGCGACGTACCGTCAGAGCACTATTGCCAGCCAGCCAAACACCGACAGCAAGAAAGAGTCCCGCAAGACGGTTTCGCTGACGCCGGCCGAGTCCCGCGTCCTGAGCCTCCTCCCCACGTATCGAACGCTCTCGGCGATCGGCGACGAGCTTGGCGTCGGCCGTCGCACCGTGAAGACCCACGTCGAGCACATCTACAGAAAACTCGGGGCCACCAAGCGAGCCGAGGCTGTGAAGCTCGCTGAGAACGCAGGCCTCTTGCCCCGTCCGTGACCGAGGTCCCAACAAGATCGGCGTCGGCCGTCACACCGTGAAACCACACGTCCAACACCCGACGAGTAATTCGGATGACTAACCACGAGGATTCAGCAACGACCGACGCTGCACAGGGCGCGCTTGCCCACCCTGACGTCCCACAGTCTGCCGGCAGCGGCGCACAAGAGCCTTCCGTCGATACCCCCGTCGCAACGAGGGTTCATGCCAGCGGCGCCATCACCGACGAGGAGTTCGCAACCGAGAAGACGCACGTAATGAACAACGGCACCTGACAAAGAGGAAGGCGATGGCGATGACGACGAGTAGCCCCCACAAGAACGGGACCGAGGCACAGCGCAGGAAGACCGCGGCGGCCAAGAAGCCGGGCGCGGCGGTTCCGCATCTGTCGGTGGCCGAGCGGGTTGCGCGTGGTAAGGCGGCACGGAAGGAGGTGCCGCGCGCCGGCCATGCGTTGTTTGAGCCGCTCGCGACGCGCGCCGATCCGGTCGAGCTGCTCGAGCGTCAGGCGAAAACGCGCGTTCCGGAGCTGGTGCCGATCCGCTACGGGCGGATGCTCGTCTCGCCGTTCACGTTCTATCGCGGCGCGGCGCTGATCATGGCCCACGACCTTGCCGGGACGCCACGGTCGGGGCTGAACGTGCAGTGCTGCGGAGATGCGCACCTGTCGAACTTCGGAGTGTTCGCCTCGCCCGAGCGCAAGCTCGTGTTCGATGTCAACGACTTCGACGAGACCCTGCCCGGGCCGTGGGAGTGGGACGTCAAGCGCCTGGCCGTCAGCATGCTGATCGCCGCGCGCTCCAATGGTTTTCGTGCCAAGGAGCAGGACCGGATCGTGCTCGAAACGGTCGGCCGGTACCGCACCGCGATGGCGGAGTTCGCCGGAATGAACAACCTGGAGGTGTGGTACTCGCACCTGGACATCGAGGACGTGCTCCAGGACTACGCCTCGCAGTTCAAGCCGAAGGTGGTCAAGCGCGCCGACAAGCAGCTCGCGAAGGCGCGCACGAAGGACAGCATGACGGCGTTCTCGAAGCTGACCCAGGTCGTCGACGGCAAGCCACGGATCGTCGATGAGTCGCCGCTGATCGTGCCGATCGACCAGCTCGCGCACGGCGAGGCCCGCGACGAGATGTTCGAAGGGCTTCACCAACTGCTCCGCGATTATCGTCAGACGCTCGAGTTCGACCGCCGCGTGCTGCTCGAAGCGTTCGATTTGACCGACTTCGCTCGCAAGGTGGTCGGAGTCGGCAGCGTCGGCACGCGCGCGTGGATCGCGCTGCTGCTCGGCCGCGACGGCCAGGACCCGCTGTTCCTACAGATGAAAGAGGCCGAAGCGTCCGTGCTGGAAGAGTTCCTCGGGCCAAGCGAGTTCACAAACCACGGCGAGCGGGTGGTCGTCGGTCAGCGACTGATGCAGGCCACCAGCGACATCTTCCTCGGCTGGGTGCATGTCGACTCCGGGCTCGACGGCAAACCCCGCGACTTCTACGGCCGGCAGCTGAAGGACTGGAAGGGGTCCGCCGAGATCGAGCAGATGGTCCCCAAGGGCATGGCCACGTACGGGAACCTGTGCGGCTGGACACTCGCCCGCGCCCATGCCCGCAGCGGTGACCGGATCGCGATCGCCTCCTACCTCGGCAACGGCGACAGCTTCGACCGCGCGATCGTCGAGTTCTCCAAGGCCTACGCCGACCAGAACGAACGCGACTACCAAGCACTGAGCGAGGCTGTGAACTCCGGCAAGATCACGGCGCAAACGGGGCTCTGACACACATGCGCACCGGTCTCGCAGGCGCCACGTTCGTTGACAAGCGTGGACGCACCGCTCCAGCTTGCCCGGGCCGGCTCCGGCGCGGCAGCCAACTGTCGACAGGCCGACAACCGCAGTTCCTGCGTCACACGTAACGAGAAGGGTTGCAATCCATGTCACATTCATCGGTACCACGCGAGCAGACCGGCCTCTGGTGGCTGCCCCTGTCACTCGGTGTGCTCAGCCTCATCGCCGGAATAATCGTCCTCGCAAAGCCGAGCAACAGCCTCGCCACCCTGGCGGTGGTTGCCGGCATCTTCGTGCTCGTGGACGGCATCGCGGAGCTGTGCGCCTCGATCATCGGGAGCACCGAGAACAGAGGACTGATGGCGGTCCTCGGGGTGCTGAACCTGATCGTCGGAGTGGTTCTGATCCGGCACCCCGTCGGCGGCGTCACGTTCGTCGTCGTGATCATCGGGGTGTGGCTCATCGCGATCGGAGCCGTCCGCTTCGTTCTGTCCTTCGCGGCCGAAGGCCACCGGCTGTGGAGGCTCATCGTCGCCGTGGTCGAGGTGATCGCCGGGATCGTGATCATCTCCACTCCCCACATCGGCTTCGCCACACTCGCGCTGCTGATCGGCTTCGCGTTCATCGTCAACGGCGTGAGCATGTTCCTGCTCGGCATCGCAATGCACGCGGTCAAGGGGGGCACCGGCGACACACCGAGTCAGTCCGCCCTCGCCGGTTCGTAGCTGGCCGTCCGCCAGCCGAAGAGGGCGAGCGAGTGAATTCTGGGCTAGCGATTGTCGGCCTCACGCTGCTGCTCGTCGCGGCGGTGTCGCGGCGTCTATCAAGCACGCCGATCACGCCCGCGATGGTGGTGACCGCGGTCGGCGTGCTCGTCGGGCCACTGGTGCTCGATGACCTGTCTGTGCGTCCCACGAGTTCGACCGTGCGGACGTTGGCCGAGGCGACGCTCGCGGTGGTGCTGTTCTCGGATTCCTCGCGCATCGATCTGCGGGCGCTGCGGCATGAGGCTTCGATGCCGGTGCGTCTGCTCGGCGTGGGTTTGCCTCTGACGGTCGTGCTGGGAGGGCTGGTCGCGGTGCTTCTGTTTGGGTCGTTCTCGATCACCGAGGCGTTGATCCTTGGCGTGATCCTGGCGCCCACCGACGCCGGGCTTGGCAGCGCGGTCGTCACGGACGCGAGACTTCCGCAGGTTGTGCGTCAGTCGCTCAACGTCGAGAGCGGCCTCAACGACGGGATCTGCGTTCCCCTCCTGTTGATCGCTGCTCGCGACCGTCTCCGGCGCCGGCGGCGAGTCCCACCCGCTGCGCGTGGTGGTCGAACAGATCGGCTACGGACTGCTCGGCGGCGTCGCCGCCGGCGTCCTCGCCGCGGCGGTCGTAAACGTGGCCGAAGGACGGCATCTGATTGACGACGCCTGGCGGCAGATCATCCCGGTCGCCGCCGCGGTGCTCGCCTACGGGATCGCGGTCGACCTCGGCGGGTCAGGATTCATCGCCGCGTTCGTCGCCGGATCGCTGTTCGGCCTGATCGCCCGGGAAAACCTTGCATCGATGATGCGCTTTACCGAAGAGACCGGGGCGGCGCTCGACAGCGTCACCTTCCTCGTCTTCGGTGCCGTGCTCCTCGGCCCGGCGTTGGAGCACGTGAGCTGGCAGATCGCGCTGTACGCCGTGCTCAGCTTGACGATCGTGCGAATGCTGCCGGTCGCGATCTCCCTGTGGGGCACCCACGCGCGGGGTCCGACGGTGGCGTTCATCGGCTGGTTTGGCCCACGGGGGCTTGCGTCGATCGTGTTCGCGGTGATCGTCGAGGACGCCCATCTCGCTCACGCCGGAACGATCGTCGCGGCCACCTACCTCACCGTCGGCCTCTCGGTCCTCCTCCACGGGCTCTCCGCCGCACCGCTCGTGAGCCGTTACGCAAACTGGTACCAAGCCGCCGCGGACAAGGCCCCGCCTACGATGGAGAGCACACCAGTGCACGAGCACCGAGCGAGGGGCGCTACCGCACTGCCGAGCAGTTGACCGCCGAACACCGTCCCCGCCGGGCCCGACGATCGACGCCTGATCGCTCAATGCCGTTCGCTCGTCCTCGCGTCGTAGGTGACCTGAGCGGTGCGAGCGCAAGCCTCGTCTCGTGGCGGGCGGTCTAGGAACCGACGCATCGGCGGGCGTCGGCCATGGGACAACGTGACCTGGGAGCCGGCTCGTCTCGCGTCGTACGAAGCCTCAAATGCGAGATCGGCTCGGGCGAGCGGTGGGTGCGGGTTCCGCATCGGCGGTTGGATTTCATCCACATTGGCTGATGTGAGCGGGGCACGCCTGTCGTAGCGTCGCTGGCCGAGAGTTGCCGGGCCGGGACGACCGGGCCGGGCCAGCCGTTCAGCTGGCGGGTCGACCGTTCCGAGGGAGGAATCCATGAGCGTCAGCGCAGGCCAGGTGCACACGATTACGACGCGCGACAGCGTGGAGATGAGGCGGGGCAAGTTGGAGTGTCGCGATCGGGCGCCAGCCACCGACACTGCCCAGCGGCGCGACGGCTGTCTGGACTTCGTCTGCCGCGGGGACGCGTTCCGGAGCAGCTCCCAGGGCGCTGCTATCGCTTGCCTGCTGACCGAGCTCACGAGCGTCGGAAACGAGGAGAACCTGCGATGACGACGAGTTCTGCAAGGCCAAGACCCCCGAGCACAACCGGCTGGAGGAGGCGCGCACGGGTGCGGTTCCGTGGAAGGCGTGGGGCCCGTATCTGAGCGAGCGGCAGTGGGCGACGGTGCGCGAGGACTACAGCGGGGGCGGAGACGCTTGGAACTATTTCCCGCACGAGCAGGCGCGGTCGCGCGCGTACCGGTGGGGTGAGGACGGGATCGCCGGGATCTGCGACGAGCAGCAGCGGCTGTGCCTGTCGCTGGCGTTGTGGAACGGCGCGGACGCGATTCTGAAGGAGCGGATGTTCGGCCTGAACAACAGCGAGGGCAACCACGGCGAGGATGTGAAGGAGTACTGGTTCTACCTGGACAGCACCCCGACGCATTCGTACATGAAGTGCCAGTACAAGTATCCGCAGCGGGCGTTTCCGTATTGGGACCTGGTCTCCACGAATCGCAACCGGAGCAAGCAGGAGATGGAGTACGAGCTGCTGGACACCGGGATCTTCGACGAGGACCGGTATTTCGACGTCGTCGTGGAGTACGCGAAGGGCGCTCAAGATGACATCTTGATGCTGGTCACGGCGTACAATCGCGGCCCGGACGCGGCGACGCTGCATCTGCTGCCGACGCTGTGGTTTCGCAATACGTGGTCGTGGGGCGACGATGTCATCAAGCCGACGCTGACGGCCGCCGACGGGGAGCAGGGGGTCGCCGCCGCGCGTGCCTCGCACGCGGAGCTGGGCGAGTGGGTGCTGCGCGCCGACGCCTCGGCGCAGTTGCTGTTTTGTGAGAACGAGACCAACAACGAGCGTTTGTTCGGGGCTGCCAATGCTTCGCCGTACGTCAAGGATGGGATCAACGAGTTCGTTGTGAACGGGGCGGCCGGCGCGGTCAACCCGGAGCGGACGGGGACAAAGGTCGCCGCCGATCACGTGCTGCAGGTGCCGGCCGGGGGCAGCGCGTCGATTCGTGTGCGCTTGACGGCGTCGGGCAGCTCGCAGACGGACGTGCCGGGCAAGGGAAAGCCGCTGGGCAAGGACTTCGATCGCGTGTTCGAAACGCGGCGCAAGGAGGCCGACCAGTTCTATGCGACGGTCATTCCCCCGACGCTGCGAGAAGACGGGGCGATGGTGATGCGCCAGGCGCTGGCGGGGCTGTTGTGGGGCAAGCAGTACTACGAGTACAACGTGCACCGGTGGTTGCGCGAGCACGGCGTCGATCCGTGGGCCTCAAATGCCGCTGCCAGCGGAATGCGCAATGTGCCGTGGTTTCACATGGTCGCGGGCGATGTGATCTCGATGCCGGACAAGTGGGAGTATCCGTGGTTCGCGGCGTGGGATCTGGCGTTTCACTGCGCGCCGTTGTCGCTGGTCGACGTCGATTTCGCCAAGGCGCAGGTCGAGCTGCTGCTCAGCACCCGGTATCTGCATCCCAACGGCCAGGTCCCGGCGTACGAGTGGAACTTCAGTGACGTCAACCCGCCGGTGACGGCGTGGGCGGCGCTGTACGTCTACGAGCGCGAGGCCGAGATCCGGGGCGAGGGCGACCGCGAGTTCTTGGCGCGGGTGTTCGACCGACTGCTGACGAACTTCACCTGGTGGGTCAATCGCAAGGACGCCGATGACCGCAACCTGTTCCAGGGCGGGTTCCTCGGCCTGGACAACATCGGGATCTTCGACCGCTCGGCGCCGCTGCCTGGCGGAGGCACGCTCGAGCAGGCGGACGGCACGTCGTGGATGGCGCTGTACTGCCAGTGGATGCTCCAGATCGCGGCGGAGCTCGCCAAGCACGATCCCGCCTATGCGGACATGGCGCTGAAGTTTGCGACCCATTTCGAGTGGATCTCGATCGCGATGAACCCGCCGGACGCCGACACCGTGAACTGGGACGATCACGACGGCTTCTACTACGACGTGATGCGGATGCCCGACGGTGCCGCGATCCAGCTCAAGGTCCGCTCGCTCGTCGGGCTGCTTCCGATGTGCGCCGCGACCGTGTTCGACGGCAAGCTGCTCAAGCGCTACCCGATGTTGATGGAGCGCGCCCAGGAATTCGTCCGCGACTTCTCAGACGCGTTGCCGTCGTTGGCGCACCTCCCCGGTCCCAACCCGGACGGCCGGCGGATCATGTCGCTCGTCGACGAGCCGCGGCTGCGGCGGATCCTCTCGGCGATGCTCGACGAGGACGAGTTCCTCGGCCCGCACGGGATCCGTGGGATCTCTCGCCGCCATCTCGAACAGCCGTGCATCTTCGACTGGGGCGGGCAGGAGTACAACGTCACCTACCTCCCGGCCGAGTCCGACACCGGCATGTTCGGCGGTAACTCCAACTGGCGCGGCCCGGTCTGGTTCCCGATGAACGTCGTCATCCTGCGCGGACTCGCGCAGCTGCACCGCTACTACGGCGACGAGCTCAAGGTCGAGTGCCCGACCGGCTCCGGGAATCAGATGAACCTGCTCGACGTGGCCAGCGAGATCGCCACGCGCCTGGCCACGACGTTCACCGAGGACGAGCACGGACGCCGGCCGGTGTTCGGCGGAATCGAGAAGTTCCAGACCGACCCGCACTGGCACGACCTGATCCCGTTCCACGAGTACTTCCACGGCGACAACGGCGCCGGCATCGGTGCCAGCCACCAGACCGGCTGGACCGGCACCGTCGCCCTTCTCTTCATGCAGGCCGGTGCCCTGCACTCCAAGCCGGGAGCGGCCGCCGCGGTGGCCGACTGAGTGCCCGGCGATGCACCTGCCCACCCGTCCGGTCGCGCCGACTCGCATCCCGCGTCTATCCAAAGCTGAAGGAGTCACCTGATGTCTGTTACACTGCAAGCCCGCCGCTCGAGTCTCCCGCCGTGGCGCCGCCGCTCGGCGCCCATCACGACGGCGACGGCGCGAGCTTTGCCCTGTTCAGCAGCGTGGCGGACGGGGTCGAGTTGTGCCTGTTTGATGATTCCGACGCGGAGACGCGCTGGAGCTTGCAGCAGGGCGACGGGTACGTGTGGCAGGGCTACCTGCCGGGCGCCCGGCCGGGCCAGCGCTACGGATACCGTGTGCACGGTCCGTGGGATCCGTCGTCGGGGTCGCGCTGTAACCCGGCGAAGCTGCTGCTCGACCCGTACGCTCGCGCGGTCGCGGGTGAGGTGCGCTGGGATCCGGCGGTCTACGGTCACGCGGCCGATGATCCGAACCAGCCGGACGGCCGCGACTCGGCACCGTACGTGCCGCGCTCGGTCCTCGTCGTCTCGGACTTCGACTGGGGGTCCGATCGGCGCCCGGGCCGAGCGATGGCCGACTCGATCTTCTACGAGGTGCACGTCAAGGGCTTCACGATGCTGA
Source organism: uncultured Solirubrobacterales bacterium (assembly GCA_963813265.1). Lineage (GTDB taxonomy): Bacteria > Actinomycetota > Thermoleophilia > Solirubrobacterales > Solirubrobacteraceae > Palsa-465. Next base: position 1,502 of record CAWEYQ010000033.1, on the reverse strand, counting down.
ACCCCGATGTGCCCGAGAAGCTGCGGGGCACCTACGCCGGGATGGCGCATCCGGCCGCCGTGAAGCACTTGCAGCGGCTCGGCGTGACCGCGGTGGAGCTGCTTCCCGTGCACGAGTTCGTCCACGATGCCCAACTCGTGCAGCGGGGGCTGCGCAACTACTGGGGCTACCAGTCGATCGGTTACTTCGCGCCGCACAACGGCTACGCGTCAGCGGGGGACGGCGGGCAGGTCGACGAGTTCCGGCGCATGGTCCGCGACCTGCACGCCGCCGGGCTTGAGGTGATCATCGACGTGGTGTTCAACCACACCGCGGAGGGCAGCGAATGGGGGCCGACGCTGTGCTTCCGGGGGATCGACAACGCGGCCTACTACCGGCTTCAGGACGACCGCTCCCACTACGTCGATGACACCGGCTGCGGCAACACGCTCGACCTGTATCTCCCGCAAGCGCTGCGCCTGGTGATGGACTCGCTGCGCTACTGGGTGCAGGAGATGCACGTGGACGGCTTCCGCTTCGACCTGGCGGCCAGCCTCGCCCGCGCGGAGAGCGACTTCTCCCCCTACTCCACGTTCCTGGAGGCGGTCAGCCAAGACCCCGTGCTCGCGCAGGCCAAGCTGATCGCCGAGCCGTGGGACATCGGCGCCTACGACGTCGGACAGTTCCCCGCCGGCTGGAGCGAATGGAACGGCAAGTACCGCGACACCGTCCGCGACTTCTGGCGAAGCACCGAGGGGACCCTCCCCGACCTCGCCACGCGCATCAGCGGCTCCAGAGACCTCTACGGCCATGGCGGCCGCCGCCCCACCGCCTCGGTGAACATCATCACCGTCCACGACGGCTTCACCATCGCCGACCTCGTCAGCTACAACACCAAACACAACGAGAGCAACGGCGAGGACAACCACGACGGAACCGACGACAACCGCAGCTGGAACTGCGGGGCGGAGGGACCCACCGACGACCCCGCCATCCTCGAGCTCCGCGCGCGACAGCAGCGCAACCTGATCGCCACCCTGATGCTCTCAGAAGGCGTTCCGCTCCTCCTCGGCGGCGACGAGTTCGCCCGCAGCCAGCAAGGCAACAACAACGCGTACTGCCACGACGACGAGCTCACCTGGTTCGACTGGAACGCAGTCGCAAAGAACGCCGACCTCGTCGACTTCACCGCCCGCCTGTGCCGCCTCCGCGAACAGCACCCGGTATTCCGCCGCCGCCAGTTCCTCACCGGCACACCAGCGCACCAGACCGGCCGCGACGACCTCGACTGGTACCGCCCCGACGGCAACGCGATGACCCCACAAGACTGGGGCGAGTCCTACGCGAGAGCCGTCACCATGGCCCTGAGCGGCGCCACCGGCGACGACGCCCACCCCGACGACCCCTTCCTCGTGATGCTCAACGCCTGGTGGGAACCGATCGACTTCATCGTCCCTCGCGCTCCGCGCTCGCATGGCAGATCGAGATCGACACGAACGACCCGAGTGCGGCCCGCCGCGCCG
>CAWEYQ010000032.1:0-15183 GCA_963813265.1 uncultured Solirubrobacterales bacterium | reverse complement strand
TGCCCGAGCTGTCGCTGGATCACGGTCAGCGAGATGCCCTCGCGGGACATCTCGACCGCGTGCGCGTGCCCGCGCTCCCCGGCGACAGCACGAGATGTGCGTCGCGTGCGTGGAACTGGCAGGCGACGCTCCCGCCGGACTGGTCGAGCACGACCTTCTCACGCTGGTCGTCCAATCGCAGGCAAGCGCCCTGTGGTTGAGTCGCAGATGTTTGGGAAAGCCGTAGGGGGCGCGGCTCGATCAGCCCCGTCCGCAGATGCAAACGTTTCACTGCGACCGTAACCTACCAGGTAAGTCTCGGGCGTCCGCAGGTGGTCCCAGTCGGCCGGCGCCTCGACGCCGACCCCCTTGACGGTGACGAGCTCGCGCTCGACACCGAGCAGGCGCTGGAGCACGTGCTCGGATCGCTCGTAGCGTCCTTCACCGAAGTGGTAGTCGCGGATGATGCCTTCCTTGTGGATGAAGTACAGCGCCGGCCAGTAGTGGTTGGCGAACGCGCTCCAGATGGCGTAGTCGTTGTCGACGGCGACCGGATAGTCGATCCCTCGCGTGTCGATCGCGTCGCGTACGCGGTTGATCTCGTGCTCGAAGGAGAACTCCGGCGTGTGGACTCCGATCACGATCAGCCCGTCGTCCCGGTATGCCCGCGACCACGCGCGGACGTACGGTTCTTGGCGGAGCCAGTTGATGCACGTCAGGGTCCAGAAGTTCACGAGGATGACGTGGCCGCGCAGCACGGCGGGGCCGAGTGGCTCTGAGTCGAGCCACTCGGCCGCCCCGGTGAGCGGGGGGATATGCAGCCGCTCGAACATGGTCGCGCTACCGCAGCGACTGGAACGCGGTGCGGACCTCTTCTGAGAACAGTTGCGGCTCCTGCCAGGCGGCGAAATGCCCGCCTCGGTCGACCTGGTTGTAGTAGATCAGGTTGGGGTACGCGCGCTCCGTCCAGCTCCGCGGAGCCTGATACAGCTCCTTCGGGAACACACTCACTGCGGCCGGCACGGACACGCCCTTGGCGTCGAAGAAGCCAAACGCGTTCTCGTGATAGAGACGAGCCGAGGAGACCCCCGTGTTCGTCAGCCACGTCAGCGTGATGTTGTCGAGCACCTCGTCACGCGTCAGATTGCCGACCGGAGAACCGTCCACGAAGGCGCTGGTGATGTCCAGATAGCTCTGGGCGTCGTGGTCCGCGATCCAGCTTGCCAGCCCGGCCGGCGAGTCGGCAATCCCGTAAAGCGTCTGCGGGTGCAGGAGCATCTCGACGGCGTAGCCGATCCCCTTCGTATACATGAAGGCGACCTGCTCGTAGCAACGCCGCTCTTCGGCCGAGAGACCGGCCGGAGCCGGCTCAGCGACCACCGGAGCGAACCGGTTTGCGATCTCGGGTGGGAGAACGCCCGGCATGTTCGAGTGGATGCCGACCAGCTCCGGGGGTGCCTGTACGCCCATGAGATCCACGATCACCGCGCCCCAGTCGCCGCCTTGCGCGACAAAGCGCGTGTAGCCCAGGCGCTTCATCAGCTCAACCGAGGCACTGGCAACGCGTTCCGGGCCCCAGCCGCTCGTCGTCGGCTTCCCGGAGAACCCGTAGCCCGGGATCGACGGGATCACCACATCGAACGCGTCCTCGGCGCCACCGCCGTGTGCCGTCGGGTCGGTGAGCGGGCCGACGACGCTCAGCATCTCGACAACCGAACCCGGCCAGCCGTGGATGAGGATCACCGGCAGCGCGTTCTCATGGCGCGATTTGACGTGGATGAAGTGAATGTCGAGATCGTCGATCTCGGTCACGAATTGCGGCAGGGCGTTGAGCCGTGTCTGGACCCTTCGGAGGTCGTACTCGGTGCCCCAGTAGCGCACGAGCGCCTCCATCGTCGCCAACTCGACACCCTGCGGCGGAACATCGTCTCCCAACGGATGCACGATCGGATCTTCGACGGGCTCCCGCTCCGGGAAACGGGTTGCGGCGATGCGCGCACGCAGGTCCTCGATCTCCGCGTCTGAGATCTCAACCCTGAACGGGCGGATCAGCGTCGCGTCCGTAGACGTTGCGGTGATGACAGCCATGGGGGTCCTCCTTGCTGGGGTGATGGACGACCGACGAAGCCCGATCCCCCCGTCTGAAAGTCGCGCCCGTAGAAAACACCGGGTCGGCACCCTGGGGTCGCGCCCTCGATTGCTCCCCGTGTCTGCCGTGACGTGGGCGCCAGAGGCTGCCGCGGGGAGTCCCATCCTTCGAGCGGGAGACTTCCCTTGGCCCGTGGCGGCGTTCTGACGCCGGGGCGCGACCGGACCTCGTAGTAACCGACGCGCGCGAGCCACTCAAAGCTTCGGTCGTGCCGCGACCCGTCCGCCGCTTCCTCCGTGGTCGACGGTTCAGCGCGCCGGCAGAAGTCGTCGCTCCCGAACGGCGAGCTACTCCTTGGCGAAAGTAGCGCCCAAGCGTTCGTCCTCATCCAAAGCCAACCACCCAACCAGGGTGCAAACCCAGGGAGCACACGGGCGCGTATTCAGGCGAAACGCGCAACTCTGCCCGCACAGAGCTATCAATTCGACGCCGGCGTGAGAGGAGATCACAACTCGCATCGTCGGTGGGCAAGGGAGAGGGCTGCAGATGGACGTTGCGGCGCTTGCACAGCTCCTGCACGAGACCGAGGAGCATCACGGCTTCTACGAGGCCGTTGCCCCACAGCACGACTGGTGGGACTGGCACGCGGCATACATGGACGCGCGAGCACGGGAGCACCGCCGAGGAGGCTTCCGCGGCCGCTGGGCGCTATATGGCTGAGGTCAAGCACGTCGCGACACCCGCTTGACCCACAACCGGTTCCTGCGCTGAGACCCACCCTGGGGTCTCAGCACAGCCGATCTGTTACTCCGCGACACATGCCACGCGACGCCTCAGGTGACGCTGCCGCCCGACAGCGAGTTTCCCCCGGCCTTGGCGGATTTCTTCGAGCCTTTCCGGACGGCCCGTGCAACAGGTGCGGTTCGCACGGCTCGAAGCGCTCGGACTGAACGTCGACAGCGATCTGGAGCGCTCGCTCGGGCGGCGTGTGGTGGACGCGCTTCGCGACACCTGAGCTCACCCCTGGGCCGCGCCGGCGCTGGCCGCTGTGAACCATCCGCCGTCGGCCAAGGGCCAACCGCCAGTCGGCGACCGCTCACTGCACCGTGGTCAAACTTCAAGGCTCGCCAGCGAGCTCCATTTCGCGGAAGGCCGAGTCGAGACACTCCACAACCCTGAGATCAGGCTGAAGCCATTTCGGAGTCGGTGCTCGGCAATGCGCCGGCCAGCTCGCGCCGCGAGCGGATGTCGAGCTTGTTGAACACGTTGCGCAGGTGCCACTCGACGGTGCGCGTGCTCAGAAACAACCGCGCGCCGATCTCCGGGTTTGACAGCCCATCCCGAGCGAGGCGCGCGATCTGCCGCTCTTGCGCGGTCAGATCATCGCGGGTCTCGACCGTCCGCTTACGCACCTTGTCACCGGTAGCCAAAAGCTCATTGCGGGCGCGCTCCGCGAACGCCTCCATCCCGATTGATGTGAACTGCTCGTAAGCGGTCCGCAGCTGCTCGCGCGCCTCAATCCGACGGGGTTCGCGGCGCAACCACTCGCCGTAGAGCAGATGAGCCCGGGCGAGCTCGGGACGCCGCCGGGTTCTTGCCAGTCTCTCGATCGCCTCGCGGTACAGGCGCTCGGCACTCTCACCGCTGCTCAAGAGCGCCCTGCAGCGCGCTTGGATTCCCTGCCCCCAGTCGGTGGAGGAGGCTGCGGTGGCCGCCATCACACCCTCTAGCGCACCCGCCGCAAGCTCGGCCCTCGCAGTACGGACCGCCGCTTCGATCAGCTCAGTCAGTGCCCAGGGCGCGACCTGGAGCTGCGGTGACTCCTGGGCCGCTCGTTGGGCCGCGGCAAGCGCCCGGTCGTAGCGGCCAAGCCCGTTGAAAAGGATTGCGCTCACCCACTCGGCCCACTGGACGCCGAGCCCCTGACCGCCTGTTCGGGCGTCACGGATCGTTGACTCGATCAAAGGCACGGCGTCGCTTTGGCCTCGGAGGGCGGCGAGCAACATCCCGGGATAGGGTGCAAGGTAGGTCCCGGTCGCCTTCGTGATCGCTTCAGCCTCGGCGATCGCAGCGCCAGCCGCACCGAAGTCGCCGCACCACGCGACGAGGATTGCCCAGTCGGCGAGGTCGATCGGCAGTCGGGCCAGCGCGCCCGCGTCGCGGGCCTCCCTGACATGGCGCGCGCTGATGGCGACCCAGCTGTCCTCATCGAAGATGATGTTGGGCGGGATTGTCGTCATCCAGCCCCAGCGGAAGTTCTCCTGGCCCGGGGAGACTTCGTCGACGAACGCGGTTACTGTCCGCCTCAACAGTGGCGCGGCCGCCGCACGTCCTTCCGTGACAGCGGTGGCGAGGCTATCCAGCAGCAGGTCGGATGCACGCAGGGGGCGGGTCGGCGGCGGAGCCGACATGGCGGCGTGGGATACCTCGAGCAGGTTGCCGGTGGAGGCCAAGCGACCGGCGAACAGCGCAGCTCCCCACGCGTCGAGGTAGGTCTCGCGCGCAAGCTCGAGGTCGAGCCGCTCAAGGCGCTGAGCAGCTTTCAACAGCAGCGGCGGCGCACTGGTCCCCATGCTCGACGCGAACGCGATCTGACCCCGGAGCAACTCCGCCTGCGCCATCTGCAGCTCGTCCAGCGTCGAGGCCTCGGCCAGCGCCAGCAGCTCCACCGCGCCCCCGAACACGCCGGCATGCAAGCTCGCTTGGGCAGCGGCAAGCGCGCGCCGCACCCGCTGCATTGGATCACCTGACAGAACGACAGAGCGATGCAGGAACGCGGCTGCAGCCGCCAGGCCGCCGCGAGCCTGCGCTCGGCCGGCGGACCGCTCGAGCTCCACGGCGACCCTCTCGTCCGGTCCCGCCGCAGCCGCGGCCAGATGCCACGCCCGACGGTCCGGATCAGCGTCCCGATCCGTCGCATCTGCCAGCGCCAGGTGAACCGCCCGGCGTTCCTGCAACACCGCTGACCGGTACACGGCAGAGCGGACTAGCGGATGGCGGAAGGCGACGCGCTCTCCGATCGCCAGCAGCTCGTCGGTCTCCGCGTCGACCGCCGAGACAGTGATCCCGAGTTGCTCGGCCGCGCGCCAGAGTAGCAGCGGGTCGCCGACCGGCTCAGCTGCTGCAAGCAGCATGAGACGACGTGCGTCATCAGACAGCGCCTCGAGCCGCCGCACGAAGCTGTCCTCGATTCGCCCTGAGAGAGCATGCGCCCCCAGCAGCCCGAATCCTCCAGCCAACTGCGCCGCCGTCAACCCGCGCGGCAACTCGAGCAACGCCAGCGGATTTCCACGTGTCTCGGCGATGATCCGGTCACGCACGCGCTCATCGAGCATGAACCGGACCGCCAAGCCCAGTAGCGCGCGAGCATCGCCGTTGCCCACACCGTGCACCTCGAGCTCTGAGACGTGCTGAAGCTCGTCGCCCGGCTCGCGCGCAGCGAACACGATCCCGACGGGCTCCGCGAGCAGGCGACGGGCGACAAACGCGAGCGTCAGCGCGGATGCCTGATCAAGCCACTGCGCGTCATCGATCACACACAACAATGGCCGCTCGTCCGCCACTTCCGAGAACAGGCTTAACACCCCCAACCCCACGAGAAACCGGTCGGGTGCGGCGCCGACGCTCAGTCCGAACACGACGGTAAGCGCGTCTCGCTGAGGAGGCGGAAGCCGTTCAAGCCGATCGAGCAGTGGCGCGCACAGCTGATGCAGGCCCGCGTATGCGAGCTCCATATCCGACTCCACCCCGACGGCCCGCACGACCGTCAGCTCCGAAGCCGACGCGATCAGGTACTCCAACAGCGCCGTCTTCCCAATCCCAGCCTCGCCCCGCAGCACCAAAGAACGGCTCTCGCCCCGACGGATGTCCCCAACCAGACGATCTAGAAACGCGCACTCACTGGCCCGCCCACGCAGGCTCGTTTGCCGCTCCGGTCCGCGAATACGGCTGTCCATCGGCAGCGTCAAATCGTAGAGGACGTGCCTCGCACGGTTCCCTTAACTGTTATCGGGAAACGGGTTCGCCCAGCTCGACGCCGGCGAGATCGGCTCGTGAGCTGATCTCGAGCTTGGCGAACACCTTTCTCAGGTGGTAGTCGATCGTGCGGGGGCTGAGGAAGAGCTGGGCTCCGATCTCTGCATTCGTGAGGCCGCTTGGCCGCGAGGCCGGCGATGTTGAGTTCCTGGGGTGTCAGTTGGTCTCGCGTGGAGGGGTCGCGTCTGCGGGCGCGCTCGCCGCTGGCCCGGAGCTCCGAGCGCGCGCGGTCTGCCCATGGCGCCGCTGAGACTTGCTCGAACGTTTCCAGTGCCGCGCGTAGGTGGCGGCGAGCATCAACACGCCTTCGCTGCCGGCGTAGCCATTCGCCGAAGAGGAGCTGGCTGCGCGCTCGCTCGAACGGCGACAGCGCGTCGGCAAGCTCGATGGCCTCCGCGTAATGGCGGTCTGCGTCGGGGTCTTCCACGAGCGCGCGGCACCGTGCGAGCAGCGCGAGCCGACCGCGGTTGGGATAACGCTCGACCCACTGCTTGAAGTGATCGATGTGGTTGATCACATCGTCCAGCCGCTGAGCGCGCAGGGCGGCCTCAGCCGCGTCAGCGACGCCGATCACGATCCACGGATTTGATTCGGGGCGCACGGCGGTGATCGAGAACAGGAGTTGATCGAGCGCTTCGGATGGTCTTCCCAGGCCGAGGTCGAGGAGCCCGTGCGCTCGCGATATACGCGCCATCACCAGCGGGGCACCGCTGGGGGTCTCAGCTTCCAGCTCGGCGACGCGCCTCTGTACCTGTGTCTCATCGCCACGTAACGCGTCGACCGAGGCGAGATCCGCCAAGTTCCAGCTCGCGATCCATTGCTGCCCGAGGTCAAGCGCGAGGCGTCTGCCCTCCTCGGCCGAGGCGTACGCGAGGTCGAACTGGCCTCGCCCGAGGAGTTGGGAGGCCTGTGCCTCAAGGGCGTAGGGCAATGTCGCTACGAGCGCCTGTTCGCGTGTGAGGCGAACTGCTCGGCGGGCGTAGGGCAGACCGTCACCCCAGTTGCCCGCGCGGCCGGCGCCGGCTGACACCCAGATCAGGCAGCGGGGATCGTCGAGACGGGTCGCGATCTCAATCGCGCACGCCAACAGCTCCTTCGCCCGTCCGAAGTCGCCATCCAGCTCGGCTGCTGCGCCCGTGAGGACGGTGACGATAAAGCGATCGGCGTCCGTCACCGGCGGGAACTCTGCAGCCCGCACGCATAGCTCGCGCATCCTCTCGTAGTCGGCCAGGTACACGGTCATGCCGAATCCGTCCAGCAGCATCTCGAGGCTCAGCGATGGGTCCCGGCTGGCGGCGATCCCATCCAGCAGCGTGGTGATGGCCTGCGGGAGGGAACCGGTGAAGCTCTCGATGATCGCGCTGACGGCGAGCAGACGAGGGCGTTCCGCGCGACTGGCAAGTGGGAGCGCGCGGCTGACGAGATCGTCGGCGCGAGCCAGCTGTCCGGCCTCGGTGGCGGCCCTTGCCGCGGCACCGAGGCGCCTGCCCCGCGCCTGATCGGTATCGCTGAGCCTGGCGGCACGCTCGAAGGCGGTCGCCGCCGACGCGTGCCCTCCGCGCATCTCCGAGCGCTCCGCGGACGCCTCGAGCTCGGCCGCAATGTCCTCGTTGGCCGTGAGCGTCGCCTCTGACCGGTGCCAGACGCGCAGGTCGGCGTGCTCGGGCGCCCAACACGCTTCGGCCAACGCAGCGTGAGCGCGTTGACGTGCGGCGAACGTCGCCGAATCGTGGACCGCGGAGCGTACGAGCGGATGCCGGAAGTTGAGCGACTCGGCATCGATCTCGATAAGCCCCGCACGCTCTGCCGGGTCGAGCGCATCTCGCGGCAGGCCCGCTGCGCCCATCGCGCCGATCACGATTGCGGGTTCGCCGGCTGACTCTGCGGCGGCAAGCAGGAGCGCCGCTTGCGTGTCCTCCGGGAGCCGTTCGGCTCGTCGTCTGAACGCAGCCTGAAGGCGCGCGGTTAGCGGTATCGCGTCGGGCAGCATGGCCCGTCCGGCGATCTGCGCGTCCGAAAGCGCCACGGGAAGCTCCAACAGCGCGAGAGGATTGCCAGCCGCCTCCACGAGCAGCCGTTCGCTCACGGCGGGCGCGAGCGCAGGCGCACTGCGGTCGAGCAGGGTTAGGGCTGATCGGTGATCGAGACCGCCGAGGACGAGCTCCTCGACGCCGGGAGCGTCGAACCGGCGTCGCTCGCCGTCACGGGCGGCGAACAGAATCACGATCCCCTCGGCGCCGAGCCTCCGAGCCGTGAACACCAGCGACTCCCCGGACGTCGTATCCAGCCACTGTGCGTCATCGACCAGGCACACGACGGGGCGCTCTTCGGCCGCCGCCGCGAGCAGCGACAGGACGCCGGCAGACACCAGGAAACGGTCCGCGCCCTCGGCCGCCCGCAGACCGAGCGCTGCCGCCAACGCCTCGCGCTGGGGCTCTGGCAAATGCGAGAGCAGCGCGAGAACGGGCCGCACGAGGCTGTGCAGCCCCGCGAAATCGAGGCCCGACTCAGCCTCGACGCCCGTGACCGACAACACCGTCATCTCGCCAGCGCGTCCCGCGGCGTAGCGCAGTAGCGCCGTCTTGCCCAATCCAGCCTCGCCACGCAACACGAGCGAGCCGCTCTCGCCGCGCTCGGCCCGTTCGAGCAGGCGGTCAATCACGGCGCAGACACGTTCACGCCCGACGAGCCTCGCATCCCCCGCGCTGGCCTCAGAGCTACCCACAGCAACAGAGCATTGTGGACCTCTTTCGCTCGGGTTGAAAGCCCGCAGGAAGGCGCTGACGAGTTCAAGTGACCGGCGACGGACTGGCGACGCACCCGATGCGACGTGCCGGTACCAGTGGGACCGTGCGCGGCATGCAATCACTCCTCCATATCGAGCTGGCACGAGCGTTGGCGGCCGGCCGACAGCGGGAAGCCGAGCGCGCCGCGCAAGCTCGTCACGCGCACGACGCTCGCCACTTCCAGCGGAAGTGCCGGGCCCCAACGGCCACTGAGCCGACCGGCGGCGCCGTGCTCGCGCCGCCGAACTTGGTCGAGCAAGTCCCTCGAGGACGACATCGCCATGCATTCCGCGGGGCAGATCGCTCCCGGGTTCGCGACGCGATCGCCGACCGACGCGAAGAACGCCTGATCGGGCCTGAGCGATCACTGCTCGCGCTCGCAGCTGGATCCACGCCGATCAACCACCACGAAGAACCAGAGGGCAGCTAGATGACAGCCACGATCGAGGCCTCCGGCCTCACCAAGCAGTATGGGAAGACCAAGGCGCTGGATGGCCTGGACCTGATCGCAGAGCGAGGGCAGGTGACAGCGCTGCTCGGTCCAAACGGGGCCGGCAAGACGACCTTCGTGCGGATGGTGGCGACGCTGCTGCGAGCCGATGAGGGCACCCTGCTCGTTGCGGGCCACGATGCGCGCAAGAACGCGGCCGCAGTCCGCCGGGTAATCGGACTCGCGGGTCAGTTCGCGGCAGTCGAGCCCGCGATGACCGGGCGCGAGAACCTCGAGATGCTCGCCGGTCTGTTCGGCCAGGGTCGCCGTGCGGCGAAGGCGAGCGCCGCCGCCGTCCTCGCGCAACTCGGACTCGTCGAAGCGGGCGACAGGCTGGCTCGCACCTATTCCGGGGGAATGCGCCGGAGGCTCGACCTCGGGGCGAGCCTGGTCGGGGCTCCACAGCTGCTGCTGCTCGACGAGCCGACAACGGGTCTTGACCCGCGGAGCCGAATCGAACTGTGGGACGCGATCCGCGCCCTGGTCGAGCGCGGGACCGACGTTCTGCTGACCACGCAATACCTCGATGAGGCCGACCAGCTCGCCAGCCAGATCGTCATCATCGACCACGGTCGGGCAGTCGCGGCCGGCAGTCCGACACAGCTCAAGCAGCGGATCGGCGGCAACGTCATCGACGCACACGTGCACGACCGCCGCGATCTGGCGACCATCGCCGAGCTGCTCACTGCACTGGGCGAAGATGCCGCCCAGATCGACGAGGCGCAGCGACGGGTGAGCGTGCGCGTCGACTCCACCGGGGACGGGCTGATGACCGCGCTGCACTCCGTCCACGCAACCGGAATCGAACTCGAGGGCTTGGCGATCCGCCAACCAAACCTCGACGAAGTCTTCCTCGCCCTCACCGGACAGCCAACCCGCGATAACCACGAACCGATCGCCGCTCGCGCGGCCTGACCCAACAGGAGCAGTTGCCCCATGACGACCATCGCCACGACACACCGCACCGGCTCAGCTGACGCAGGCCGCCACGCCGGACTCGCCAAGAGCACACTGACCGTCGCCCGACGGGTGCTGCTGCGCTACGTCCGCACACCGCAGCTGATCGTACTCGCCACGGTCCAGATGTCGCTGTTCTTCCTTATCTACCGCTACATGTTCGGCGGCGCTATCCACATCGCGGGCACGCCCTACGTCGACTACCTGGTGCCCGGATTCATCGCCACCGGCGTGCTGTTCTCAGGCATGGGGACCGCGGCCGCGGTGGCCGAAGACCTCGAGCAAGGGTTCATCGACCGCCTGCGCTCACTGCCGATCCCGCGGGCTGCTGTGCTCACGGCTCGGGCGCTGGCGGACTCCGCGTTCGTTGCATGGAGCACCGCGGTCACCGCGGCGATCGCGTTCGTAGTCGGCTTCCACCTGCGCGGATCCGCGCTCGACGGCCTGGCGGCATTCGGTCTGGTCGTGCTGTTCGGGTTCGCGTTCGAGTGGCTCTTCATCACGATGGGGCTGTTCGCCCGCAACGCGCAAGCCGCCCAAGGTATGGGAATGATCGTGTTCCCACTCGTATTCGTCTCCAGCGCATACGTGCCCGTGAGCTCGATGCCCGGATGGCTGCAGACGTTCGCCAACCATCAACCACTGACCTACATGGTCGACGCCGTGAGATCGCTGACCCTCGGTTCGCACGCACGGGCGCTGCTCGGCCACCCGAGCTCGTACTACGTCACGCGAGCCCTGATCTGGACGCTCGCGATCCTCGTGATCTCGCTACCCCTCGCCGTTGCCAAATATCGGCGCGGCTAACCCAACACAACCTCGCAAAGCGAACAGGAGCATCAAGATCACCGACACCAAGACCGCGCTGCACGCACAATTCGCTTCATCCGTCTCGCACGGGTCGGGGCCGCGTCGAGATAGCGCCAGGTTCTCGGCCGGGTTCCCTGGGCCAAGGGTCGCCGAAGGCGAGTGTCAAGTCGGCCCTGCTCCTGCTACACAGCCGGCACCAGGAGCTCAGGAACCTCGGCCCTGCAACGCGCGGAAGGCGCGCACGGCGCCCGCAGGCGCATCACGCCCGAGGTCGTCGCGGCTTAGCGGCGAGGCGACCAAGGAGCCTGTCAAGGCCGCTGGCGGCGAATGTGATCCGGCCTGCGCCGGCCTGAGCCGCGTTCGGCTCGATGAACAGCCAGGCGTGCTCGTCGATTTCCCAGAGCACCTCGTGCCTTACGTCTCTCCGAGGATCGGCCGAAGAACCGGGTGTACCAATCGATGCTCGTGTCGAGGTCGGATACCGGGACGTCGGCGAACACGTGGGTGATCGCGCTCATATGAAGAGACTTTTCCATTGGGTGAATCCGCTCGCACACGGGACCGTAGAACGGCGTTGGATTCATCGGTCGCTTCCAGTGCCGCGTGAAGACGAACGCAAGGCACGTCGCCCAGCGAGCAGCACAAAGGCGTCCGCCGGTCGCCGAAGGTTGGCGTCGGCCACGGTCGGGGTAGTCTTCGGCTGAGACGATGACCGTTGGCAAACCGAAAAAGACGACCGTGGTAAAGGCCGGAGGTAACGGCGCCGCCAAGGTGGCTCGCAACCGCACCGCTCGGCGGGCAGTCAAGCCAGCCGGCAAGGCCTCCTGGTTCGTTGGCAAGAAGGTCGCCAAGCGCAAGATCAGCAGGCGTGCCAGCCGCTACGGCGACACCGCCCGCACGGCGCGGTCGGCAGCGCTCATCTACGGACCGATGGTCGCGAAAACGCTCGGACTGGTCGAGCAACCCAGGCCCAGACGGCGCTTCCCGGCCTTCCTTGCCGGGATCGCGGTCGGTGCCGGGCTCATGTACCTCGCCGGGCGCAACCGGGCCGCTTAAGCCGCGGCACGCACACCGCCACGACGCACCACGCGCGACACAGCACCTCGGCCTGGGAGTCTTGACCACCGGCCCGGACAAGACAGTCCCTGCTGATTGCGCCCCGACTGCCGACGATCCCCGGCCCGGACGATTCCTCTTATCGATGCGCCGCCACCTGGCGCGTGATCGCAATGGCGACGCAGGAGTGGTCCGCAGGCGGCAGCGCCGGACGAGCGCTTTCCCTACGCATGCGATCACAGGTGGCGACGCCAATCCCCCGCGAGAGCTCCGAACTGGGACGATCGCAATCGCCCAATCTCGAGCGTCCGGCTGCCGCGGTCCGCACGATCGCTCTTTCGTCCTCGTGCGGCCTCGTTGCGCGATCGCGTTGGCCAAAGGGATCCCGGTGTTGAATCTTGGGTGCCCGCGCGGGCGACGGTTCGCGTAGGGTCGAAGGCTGAACCGAGGTCTGGCTCAGAAAGCGATTGACTCCGGCGAGGTTGTCTTGCTGACGAAGTGTCGGCCTCGGTTCTTGCCTTCGAGGATCGGCCTGACTTGATAAGGAGTGTTTGCCTCCTGTTGACAGGGGGCGCCCACCGGGATGTTGTCGGCCGGTCCGCCATCAACATACCGCTGAGGAGGGGTCGAGGTGAGGAGAACCCAGAAGCGCGGTCCGGGACCGTCGCACCTGTTGCTGACGCCGGATCACGCCGGCAATGTGGTGGGGATCGATCCGCACAAGCAGACGCTGACCGCGACGGTCATGGATCCTCGTGGTGGGATCGTGGCCTCTGAGCATTTCAGGGTGTCCGGTGGCGGGCATCGGGCGCTTGAGGCGTGGGCGCGGCAGTTCGAGCAGGTCGCCCGCTGGGGCGTGGAGAATGCCGCTGGCTGGGGGCGTCACACGGCGATCTTTCTGATCGGCCGGGGCTATGACGTGCGCGATGTGTGCGCGAACCGCACGCCGCGGTCTGACCGGGCGCGTCAGCGCGGCAAGTCCGACACGCTGGATTCCGAGCGGATCGCCCGCGAGGTGCTGGCGCATCCGCTGCTGCCCAAGGCGTTCAAACGCGCCGGGGCCGACCAGGGGCCTGATGAGCTGCATCAGCTGCTGTCGCTGTGGCACAACCGGCGCCGCTCGATCCTCACCAGCCGCCAGCATCTTGTAGGCGAGGCCGAGTCCTTGCTGTGCGAGCTGCCGCTCGAGCTGCGCGAGCAGCTCCCCGACAGCAAGTCGGTGCGCCCCAGGCTGGCAGCGTTGCAGCGTCGCAACCGCCGCCGGCGCTACGACCCGCCGACGCGGCTGCGCCTGCAACTGCTCGACGGCTATTACCAGCAGATCCAAGCGCTCGATCGCGAGGAGAAGCAGGTCGTCGCTGCCCTGGAGGCGCTCGTTGACCAGAGCGGCTCGACGCTGGGCGAGCTCTGCGGCCTCTGCACCCGGTCGGTCGCCGAGTTGCTGGTCGAGACGGGTGACGCCCGCCGCTTCACTGAGGGCGGCTATCGCCGCTTCAATGGCACGGCCCCGTTGCCCGCCTCGACCGCGGAAGGGCCGGGCGAGCCTCTCCGCCACCGCTACAACCCCGGCGGCAACCGGCGCATCAACGCGGTGCTTCATCGGATGGCCGTCACCCAGCTGCGCTGCGAACCGCGCGCCCAGACGATCTACGCCAACGCCCGCGCCAACGGGCATACCAAGAAGGAGGCCCGCCGCGTCCTCAAGCGACACCTCTCAGACGTCGTCTACCGACGCATGATCCGTGACCTGGCCGCTCAGTCCGCCGAGCCCCTGATCGCTGCGTAGCCTCGCCCACCGCCTGCGCAGTCAAGGTGCAGCGCCCCACCGGACGAACGACCTTGACGGCGCCACCGGCGGGCGACACCCTCACGATCAGCAAGGGACCGGGGCCGGACCCCCTCACCCACGCCACGACCAATCACTCGCGGCGTGCTCTCGCATGCCCGCAGACGGCGTTACAACACGCCGATCAGCAACCAGCATGTTGCACATCCGGCCCGTCCTCGGCCTCTCGCGCTGTCACACGAATCACGCAAGACGACCTGGCACTTGACATAGGAGTCTTCGTCCGATCCGGCTTTACGCGCGCCGCGGTGCGACTGCTGGTATCGCCCACACGCAAGAGCACGGTGGCGTGACTGCTCATGGCACGAACCAGGGTCGCGGTAGGGTCGGCGGGAGGCGCCGGGGCCGCACGGCCGAGCCGACTGGCCTGGTTTCCTCCGCCGCCGCATCGAACCGTGCACGCGATTTTCCCGCACACGGCTCTCCGACGTTCTTCACCGGTGGGCATTCAGCGTCCCGGTCGCGACGGCCGGTTTGGTCGTGGCGCGACGATGGTTCCGTTGAGGTTGATCAACCCCAGGCGGTTCGGCGACTGGTAGGCAACGACCTTCATGCCGTATCCCCAGCCGCGTTTGTGGCGTTTGCCGACGAACCGCAGCTCAACCTCCAGACGCGTGAGCACCGCCGGCGGCGTCTCCGCGCCGATGAAGACACGCGCAACGCTCCATAGCTGAGGGTGCGCGACCGGGCCACCGTTCATCTCCGTCACGAAGCCGTCCTGCAAGGACAACGGTTCTCCGGCCAACGTCGCGCCAGCGATGACGTCTGCCGTCTCGCTGCCCATGGCTTGGATGCTCTCCATCGGATCACTGCTCTCCGGAGTGGGTCGCAGTGGCTCCTCGAGCTGAAGCTGCGGGGAGCGACGAGGCCACACCACCCGACCTCGGACACGACGGTCTGCATGCGCCGGATCCCAGAAACGCCCCTCAACCGTTTCGAACATGCCTTTGCCGCACCGCTCGAGTCAGTCCGCCTGCGCGACCGGAGCGTCCGGCGGACAAGAAGTCAGCACGACTGGATTCTTCGAGGTCGGCCAAACGCAGCCGGATGGCGCCCCGGTGAAAGGGCAGGCACTCGATCAACAAGATCCCTCCGAAGGGGATCGACGCGAAACACGGCGGCGCGCCGAAGTCGC